>JAIOIW010000074.1 GCA_019912385.1 Notoacmeibacter sp. | reverse complement strand
GGCAAGGCCTCCTTCCGGGTTTCCCCGTGAATGCCCGCTTTGCCTGCGGACCCTGACCCGGCCGCCCTATTGCTTCAGGGAGGACGGGACGCCGAAGATCACACTCAGATCACCCGGCCAAAGGACGAGCTGTATCCACGCGTCCGCGCAACCGTAACGCTTCAGCCGCCGGGCCACCGGTCGCCCCCGCAGATCATCGGTTCATGACCCGCTCCCACGGAAGGCGATGGGGAGATTATGGGAGCTGTTTGGAGGGGGTGGATAGTTTATTTACGCCCGCTGACAGGAAGCGCAGGCGTGGATGCCGCGCGCCAATCTCCCCCCTTGCGGGGGAGAAAGCGAATTCTCGGTGTTAGCGAAGCTTCAGCGAGCTAACCCTTAGAATTCGCAAGAGAGGGGATCATGGCACCCTCCGAATTTCCCATCTCTTGCAATTTCTAGCACTTAGCTTCCGCTGCACTCCAGCCAAGATGCTGAAATTGCTTTCTCCCCCGCAAAGGGGGGAGATAGCGCCGCGCGCCGCCGGCCTTTGTGCCAATCGCCGGCGTCTGAGATTGGCGGAGCCGCCCCATGCCAATCGTCATCCCGGCCTTGAGCCGGGATCCATTCCGTGACCAAACCGCTTGTACTTGGCCGGCAGGACAGGCGAGGGCAGCCCCGCAAAGGCGGGAGATAGCGGCGTCACCCCCACTGGCGATTGAACTTCGCCCCCCGCCGTGTATCACTGCACCGCTGAAATGAATCGGGACCGGGCATGAGCATCGACGTTGCGGAATACTTGGCGGAAGTCCAACGGCTCCATGCATCCGGCCAGACGACGGAACATTCTTTCCGGCCGGCGCTGAACCGGCTTTTCGATTCGATCAGTTCGGATGTGAAGGCTGTAAACGAACCGAAGGCGGTTCATGTCGGGCGTCCCGATTTCGTGTTCATGCGCGGTGAGATCACGGTCGGGCACTGCGAGGCCAAGGATATCGGCCTCGACGTGAACCCAAAGGCGATGCGCGATGCCAACAAGGCGCAGTTCGAGCGCTACTCGAAAGCGCTGCCCAACCTGATCTACACCAACGGACTCGATTTCCGTTTCTACAAGCAGGCCGAACTGGTCCGCGAGATTTCGATCGCCGACTATCTGATGGGCATCCAGCCAAAGCCCGACCAGTTCGACGCTCTTGCCAACCAGTTGCGGGATTTCGCCGCCGAACGGTTGCAGACTATCACCAGCGCCGAGAAGCTGGCGGAGATGATGGCCGGCAAGGCGGTTCTCATCAAGGACATCCTGTTCAACACGCTGAAGGAGGACAAGGACCTCGCCAGCGAACTGGCAGGCCAGTTCAAGGCGTTCAAGGATCAGTTGATCCACGATCTGAACGCCGAGGAGTTCGCCGACATCTACGCAGAGACCATCGCCTACGGCATGTTCGCGGCCCGCCTGCATGACGAGACCTTGCAGGATTTCACGCGCGAGGAAGCGCTGACGCTGCTGCCGAAATCGAACCCCTTCCTGCGCAATCTCTTCGGTTACGTGGCAGGGCCGACACTCGATCCGGCCATCGCACGCACGGTCGACGAACTGGCCGAGATTTTCCAGGCGACCAACCTGCCGAAACTTTTCAGGGATTTCGGCAAATTCACCCAGCGCAACGACCCGTTCATCCATTTCTACGAGACGTTTCTGGCTCAGTACAATCCGGCCAAGCGCAAGGCGCGCGGTGTCTGGTACACGCCCGAACCGGTGGTCAATTTCATCGTGCGGGCCGTCGACGACGTGCTGAAGACCGAGTTCGGCCTGGCGGACGGTCTGGCCGACACGTCCAAGGTGACGGTGGACTGGGACACCGGCCAGACCTTCAAAGGCAAACCGGTAATCGAGAAGAAGGAACTGCACCGCGTCCAGATTCTCGATCCCGCCGCGGGCACCGGCACCTTTCTTGCCGAGGTGATCCGCCAGATCGCGCCAAGGATCAAGGATGTCGCGCCGGGCCAATGGTCGGCCTATGTCGAGAAGGAACTGATCCCCCGCCTGCACGGATTCGAGCTTCTGATGGCGAGTTACGCCATGTGCCACATGAAGCTCGACATGATGCTGACCTCGATGGGCTACAAGCCGACCGGCAGCAATCCGCCGCGCCTTGGCGTCTATCTCACCAACAGCCTTGAGGAAGGCGAAAAGGTGAACCAGACCCTGCCTTTCGCCCAATGGCTGTCAAACGAGGCCAAGCAGGCCAACACCGTCAAGAACGATGTGCCGGTGATGGTGGTGATCGGCAATCCGCCTTATTCGGGCGAAAGCGCCAACAAGGGCGACTGGATCATGGCGCTCATGGAAGCCTACAAGAAGGAACCGGGCGGGAAGCAAAAGCTTCAGGAGCGTAATCCGAAATGGATCAATGACGATTACGTCAAGTTCATCCGTTTCGCCGAACACATGATCGAGAGAAACGGCGAGGGCGTTCTCGGTTTCATCACCAATCACGGCTATCTCGACAACCCGACCTTCCGGGGCATGCGCTGGCACCTGCTGAACACCTTCGACAAGATCTGGGTGCTCGACCTGCACGGCAACGCCAAGAAAAAAGAGGTCGCGCCCGACGGTTCGCCGGACAAGAACGTCTTCGATATCCAGCAGGGCGTGGCACTGATCATCGCGACAAAGAAGAGGGCCAAGGACGCGAAAGCGAAAAAGCCACTCGCGACCGTCTGGCATGGCAATCTTTGGGGAAGCCGGAAGGAGAAATACGATGCGCTGTGGAAGGGGTTGCCTTCGGATGTGTCACCAAACCATCTCCCCAACAAGCCGGAACAATATCCGTTTGTGATGCGGGACTTCGGTCTGGAGGAGGAATATGAAAAGGGCTTTGGCGTCCAGGAACTGATGCCGGTCAACTCTGTTGGCATCGTCACCGCCCGCGACGCCCTGACCATCGATATGGATAAGGATGCACTTTGGCGGCGCGTGCAGGATTTTACCAAACTAGACGCTGAAGAACTGCGCCGAAAATACGGGTTGGGCAAAGACGTCCAGGACTGGTCGGTGCGTAGTGCCAAGGCCGATGTGATCGCAAATTTCTCGCAGGACCGCCTCGTGCGCATCGCTTATCGCCCGTTCGACAATCGCTGGACTTATTACACCGGGACTTCGCGCGGCTTTCAGTGCCGACCGCGTGAAGAAGTGATGCGGCACTTTGCTGGACGGCTTAACCTTGCATCTGTTATTGGTAGGCAAGGTCAAGTCGTTGGTTCAATGGAATGGAATGTTGTTTTCGCCACCAATGCAATTTTTGACTTTAATGCGTTTTATAGAGGGGGAGGAATGCTTTCTCCCCTCTACCTCTACCCCGCCGAAACCGAACTCGACCAAACCCGCCGTGTGAACATGGACCCGGCGATCCGGCGCAGGATCGAGGAAGCGGCGATGGGAGCTCCGATCTCCCCCCTTGAGGGGGAGATGTCATCGAAGATGACAGAGGGGGGTCAACAGCGGATCGGTCAGTCGCCGGACATCGCACCCCGCTACGACGCCGAGGGCCGCCCCAACGAGGTCGCCATCTTCGACTATATCTACGGCGTGCTGCACTGCCCGGCCTATCGCGACACCTACCGCGAATTCCTGAAAATCGACTTCCCACGCATTCCCTATCCGCCGTCGCCGCAGGTCTTCCGCGATGTGGCGGAAAAGGGCGGGCAATTGCGCCGCCTGCACCTGATGGAGGATGCGGCGATCGGGCAGGCGCCCTATCCCTTCGCAGGGGATGGCGATTCCAGGGTGGAAAAGATCGAGTTCGAGCCGCTTGCCGGTGAAGGCGAGGCGGTGACGGGCCGCGTGTTCGTCAATGACGGGCAGTATTTCGACAACGTGCCGCAGATCGCCTGGGAGTTCCATATCGGCGGCTACCAGCCGGCGCAGAAATGGCTCAAGGACCGCAAGGGCCGCGAACTCTCCTTCGATGACATCCGCCACTACCAGAAGATCATCAAGATCCTGTGCGAGACCGACCGGATCATGAAGACGATCGACATGCCGTTGGCCTGAGCGTTTCGCCCCCCGTCCCTTGCCTTTCCGCGCCGCTCTGGTAAATGCGCGCCATGACATCCACACCGCGCTCCCACATCCGCAATTTTTCCATCGTCGCCCATATCGACCATGGCAAGTCGACGCTCGCCGACCGCCTGATCCAGATGACCGGATCGATTGCCGAGCGCGACATGAAGGAGCAGGTGCTCGATAGCATGGATATCGAGCGCGAGCGCGGCATCACCATCAAGGCCAACACGGTGCGCCTGGAATATGACGCCAAGGATGGCGAGCACTATGTGCTGAACCTGATCGACACGCCGGGCCACGTCGATTTCGCCTACGAGGTGTCGCGCTCGCTCGCCGCCTGCGAGGGCTCGCTGCTGGTGGTCGACGCCTCCCAGGGCGTGGAGGCGCAGACGCTGGCAAACGTCTACCAGGCGCTCGACAACGACCACGAGATCGTAACCGTCCTCAACAAGATCGACCTGCCGGCCGCCGAGCCCGAGCGCATCCGCGCGCAGATCGAGGAGGTGATCGGCCTCGACGCCTCGGAGGCCTGCATGATCTCCGCCAAGACGGGCCTTGGCGTCGACACCGTGCTGGAGGCGATCGTCAACAAGCTGCCCGCGCCGGCGGAAGGCGAGCGCGACCGGCCGCTGAAGGCCATGCTGGTCGATAGCTGGTACGACGCCTATCTCGGCGTCATCGTGCTGGTGCGCGTCATCGACGGCGAACTGCGCAAGGGCCAGACCATCCGCATGATGGGCACGGGCGCGAAATACCCGGTCGAGCGCGTCGGCGTGATGACGCCCAAGATGGTGCTGGTCGACAGCCTGTCGCCGGGCGAGATCGGCTTCATCACCGCCTCGATCAAGGAAGTGGCCGACACCCGCGTCGGCGACACCATCACCGAGGACAAGAAGCCCTGCGCGCAAGCGCTGCCGGGCTTCAAGCCGGCGCAACCGGTGGTGTTCTGCGGGCTGTTTCCGGTCGATGCCGCCGATTTCGAGGACCTGCGCGCCGCCGTCGGCCGCCTGCGCCTCAACGACGCCTCGTTCTCCTACGAGATGGAGACATCCGCCGCGCTCGGCTTCGGCTTCCGCTGCGGCTTTTTGGGCCTGCTGCACCTGGAGATCATCCAGGAGCGGCTGGAGCGCGAGTTCAACCTCGACCTGATCGCCACCGCGCCCTCGGTCGTCTATCGCCTGCTGTTGACCGACGGCTCGGTGCTGGAGCTGCACAATCCGGCCGACATGCCCGACGTGGTCAGGATCGCGGCCATCGAGGAGCCGTGGATTCGCGCCACCATCCTCACCCCCGACGAATACCTGGGCTCCATCCTGAAGCTCTGCCAGGACCGCCGCGGCATCCAGGCCGACCTCGCCTATGTGGGAAAGCGCGCGATGCTGACCTACGACCTGCCGCTGAACGAGGTGGTGTTCGATTTCTACGACCGGCTGAAGTCGATTTCGCGCGGCTACGCCTCCTTCGACTATCATTTGACCGACTACCGCGAAGGCGACCTCGTCAAGATGTCGATCCTCGTCAATGACGAGCCGGTCGACGCGCTGTCGATGCTGGTGCACCGGGCGCAGGCGGAGCGGCGCGGCCGCGCCATGTGCGAGAAGCTGAAGGAGCTGATCCCCCGCCACCTGTTCAAGATCCCGATCCAGGCGGCGATCGGCGGCAAGGTCATCGCCCGCGAGACGATCTCGGCGATGCGCAAGGACGTCACCGCGAAATGCTACGGCGGCGACATCACGCGCAAGCGCAAGCTGCTCGAGCGGCAGAAAGAGGGCAAGAAGCGGATGAAGCAGGTCGGCCAGGTCGAGATTCCGCAGGAGGCGTTCCTGGCCGTGCTGCGGAGCGACGAGACCTGAAATAGGGACGGACCCAATTCTGCGGCGCCCGCGGCGCCGGCAGAATTGGGTCCGTCCCTATTTCAGACTAACCCCTCGCTGGTCAGCGCTCGGAGCAGGTTGAAGTAGTCGGGGAAGGTCTTGGCCACGCACTCGGGGCCGCGGATGGCGATGCCGGGGGTGCGTAGGCCGAGCAGGCTGAGGCTCATCGCCAGGCGGTGGTCGTGGTAGGTCTCGACCGCGCCGGGCTGCGGGGTACTCGGCTCGATTCGCCAGCCGTCCTCGTACTCGGTCACCGCCACGCCGAGCCGGCCCAGCTC
>JAIOIW010000073.1 GCA_019912385.1 Notoacmeibacter sp. | reverse complement strand
AACCACGTTCGAGAAGTACGTTCGGCGCCTTCTTGTCGACCAGGACCAAATTGCTTCCATCGTTCTGCCGATGCTGGCGGCCTGGCGCGACATTCGCGTCCGTGCCGCTGAACTCGGGCGCCAACTGGTTGCGGATGCTCGTCAAAGCCAAGCCTGCCGCACCCTCATGTCGAACCCCGGCATCGGCGTGATCACCGCGACCTCTTTCGTCACCGCCATTGAGGATCCAAACAACTTCAGGAAGTCCCGCTCTGTCGCCGCCTGGATCGGCTTGACAACCCGTCGATATCAATCGGGAGAAGTCGACTATGCCCCCGCAGGCATTTCGTTCCTACCCAAGCCACGCCAAAGGAAGGTACAATTCACCAAGAGAGCACCGGTCCGAAACACCGCATCCACGGGGCGGCATCATTTCGGAATCAGGGGAGACTTCCCTGGGAACTTGCAAACTGGGCCATAAATGCACCCCAACACGCCGCCAGATTGCCTCAACTGGACGAGACTCCTGAGAAAACGCGCCGGAAAAGGTGGCAAGGCTACCTGCATCCTCTTGCAAGCCCAAGGCGGATCGGGTGTGCTTTCACCATGGCAAGGATCGTCTTCAGGGCTGTTCTGCACCGTACTCTGCTTTTCGGCGGAGTGTGGGCCGTGTTGACCGGCGCGGAACTCAAGGGCCTCCCAGTTGGTGTGGTGGCCGTGCCGGCAGCCGTCTGGTTGAGCTTGCGACTTCTGCCCGCGCGGCATCACTTGAGCCTCTGGCACTTCGCCCGGCATGTCCCCTCGTTCATTTCCGGGTCATTGCTCGGCGGCCTCGATGTGGCCCGGCGCGCCTTGTCCCCGCGCATGCGGCTCCACCCGGGCTGGATCGAGGTGCCCGTGCGCCTTCCCGATGGTGGACGCGCCATCATGGGCGGGGAGCTTTCGCTGAGGCCCGGAACGCTGGCAGCGGGCACGCGCGACGGACGGCTGCTCGTGCATCTGCTGGACACGCGGGCCGGATTCGAGCGCGCGATCCCCGGGGAAGAGGCCGCCATCGCTGCAATGATCGGGGCCGACAATCGGACAGAGCGCTCCTCATGACGCTTTGGTTGCCCTTCGTGGCGCTCGGGGTGCTTGCAACCCTTGCCGGGGCGCTGTTGCGCGTCTGGCGGGGGCCCGAACGCGCGGACCGGATGATGGGCGCGCAACTGGTCGGTACGGGCGGAGTGGCGGTGCTCGTGCTGCTCGCGCCAGTGCAGGGCTGGGCAGCGCTCGACGTCGCGCTGACGCTGGCGCTGCTGGCCGCCCTTGCGGCGGTCGGCTTCGTGAAGGCATCGAGCCCCGATGGCGCCGGCGACCCGGAGGAGGACGAGCCGCCGACCACGGACCCTCGATCAGCCAGCGAGAAAGCCGATGGCTGATCTCGCGACCTATGCGTTCACCGGTATCGGGCTTTTCTTCTTCGTTGCGGGGACAATCGGCCTCCTCCGGTTTCCCGATGTCTTCAGCCGCCTTCATGCGCTGACCAAGGCCGACAATCTGGGTCTCGGCTTCATCACGCTCGGCGTGGCCTTCCAGGTCGAGACCTGGCGGGAAATTGCGCTCCTGGCCCTGATCTGGGCGCTGACGCTTCTGGCGGCCGGAACGGTGTCGCAACTCGTCGCCCGTGTTGCGCTGCGCGAGCAGAACAAGCGATGACGCTGGCGTTTAACGCGGCGCTCTGCGCCCTGATCCTCGCGGCCGCGCTGGCGACGATCCTCGGGCGCGGCATCTTCCGGTCGATCATGTTCTTCATCGTCTACGGGCTGCTCATGGCCGTGGCCTGGGTCCGCCTCGACGTGGTGGATGTGGCGCTGGCCGAAGCAGCAATCGGCGCGGGTTTGACCGGCGTGCTTTTTCTCGCGGCTTTCGGTCGCCTCGTGCGGGAGGGCGCCGAGGCCGAGCCGCCGCGGCGGATCAATCCTCCCGCGGCAGTTGCCTGCGTCGGACTGACAGCCGCATTGACCTGGGCGTGGTTCTCCCTTCCCATCCCCGAGCGTCCGGGCCCGCAATTGGCCGAGGCCCTGCCCCGCGCCGGCGTCGAGAACCCGGTGACGGCGGTCCTTCTCAACTTCCGCGCCTGGGACACGCTGCTCGAGAGCATCGTCCTGCTCGCCGCGCTGATCGGCCTCTGGATGCTGACCCGCGAGGACGACTGGCGAAACCGGCTCGGACTGCCGCAGCACGTCCGGCCCGGCGGCGTGATGTCCGGCTTCGGACGCGTGCTTCCGCCAGTCGGACTCCTGGTGGGGGTCTACCTCGCCTATGTCGGCGCAGATCGGCCCGGAGGCGCCTTCCAGGGCGGCACCGTGCTTGCCGCCGTCGGTCTCGTCGCGGCGATGACCGGGCTGGTCCGGCCGCCCCGGATCTCTGCGCCCGGGTGGCGGGCGGTTCTCGTCGCCGGACCGCTCGTCTTCCTGGTAGCGGGGCTTGCGGGGGCGCTCTTGGGCACGAATTTCCTGACCCTTCCCGCGCCGGTGGCCGGAGGCGCAATCTTCGTCATCGAGGTCGCGCTGTTGCTTTCGGTCGCGGTGACGCTCACCTTCCTGGTTCTCGGTCCTCCGGAAGGAGAAAATCGCAGATGACAGCGCTCTCCCTCTTTGCGGTGACAGGCGCGGTGTTGATCGGCATCGGATTCTACGGGTTGATTGCGACGCGCCATTTCTTGCGCCGGGTTGTGGCCTTCAACCTGATCGGCTCGGGGCTGTTCCTGTTCTTCGGAGCGACTGGTGCGCGCGGCGGAGTGACCGATCCCGTTCCGCAAGCGCTGATCATCACCGGGATCGTCGTGGCCTTTTCGGCGAGCGCGCTGGGGGTTGGGCTGGTCGTGGCGCGCGCCCGGCTTTCGGGGCGCGCGGCGCTTCCCGAGGAAGAGGATGGCGCGTGAGCGCCCTTGTCACCCTGCTGGTGCTACCGCTCGCAGGGGCTATCGCCGCTATCGCTCTGCCAAGCCCGGTGGGCAGAACCGCCGCTCTCGCCGCGATCGCGGCCACGACGGGCGCAGCAATCGTGCTGATGGCGACCGTTGCATTCCAGGGTATGCCCCGGCTGGAAATGGGGGGATGGACGCCGCCGCTCGGCATCGTTCTTGTGGCGGATGGGCTCTCTGTCGCGCTGATCGTCATGACCGCATTGGTCATGGCGAGCGCCGGTCTGGCCGCGCGTCATGCTTTCGCGCCCGGAACTGCGGGCGAACGCGCCGCCTTCGGGTTCTGGCCGCTCATGCTACTTCTCTGGTCCGCGTTGAATGTGGTCTTCCTCTCGCGCGACCTCTTCAATCTTTATGTCGGAATTGAACTCCTGAGCCTCGCGGCGATCGGTCTCGTCGCCATCGATGGCAAGGCAACGGCGCTTGCCGCCGCGATGCGATACATGATTTTCGCGCTCGCCGGCTCGCTTCTCTATCTTGCGGGCGTCGTTCTGATCCATGCCGCGCACGGAACGCTCGACATCGACCTCATCGCCACCCGGACCGCGGCCGCGCCGGACGGTCTCGCGCTGGCACTGATGACAGCGGGACTCATGGCCAAGACCGCGCTCTTTCCCTTCCATGTCTGGCTACCGCCGGCCCATGCCGGCGCCCCCGCTCCGGCGTCGGCCATGCTGTCGGGGCTCGTGCCGAAGGCTTCCTTCGCGATACTCCTCCGGCTCTGGTTCGATACCATGCCCGATCGCGCCTCGGATGGGGCGCTGACGCTTATCGCGCTTCTCGGGACCGCGGCGGTGATCTGGGGTAGCCTCGGGGCGCTTGCGCAGGTGCGGCTGAAGCTGATCGTCGCCTATTCGACCGTCGCGCAGATCGGGTATCTCTTCCTCGTCTTTCCGCTCGCCGGCGGAGCGAGCGCGGGCGTCCCCTGGGCGGCCGGCGCATGGACCGGCGCCGTCTTCCTCGCCCTGAGCCACGGACTCGCCAAGGCCGCGATGTTCCTTGCGGTGGGGCACTGGATGGCGGTTGCGGGAAGCGACCGGCTGAGCGATCTCCGCGGGCTCGCACAGCTGATGCCAATGACCGCCTTCGCCTTCGCGCTGTCGGCGGTCACGCTTGTTGGTCTTCCGCCCTCGGGCGGTTTTACCGGCAAGTATCTCGTGATGACGGCGGCCTTCGCTTCGGGACAATGGGCCTGGGCGCTGGTGATGGGCGGCGGCGGACTGCTCGCGGCCGCCTATCTCTACCGGCCGATGGCCGTGCTGTTCGCTCGCGGCGCCCAGGCCGGCGCCGCGCCGCCCTCCCGCGCCCGGCAGGCGGTGCCGCTACTCCTCGCCAGCGCCTCGGTCGCACTCGGCATCGCGTCGGCGGGCCCCTTCGATCTCCTCGCGATCGGGAGGCCCCTGGCGGCCGAGGAGGGGCTGTGACCGCGCTCCTTCCCGTTCTCATCCTGTTGACGTCGCTCGTGCCGGCAGTGATCACGTTCTTCCTCGATCAGGAGAGCCACCTGCTCCGCAACGCACTCAGTCTCGGTGGCGCGGTCCTGAAGGTCGCGTTGATCGTGGTGATGCTCTTCGCCGTGGCGGGTGGCGCCGCTTACGAGACCACGATCCCGCTTGCGCCCGGGCTGGTCCTCCTCCTCCGGATCGACGCGCTGGCGCTGCTCTTCGTCTCGCTCTCGGCAACGCTCTGGCTCCTCACGACGATTTATGCGATCGCCTATTTCGGCACTCAGCCGGAGCTGTCGCGCTTCTTCGGCTTCTTCAGTCTGTGCGTGGCCGCGACGACGGGAATCGCGCTCTCGGGTTCGCTGATCTCATTCTTCATCTTCTTCGAGCTCCTGACGCTTAGCACCTGGCCGCTTGTCGCCCACAAACAGGACGAGGCTTCGCTCAAGGCCGCCCGCAGCTACCTGCTCTATGCTCTGCCATGCAGCGCAGCTCTCCTCTGGGCGATCGTATGGCTGGAAAGCGCGACCGGACCCGTCCTCTTTACCGAGCCTCCCGACCTCGACGGCCTGGATCCGATGAGCCTCAGGGCGATTTTTGCCCTCTTCATTCTCGGCTTTGGAATGAAGGCCGCCATCGTGCCGTTGCACGGCTGGCTGCCGGCGGCGATGGCCGCGCCGGCGCCCGTGTCGGCGCTCCTGCACGCCGTCGCCGTGGTCAAGGCTGGCGCATTCGGCGTGATACGCGTCATCTACGACGTTTTCGGCGCGGCGCGCGTCGCCGAACTGGGAGTCGGCATCCCGCTGGCGGTGTTGGCCTCGGCGACGATCATCTGGGGGTCTCTCAGGGCGCTGCAGCAGCACGATATCAAGAAGCGCCTCGCCTTTTCCACCGTAAGCCAGGTCAGCTACATCGTTCTTGGGGCTGCCCTCGCCGGGCCCTATGGCATGATTGGAGGGCTCGCTCATCTCGTGCATCAGGGCCTGATGAAGATCACCCTGTTCTTCTGCGCCGGGATCTACGACGTGCGTGCCGGAGTCCGCAGCATCGCAGGACTGAACGGGCTCGGACCGCGGATGCCCTGGACATCGACCTGTTTTTCGCTCGGCGCACTTGGAATGATCGGGCTTCCCCCGATGGCAGGGTTCGTCAGCAAGATCTATCTCGGAATCGGGGGATTGGAGAGCGGCGCACCCTGGGTGCTGGCGGTGCTTGCAGCCTCGACGCTCCTGAACGCCGCCTACTTCCTGCCGCTTCTCTACCGTCTGTGGTTCCTCGAGCCCTCACCGGACGCCACAGGCGACGAGAACGCACCGGCGCTGGTCGTCCCGGCGGTCATCGCTACGCTCGGCGCGCTCGGCGCCGGGGTGCTGGCCGCCTCGGCAGTCAGTCCGCTTGGCTGGGCGACGCTGATCGCTGAGCGGGGGGATATACGATGATGATCTGGACCGGGCCACTCCTGCCCCTGGCCGCGCTTGTCTGGCCATTTCTTCTCGCTGCGCTGACCGCTCTGCCGGCTTTTCGCGGGCGGGCGGTGCGCCTCTTGCCCTTCGCCCCACTGCCCGCCCTCTGGCTGGCCGTCGCGGGCGTCGAAGGCGTGACGACGGCACCCGGTCTGCTGCTCGGCGTGACGCTCGGGCTCGACGCGGCGAGACGTCTCCTCATGGGGATGACTGCGGCGCTCTGGCTGATCGCGGGACTTGCCGCCCAGCCGATGGCAGGCAAACCGCACACGGCGGTTTTTTCCGGTTTCTGGTGTCTGACGCTGACCGGAAATATCGGCGTGTTCCTCGCCCTCGACGTGGTCACCTTTTATGTCGCCTTCGCTGCAGTTTCGCTTGCAGCATGGTTTCTGGTCGTTCACGACCGCACCGAGGTGGCTTTGCGCGCAGGCCGCGTCTACATCGTGACCGCCCTCGCGGGCGAGGTGTCCCTCCTCGTCGGCCTGCTCATCGGGGCCGCGGCGGCCGGCGGCGTGGATATCGAAGGCGTCCGCATCGCTCTCGGCGCGTCCGATGCGGGCCCGGTCGCCGTGGCCCTCCTCGTCACGGGCTTCGGGATCAAGGTGGGGCTCGTGCCGCTCCACGTCTGGCTGCCGCTCGCCCATCCGGCCGCGCCGGTGCCTGCCTCGGCGGTCCTGTCGGGGGCGATCGTGAAGGCCGGGCTGTTCGGAATGATCCTGTTTCTCCCGGACGGAGCGTTTGGTTCGGTCCTCATGGCACTGGGGCTTGCGGGCGCTTTCGGCGCGGCGCTCTGGGGCTTGACGCAGTCCAATCCGAAGGCAGTGCTTGCCTATTCCACGGTCAGTCAGATGGGCCTCATGGTCATGCTGGTCGGGGCCGGCGGCGCGGCGCGTGAGACGGTCCCGTTCCTAGCGCTTCATCACGGGTTCGCCAAGGGCGCGCTGTTCCTCCTCGTCGGGGCGATGTTGGCTGCAAGCGACCGACGGCATCGCATGCTCTGCCTCGCCTTCGCGGCTGCGGTGTCGGCTTCGGTCGCGGGATTTCCCTTCACCGGAGGCGCGCTGGCGAAGGCCGCCGTGAAGCCGGGGCTCACGGATGCGGCAACGCTGGCACTAAGCCTGAGTTCCGTCGCCACGAGCATTATCCTCGTCTGGTTCCTGTTTCGTCTTTGGCTTCTGCCCAATGCCGGCAAGACGGCGACGCACTGGCCGCTTCGCCTCTCGCTGCCGGTCGTTGCCGGTGGCCTCGCCTTTGCCGGTCCCTGGCTATTCTGGCAAAGCTGGACGGGCCACGACTTTGTCTACGCGCTCGCGATGAAACCAGTCATCGACGCGCTCTGGCCAGTGGCCGTCGCGTTGCCGCCTGCACTGGCGCTTCTTCGCTGGAGCCTGCCCCAACGCCCGCCGGGCGACCTGCTGCTCCTCCTTCAAGGCTGGGGTACCCTCTCGATCCCGATGCCTGATCTGTCGCTTCGTTGGGCGGGCGGGCGCCGGCTCTTCGATGCTCTCGCACTGGCGATTGCCCGGGCCGAACGCGGCCTGCTCCGTTGGTCGCTGAGCAGCACGCTCCTTCCGGTGCTCGTACTTGCGATGCTCGCCCTGCTGGCCTGAAGCCGGTGCGGAAAAATCGGCGCTCACGACCGCCTAAGATACGCATCTTCTCGCACCAACCCTGCCGCACATCATAATCACCTGCCTCTATCCGCACGGCTCAGGTCGGGAAAAGGTTGACCGCCAAAACGTTCCATTTTATCCTATTGAATGTTCCACGATACGGAACATTTTTCTTCGTAGTGAACGCATGCGAAGAACCATGGGAGGACATGGATTTTGGCACTCAGGCAAGCTGGATCAGCCCGCAACGGAGGCGGATCGGGGGCCGTATTTTGGACGCCCGACATCCGCAATATCCGCAGCCTTCGCGCTTTCCCACGCACGGTGCGGGGGGCGCCCGAATGACGGATGACCCATCGTCTTACGGTTCGAATCTGAACATGGAACGCTATCGCGCGCACTATGGACAGATGTGCCGGATCCGCGAATTCGAGAAGGCGGCGATCACCGCCGCGCAGAACAAGCTGGTGCTCGGCGCCATCCATCCATCGATCGGCCAGGAAGCCGTGGCGGTCGGCGTCTGTGGAAATCTTCGCCGTGACGACATCATCCTTTCAACCCATCGCGGGCACGGTCACACCATGGCCAAGGGCGCCGATCCGCTGGCGATGATGCGCGAGTTGTTCGGACGGGCCGGTGGCTACAGCCAAGGCAAGGGCGGCTCCATGCACATCGCCGATTTCGAGGTCGGCATGCTCGGCGCCAATGGCGTGGTCGGCGCCAATATCAACATCGCCGCCGGGGCCGCTCACGCCATCAAGCTCAGGGGCGAGGATCGGGTCGTCGTCTGTTTTTTCGGCGATGGCGCGATCAATCGCGGCCCGTTCCTGGAAGGATTGAACTGGGCTGGCGTGTTCAGACTGCCGATCCTGTTCGTCTGCGAGGACAACGGCTTTGCCGCGACCACCCGAACGCATGCAATGACGTCCGGCGGCGGGCCGGCGGCGCGCGCCGAGGCAATGGGCATCGCGGCCGATACCGTCGATGGCAACGACCTCGTGGCGATTGACGAAATGGCCCGCGACCTGATCGATGAGGCGCGCCAGGGAAGACCGCGCTTCCTGCTGGCTCGCACCTACCGTCTCACCGGCCACACCAGCGCGGATACCGCTCCATACCGCTCCGAGGAAGAAGTCGAATTGCGCTGGCTCAATGATCCCATCACGAACATGCGCCGGATTCTCGAGGCCGCCGGTGTCCCTGGTACACAGCTCACCGCCATGGCGGAAGCGGCCAAAAGCGAAATGAAGCGAGCCTACGAAGCGGCTGCAGCAACCGACTGGCCATCAAGAGAGCTCGCCTATGCAGACGTGCAGGATATCGGCGATCCGCGCGAGCGGGCGTTCTGATGGCCAAGATGACCTATATCGAAGCGGCGCGGCTGGCCGTGGCCGAAGAGATGCGGCGCGATCCGCTGGTTTGGGCCGTCGGCGAGGATCTCGGCCGGGGCGGCGTATTCGGCCAGTACAAGGGCCTGGTAGATGAATTCGGCCCTGAGCGTATTTCCGACGCGCCGATCTCCGAGTCCTGTATCATGGGTGCCGCCGTCGGCGCCGCCATGACTGGCACGCGGCCGATCGTCGAGATGCGCTTTTCTGATTTTGCGCTGTGCGCGGTCGACGAACTGGTCAACCAGGCGGCCAAGGCACGCTTCATGTTCGGCGGCCAGACGCGTGTGCCGATAGTCGTGCGCGAGCCGATCGGAATGTGGCGGTCCTCGGCCGCCCAGCACTCGCAGTCGCTCGAGGCCTGGTATGCTCACATCCCCGGCCTGGTCGTCGCCGTGCCATCCACGCCAGCCGACAACCGCGCGCTGCTGAAGGCGGCGATCCGCTGCGACGACCCGGTCGTGTTCATGGAGCACAAGAACCTCTGGCCGCTGGAGGGCGAGGTTCCCGAAGGCGATGACGTCGGCCGGTTCGGCAAGGCCGGCAGCTGCCGCGAGGGCTGCGATCTGACCATCGTCTCGTGGTCGGCCGCGGTGCACACGGCCATGGAGGCGGCCACTGCGCTGGCCAGCGAGGGCATCGAGGTCGAAGTACTTGATCTGAAAACCCTGTGGCCCTGGGACCGCGACGCGGTTCTTGCCAGCGTGGAACGCACCGGCCGACTGCTGGTAGTGCACGAGGCGGTCGCTGTGGCCGGCTTCGGTGCGGAAATTGCGGCAACCGTTGCCGAACATCTGCATGGCGCGCTCAAGGCGCCGATAAGGCGTTTGGGGGCACCGCGCATTCCCATCAGCTACGCGCCGGTGCTTGAAGACGAAGTGCGGGTCACGGCGGGCGCTGTCGCTGCTGCCGCACGCGGCCTGATGGGACGATAAAGGCAGACAAGAAAACAACCAAAGGAGAAGAAAACTATGTCCAAGCGTTTGATAAGCATGGCTCTCTTGGCGGGTCTCGCCGCAGTGATCGGCCTGCCGGCCGCCGCTGCCGACTACAAGGAAGAGTACAAGATCTCGACCGTCGTGCCTGCACCGTTCCCGTGGGGAATCGCGGCTGAGAAATGGGCCGAGTTGGTGGGCGAGCGCACCGATGGCCGCATCAAGATGAAGGTCTATCCCGGCGCGCAACTGGTCTCCGGCGACCAGACCAAGGAATTCACCGCGATGCGCCGGGGGATCATCGACATGGCGGTCGGGTCGACCATCAACTGGTCTCCGCAGGTGAAGGAGTTGAACCTGTTCTCGCTGCCTTTCCTGATGCCCGACTATGCGGCGATTGACGCCCTGACTCAGGGACCGGTCGGCGAACGCCTGTTTGAAATCCTGATCGAGAACGGCGTCCAACCCTTGGCGTGGGCCGAAAACGGCTTTCGCGAGGTCTCCAATTCCAAACACCCGATCCGCACGCCCGATGATCTCAAGGGCCTGAAGATGCGCGTCGTCGGGTCGCCGCTGTTCAATGACACCTTTACCGCACTTGGCGCCAACCCGACCCAGATGAGCTGGGCCGACGCCAAGCCGGCGCTTACGACGGGTGCCGTTGACGGCCAGGAGAATCCGCTCAGTGTCTTCGCCATCGCCAAGATCTATGAAGTCGGTCAGAAGAACCTCACCCTTTGGCACTATGTTGCCGATCCGCTGATCTTCGCTGTCAACCAGGAAGTCTGGGACTCGTTCACCCCGGAAGACCAGAAGATCGTGGGCCAGGCGGCCACGGATGCCGGGGCGACCGGCATTGAGATCGCGCGCAAGGGCCTGACCGGCGCCGACAATTCGGCGATCCAGGAGGTCAAGGCGCTTGGCGTCGATGTGGTCGAACTGACCGACAGCGAACGCCAGGCCTTCGTCGATGCGACGCGCGGTGTTTACAACGACTGGAAGCAGAAGATCGGCGCCGACCTTGTCGACATGGCTGAAAAGTCGATCGCAAACCGCTGACAACCAGCACGGGGCGAGCGCCGGGCGCTCACCCCGTCAACCAGGATGAACGACGTGTCGGAACCACACACGGACAATGCAGATCCGGGATCGATGCGCGGCGTGGCCGAACACGCCCGTGTACCGGTTTCGATCGAGCGCTCGCTCGGCGCCATTGCGATGGGCCTGATCTGCCTTATCAGCTTCGCCAATGTCGTCGTGCGTTATACAACCGATGTGTCCTTTGCCTTCACCGAGGAATTCTCGGTCTTCCTGATGGTCTTCATGACCTTCGTCGGTGCCGCGCTTGCCTTCGCCACCAACGAGAACATCCGCATTACCTTTCTGCTGGGCAAGTTGCCGCCGCGCGGCCGGCTGGCTTGCGAGATCGCCGTTGCGCTGGCCTCACTGCTGATGTTCGTGCTGATCGCCTGGTACAGCAGCGAACTCACTTGGGACGAATACCGTTTCGGCGAAACCTCGCCGGGCCTCGGTTATCCGACCTGGATCTATACGATCTGGCTGCCGATCCTGAGCGTGGTTGTCCTGCTGCGAATTCTCGGCAGGCTGGTCGCCACGGTGCGGGGGCGCGCGTGATCACCGCCAATTTCATCCTGCTCGGCGTTTTCTCCGGCCTGCTGGTCATCGGCACGCCAATCGCGGTGGCGCTCGGGCTTGCCGGCGCGGCAGCGGTGGCGGCCGGTCTCGATCTCAACACGGTCGCGATGATCGGCACCAACACCTATGCCTCGGTCGCCAAGTATCCGCTGATCGCGATCCCACTTTTCGTACTGACCGGCATGGTGTTCGAGCGCTCGGGCGTTGCCCAGCGTCTCGTCACCTTTGCCCAGGCGGTGGTCGGCCCGCGCCGCGGCGGCCTGGCCATCGTGGCCACGCTGGTCTGCCTCATCATGGGCGGCATGTCGGGTTCGGGTCCCGCCGACGCGGCGGCGGTCGCAACCATCATGATCCCGTCGATGATGAAAGCCGGCTATCCGCGCGAGTTTTCCGCCAGCGTGATCGCGGCCTCCGCCTCGACGGCAATCCTCATTCCGCCATCCATCGCGCTGATCGTCTACTCGATCCTGGTGCCGGGCGTGGACTTGCGGGCCTTGTTCGCGGCCGGCCTGGTTCCCGGCCTGCTTGCCGGCATCGCGGTGATCCTGCCGACCGTGTTTCTTAGCCGGCGGCACGATTTCGGCGCGGCGGAACAGGCTGATCGGCCGTTGTTTTGGCCCAGCCTTCGCGCCGCCATCCCGGGGTTGATGGCGCCGGTGATCGTTCTCGGCGGCATGCGCTCGGGTCTGTTCACCCCCACAGAGGCGGCTTCGGTCGCCGTCGCCTACGGCTTTTTCATCGGCGTTCTCGTCTACCGCAACATGGGTCTGGCCGATGTCTGGCGCGTTCTTGCCGACAGCGCGGAAATATCCGCGATCATCCTGGTGATCATTTCGCTGGCGGGGCTGTTTGCCTGGGCCGGCTCCACGCTCGGCGCCTTTGATCACGCGGCGCAGGCAATCCTCGCCTTCAGCAGCAACAGCATGATCGTACTGATCCTTATCATGGCCGTGTTGCTGGTCGCCGGGATGATTCTCGACGGCGTCTCGATCTATCTCATCACGCTGCCGCTGCTGGTGCCGATCGCCCATGCGTTTGACTGGAACCTGACCTGGTTTGGCGTGCTGATGGCGATGAACATTGCGATCGGCCAGTTCACGCCGCCGGTCGCGGTCAATCTGATCGTCACTGCCCGCATCGCCCGTGTGCCGATCGAGGCGACGGTACCCTGGATCATGTGGCTGGTATTGGCCATGGGTGCCGCATTGCTGCTCATTATCGCGTTCCCGCAACTCGCCCTGTGGCTGCCGCAAGCGCTCGGCTACCGGATATGACATTCCTTACATCCTGCAGGAGATGACTTTGAGTTCGAATGAAATGACCGGCGGCGAGGCGATCGCCCGCGTTTTGAAAGCCTGCAATGTCGGACCAATGTTCGGCATGGGCGGCTTCCAGCTGCTGCCGTTTTACGACGCGGCGCGCCGGCTCGGCCTCGACCACAACCTGATCAATGACGAGCGCTGCGCGGTCTTCATCGCCGATGCCTACGCCAAAGTATCCGGACGGGTCGGCGTGTGCGACGCCACGCTTGGTCCCGGCGCGACCAACCTTGTCACCGGCCTGGTCGAAGCGCTCAATGCCGGGTCGCCGCTTGTCGTCTTCATCGGCGACTCCCACCGCCTGCACGCCTGGAAAAACATGACCCAGGAAACGCGCCAGGTCGATATCCTGCGCCCGGCCTGCAAGGAACTGATCCGCATCGAGATGATCGAGCGCATCCCCGAACTGGTGCGCCGCGCTTTCCGCGTGGCCACATCGGGGCGGCCGGGACCCGTCGTCGTCGACATCCCCGAGGACATCTGCCATGGCACTTTTCCCTTCGCCGAACCTGATTTTGCCGTCGAGGAAGGTCTGACCTCGGCACCGGCATTGCGTTGCCGCCCGGCGAAAGACGATCTGGAGCGCGCCGCCGAAATGCTCGGCGCGGCAAAGCGGCCGCTGATGTTGTGCGGCGGCGGCGTTCACCTTTCGGCGGCGACCGATGCCGCCGTGGCGCTGGCCCGCGGTCTCAACCTGCCGGTCGCCCATACCATGACCGGCAAGGGCGCCATTGCCTGCACCGATCCGCTCAGCGCCGGCCTGTTTGGCCGCTATGACCGCATTGCCAACGCCCTGATCGAGGAATCGGATTGCCTGTTCGTGGTTGGCTGCAAGCTCGGCGAAATCGCCACCAAGCGCTATAGCCTGCCCGGCGCCGAGCAGACGGTAATCCATCTCGACAGCGTCGCCGAGGAGTTCAACCGCACCTTCGAGCCGGCACTGCGGCTGTGGGGCGATGCGCGCGAGGGGCTGCGCGACCTCTTCGCCGCATTGGCCGGTGAGGCAGACACCATTTGCGCCCGGCAACAGGCCTATGCCGACGAAGTGGCAAGCCGGATGGCGGCCTGGCGCCAATCCGTCGATGCGCGGCTTGCCTCGAACGAGCGACCGGTCAACATGGCGCGCCTGATCAACGAACTGAACAAGGCGATGCCTGACGACGGCATCCTCGTTGCAGATGGCGGCTTCGCCGCCCATTGGGGTGGCTTGCTCTATGATACCAAGCGGGCGGGGCGCGGCTTCGTCCCCGATCGCGGATTCGCCTCGATCGGCTACGGTTTGCCCGGCGCCATGGGCGCGGCGCTTGCCGCCCCCGGCCACCCGGTGGTCGGGCTGACCGGCGATGGTGGTTTCAATATGGTGATGGGCGAACTGGAGACGGCGCGCCGGCTGAAATTGCCCCTGACCATCATCGTCGTGAACAATGCCGCATCCGGCTACGTCAAGGCGCTGCAGCACCTGATGTATGGCGCCGGCAATTACCAGTCGAGCGATCTGGAAGAGGTCAACTATGCCCGCGTTGCCGAGGCGCTGGGGTGCACCGGCATCCGGGTCGAGGACCCCGATGCGCTGGCTGACGCGCTTGGCCGCGGAATTGCGGGAACGGACGGGCCGACGCTGATCGATGTCGTCGTGACCCGCGACCCGGCGCAGATGCTGCCCGGCGTCGACAATCGGACCGCGCAAGTCAAGAAGGGCGACCGTGTCGCCTGATGCGGGCTGCTTCGCCTGCGCCAACATCAACCGGGAGGACCATCGGTGCGCTTGACCCCTTCGGCAACACAGCCTGACGCCGGCGCATCATCGCCAGCGGCGGACCTGTCCGCAGGCGTGGTCGTAGCCGACACGGTGACCAAGCTGCCGAACAATGCGGCCGGTGCTGTCGTCGTGTGCGGGTCGCATGGCGGCCGGTATCCGGGCCATGTCGCGGCATGCGCCGGCGTGCGCGCGGTCATCTTTTGCGACGCCGGCATCGGCAGGGATGAGGCGGGAGTCGGCGCCCTGCCCTATCTTGCCGCGCTTGGCATCGCGGCAGCGGCCGTCTCACATGCCAGTTGCCGGATCGGCGACACCAGCGACATGCTGGCGCGCGGTCGGATCAGCCGTGCGAACGCAATTGCCGAACGTCTCGGTGTCCGGGCAGGCATGACAACACCTGAGGCTGTGTCAATGCTGCGCGCCGCAGCCGTTGTTTCGGCCAAGCCGCCGCCGGCCGGCGAGGCCCGCGGCCTGGTCGCCCAACCGGGCTGGCGCCGGATCGTGCTCGTCGATTCGGCAGCCATGGTAGAACCTGGCGATGCCGGACAGATCATTGTGACCGGCTCGCATGGCGGCCTTGTCGGCGGCAAGCCGGCGATGGCGCTGCGCGTCGCGGGATTTGCCGCTGTGTTCAATGACGCGGGGGTGGGAATTGACCAGGCGGGGACGGGCCGGCTGCCGGCGCTGGATGCGCGCGGGATCGCTGCCTTCACCGTTTCGGCGGCCAGCGCCCGCATCGGCGAGGCGCGATCGACTTTCAATGACGGCATCATTTCGGCTGTCAACCGGACGGCCGGGGCAATGGAGGCTCATGTCGGCATGCCGGCGCGTGATATTCTGCTGACCTGGGCGAATTTTTCCGACCAAAATTGAGCACAGCAATACAAGGAGAGAGCGTTGACAAGCGACAGCACGGTCAAGTCGGTTCAACGCGCGGCTGCGATTATCAAGCTGCTCGCGCGCGAGGCCACGGCTGGCTGGCGCCTTTCCGATATCGCGCAGGCCGCGGGTCTCGGTAAAACGACGACGCACCGTCTGCTTTCGGCGTTGGCGGATGCCGGCTTTGTCTACCAGTCGCCGGAGACCCGGCGCTATTTCCTCGGTTACGAAATCGTCCGGCTCGGCCACCAGGCCACCCGCTACGACATCGCTGAACTGGCGCGGCCGTCGCTTCTGCGCCTCGCTCGCGAGACAGGCGACACTATTTTCATCTCAGTGCGCGAAGGCCTCGATGCGCTGTGCCTCGACCGCCAGGTCGGCGATTTCCCGATCAAGACGCTGACGCTTGATATCGGCGATCGGCGGCCGCTCGGCGTGGGCGCGGGAAGCCTGGCCCTGCTCGCCTTCCTGCCGGACGAAGAAGTCTCCGAGGTGATTGCGAGCAATGTCAGGCGTCTGGAGACATATCCGCGCTTCGACCCCGACGAACTCACCGACCTCACGGCGCAGACCCGCCACCAGGGCTACTCGTTCAATGACGGCCGGATCGTCAGCGCGATGTGCGCGGTGGGCGTGCCGGTGTTCGATCCGCGCGGGCGGGTGATTGCATCGATCAGCGGCGCCGCCATTCGCGAGCGCATGGGGCCTGATCGTGTCGCCTGGATCGTTTCACTGTTGAAGGCGGAGGCCGAAAGGCTGCGCATCCGGCTGACCAATTTAACCGCGCCAAGCGGATCCGTGAGCGATGCGCCGACCAAAGGCTGAGCCTCCCGGCGCTGATTCTCGCGCTATCCGCCGGAAGACATGGGTCAGGCGAGCCGGCACACAATGGTCGCACGCGTCTTGGGGGATCCACGGACGGACATGGGCTCGGCTGACGCGGTGCCGGCACGTTTGAGCACCCGGCTGACCGTGGCCGGCGAGACGCCGACCTCCCTTGCGATATGCTTGCCGGTGAGCCGCCGACGCCGAAGGACAGCGATGCGGGCAATGGTCGCCTCGCCAACCGGCGAACGCAACCTGCG
>JAIOIW010000072.1 GCA_019912385.1 Notoacmeibacter sp. | reverse complement strand
GTGCCGAAGATCGGCACGACATTGATGAACAGGCCGGCGCGGTTGGCGCCGAGGATCTCGTTGCCGCGGATATAAAAGACCTGCGAAAGGATCGAGGGGAAGATGGCGGTGTAGGCGGCAACCGCAAGACCCCGCATGTCCGGCATCCGCGCCGCGCCGCTTAGCCCCTCCCACGCCAAAAAGGGTAGGGAGGAGAGGAATGCGGAGAAGGTCAGTGCAATCATGAAGCTCTGCCAGTGCACCTGCGGCTTGAAGCGAAGCGCAACCGTGTAGGCGGCATAAAGCAGCACTGCTATCAGCAGGATCGCATCGCCGCGATTGAGGTCGAGCTGCAGGAGGCGGGCGAAGTCACCATGCCCGGCAGTGAGCCCGATGCCGGCGATCGTGAGGAAGAACCCGACGATCTGGAGCGGGCTGACCCGGATGGCGAAAAGCGCGAAATTGGCCAGGATGACGAGCATCGGCATGCCCGCCTGCACGATCGTGGCGTTGATCGCCGTGGTGTATTGCAGGCCGGAATAAAGCACGATGTTGAAGCCGGCAAAACCGCCCGCGCCGAACAGGAAAAGTTTCAGCGCATTTGCGCGCAGCACCGGCAGGTCGGCGAAGAAATTGCGGCGGCCGATGACGAAAAGGATCAGGCAGGCGACGAACCAGCGCAGGCTGGTCAGCGCGACGGGCGAGATATGGCCGACGGCGAGCCGGCCCGCTACCGCATTCCCGCCCCAGAACAGGGCGGTGAAGGTCAGCAGGACATAGGCGGTTCGGGCCATCGGAATGATTTCTTTCTCATGACGGGAAATCGGAAGACCCTGAATAGAGCGCCCGGGACAGCGGGGCAAGGTGCGGTTTTTTGTCGATCGACCGCCCTTCGCCGCAATCAAGGGTCGCGCGCGCGTTCGCTCCCGGCTATAGAGACCCGGTTTGCTGCAGCATGCGCCACGGGGCGCGAAAGGATTTCAGATGGCCAATGTGGTTGTGGTCGGGTCGCAATGGGGTGATGAGGGCAAGGGCAAGATCGTCGACTGGCTCTCGGAGCGCGCCGACGTCGTGGTGCGCTTCCAGGGCGGGCACAATGCCGGCCACACGCTGGTGGTCGAAGGTGTCACCTACAAGCTTTCGCTGTTACCGTCGGGCGTGGTCAGGCCGGGCAAGCTGTCGATCATCGGCAACGGGGTGGTGTTCGATCCGCATGCCTTCGTCGCGGAGGTCGGGCGGCTGGCGGAACTGGGGGTCGATATCGGCCCCGACCGGCTGCGAATCGCGGAAAACGCGCCGCTGATCCTGTCGCTGCACCGCGAACTCGACGCCATCCGCGAGGACGCGGCATCGAACTCCGGCACCAAGATCGGGACCACGCGCCGCGGCATCGGTCCGGCCTACGAGGACAAAGTCGGACGCCGGGCCATCCGTGTCATGGATCTGGCCAATACCGAGACCCTGCCGGCCAAGATCGACCGCCTGCTGACCCATCACAACGCTTTGCGGCGGGGCCTGAACCAGCCGGAAATCGTCCCCGAAAAGATCATGGACGAGCTGACATCGGTTGCCGACCGCGTACTGCCCTACATGGACAAGGTGTGGATGCTGCTCGACGAGCGGCGGCGCGCCGGCGCGCGGATCCTGTTCGAGGGCGCGCAGGGCACGTTGCTCGACATCGACCACGGTACCTATCCCTTTGTCACCTCGTCGAACGTCGTTGCCGGACAGGCGGCGACCGGGTCGGGCACCGGCCCCGGCGCGATCGACTATGTGCTCGGCATCACCAAGGCCTACACGACGCGGGTGGGCGAAGGACCTTTCCCGACAGAGCAGGACAACGAGGTCGGCCAGTTCCTTGGCGAACGTGGCCATGAATTCGGCACAGTGACCGGGCGCAAGCGCCGCTGCGGCTGGTTCGACGCCGTGCTGGTACGCCAGGCGATCGCGGTCAACGGCATCAGCGGAATCGCGCTGACCAAGCTCGACGTGCTCGACGGCCTCGACGAGATCAGGGTATGCACCGGCTATGTCCTCGACGGCGAGCTGATCGACTACCTGCCGGCAAGCCAGGGCGCGCAGGCCCGGGTCGAACCGGTCTACGAGACGCTGGAAGGCTGGAAGGAGACCACGGCAGGGGCGCGTTCCTGGGCCGATCTTCCCGCCCAGGCGGTGAAGTATGTCCGCCACATCGAGGAACTGATCGGTGCGCCGGTGGCGCTGCTTTCGACCAGTCCGGAGCGCGACGACACGATTCTTGTAACCGATCCGTTCCAGGATTAGGCGTTTTTTGGGGCGCCGAGGCTTCGCGGCCCGGCAGCCCGGCGCCGCGAAGCCGCACCTGCGGCAACGAATGCCTTGGAACCGCTTCATTTTCCAGTAAAAAGCCTTTAACGTGCGCCCGCAACACTTGCGTTCGGCAGCGCGCATAAACGGAATTGAAGACAAGGCAGGTCTGGACGTATGGCGGATATTGCAACCGTTTTGAAAAAGACGATTGACGGATTGCCCACGAACAATCCGGATGTCCGGCAGAAGGTCTATACCAAGGCGCGCGCGGCCATTCTCGGCCGGCTCGAGGCCAGGGACCCGCGCCCGGACCAGGCGACGGTGGACAAGCAGATGGTCGGCATAGACCGGATCATTGCCGCCGTCGAAAGCGAATATGCCTTCAAGGAGCAGGTCGACGACGCGCTCGGAGAGGGGCCGGCGGCGGCGGGCTTGCCGGGCGTGCCGCCCGCACCGCAACCAGCGGCGGCTTCCGCGCAGACGCCACTTGCTCCCGCAATCGATCCGGCGGCGCCTGATTTCCCGGCCGCGCAGCCCCCGGCAGCGCAAGCCGAGCCCGTACGGGAGCCTGCGCCTGCGGCCAGTGGCGGCGCGCGGCCTCCGGTCGAGGCAAGAAGCTCCGGGCTCAAGGCGCTGGTCTGGGCTGCGGCCATCGTATTGGTGTTGGGCGGCGGCGGTTACGCCGCCTGGGTCAACCAGGATATTCTTCGCACGCAATATGATCGTCTGACAGCACCTGCGCCGGATGCCGGAGAAGACGTCCAGCCCGCAACCAGCGAGGGCGAGAACGGTGCACCTGCGGGCGGGACGCCGGGCGAGGGCGGGCAGCAGGCCGCCGCAACGGCGCAGGAAAATGCAAAATTCACCCAGAGGCTGCTGGCCGACGGCACCGAGGTCGATCCCGGCGTTGCCACCGACAAGCCTTCGCCGGTGGGCGAGGGGACCAGTGTCGCCCAGGCCACCCAGCCCCCGACGCTGCCGTCGGGCGATCCAACCACAGCCGACGGGCAGAACGACGCTGTTCAAGGCGAGGCGGGCAAGGATACCGCCGCAGCGACCGAACAGCCACAGAAAGTCGCGGTCGGCCAGCGGGCGATCTTCTATGAGGAACGGACCTCAAGCGACCAGGAAACCGCTGACCAGGGCAGCGTGGTCTGGACCAAGGTGGAGGAGTCTCCGGGAGAGGGCGAAACCCGCGAGCCGGCAATCCGTGCCGACGTGGCCATCGCGGAAAAGGACCTGACGCTACGCATGACGATCCGGCGCAACACCGACAAGACGCTGCCGGCAAGCCACATCTTCGAACTGGTTTTCGTCACGCCCGAAGGTTTCCCCGGCGGAGCCGTCGACGACGTGCTCAGGGTCGCCTTCAAGGAAAGCGAGCAATCGGCCGGCAATCCTCTGCTCGGCCTGCCCGTGAAAATAGACGACGGGCTTTTCCTTTATGCGCTGACCGATGGCGCGGCAGAGGTCGAGACCAACACGACGCTGATGCGCCGCCAGTCATGGATCGACGTGACGATCCTTTATCGCACCGGCCGGCGTGCGCTGATCACCATGGAAAAAGGCATTCCGGGCGGCCTGGTGTTCGACGAGGTGCTGAAGGCCTGGTCGGCGAGTGCTGCTGCCACCGGCGGATAGTATTGCCGGCGTAAGGAAAACGGCCGCCGGAATATCGACGGCCGCAACATATCTGGTCTCCTGAAGGAGGATCAGGCCTCGATTGTCTGGAGCGTCTCGCGCGCCTGCTTCTTTGCCGCAGCCTGCACCGCTTCCTGAACCTTCTCGAAGGCGCGCACCTCGATCTGGCGCACGCGCTCGCGCGAAATGTCGAACTCACCGGACAGTTCTTCCAGCGTCAAGGGTTCCTCGGCGAGGCGGCGGGCCTGGAAAATGCGTCGTTCGCGCTCGTTGAGGACGGCCATGGCATCGGTCAGCATGGCGCGGCGATTCTCCAATTCGTCCTGCTCGGCGAGAACCGTTTCCTGGTCATCGTGCTCGTCGACCAGCCAGTCCTGCCATTCGCCGGTCTCGCCTTCGGTGGCGCGGATCGGCGCATTGAGCGAGGCGTCGCCGGACAGGCGACGGTTCATGGAAATCACTTCCTCCTCGGAAACGGAGAGGCGCGTGGCGATCTCCTTGACCTGCTCTGGATTGAGGTCTCCCTCGTCGAGCGCCTGGATCTTGCTCTTCACCTTGCGCAGATTGAAAAACAGCCGCTTCTGGTTCGCGGTCGTTCCCATCTTCACCAGGCTCCAAGAGCGCAGGATGTATTCCTGGATGGATGCCTTGATCCACCACATGGCATAGGTGGCGAGGCGGAAGCCGCGCTCGGGTTCGAACTTCCTGACAGCCTGCATCAGGCCGACATTGCCTTCGGAAATGACTTCGCCGATTGGCAGGCCATAGCCGCGATAGCCCATGGCGATCTTGGCCACGAGGCGCAAATGACTGGTGACCATCTTGTGAGCGGCTTCGGTGTCGCCGTATTCATGATACCGCTTGGCGAGCATGTACTCTTCCTGCGGTTCGAGCATGGGGAAACGGCGAATCTCCTCCATGTAGCGGCTCAGGCCGCTTTCTCCTGAAACGATACTCGGCAATGCATGGGCCATGTCAGCACCCCTCCTTGATATCTTGATCGCCCCCAGATCCAGGCAGGCGTAAAACCGGGCAGCCGCTCGGGCGCACCACCACATATGCCTATATAATTAATTTTATGGCGAAATCACGTTTCTTGCCGCTTACTGGCGAAGTGTCACGCGAACGTGACCCGCTCAGCGGCCATCCAGCCCGCGAAATGCAGCCAGAAGCGCTGCCATGTCGGCGGGCAATTCGGCCTCGAATCGCATCAGTTCGCCGGTCCCGGGATGGCGGAAGGCGAGCAGGCGGGCGTGCAGCGCCTGGCGGGCAAAGGCGCGCACCGCATTGCCGGCGCCATCAGGCAACACATTGGCCTTGGTGAAGAAAGCCTGGCCGTAATCGCGATCGCCGATCAGCGGGTGGCCGATGTGAGCCATGTGGACGCGGATCTGGTGCGTGCGGCCGGTCTCCAGCCGGCACTCCACCAGCGCGGCAAGGGCCGCGCCGCCCTGATCGCGGCCGAAGCGCTCCAGGACCGTGAAACGGGTGACCGCGTGGCGGGCATCGGCGCGGCCACCAGGCACGACGGCGCGTCGGGTGCGATCCTTCGCCGAGCGGCCAAGCGGTGCATCGATCACGCCCGTCATGCGCGCCGGCTCGCCCCACACCAGGGCCCAGTAGGCGCGCTCGAGGTCGCCAGTGCGCCCGTGGTCGGCAAATGCCTCCGAGAGGACACGGTGGGCGTGATCCGTCTTGGCCACGACCATGACGCCGCTTGTATCCTTGTCGAGGCGATGGACGATGCCCGGGCGCTTTACCCCGCCGATGCCAGACAGGGAGTCGCCGCAATGGTGAATCAGCGCGTTGACGAGCGTGGCGCCGGGATTGCCGGCGCCGGGGTGGACGACCATGCCGGCGGGCTTGTCGATGACGATAACGCTGTCGTCCTCGTAGAGGACGGAAAGCGGGATCGCCTCGGCTTTCGGCTCGGGGGGCTCGGCTTCGGGCAGTTCGACCACGATGAGTTGTCCGCCGGCGAGCTTGCGCTTGGGCTCGGTTGCCGGCGCGCCGTCGATGCGCACGGCACCGGTGCGGATCAGGACCTGCAGGCGGGCGCGGGAGAATTCGGGCGCCAAGGCACCGGCCAGCCACTGGTCGAGCCGCATGCCCGCGGCATCCTCACCGGCAACAAGTTCTTTCCTTGCCGCGGCGGCTTCGCTATCAGGGTCCAAATTCGCGTTCCCCCGGGAGAGTTGCCATGACCAAACAGGTGCCGACCAGCAAAACGGAAGACGGCAAGCCGCTCGACCCTGAGGTCGAGAAGGTGCGGCGCAAGATGGTGCGGTTCTTCGCGATCAATATCGGTATCCTGATGTTCGCCCTTATGGCGGTGCTTGCCATCATTGTCTACAAGGTGACGCGCCCGTCGGCGCCCTCCGGCGCGATGGCAACTGGCGAGATCAGGCTTGGCCCCGGCGAGAGGGTGGTTTCGCAATCGCTCGGCGACGGACAACTCTCGCTGCTGGTGGAAGACGGCAACGGTTCCCGCACGATCGTCATTGCCGACGCGCAAAGCGGGCGCGTGGTCGCCCGCCTCAAGATAACAGGCGGTGAATAAGCCGCCTCAGCCTGTCGGTCCGCCTATTGCGCGAAGAACAAATCCGGCCTATATCGCGCCAGTCGCAGGCTCCCATCGTCTAGCGGTCAGGACGCCGCCCTCTCACGGCGGAAACAGGGGTTCGATTCCCCTTGGGAGTGCCATAGACCAAAGCGCCCTTCCCTTATATGCTGTTGATTTTGCACAAAAAGCCGCACAATGGCTTGCAATCCTTGTTTATCCGCGCGAAAAGCTGTGTACCAATTTTGGGACCAAATGGGAGCCAAGGCGTGAGAGATAGGGACCGTTTTCTTGAGCAGCGCGGAAAGACTTACTGCTATAACCGCCGGGTTCCCTCCGACATGGTGCATTTGGACAAACGCGCACCGCGTATTCGAATCAGCCTAAAGACCAGATCGCTCTTCCAGGCACGAGAAATGCGTGACGCGCGGGAGTATGCGGACGAACAGCTTTGGGCGGCGCTTCGCCACGGCGCGGATGCAAAGACAGCGCAGGAGCGTTACGACGCCGCGCTGAGGCTCAGCACGGCGCTGGATATGCCATACAGAACCAAAGCGCAGTTGATGGCCGATGCGAATGATCAACGCCACTTCGGGCCCGACGGTGAGATCAGGACACTCCCGGAGATCATGCGCCGCCCGCTGGAGGCGGTTGCGCGCAGCGTCGATGCAACTGCACCTGTGGTCGAGCGGGTGATTTACGGTGAAGTGGACCGCCCCAAGCTGACGGTGATGAAGGCGGTCGAGGAATACATCGCCGACATGAAAATCAACGGTTGGCAAAACAAATCACCGGGGCAGCGGCGGTCGGCTGCGAACCACCGCCGCCACGCTGTCGAGGTTTTCAAGATGGTAATTGGAAACAGGCCGATTGAAGAAATCACCCGCGAGGACGCGCGGCAATATTATAGTCACTGGGGCGAGCGTATCCGCAACGGCGAGATCGTCGTGGATATGGCCAAGCGCCGCATGGGTGACATGCGCGTCCTTTTTACTTGGGCGGTGGAACGCAGCGACACACCGGACGCGCCGAACCCGTTCGCAGGTCTTTCCTTCATCCCTCCCCGCGTGAAGAAGCGCCGCGTCTCATACTCACCGGAATTTATCCGCGACAACTTCCTGCGCGGCGACAAACTGTCCGGCCTGAATACGGAGGCACGACGGGCATTGCTTGTGATCGTGGCGACCGGATGCAGACCGAGTGAGATTGTCAATCTGAAAGCTGAAAACATCGTGCTGGACGGACCAGTCCCGCATTTGCGGCTCCGTGACCGCGCGGACCGGGAACTGAAAACAGCTACAAGTAATCGCGACGTTCCCTTGGTCGGCGTGGCGCTCGCTGCCTTGCAGGCAAATGTGGCGGCAGGAAACCGCGATGGTTTTCCACGTTACTACGACAACAGCAATTCATTCTCAGCGGCGGCCAACAAGTTTCTCAAAGAGAATGGTCTCCGCGAAACACCGGACCACACAATTTATTGCCTTCGCCACATGGCCGAAGATTTGGCGAAGGACGCCGGGCTGGATCTCGAAATGCGAATGGAACTGTTCGGACACGCGAAGACGCGCTCCGAATATGGACGCGGCTTCACGCTGGATGCAAAGCGCGACGCGCTGGAGCGTGCGCTTACGCCGCTGGCGTTCGATCCGGCAGTAATTTGAACCCAAACTTCACCCGACGCCAAATATTCAGACTGATTTGTTTCTAAGCGACTCAACCAGAAAACCGGTAGTCAACAACGCTTGGCTTATGACTGGCGGCAAAGCCGTTTGATAACCGCACCGCCTTCGCGCGCGGCAATACGCATCGCCAACGCCAAGTGTACTCCTGAAATCGCTATCTGATATTGCCTCCCGCAGACTATTTTGCAAACACCCGGTCGGCATCCAAGTCGTCAGGTCTCGTTGAGCGCGTGGAGAATATTTTGGCACCGCCCCTTGTACGTTGTGTCACCCCAAACTACATGACCGAATAGATGCAGTAATGCACCCTGAAGCCGCGAAATGCGGCTTTTTGCATTCTTAGCCACACCAAAATACACCTGATAGACCGCCCGCACGGCCATGCCATTGCGGCGCTTTCGCATGGAGAAAAGGCATGAACGAAAGAGTTTTTCTAACCCGCGCTGAGGTCGCCAAACGTTGCGGCGTCAGCCTGTCATTTTACCGGCACAACCTTGATAGGATGCCGAATGAAACCCGCTTCGGTGGCGACGGCAAGGCCTGGGTGCACATTGATGACTTCACCGCGTGGCATGAAAGCCGTGGAAAATACCGATCCGCAGCCGCCGCGACCAAACCTGCCAAGAATTGAAACCAACCGCCTTCGGGCGGTTTTTTTGTGCCTGCAAAACCGAGGCGACGTGAGCCGCAAAGGCCCGCCGAGGCGAAGCATATAGCGCGGCGATCAGGATGAGACGCGCGCGACAATCTGGATGAGATTCTTACGTCGCGGTCACGGGCAAATTATCACTGTGATTGTCGCTGGCAAGGGCCTCGTCGGTTTCTGATTGCCGCTCCGCGACAAGTTCGTGC
>JAIOIW010000071.1 GCA_019912385.1 Notoacmeibacter sp. | reverse complement strand
CCGTCGTCGGCGCCGATCCGGCAAAGGCGCGGCGCGCAGCGATCCTCGCCAAGGCCGACCTGCAGACGGAGATCGTCGGCGAGTTCCCGGAAGTGCAGGGCGCCATGGGCCGCACCTATGCCTCCTTGCAGGGCGAGGACGAAGCCGTCGCCCGCGCCATCGAGGACCATTACAAGCCGCAGGGCCCGTCCGACGCCGTGCCGGCCGATCCGGTGTCGATCGCCGTGGCGCTCGCCGACAAGCTCGACACACTGGTCGATTTCTGGGCGATCGACGAAAAGCCGACCGGCTCCAAGGACCCCTATGCGCTCAGACGCGCGGCGCTCGGTGTCGTCCACAACATGATCGAGAATGATCTGCGACTTCCGTTAGCGTCATTGCTGGAACGTTGCTTCGCCGATTTTGAGCGGTGGTATGCAACCCATCGGCAAGAAGATTTTCGCCGACGCAATGAAACTATCCGACGAACATTAACGCAAGCAGGCCTCTCTCCAGAGGTCATCCCACCTTTGTCGGACGATCTCGATTTAGCGCCCCCAAACGAGGTAATAACGTACCTTGCGAAACGCGACGCCGCCGACCTCCTTTCCTTCTTCCACGACCGCCTCAAGGTCTATCTCCGCGATGCCGGCACACGGCACGACCTGATCGACGCGGTGATCGCGCCGGACAGCGACGATCTCCTCCTCATTGTCCGCCGGGTCGAGGCGCTGGGCGAACTGCTCGACACCGAGGACGGCCAGAACCTGCTCGCCGGCACCAAGCGCGCGGTCAACATCCTTGCCGCGGAAGAGAAGAAGGGCACCGAGATCGCTCCGCATGTCGACCAGGAATTGTTCATCGAAACGGAAGAAAAAATTCTCTTCAGCGCGGTGAACAACGCCGAGAAGGAAGCGTCGGAAGCGATTCGAAACGAAGACTTTTCCGCCGCCATGCGGGCGATGAGCCAGTTGCGGGCGCCTGTCGACACGTTCTTCGACAAGGTGCTGGTCAACGACGAGGACGAGATGATCCGCGCCAACCGTCTGGCACTGCTGGCGCGTATCCGCGCGGTGACCGGCCAGGTCGCCGATTTCTCGAAGATCGCCGGATAGCGTCTTATCTGAACGCCCACACCGCGAGCGCGACGATCGCCACCAGCAGCGCCGCCGCGACGCGATGCGCCGCCGGAATCCAGCCCGGCGGCGGATTGCCTGCGGCACGCGCCAGCCGCGTCACGCGGTTGAGCATCACGATCAGCACCAGCAGCGCGGCGGCGAGCAGGACCTTGATCCAGAAGACCTCGCCGAGCGGCGTCAGCCCGTACCAGCCGATATAGAGCCACAGACCGGTGATCCAGATCGCCATGATCGCCAGCAGGCCG
>JAIOIW010000070.1 GCA_019912385.1 Notoacmeibacter sp. | reverse complement strand
GCCGTAAGCCAGCCGCAAACCTTAAAAGATACCGCGATTCAAAAAGAACTAGCGGATACCGGCGCCGACGTAATGGTGGTGGCCGCCTATGGCCTAATTTTACCGGCGGCGGTATTGACGGCACCCGTGCGCGGTTGCCTCAACATCCATGCCTCGTTGTTGCCCCGCTGGCGCGGAGCGGCTCCGATTCAAAGGGCCATACTGGCGGGGGATCGCGAAACCGGCATTACCATCATGCAAATGGATGCGGGGCTAGACACCGGAGCGATGCTGTTGCGCGAAGCAATACCCATAGCCCCAGACGATACGGCGCAAACGCTGCACGATAAGCTCGCCGAGCAGGGCGGACGTTTGATCGCGGCGGCTCTTGAGCGTTTGGACAGCCTGCATCCCGACCCCCAGAATGAGGCCGAGGCAAGCTATGCCGCTAAGCTGAGCAAAGAAGAGGCGCGTATCGACTGGCAGCGGACCTCGACTGAAATCGAGCGCGCGGTACGTGCCTATATTCCGTTCCCCGTGGCGTTTACCTCGCTGAAAGACGAAACCCTGCGTATTTGGCGTGCAAAGGAAGAGGAAGGCAGCGGGCGGCCTGGCGAAATCCTGTCCATAGGGGCAAACGGTATCGTGGTTGCCTGCGGAAAGGGCGCTCTATGCATCGAGGAGGTCCAGAAGCCCGGCGGTAAGCGCTTGAGCGCCACCAACTATCTTCAGGGCAATCCCCTGCAAGTGGGGGATCGCTGTGCGTGATGTGCTGCGCTTATCCAGCCAGGCGATTGGAAAAACCTTGGCGGGGCGCAACCTGACGCAGACGCTACAGACCTTGGGCCGGCAATACCCAGATCTCAGTCCGCAACAAGCGGCCGCCATCCAAGATACCTGCTTCGGAACCCTGCGCCATCTAGGCCGTCTGCAGTTTATCCTTGACCGCCTGCTGGAAAAACCCCTGCGCGACGAATCGCTGCGCTGTCTTTTGCTGGTGGCGCTGCAGCTATTGCGTCAAGGTAAAACGGCGCACCATGCCGTGGTGGACGAAGCCGTTAAAACGGTACATGCGCTTAAAAAGACATCTGCCAAGGGTTTGGTCAATGCCGTGCTGCGGAATTACCTGCGCCAGCAGCCAAGCTTGGAGCGAGCCGCCGAAGAGGCCAGTGAGGAAGCGTTTTATTCCTATCCCCGGTGGTGGATAGTTAAGCTGCGTGAAGAACATCCCGAGCACTGGGAAAGTATTTTGCAGGCCGGCAATCAACACCCTCCCCTGAGCTTGCGCGTCAATCGTCGTCACGTTTCCCCGGAAGCATATCAACGGGAGCTGCTGGCGGCGGGCATGGAAAACCGCCTATTGGCCAACGGGGCGATTCAATTGGAACGCGCGGTACCCGTAGACGGTTTGCCGGGATTCCGCGACGGGCGCGTGTCGGTACAAGATGCGGGAGCACAAATTGCCGCCGAGTTACTCGATGTGCGCGACGGTCAACGGGTGTTGGACGCTTGCGCCGCACCCGGCGGCAAGACCGCCCACCTGTTGGAGCGGGCGGATATCCGATTGATTGCTCTGGATCGCGATCCCCGGCGATTGGCGCGGGTAGAGGAAAACTTGACCCGCCTAGGCCTAAAGGCTGGGGTTTTGGTCGGCGATGCGGCCGTCACCGACACCTGGTGGGACGGCGAGCTCTTCGATCGTATTTTGGCGGATGTGCCGTGCAGCGCTTCGGGGGTGGTGCGCCGCCACCCCGACATCAAATGGCTGCGCCGGCCCGAAGATATTGCAGAATTCGCCCGCCAGCAGGCGAAGATACTGGATGCTTTGTGGCATTGCTTGGTCGCAGGTGGTAAATTGCTATACGCGACCTGTTCCATTTTTGCCGAGGAAAATCGGCTTCAGATAAATGCCTTTTTGGATCGCCACGCCGACGCCAGCCGATTGCCGGTTACAGGCCTGGATGCCGAAGACGGCCAATTGCTACCAAATGAGCAACACGATGGTTTTTATTACGCGCTACTCCAAAAAAACTGATTGGACCGTCCTTTTCGCCCTCGTTATCGCCCTGATTCTGCCATTATCCGGATTTGCGGAAAATGTTAGCGTGAAGTCGATCGACTTGGTGCAGGAAGAAGACAATTTTACGCTCAATACCGAATTCGATATTCGCCTCAATCCTACCGTCGAAGATGCCTTGAACCGAGGCGTAAGCCTGAACTTCTTGGCCGAGTTCGAGTTAGTGCGAGTACGTCCCTATTGGTTCAACGAAACTCTTGTCACGACGCAGTTCCCGCTTAAACTGAGCTACAACGCCCTCACCCGCCAGTATCAATTGACCGCTGGGGACTCTCACGGGAACTTCGCTAGCTTGAACGAGGCACTGAGCGAACTGGGACATATTCGAGCCTGGAAAGTGGCCGAACGCCTCAGCTTGAAAAAGGGGCAGAACTATCGCGTCGGCGTGCAGTTTCTTCTCGACACCTCCATGCTGCCCAAACCGATTCGACTTAGTGTCCTGTCCTCCAATGAGTGGACGCTTACATCCGGTTGGCACTATTGGACACTGGCGCCGTAGGCGACACTAGAACACGCGATGAAATACTTGGTCATTATTAGTGCAGCCCTCGGCGCCGTTCTGCTCTTCCTGTTGGCGGGGGCCAGCGCCAATACGGATTATTTCACCCGCAATTTCCCTTGGTTGCTGGGGCTCAATCTAAGCTTGGCGGCAACCCTATCCTTGTTGATCGCGATCCAACTGCGCCAACTGCGGCGCAAATTGAAAGCGCGTATTTTTGGGGCCAGGCTGACGCTACGCCTTTTGCTCATGTTTGCCTTGATGGCGATACTGCCGGGCATCGTGGTGTATGGCGTTTCGGTGCAGTTTTTGAATAAAAGTATCGAATCCTGGTTTGACGTACGGGTAGACAATGCCCTTGAAGGGGGCATGAACCTCGGCCGCACCGCGCTCGATCACTTGCAGCAAGACCTGACCAAAAAGGGCGAGTCGATGGCGCTTGCCCTTTCCGATTTGCCGCCCAGCACGCATTTGACCGAACTCAACACCTTGCGCGAGCAATTGGGCGTACAGGAAGCGGTGTTGTTCAGCCAGCGCGGCAACATGATCGCCTATGCGGGTAACGAGCGCGCCGGCATGCTGCCCGAGTTGCCCAACTCGTCCATCTTGCGCCAGGTGCGGATGCAAAAACCCTATAGCGGCACCGAGATGGTGCCCGGCAAAGGGCTGTATATGCGGGTCGTGGTGCCGGTCAATGTCTTGAGCCTAAACGAAGACATTCGTATCCTGCAGTTACTGCAACCGGTTCCGCCGCGTTTATCGAAGGATGCCGAAACAGTCGGGGAGGTCTACCGCGCCTATCAAGAACTCTCGCTCTCGCGCCTGGGGCTGAAACGCATATCCGGTTTGATCCTGACGCTGACTTTGCTGTTAGCCCTGCTGTCCGCGATTGCTTTGGCATTTGTGTTGAGCGAACGCTTGAGCGCGCCGCTGGCGATACTGGCTGAAGGAACGCGCGCCGTGGCTAAAGGCGATTTTAGCGCCATGCCGGAAGTACAAAGCCGTGATGAGCTTGGACTGCTGACCCAATCGTTCAACAGCATGACGAGGCAATTGGCCGATGCACGGGGTCTGGCGGAATTCAACCAACGCCAGTTGGAGGCGGCAAAAATCTACCTGGAAAGTATTTTGTCGCACCTTTCGTCTGGCGTCCTGGCGTTCGACCGCCATTTCCGCATCGGGACGGCTAACCCTAGCGCGGCCCAAATTCTTGGGGCCGACCTTGTGCGTTTGCGGGGCATGGACTTGTCGGCCTGGGGTAAGAAAGAGCCGATACTCGAGCCCTTTGCTGCAACGCTGCTAGAGCAGTTCGAGCAGAATGGCGAGCGCGAGTGGCAGCAGCAGATCGAATTTACCCCGGTCGGCGGAGGTCGCCAAGTGCTGCTGATGCGCGGTACGCGCTTGCCCCCGGAGTTGGAAAGCGGTTACATCGTCGTGTTCGATGAGATTACCCATTTGTTGCAAGCGCAGCGCGACGCCGCTTGGGGCGAGGTGGCGCGGCGTTTGGCGCACGAAATCAAAAACCCGCTGACGCCGATCCAGTTGTCCGCCGAGCGCATCAAGCGGCGTTACGGCAAGGTGATCACGGAGGATCGCGAGGTTTTCGACCAGTGCACCGACACCATCATCCGCCAGGTCGGCGACATCGGGCGCATGGTCGACGAGTTCTCGGCCTTTGCGCGGATGCCGAAACCGTCGATGGCGCTGGTCGATCTGCGCGAGGCACTGCGCGAGGCTTCGTTCCTTGTCGAGGTCAGCCGGTCGGAAATCGAGTTCGAGCGGGAGTTCCCGGACGAACCCCTGACCGGAAAATTCGACAATCGGCTGATGAGCCAGGCAATCGGCAACCTGATCAAGAACGCAGCCGAAGCGATCGACAGCGCGGCGCTGGAGAATCCGGGCCTCAAAGGCGCGATCAGGGTTAGTGCCCGGCGCAGCGGCGGCAATATAGTAATCGAGGTGATCGACAACGGCCGCGGGCTGCCGCGCGACAATCGCCAGCGGCTGCTCGAGCCCTACATGACGACGCGCGAGAAGGGCACCGGGCTCGGCCTGGCGATCGTGCGAAAGATTGTCGAGGACCATGGCGGTAAGCTCGAACTTCATGACGCCCCGGCCGATTTCCACGAAGGGCGGGGTGCGATGATCCGTATTGTATTGCCGGCAGTGGACGACGAGCCACAATCACGGTCCGAGGAAAGCGGGCAGGCCGGTGCCAGTGAAGAAAAGGTCGATCATGGCGTCTGACATTCTCATCGTTGATGACGAGGTTGATATCCGCGAACTGGTTGCCGGGATACTCGAAGACGAGGGGCATGAGGCTCGCACGGCCCATGACAGCGACAGCGCACTTGCCTCCATCGGCGAGCGCGTGCCGCGACTGATCTTCCTCGACATCTGGCTCCAGGGCTCCAAGCTCGATGGCCTTGCGCTTCTCGACGAGATCAAGAAACTCCACCCGGACCTGCCGGTGGTGATGATTTCTGGCCACGGCACGATCGAGACGGCGGTCTCGGCGCTCAAGCGCGGCGCCTATGATTTCATCGAAAAGCCGTTCAAGGCCGACCGGCTGATCCTGATCGCGGAACGCGCGCTGGAAACGTCGAAGCTGCGCCGCGAGGTCTCCGACCTGAAGAAGCGGACAGGCAGTTCTTTCGAACTGATCGGCGCATCCTCCGCGATGAACAATCTTCGCCACGTCATCGATCGCGTGGCGCCGACCAACAGCCGGGTCATGATCATTGGGCCTTCGGGGGCAGGCAAGGAAGCCGTGGCGCGCATCATTCACGCGAGCTCGGCGCGCGCCGACAGGCCGTTCGTCACCATAAATGCCGCCGCGATCACGCCCGAACGTATGGAAATCGAATTGTTCGGGACCGAATCGAACGGTGGAGAGCGAAAGGTCGGGGCCCTTGAAGAAGCACACCAGGGCATCCTCTACATCGACGAAGTGGCGGACATGCCGCGCGAGACGCAGAACAAGATCATGCGTGTACTCGTCGACCAGCAATTCGAGCGGGTAGGGGGGACGCGCCGGGTCAAGGTGGATGTGCGCGTCATCTCCTCGACGGCACGCGACCTTGAGTTGCTGATTGCCGAGGGCATGTTCCGCGAAGACCTTTATCACCGCCTCGCGGTCGTGCCGGTTCTCGTGCCATCATTGGCCGACCGGCGCGAGGATATTCCCTACCTCGTCGACCATTTCGTCGCACAGATCGCGCGCCAGGCCGGGATCAAGCCGCGGCCGATCGCAGAAGATGCGATGGCGGTGCTTCAGGCTCACAACTGGCCGGGCAATGTCCGTCAATTGCGCAACAATATCGAGCGCCTGCTTATCCTGACCAGCGGCGATGGAGCCGGGTCTCCCATCACCGCCAACCTGCTTCCCGCGGAGATCGGCGAAATGATGCCGAAGACGCCCGGCCAGTCCGACCAGCACATCATGGCGCTGCCGTTGCGCGAAGCCCGCGAGATGTTCGAGCGCGACTACCTTGTCGCCCAGATCAACAGATTTGGCGGTAACATCTCGCGTACGGCCGAATTCATTGGTATGGAGCGTTCGGCGCTTCACCGCAAGATGAAGTCGCTCGGGGTTTAGAACCTTAGAGGAACGTCTGCCATGCGCGTGATCATCTGCGGGGCCGGCCGTGTCGGCTACGGCATAGCCGAACGCCTTTCCGCCGAAGACAATGATGTCACGGTCATCGATACCTCGTCGGAGCTGATCCGCGGTATCCGCGACACGCTCGACGTGCGCGGCTTCGTCGGCCACGGCTCGCATCCCGACGTGCTCGAGGCGGCCGGCGCGCAACAGGCCGACATGATCATTGCCGTCACGCTGCACGACGAAGTGAACATGGTGGCCTGCCAGGTGGCCCATTCGCTGTTCAACGTGCCCACGAAGGTCGCCCGCGTGCGCTCGCAGTCCTATCTGCGAAAGCACTATTCCGATCTGTTTTCCCGCGATCACATGCCGATCGACGTGATCATTTCGCCGGAGCAGGAAGTCGGAGAAATGGTGCTGCGGCGTATTGCCCTGCCCGGCGCGACCGACGTTGTGCGCTTTGCCGACGACAATATCGCCATGGTGGCAATCGAATGCCTGGACGAATGCCCGGTCATCAACACACCGCTGGCGCAGCTGTCCGAGCTGTTTCCCGACCTGCTTTCGACGGTTGTCGGCGTTTCCCGCGACGGCCGGCTGTTCATCCCCCACTCGGCCGACCAACTGATGGCCGGCGATCTGGCCTATGTCGTCTCGGCCCGCGAACAGGTGCGCCGCACCCTTGGCCTGTTTGGCCATGAGGAGCCTGAGGCGACCCGGATCGTCATAGCGGGCGGCGGAAATATCGGCCTTTACGTTGCGCGTTCGATCGAGGCTCGCCAGAGCAGAACCAAGGTCAAGATCATCGAAAGCTCGCGCGAGCGCGCCATCGAGATCGCCGACGAATTGCGCCGCACCGTCGTGCTGCATGGCGACGCGCTGGACCAGAAGCTGCTGATCGAGGCGGATATCCAGGATACCGATCTCCTGGTCGCGCTGACCAATGACGACCATGTCAATATCCTGGCAAGCGCGATGGCCAAGCGGCTGGGCTGCAAGTCGAACATGGCTCTGGTCAATGATCCGACCTATCAGGATTTCACCCGCACGATGGGTATCGATTCGTTCGTCAATCCGCGCAACGTGACGATCTCGCGCGTGCTGCAGCATGTGCGCCGCGGGCGTATCCGCGCCGTGCACACGATCCAGCGCGGCGCGGCCGAAGCCATCGAGGCCGAAGCCCTCGAAACCTCGCCGCTGGTCGGCGCGGCCCTGCGTGACCTGGAATTACCCGACGGCATGCGCATCGGCGCCATTTTCCGCGACGGCAAGATGATCAAGCCGGCCGGATCGCTGGTCATCAAGCCCAAGGATCGAGTCGTCATATTCGCCTTGCCGGAGGCAGTCCGCCAGGTTGAGCAGATGTTTCGTGTCAGCCTGGAATTCTTCTGATTGCAGCCAGGCGCCAACCGGAGTTCATCATGTCGCGCATCGCCTATGTGAATGGCCGCTATGTTCCACACGCCTCCGCGGCCGTGCATGTCGAGGACCGCGGCTACCAGTTTGCCGATGGCGTCTACGAGGTGTGCGAAGTCGCGCGCGGATATGTCGTCGACATGACCCGCCATCTCGACCGCCTGGACCGCAGCCTCGGCGAACTGGCCATCGGCTGGCCGGTTCATCGCACGTCGCTCGAAGCGATCATGTGCGAGGTCGTGCGCCGGAATCGGATACGAAACGGTCTCGTGTACCTGCAGGTGACCCGCGGGGTCGCACCGCGCGATCACTTCTTCCCGGCTCCCACGACGCGTCCCGCGCTTGTCGTGACCGCCAGGAGGAGCGATCCGGACGCCGTGGCAAAGAAGGCGCAAACGGGGATTTCGGTTATTACAGTACCGGAAAATCGTTGGGACCGTGTCGATATCAAGAGCGTCGGCCTGCTGCCGAACGTACTTGCCCGCCAGCAGGCGCGCGACGCCGGAGCGCAGGAAGCCTGGTTCGTCGATGAGGACGGGATGGTGAAAGAGGGGGCTGCGACCAACGCATGGATCGTCACGGGCGAAGGCGTTCTCGTGACGCGGCCAGCCGAATACGGCATATTGCGCGGCGTAACGCGGGCCGGCGTCATGGACCTCGCGGCAAGTCTTGGCTACCAGGTCGAGGAGCGCGCATTCTCGGTCGAGGAGGCCCAGAATGCGCGGGAAGCATTTATTACGGCGGCGACCACATTGGTCATGCCGGTGGTCGAGATCGATGGTCGGCCGGTTGCCAATGGCGTCCCCGGATCGATGGCGCTTTCGCTGCGTGCGTCGTTCTTTGACATTGCGGAAAAGACCAAGGTTTGGTAACCGCTTTAACCAGTGCGGTGCGCAATTCAGTTTGTGTTTTCGTTAGATGGCTCCGCACGCGAGCGAAGAGGGCGGGGGATTTACTGCCGCTTCTGAGAAAAACAAAGACGATCGGCGGAAGACAAGAACAATGGCTGAACGATCACAGAACCTACAGGACCTGTTTCTCAATACGGTCCGCAAGAACAAGAATCCGCTCACCATTTTCCTCATAAACGGCGTCAAGCTGACCGGGGTTGTCACGTCGTTCGACAATTTCTGCGTCCTGCTGCGTCGTGACGGACATTCCCAACTCGTTTACAAACACGCGATCTCGACAATCATGCCGAGCCAGCCGGTTCAGATGTTCGAGAGCGAGGATAGCGGCAACTGATTGGCCAAGCCTCCTGCTGACACCGGGGATTCCGAACCCGCCGTGACCCGGCAGGGCGAGGAGAAGATGCGTGCGGTGGTTGTCGTGCCGGTACTCGCCCAGGCGGGCGAGCGGGATGGGGGTGATCGCGGAGGCGCGCGCGCGATCCTGAAGCGTGCGCCGCAGGCGCGCCTCGATGAAGCAACCGGCCTGGCGCAAGCGATCGATCTGGAAATCGTGCACAGCGAGATCGTCGCCGTTGGGCGGCCGCGGGCGGCCACCCTGCTTGGAACCGGCAAGATCGACGCGCTCTCCGATATCGTCAAGGAGAGCGATGCGGGGCTCGTGGTGGTCGACCACCCGCTCACGCCGGTCCAGCAACGAAACCTCGAAAGGGCGTTCGAAGCCAAGGTGCTCGATCGTACCGGCCTCATTCTGGAGATCTTCGGCCGAAGGGCGCGCACGAAGGAGGGCGTGCTGCAGGTGGATCTGGCCCACCTGCAATATCAGCGCGGGCGCCTGGTGCGCAGTTGGACCCACCTTGAGCGCCAGCGCGGCGGCGCCGGCTTCCTCGGCGGTCCGGGCGAAACCCAGATCGAGGCCGACCGGCGCATCCTGCAGGAGAAGATCACCCGGCTTAAGCGCGAGCTTGAAACGGTGCGGCGCACGCGCGACCTGCACCGCGCGAAACGCCGCAAGGTACCTTATCCCGTGGTCGCCATCGTCGGCTATACCAATGCCGGCAAGTCGACGCTGTTCAATCGCCTGACCGGGGCGGGGGTGACGGCCGCCGACATGCTTTTCGCCACGCTTGACCCGACCCTTCGCCGGGTGCGACTGCCGCACGGCGAAACCATAATCCTGTCCGATACCGTCGGGTTCATTTCCGACCTTCCGACCCATCTCGTAGCCGCGTTTCGCGCTACGCTTGAAGAAGTCATCGAGGCCGATCTGGTGATTCACCTGCGGGATATTTCCGATCCCGACACGGCGGCGCAGGCAAATGATGTGGAATCCATTCTCGGTGATCTGGGGATCGACGCGCAGGACCGGACCAGGGTGCTGGAGGTCTGGAACAAGATCGACCGGCTCGATGAGGCCGACCGCCTGCGTTTTGCCGGCGATGCAAGTGCATTGCCGGAGGGCGAACGGCCGGTCGCGGTGTCTGCGGCGACCGGGGAGGGTGTCGAGCGCCTGCTCCTGAGGATCGAGGCGCGGATTAGCGGGTCGTTACGCCAGATGAGTGTCCGTCTTGCGCCGGCGCAGCTTCATCATCTCGACTGGATCTACCGCCATGCCTCGGTCGTTGGCCGAAGCGACGAGGACGACGGCTCGGTCACGCTGGAACTGTCGGCGACTGCCGCTGGAGAAAGCCAGATCCTGGAGCGCTTGCGCGGACGCCGGGAAAAGAGTGCCGAGTAGTCCAAACGGCGAAGACTTCCGGCCTTTTTGGCGCGATTATTTGCGCCTGTCGGCACCGGTGCGTCTGTTCACGCCGGACCGCCTTTCCCCGATGACCCGCTTTTCCTCTTCGGTTCGCGTGTCCAGACCGGATCGCCGGTCCTTCCCATCCCGTCGACCGTGGCGATCATTTTCAGGTCGAACAAAATCCTGATCATCCATGGATATTATCCTTTCGGCATAATCATGAAACAGTGTGAAGATATTTAATGGTTGCTAAGAATTGGTTTAGGAATGAAGAATGTGTAGGAAAAATTGTCGTAACGCATAATAAGTAAATATAATAAAATATATAATTCGCTAATAAGTGAAATGCTAAATAACAGGGATCGAAAGCATTTCTCCCAACATTCTCGTTATTGGTGAATTTCTTCAATTGCCATTCAACTGGTGGCGAGCAAGCGACACCAGTATCGCGAGCCGGGCCTGAAACGGGTACAAGATTTCTATTCCTTGTTTTTTGCCGCCTGCCATAAGGCTTCCATTTCGTCCAGCGTCGCTCCTTCCAGGGAGCGATTGCCGGCCTCAAGCGCTTGCTCCACCTTGTGAAACCGGCTCGTGAACTTGGCATTGGTGCGCTTCAGCGCGTCTTCGCTGTCGATGCCGAGATGGCGGCCGAGATTGACCAGAGCAAACAGCACGTCGCCGAATTCCTCGCGCACGTGGTCCCGTTCGCCGCTCTCCACCGCTTCGCGCAACTCCCTGATTTCCTCCTCGATCTTGTCGAGGATCGGCGGCGCATCCAACCAGTCGAAACCGACGCGCGCGGCTTGTTGCTGCAGTTTCAACGCGCGGGTGAGGGCGGTGTGTGCGACCGGAACAGAATCGAGGTAACCCTTCTTGTCCTGTTCCTCCGCTTCCTCACCGCGCGCGAGGCGCTCGGCGCGTTTCTGCGCCCGTTCCTGGGCCTTGATCTCTTCCCAGGTCTCCTTGACGGCCGCGGGATCCCGGGCGCCGCCGTCGCCGAACACATGCGGATGGCGCCGGATCATCTTCGCCGTGATCGCTTGGACGACATCGCCGAACTCGAACTCGCCCGCCTCCTGCGCCATGCGGGCGTGATAGACCACCTGGAGCAGCAGGTCGCCCAGTTCGTCGCGCAGGTCGACCATATCGCCACGTTCGATCGCGTCGGCCACCTCATAGGCTTCTTCGATCGTGTAGGGGGCAATGGTGGAGAAATCCTGTTCCAGGTCCCATGGACAGCCGGTTACCGGCGTGCGAAGCGCTGCCATGATCTCCAGCAGTCGCGATATGTCTTTTGACGGTTTCATGAGCAGAACGGTAGCGCGACAGTGGCTTCGAATACAGGCCGGGCCGGGCAGTACGCACAGCTCTGTTGCACCGGGCCCGCGCCATGGGTAGCGTCGCGCGGCAAACAGGGAGAAGCGGCATGGCGGATGACGGCAACAAGGGCAGGGGGGCGTTGTTCGGTGCCGCTCTTCTGGGTTTTTGCGGCGTTGCCGCGGCGGCGGCAAGCGCGCATGCCGGCACCGATCCCCGGCTCATGGGCGCCGTCGCCCTGATCTGTCTTGCTCATGCGCCGGCGCTGCTTGCTCTGGGCCTGTCCGGTCGTCCCGACGCGATTCTGCGTGCCGCGGCACTGTTGTTGTTTGCCGGCGCGGGTTTGTTCTCTGCCGACATCGCGATGCGGGCCTATGAATACGGCCGGCTCTTCCCCATGGCCGCACCCGCAGGCGGCCTCGCCATGATGGCTGGATGGCTGGCTGTCGCTGTCTCAGCGTTTTTCGCGCGCCGGTAAGGCCGCCCGGCTGGAGACCGGGCGGCTTGTCGTTCAATCGAGGTCGAGTCGCAGATGCGGCTTGCCGTTCGACGTCTTTTCCACCGTCTTTCCGTCGGAGCCGATCGTCGCGGTGATCCGGCTGCGGTAGGCGGAAAAACTGTCGAAGGTGACCACGTCGACCGCCTCATCCAGTTTCAGCGTTACCCGCCAGCGTCCACCTGCCTCGTAGGCACTTACCGAAATGACCTCGCCGATGATCGGTTGGCCGAGATAGGTGCCGGTGACGGTCTGGCCAAGCGCGACCGGAGGACCGTTGTACCGGTTTCCGGCGGCGGCATGCAGAGTGTTCCAATCGCGATAGCCATATTGCACGGCGAGTGCTTCAAGGGCTTGCGAATGACTGATCGTGTTGCCGTTGGCGCCCAGCGAGGCGCGAAGGCGTTTTGCCTGGTCCTTGAGACGGTCCAGCGGCGGCAATGGTTGTGTCGGCATGACAAGGGCTCTCCGTGTTTCGTGCACGGCGGATATGTCGAACGGGACCCGCATTGCCGTCCATCCGCGTTGGCACGCAAACGGCGAACTGAGATTCAAGGAGGCTTCACCACGGCACTGTGCCTGCGGGCGGCAGGGGCCTCAACCCTTCAATGCGCCCATATGTGTATTTGCGGTTGTTTTGTCAATCGCGGGTCAAGGCCCGGTGTCGTCGCCATCAAACTGCTTCCATTTGAAGACGAACGGCTCTAGCTTTTGCGGTTCCTGCCGGGGATCATGGAGAAGAATGTAAATGGCAACCGTCAACAGCCTTGCCGAGATGCACGCTGAAATCACGGCATGGCGCCGCCATCTGCACGAAAACCCCGAACTGCAATACGACGTGCATGACACCGCGGCCTTTGTTGCGGAGAAACTGCGCGAATTCGGGGTCGACGAGGTGGTGACCGGCATCGGGCGTACAGGTGTGGTCGGCGTCATCAGGGGAAGGGCGGTTGGTTCGGGCAAGGTGATCGGCATGCGCGCGGACATGGATGCGCTGCCGATCAAGGAAGCGACCGGCCTGCCGCATGCCTCCAGGAACGACGGCAAGATGCATGCCTGTGGCCATGACGGCCACACGGCGATGCTGCTGGGCGCGGCCCGGCATCTCGCCGAGACCCGCAATTTCGGTGGCACCGTGGTCGTGATCTTCCAGCCGGCCGAGGAAGGTGGCGCAGGCGGGCGCGCGATGGTCGAGGACGGCCTGATGGAGCGTTTCGGCATTCAGGAAGTCTACGGCATGCACAACATGCCGAGCCTGCCGGTGGGTGAGTTTGCGATCCGTTCCGGGCCGATCATGGCGTCGACCGACCAGTTCACAATCGTTCTCGAAGGTGTCGGCGGCCACGCCGCGCTACCCGAGCGGTGCATCGATACCACCGTCGTCGGCGCGCATCTGGTGACGGCTCTGCAATCGATCGTATCGCGCAATATCGATCCGCAGGAGGCGGCTGTCGTCTCGGTCACGTCGATGCGCGGCGACACCGACACCTACAACGTGCTGCCGCATCGCGTAGAATTGAAAGGAACCGTTCGGACCTTGTCCGGCGAGGTCCAGGACCAGATCCGCAAGCGCGTGACGGCGATGACGCACAGCATTGCCGAGGCGTTCGGCGCCACGGCAAGGATCAGTTGGTTCGATGGCTATCCGGTGACAGTGAACCACGAACGCCAGACGGAAATCGCCGTGGCCGTTGCCGAGGACGTCGCCGGAGCCGGTCGGGTCGAAACGAACCATCCGCCGCTGATGGGTGCGGAAGATTTCTCCTACATGCTCCAGGCACGTCCGGGTGCCTTCATCTTCACCGGCAATGGCGACAGCGCCGGGCTGCACCATCCCAACTACGATTTCAACGACGAGGCGATCATGTTCGGTTCGTCCTACTGGGTCCGGCTGGCCGAGCGCACCATGGCGACGTGAGGCAGGGCACCTCGAATCGCTTCCTGGTAGGGCGCCGGGCATCATTTGCACCGGGCGCATATCTGTGGCTGGCATCAGGATGGCAGCGCAAGTCCGTCGACATGAAGAAATCGCATAAGATGGATTATGGAACTTGCGGTATAATACGGACTGTTGGCCAAGCCTTTGATTACGCCGCGATATCCGCTGCCGTGGCATTGGCGGCGCGAAACAGGTCGTCGGGCCTGGCGCTGAACACAGCGTCGTGTGCGCCTGCGGCCGCCCATACGACATCGAAGCGCAGCAGCGATTGGTCAGCAAAACATGGAACCGCGATCTTGTGTCCGATCGGCGCGACACCGCCGATGGCAAATCCCGTTTCCTCGCGAACGTGGCGCGGGTCAGCGCGTTCGAGCTTTTCGCCGGTCAGCGCAGCGGCCTTGGCAAGATCGAGCGATTTGTCGCCGGAAACAAGGAACAGAAACAGCGCGGCGCTGTCGGCACCCTGGAATACGAGCGACTTGACGATCTGGGCAACCTCGCAACCACATTGCTCGGCCGCTTCCTTCGCCGTGCGGGTTGATTCGCCCATGCGGCGAATCTCGATTTCCAGGCCCGCCCGATCCGCCGCGGCCTTGACTCTGTCAGTGCTTCTTTTCATCATAAAAACCTTTATAAATCAATATTATGGTACTGAAAGTTCAACGACCATCCCATCATATGCGGGCTCCACGTGTGCCGGTGTTTCGGCCATCACCACATCATAGTCGAGCGGTACATGCATGTGGGTAAGGATCGCATGGCGTGCCTGCAGGCGCTCGATCCAGTCGAGCGACTCCCCGATCGAAAAATGGCTCGGATGGCGGCGGTACTGCAACGCGTCGATGATCAGGACGTCCAGCCCCGATAGCCGCTTGACGGTCGCTTCGGGAAATCCGCTGGCGTCGGAGCAATAAGCGAGATCGCCGATGCGAAAGCCGAGCGAAATGATGTCGCCATGCAACTGCTTCAGGGGTTCGAAAGTGATCGGACCGCCCTCGCCCTCAATGGTGAACGGCACCCCGTGCTCGATCCGGTTCGGCCTGAGAATTGGCGGATAGGACGATCCCGGCGGCGTCTCGAAGACATAGCGAAAACCGTCATGAAGCCGCTCCATTGTCTTTTCGTCGGCCCAGACATCCATGATCCGGCGCTGCGTGATGACATAGCCGCGCAGGTCGTCGACGCCATGGATGTGATCTGCATGCGGATGGGAATAAACCGCCGCGTCGAGCGTTCCCGCGCCGGCCGAGATCATCTGCTCGCGGAAATCAGGGCCGGTATCGATGACCACCCGGGTTACGCCGCCATCATCGCCGATACGTTCCACGAGCGCGGAGGCGCGCCGCCGCCTGTTGCGCGGATTGGCAGGATTGCAATTGCCCCAGTCACCGGAAATGCGGGGTACACCGGGCGAAGACCCGCAGCCGAGAATCGTGAAGCGGAGCGTCGCGGCCATGGCGGTCAGACGGTTGAGCCGGTCGCCGCCGGCATCCTGGCGAACAGGCGCAGGCAGTTCGCCGTGGTCGCATCCGCGACAGCTTCCGGTTCAAGCCCCTTGGCTTCGGCAAGCACAGCGGCGGTGTGTACCACATGCGCCGGCTCGTTGCGTTTTCCCCTAAACGGCACCGGCGCCAGGTATGGCGCGTCGGTTTCCACCAGCAGCCGATCGAGCGGCAGGTCGCGCGCGATCTCGCGCAATTCCCCGGAATTCCTGAAGGTGAGGATGCCGGAGAACGAAACATGGCCGCCGAGACGAATGCCGGCTTCGGCGAGCGCACGGCCGGAAGAAAAGCAATGCAGGATGAAGGGAAAGGCCCCCTTCCCCGTTTCCTCCTCCAAAATCGCCGTCATGTCGGCATCGGCATCGCGCGAATGGATCACCAGCGGCAGGCCGGTCTCACGCGCAGCGGCGATGTGCTGGCGGAAGCTCGCCGCCTGAACGTCGCGCGGCGACTTGTCGTAGAAATAGTCGAGCCCCGCCTCGCCGATGGCGACGCACTTCGGATGTGCCGCCAGGGCGACGAGTTGCGCGGCGGTCACGTCCGGCTCCTCGGCGGCACTGTGCGGGTGGGTGCCGACCGAACAGAATACGGGCTCATGGGCTTCCGCGATCGCCTTTACGGCATCGAACCGTGCCACGCGCGTGGAGATCGTCACCATCCGCTTCACCCCGGCCTCGACCGCGCGGGCTATGATCGCGTCGCGCTCTTCGGCAAAGTCCGGAAAGTCGAGATGACAATGGCTGTCGATCAGCATTGGATCAGGCATCTTCCTTTTCGACATAACGCGGGAAGACCGGTTCGGGCGCCGGCAGGCTGGCTCCCGGCTCCAGGGCATGCGCGTCATCGACATGGGCGAATTCTCGAACATCGTCGGCGACACCGAGAATGTCCAGCAGCTTGCCGGCAGAACCCGGAATGAAGGGCTGGCAAAGGATTGCTAAGCGCCGGAGCGTTTCCGCGGTCGTCCACAGCACGGTTTCCATGCGCACGGGATCGGTCTTCTTCAGCGCCCAGGGTTCCTGGCCGGCAAAGTAGCGGTTGGCCTCCGAGACCACGGCGAAGATCGCAGCCAGCGCCGAGTGGATCGCCTGCTCGCCCATCGCCTTGCGCGCGGCATCGAGTGCGCTCGCGGCCTGGGCGAGGATCGCCTCGTCCGGCGGTTGCAGGTCGCCGCACTGCGGTACCTTGGCATCGCAGTTCTTGGCGATCATCGACAGCGAGCGCTGCGCCAGATTGCCGAGATCGTTGGCAAGATCGGCGTTGATGCGGTTGACGATCGCCTCATGGCTGTAGGAGCCGTCTTGGCCGAACGGCACTTCGCGCATGAAGAAATAGCGGACCTGGTCGAGCCCGTAGGCGTCCACCAGCGCGAAGGGATCGACGACGTTGCCGACCGACTTCGACATCTTCTCGCCCTTGTTGAACAGGAAGCCGTGGGCATAGACCCGCTTGGGCACCTCCACCCGCGCCGACATCAGGAACGCGGGCCAATAGACCGCATGGAACCGCACGATGTCCTTGCCGATGATGTGCATTGCGGGCCAGAAGGACCAGCGCCCGGCGTTCTCGTCGGGATAGCCGGCGGCGGTGATGTAGTTGGTCAGCGCGTCGACCCAGACATACATCACATGCTTGTCGTTGCCGGGCACCGGAATGCCCCAGTTGAAGCTGGTGCGCGAGATCGACAAGTCTCTCAAGCCTGATTTCACGAAGCTGATGACCTCATTGCGGCGTTCTGCCGGCGCCACGAAACCGGGATTTTTCTCGTAAAGCTCGAGCAGCTTGTCACCATAGGCGGAAAGGCGGAAATAGTAGCTTTCCTCCTGCACCCAGTCGACCGGCGAGCCCAGGGGTTCGCGGCGAACGCCGTCATCGCCGACCGTCGTTTCGCTCTCGTCGAAAAAGGCTTCCTGGCGCACTGAGTACCAGCCGCCGTAGCTACCCAGATAGATGTCGCCCGATTCCTCCATCCGCTGCCACAGCGTCTGGCAGGATATGCGGTGGCGGTCTTCGGTGGTGCGAATGAAATCGTCATTGGAGCAGCCAAGCGTCTCGACCATCCGGCGGAACACCGCCGAATTGCGGTCGGCCAGCTCGATCGGCGAAATCCCTTCCTTCTCGGCGGTCTGCTGCATCTTCTGGCCGTGCTCGTCGGTTCCGGTCAGGAAAAAGACATCCTTGCCGTCGTGGCGCGCAAAGCGTGCGAGCACGTCGGTGGCGATCGCCGTGTAGGCGTGGCCGATATGGGGAACGCCGTTGGGATAGAAAATCGGCGTCGTGATATAGAACTTCTCTTTTTGCATCAGCCAGATACCCGTCATGTCGCGGCGGCGCGTGCGCCGCCTTGTGTCGTGGCGGTGAGATAACCCAATTGCCGCACGATTGCCATACGGACGAACAGTCCTGGTCTATCGGCCGGCGAGATCGGCATTAAGCCGGTGCAAAAGCCCCATTACGTGCTGACGCTTGTCGAGATTGTAGGTCTCGGTGTCGCGGATGGTCGAGGCGGTTTCGCTCCACAGCTCACTGAGCCGCGTCGCCCTGCCGCTGTCGCCGGTTTGCGCACTTGCCGATGCCGCGCGCGCCACGCGCTCGGCTGCGTGGCGGTTGAAGATGTCGAACTGGATCGACGCATCGCGCCCTGCGAGCGCCTGGGCGATCTTGTCCGCGGCAAGAACGTCGAATGAAGGAGCGTCGATCACCTCGTCGGTGGCCGTCGCGATCTCCAGCCCGCCATATTGTGTCAGAAGGAACGCGGTGCGCGCGCTGCCTTGTGCGAGATCGAAAAGTGCCGATCGCCCGGCAGCATCCTGTGGCAGTTCCGCGCCGACGGCCCGCAATACCCGCTCAAGGTCTTCGTGGCCGAGAGGAGCGAAGCGGTGCACCTGGCAACGCGAGCGGATCGTCGGCAGCAGGCGCCCCGGCGAATGGCTGACCAGGATGAACAGCGTTTTCCGCGGCGGTTCCTCGAGGTTCTTCAGCAACGCATTGGCTGCCGCCGTATTCATGTCGTCCGCCGGATCGACGATCACCACCCGGTAGCCGCCGTCATGGGCGGTATGCGACAGGAACCGAGACACCCGGCGAACCTCCTCGACGGTGATCACGGTCTTGAAGAGCTTGCGCTTGTCGTCGAACGGCCGCGCCAGATGCAGGATGCCCGGATGCGCCCCGCTCGCGATCTGCCGCCACAGGCCGGACGCAGGGTCCGGCTCAACAATCGATTCGTGCGCCGACGCCGCATCCCTGTTGGCAAGCAGGTGGTGTGCGATGTGAAACGCCAGGGTCGCCTTGCCAACCCCCGCCGGCCCGGCAAACAGCAGCGCATGATGCAGCTTGCCGGCGCGATAGGCCGTAGCGATGCGTCCGGCAATTTCATCATGACCCGCGCGAAACGGGTTCTCCCGCGGCTCTGGAATGTCCGGCAGCGTATCGTATTGCTCAGGGGCAAGGCGCTCATCCATGATCAGCCCCCGCATTTTCCAGCTGTTTTGCATTTCCGGCGGGCTTTGACTTGATCAGCGCGCGCACCGTCTTGGCAATCGCGTGGGCGACCGCATCCGGCGACGCCGATGCATCGATGACAATACAGCGCTCGGGTTCGGCTCCGGCGATCGCCAGGTAGGCCGCGCGCCGGCGTTCCTGGATCGCCAGATCCTCTTTTTCATAGCGGTCCGCAACGTCCTTGCCGCGCCGCGCCGCGGCGCGCTCCATGCCGGCGTCCACGGGCAGGTCGAGGATCAGGGTCAGGTCGGGGATCATGTCACCCACGGTGACGCGCTCCAGCGCGGACATGAAGCTGCTGTCCAGTTCGCCTGTCACACCCTGGTAAACGCGCGAGGAGTCCATGAACCGGTCGCAAAGCACGATTTCGCCCCGCTCGACCGCCGGACGGATGACGGAATCGACATGGTCGCCACGCGCCGCTGCGAAAAGAACAGCCTCCATCGCCGGTCCGAGCGCTTCAGCGGCGCCGGACAGCAGAACATGGCGTATGGCCTCCGCACCTGGCGAGCCGCCCGGTTCGCGCGTTGCAAGAACCGTATGCCCGGCGCGGCGCAGCGTGTCGGCCAGGCGTTCGATCTGGGTCGATTTCCCCGCGCCCTCGCCGCCTTCGAAAGTGATGAAATATCCGCGTCGCACGCTTGCCTGCCTGCCTCGATAAACCCGTTCGTCGTTGCCGGAAACTAGGGTTTCGCAGGCGAAAGGTCCAGTTGCGCCGGTCGCATCGCTAACCCCTGAGCCAGCCGATCATCAGTTCTTCCACCGCATCGAGCGCCCTTTGGGTCAGCGTTCCCTTGCCGACGTCCTCGGCGGCGTAGAGCGGCGTTTCCTGGCTCAGCGTGTCGCCGATCCACACCTTCAGCGTACCGATTTGGGTCCCCGTTTCAACGGGCGCCTCGACGGGGCCGTCATAGACGATCCTGGCGATCAGGCGGTCGCGGTTGGTGATGGGTACCAGAATGGAGACCGGTCCCTTGGCCGCGACCGCAACTCCGGATTTTTCTCCGCCATAGGTCGCCGCCTCACCGACAACCTCTCCGTCCGCATAGAGTTCGACCTTTTCGAAGGCACGGATGCCCCAATCGAGGATCTTGCGCGCTTCCTCCGCCCGCACCCGCTCACTGGCAAGGCCGCTCATCGCGACGAAAAGGCGCTTGCCGTCCCGATTGACCGAACCGACGATCGCGTAGCCGCTTTCTTCGGTGAATCCGGTCTTCAGGCCGTCGGCGCCGATGTCCATGCGCAGCAGCGGATTGCGGTTGCGCTGGAAGATCTTGTTCCAGGTGAAATCGGTGTGGCTGTAGAACTTGTAGAATTCCGGGTAGGTCCGCCAGATGTGCAGGGCCAGTTTGGCAAGTTCGCGCACCGTTACATACTGGCCTTCCGCGGGCAGCCCTGTGGAGTTCTTGAAGACCGATCTTTCCAGCCCGAGCGCGCGGGCGCGCTCGGTCATCAGCCGGGCGAAGTTCTCCTCCGACCCCGCCATGCCCTCGGCGATGATGATGCATCCGTCATTGGCCGACTGGATAATGACGCCCTTGATGAGGTCCTCGAGGCGGATCTCGGACTTCAACTCTGCGAACATGGTCGAGCCGCCGGAAGACGCCCCGCCGGTGCGCCACGCGTTTTCGCTCACATAAAACGTGTCGTCCAGCGAAAGGCGGCCGGAATTGATGGCGTTGAAAACCACTTCCATGGTCATGAGCTTGGCCAGCGAGGCTGGCGGAATGAGCTTGTCCGGATCCTTGGAAAACAGGATCGAGCCGGTCTCCGCATCGATCATGAAGGCCTGGCCCGCCGATGTTTCGAACAACTGCGCACGGACAGCGCCGGACATCGCCAGAAGCATTAAAATCGAACAGAGAGCGGCACGGATGGCCGCGGAAACGGCATTCATATCGAAATCCTGGTTTCCTCACCCGTATTCGCGGCATCCAGACCCCTGCCCCGGAGCCCGCCGGAACAGCCGACATTCAATTCGGAGCCGCATCTTCTTTACCCTAGCCCATTTCCGCGAAAATGGAATTGCGGGCCTGCGTATTATGTCGCTTGAATCGCGGTCGCGAAGGAAATGAAAACACGCCGCGTTGGCGCCAGATCGGCCGGAGTTGGGAATGGCCAGGCCGCCGTGTCAGGGCCGAACGACCAGGGCATCCAGGGCCCCGTTTTCCCAGGCGGTCCGAAGCAGGGTATCGAGATCCGCTTCATGCGAGGGATATGCGGCCACCGAATACCAGGTCCGGCTGCCCTCCCGCGTCGTCGAAACCTCGCTGCGGGCGTGGCGGGACAGGCGATCGGCGAGCGCTTCGGCAAAATCGCGCGATGCAAAGGTTCCAGCCGCGACATAGACCGTCTGACTGCGTGTTTCGCCGCCCGTCTGCATGCGCCACGACGCCTTTATCCGGTCAGCGTCGATTCCAAGCTTGTCGAAAGCCGATACGGCGGATGGCGCGGGACTATCCGGCGCGTATCCAAGCGCGAGCGCGACCAGCGGCCGATTGACGATCAGCGGTCCGATGTTCGGCAATTCCGGGAGCGCTTCGCGCGACGAAACTGCCGTATCGGGATTGACCGAGATGCCAGACAGGCCTTGTGCGGGGACCCGCGGTTGAACCACCACGCTCGGTGCCGGGCTGTTCATCGCCAGCATCACGCCATCGGGCAATCCGTACGAAGGCATCCCCTTGCCCGGCTTGTAGGAAGCAAGAAGATATTCATCGTCCTGGCCGTGCAGCGGCGCCTTTCCGACGTAGTCAACCTGGACTTCGGCAACCCCGTTCTGGGAGTAGCCGAGCATGTCAGCGGCGCGCTTCGACAGGTCGATGATGCGGCCATGCGCATAGGGCCCGCGATCGTTGACCCTGACGACGACCGACGCGCCGTTTGCGAGATTCGTCACCCGCGCATAGCTGGGCAACGGCATGGTGGGGTGCGCGGCGGTCAGGTGGGACATGTCATAGACTTCGCCGTTGGCCGTCAGCCGTCCGTCGAATGCCGCGCCGTACCATGATGCCTTGCCGCGCTTGGAGTAGTCGGGATCTTCCTTCGGCCGGTACCATTTGCCCTTGATCTGGTATGGCTTTCCGACCTGATAGCGCCCGCCACCCCTCGTGAGCCTTGATGAACGGGTCACCACGCGCGGGCTTGCCTTGACGCCGTATTCCTTCTCCGAGAAATACTCCTTGGATTCCGAAACGGGCGATTGCATCGAAAATTTCGGTGACGGGGCGGCGCAGGCGGCAAGCAACAGCACGGCGCTGCCGGCGAGCGCGCCACCGATTGCTCTTTTCAAGGCAGAACCGTTCAAAACCCTCTCCGAATCCTCTGCCCCGGACCATTTCCGGCCGGATACCGCCACCCGATTTCCGAACAATCCCCTTGTTACACGATAATCTTAGTGGCTGCTTAATGCACTGTGACCGCAACGGGGCAATTTTATGGCAACGCCGCCAAAGCTCTGTCGCGGCGGCCGGCGCCGCCTGTCGATGGTCTTTTTCGGCACTGGCTCTCGGGAGCTCCGTCCCAGTCGGTCACTGGCTGCTCAGCGGCGGAATGGTGAGGACATCGACCGGTGAGGTCTGAAGCACCTGTTCCGTGACGCTGCCGATGAGCAGCTTCGAAAGTCCGCTCCGGCCATGCGTCGAAAGCACGATCAGATCGGCCTGTTCCTCGTCCGCCGCCTTCAGAATTTCGAGCGGGGCCGCTGCCGCCTCGTAGCGGACCATTGGCTCGACACTGCCGAGATTTGCCGATGCAAGAAAGCGGGAAAGATCTCGCGACGCGTCTTTCTTTGCACCGGCCAGGTAATGCTCCTGCTCGTCCTTCGGCATCGCGTGGCTGAATGCCAGCCGCAGGGCCGGAGCATCGAAGACATGGAGCAACGAATTCCGGGCCCGCTCGCCGATGCCAAGCGCGGGGAAGCGCTGCAGCGACTGGCGGGAGCCGTCGGACAGATCGGTCATCTGCAGGACGTGCCTGTAATTCCCGGCAGGAGGGGCGTTCACCATGAGGACCGGGCAGCTCACCGAACGGATCGTCCGCTCTGCCGTGGTGCCGACGAAGACATCCCTGAGCATCTGCCGGCGATGCGGCCCGATGACCAGAAGGTCGGGAACTGTGTCCTCGACGGCCTTTGCGATACCCACGAAGGGCGATGCCAGAATGACCCGCGTCTTGCATTCCACGCCGTCGACATCCCGCAGGGTCGCACCCATCTGGCGCAGCAGTTTCTTCGCCTCGTCGCGCTCGACGTCAACGATCCGCCGCGGCTGATCGTCGTCGACCACATGGATGAGCGCGATGCTGGCGCCGAACTGTCGCGCGAGAAGCGTGGCGCGCCTCAGTGCCCGATCTGACCGCTCGGAGAAGTCCGTGGCCACCATGATCATTTTCATCGCGTCCGGTCCCTGGGTGCCGTCTCGTATTGGAAGAGCGGAGCGCGCGATTCCGCACCAAGCTCTGTCTGAATAATCTGGACTGCTCTACAGTACGCTATCGCAAGCCAAACCCGGTGAAAAGACGTTCAACATGTCCCGCGAGAAATACCAGAGCGCGAAGGAGGCCGCCGACCTTCTGGAGGTCAGCGAGGCGACCGTTCAGCACTGGATCAAGGACGGAGAACTCCGCGCGATCGATATCGGCAGGGGGTGGCGGATCCGCTCGCACGATCTTGACGCCTTCCTCGAAGGCCACGCCACACGGCCGGCGGGGACGACAAATGGCGGCGGGGGAACTGTGGAACAGCCCGACGAGGCTGGCGCACATTCGACGAAGGGACCGAAGACTTGATGGAAGCGATCGTACAGTCCGCGTTCGGGGAAGTCGCCGCACTCCTGGTAATGTCCGCGGTGATCGGACTCCTCGGGATCCTCCTGAGGCAACCGCTCATCGTGAGCTTCATCGCGGTCGGCCTGATCGCCGGGCCCTCGGCACTCGATGTCGTGCATTCGGACGAGCAGATCAGCCTCCTGTCGGAGCTTGGCATCGCCGTGCTGCTGTTTCTCGTCGGCATCAAGCTCGACGTGAAGCTCATCCGCTCGCTCGGGGCGGTAGCGCTCCTGACAGGGTTCGGCCAAGTCGCCTTCACGTCGATCTTCGGCTACCTGATCGGGCTCGCGCTCGGCCTTGGCCACGTCACCAGCCTCTACGTCGCCGTGGCGCTCACATTTTCCTCGACGATCATCATCGTGAAGCTTCTGTCCGACAAGCGCGAGATCGACTCGCTTCACGGGCAGATCGCGCTCGGCTTCCTGATCGTGCAGGACCTCGTCGTGGTGCTGGCGATGATCGTACTCTCGGCCATCGGCATCGGCGCGGCGGCCGAGGATGCGGACGGCCATGGCGGCGGTTCGGTCCTGACGGTGCTCGCGTTGGGCCTCGCCATGGTGGCACTTGTGGTGCTGTTCGTGCGCTACATGGCCAATCCGCTGACCGAGCGCCTTGCGCGTGCGCCCGAACTGCTGGTGATCTTCGCGATCGCCATGGCGGCCATGTTCGCGGCGATCGGCGATTTCGTCGGGCTGGGCAAGGAGGTGGGCGGCCTGCTGGCCGGCGTCGCCCTCGCCTCGACGCCCTACCGCGAGACCATTGCGGCGCGGCTCGCGCCCCTGCGCGATTTTCTGCTGCTATTCTTCTTCATCGCGCTCGGCTCGGCGCTCGACCTGTCGCTTCTGGGTGCGCATGTCATCGGCGCCTTCGTCTTCTCGCTCTTCGTGCTGGTCGGCAATCCGCTGATCGTGCTCGCGATCATGGGCGCGATGGGCTACCGCAAGCGCACCGGATTCCTTGCCGGTCTGACGGTGGCGCAGATCAGCGAGTTCTCCCTGATCTTCGTGGCGATGGGAGTCTCGCTCGGCCATGTGCAGGGGGATGCGCTTGGCCTTGTCACGATGGTCGGGCTGGTGACCATCGCGGCGTCCACCTACATGATCACCTATTCGCACCAGCTCTATGCGATCATCGAGCCGCTGCTCGGCATATTCGAGCGCAAGAATACCCCGCGCGAACCCTCCGAGGCGGGCGCCCATCGCGACGGTGGCTACACGGTGATCGTCTTCGGGCTCGGGCGCTTCGGCACGGCCATCGGGATGCGGCTTAAGAAGCGTGGTATCCGCGTACTTGGCGTGGATTTCAATCCGCTCGCTCTACGGCGCTGGCGCGAACTGGGCATCGAGACCGAGTTCGGAGATGCGACTGATCCCGAATTCGTCGCTGAGCTCCCGCTCTCCCGGGCCGAATGGATCGTCTCGACTGTTCCGATCCATCCCACCGGACTCAGCCATGAGGACACGCGCACCACGCTGATCCAGCTGACACGCACGTCTGGCTTCCGCGGCCGGATTGCGGTCGCGTCGCACCACTCACGCGACACAGAGGAGCTGGTCGCGGCCGGTGCGGACATGGTTCTGGAGCCCTTCCAGGACGCGGCCGACCGCGCGGTCGACCTGCTCTGCGGCGCGCCGGAGGAGGAACGGACGGAAATCCCCTCGATCGAGACTGAAGGGAAACAGGCGTCATAGGAGAAGCTGATCGTGTTCATAGAAGTTGCATTAGTCCTGCTCCTGATCTGCCTGAACGGGCTTCTGGCGATGTCGGAACTGGCCATCGTCTTGGCGCGGCCGGCCCGCCTCAGGACTCAGGCCGACCAGGGCAGCCGGGGCGCGCGTATCGCGTTGAATCTCGCCGCAGATCCCGGACGCTTCCTCTCGACCGTCCAGATCGGCATCACTTTGGTGGGGATCCTCGCGGGCGCCTTCTCGGGCGCGACGATCGGCACACGGCTGGCGGCCGCCCTCCCCGATTTCGGCGTGCCTGAGAGGCTGGCGCAGGAAGTCGGCGTCGGTCTCGTCGTGATTGTCATCACCTATCTGTCACTCATCGTCGGAGAGCTTGTCCCCAAGCAGATCGCGCTCGCAGCGCCCGAACGCGTGGCATCTCGCGTCGCGCCGGCGATGCTTCTGTTGTCCCGGATCGCCGCGCCGGTCGTCTGGCTGCTGGACAGGTCAGGCAAGCTGGTTCTCCGACTGTTCGGGCATTCGAACCGGCGTGAGACTTCCGTCAGCGACGAAGACATCCGGATGATACTCTCCGAGGCGGCCGGAGCGGGCGTCATCCACAGGGCCGAAAAGGAGTTGATTGGAGGCGTCATGCGCTTTTCCGACCGGCGGGCCCGCGGCCTGATGACCCGGCGCCGCGACGTCGAGATCGCCGAGGCGCACGAGACCCGCGGCGAAATTCTTGCGCGGTTCCGCGAGTCGGGCCACTCCCGCCTTCCGCTGCGCCGGGGCGGCCCGGACGATATTGTCGGCGTCATCCACAGTCGCGACCTCCTGGCGACGACGGAAGCCGATTTCGACGCCATGGCGCTGATGCGCCCCGCCCCCGTTATCCAGGAGACGTTGCCGGCGCTCGAGGTGATCGAGCGGCTGCGCAATTCCCCCTGCCACATGCTTCTCGTCTACGACGAGTACGGGCGTTTTGAGGGGATTGTCACGCCAATGGACGTATTGGGCACTATCGCGGGCGGTTTCGACGAGACCAAGAACGACGAGCTGAAACTCGTCACGCGCGACGACGGCTCGCTTCTTGTGGCGGGCTGGATGCCGATCGACGAGTTTGCGGAACATCTCGAGCTGACGATGCCGGATAAGCTGGGCTTCGAGACAGTCGCGGGCTTCGTGCTCCAAAGGATCGGGGATATGCCAACGGTGGGGCAGAGCGTCACCGCCGACGGCTGGCGGATCGAGATCGTCGACATGGACGGGCTCAGGATCGACAAGCTGCTGGTCGCGCGCGCCCCCGTCAAGGACTGAGGGAATGCGAGATGACCAGTGGTGCCGGAAGGGCGTGCAGGAGCCGGCCGCGCCCGCGTCGACAACAAGATGGTCAAGGCGAACACACGGGCACATCGCTGGATGCGCCTCCTGGAGAGCGCCGATTGGCGTCGGTGATGCACCCGATCGCCCCCCGGCATCGCTGCAGTCCTTGGGGTCAACCCGGACAGCGCCCTGACGGCGGTGGCCATCGGCACGTTCTGCGCCTTCATCACCCCCATCTGGCAACAGAACGACGCGCTTATCCTTGGCCGCTGCGATTTCCGCTTCGGTGATTACTGGAAACAGGGCCTGCCGCTCGAGGTGCTGGTCGTCTTCTCACGCGCCTCGGGCGCGCGCGTTCGGACCAGCCACTTATCCTCCGTGAGCATCGCCAGCGGGCCTCCCAGATTGCGCGCTGCGCTTGACACTTGCCCGATTGCCGGGTTCGTCTGACGAAGACCATCGGATTGGCAGAAAGAGAGCCGTCGGACATGGCACCACCTGAAACGCCCCATCGCATGAAATCCGCCGGTCGATACATTCTGATCGGAGCCATTACGGCGGCGCCGCTGGCCATCACCTGGATCATCCTGGACTTTCTTTTCGGCCAGCTTGCCCGGGTCGGGCGACCCTGGGTGAGCGGCATTGCCCGCACGCTGGCGCCGGAACATCCGGCACTGGCGGCCTGGCTTCAGAACGAAACACTCCTTTCCATCGTCGCCGTGCTCGTCGTGCTGGGCTTTCTTTGGGTTCTGGGGTGGGGTGCCAGCCGGGTCATCGGTCAGAGACTGATCCTGGTGTTCGAGTGGATGATCGGTCGGATCCCTTTTGTCGAAAAGGTCTATCAGGCGACCAAGCGCTTCCTTACCGTGGCTGGAGGCTCCGCCGATGGCGGGGAGCGGCGCGTCGTGCTGATCGACTTTCCCTCGCCCGAAATGAAGACCGTCGGTCTGGTCACCCGCATCCTGAAGGATGAAGCAACCGGCGAGGAACTGGCAGCGGTCTATGTCCCGACTTCGCCAAACCCGACATCGGGCTACATCGAAATCGTGCCGGTCAGGAAACTCACGTTCACCGACTGGACCTTTGACCAGGCCATGAGCTTTGTCATCACTGGCGGTTCAAACGCCCCCGAGACGATAGCCTATTACCCGAAGCCTGAAGGCGCGGCGCCTCGCGGTGCCGCGAAAGGTTGAAGAACGAGGCAACACGGGATCTGGCGTCGACCGCATGACGACAGGTTGCAAAGTGCCCGGCAGACCGGTTTCAGATCGCGGACGCCGCCGCTCAGTCCGCTCCGGGGCACCAATTCCCGCGCGGATGCTCCATGACAGCGCCCTGCCGATTACGGGCGGCGAATTGCGGCCATGTCCACTTCGACCCGCTGCGACAGGCTTTGCAGGCTGTCGTAAAGCAGTTGCAACAAGTAGGTCGGGTTGTGCACATAACCGCCGGGGTCTTTCGTCACCACCTGATAATTGTAGGCCGCCTTCAGAAGGCGTGGTGTCCAGCCAAGGTACCGGTTGGGGAACAGCGCCTCGTCAGGGCTGATCTGACCGTCGCCATCGCTGTCGTTGAAGAAATAGGGGAAGGTTCCTGTAGCGTAGCCGACTGGTGCCTCCGCGACCTCTGCGGCATAGCTCTGGATCGCGGCGTAAAGGCGCTCCTGCAGGCCGACGATCTCGGCATGAATGCCGCCCGCCCTATTGCCATCGCCGTCAAAATCGCGATGGCGGGTGCGGATGTCGCGGATGTCCTCGACGCCACGGTGACATCTCATGCAGTCGTCCGTAGCGACCTCTGTCGTGTGGGCATCGTGGCAGGCCACACAGGTATTGGCGCTGGGCACATGGGTGAACCGGCCGACATAGGTCTTGCCGGGATAGTGGAAGCCGCCGCGCACATCGGCCCCATGCATCACCGCCGCCGCAACGCCGTAGTGCACGTTCAGGAAGGCAAGATCGGGTGATACCGTATCCTCTTCGATCCCCTGCGTAGCGGTTTTCACGTTGTCGCCCGACTGGCGGCCCTGATGACAGACCGTGCAGACCGCCGAAGGACCAAGACCATCCACCGTAACGCCGGAGGGAAATCGCACGCTGTCCAGCGCATGGGCTGCCGCCGTATGACAGGAGGCGCAACCGATCGGAGAATTGATTGCTGCAGGACGGCTCACCACGAAGGGGGTGCTGCCGTCAGCACCCAAATAGTCGATGAAACCCGGTTCGGAATGGCAGGCCGCACAAGCCTCGGGGACCGCGCCCTCTTTATTCCAGTAAGTGAACGAGCGGGAGTAGTAATTGCCGTGCGCCGCCGCAAGCCAGGCTTCGACGAGATCGTTCAAGCCGACCTCGGCGCGCGCGGCAGGCGATATGAGCAGTGCCGATGCGGCAACTGCGACAAGACCTCGTAGCGTACGGACAATGGGCATGTGTGATTTCTTCCAGCCTGATATCCTGGGACCAACACTAGTGGTTCGTTTCCAACATTTGCATCCCGTTTATATCGGCCGCGAGCGCAAATGATGGAAACAAGGAAACCACCAGCAAGCTTGTGATTCCAGTGGAACTATTAAATTCGACATTCGATTTCGAGGTCGACATCGAGCGGGTATCGAATGTCAAATTCGTTCCACTAGCATGGCTTGTTGATCTGCCATAGGTTCTGCGCCGAGGATAGCGTTCGTAATTCGAATATTACGCCGCCTTGGCTCCTGGTTTCAGAGGTCCGAATCCATGTCCGAATCCGCAGCAGATAGCCGCATCGGCGTGTCCAGCGGTGGTGAGCCCCCGCAGCTTCCAGCCGCCGCACTTGCGGTACTGTACCCACTGTTTTGCCTGGCGCCGCTTGGGCTGGCCCTGACGCAGCGCGTCGCTCCCGCGAATACGTGGGAGTATGCCGCAGCAGGGCTTGGATTGATCGGGCTTGGCGCCATGGCGGTACAGTTCGTCACTTCCGGTCGGTTTGGGGTCGTGTCGGGGCAACTCGGCATCGACAAGATCATGGCCTTTCACAAGATGGCGGCATGGTGGGTGCTTGTCGCTCTGATGCTGCATCCACTGGCCTATGTCGCGCCGACATGGCTGGAAAATCCCGAACTGGGGGGCGAGAGGCTTATGGCGTATCTGACGCTCCCTCGCTATCGCAGCGGCGTGATCGCACTTGCCGCGCTGACGTTACTGGTTGTTGGTTCCGTGCTGCGCGACCGGTTGCCATGGCGCTACGAGTTCTGGCGCGCAAGCCATGTGATTCTTGCTTTGGTCGCGATCGGTGGCGGACTGCACCATGCGGTCGCGGCCGGCCGGTTTAGCGCCACAAGCGCCCTGCGGGGTTTCTGGTGGGCTGAAAGCGGCGCTGTCATCGTCGTGATTGCAGTGCTCTACGGATGGCGTTGGCTGATACTGCACCGACGGCCATGGCGGCTGAAATCGGTCACGAAGCTTGCCGATCGCCTTTGGGAACTCGACATCGCGCCAGCGCCACGGACTCCGCCCCTCAACTATCGTGCCGGACAGTTCGTGTGGCTGACCGAGGGTACGCGCCGCTTTCCGCTATTCGATCATCCGTTTTCTATCGCAGACAGCCCGACCCGTCCGGGACTGAGCCTTATCGTCAAGGAAGCGGGCGATTTCACCCGGCAGATCGGCCGGCTCGCCCCCGGCACGCCCATTGGGATCGACGGACCCTATGGCGACTTCACGCTGGAGGAGCTTGTGGGCGAAAGCATATTGCTGTTGGCCGGTGGCGTCGGTATTGCGCCGAGCATGGGGCTCCTGCGCGACCTTGTCGCCCGAGCGGACCCGCGCCCGATCCGGCTCGCCTATGCAGCCGGTCTGCCTGAGAACTTCGCCTGCCTGCCTGAGATTGAAGCGGCGAAAGCCCGGCTGGACCTGCAGGTGATGCTGCTGAGCGAGGAAGGCGGGTCCGACTGGGAGGGCCTGATCGGGCGGTTGGATCACAACCGCCTGAGCCGGATGCTCGAAGGGCTCGACCCGGCGCGCAGTGTGGCTTTGATCTGCGGCCCGGGTCCCATGGTTACCGCAGTTTCGGACACGCTGATCGATCTGGGCATGCCGATGCAAAAGGTGATCTACGAGCGCTTCGATTATTCCGGCGGCGGCGCGTCGCGTCAGGACCGGACACGCAGGCGCCGTTTTTCAGGCATCGGTGCCGCGCTCGCGCTTGGCCTGGCACTGTTCGTGACGTTTGCATCCTGAATCCTCCGACCCGATGCGGTGGACGGCCTCCGCTCATGGCATCGCAATGTGCCAGAGTGTGGCTGTCGAAAGTCACATGAGGGAGAGCCGTTCCATGGAGAAGGCTGGCACAACCGGTTTGGATATCGCCAAGCACGTCTTTCAGATCCACGGTGTAGACGCGTAGGTCGGCATTCGGGGACGCGAAAGGCATTGGCCATGGGCAAGTGGCGTTCGCGCTGATCGTCGTCCTATTCATTCCTGTCTTGTCTTTGCACATGGATCGCAGCACTTGGGCCATTCTCGATCTGGCTTGCGCCGCGATATTTGCTGGGTATGGCGTTCTCGGTTCGAAAAAAGTTGGCGGCTGAAGGCGAACGCTCCGCCGCTGCCACTGATGGTGGATCTATTGGTTGGTTTTACTAAACCAAATCCTATTTATTTAATAAAAACAATTACTTAAATAAAATCACTGGCGAGGCGGGTGGGCCTGACGTCTAGCCTTCTCCTCTGACGGTTCGGCCCATTCGGATCACGATCCAGGACATAACGTTGGAGACTGGACGTATCGCTTTCACACCGCGATCGCCGCGATCAGTCGATTCCGGTCGGCATCATCCTCTGCATCGCCCTCCATCAACACCGTGCCCCGGTCGATCGCATAAAACCGATCACAGACGGACAGGGCCTCGTGTAGGTTCTGCTCGACGAGGAGCACAGCGGCGCCCTGTTCCTTCAACTCGCGAATGATGGCGAAGATCTCGGCCACGATCATCGGCGCCAGCCCTTCGCTGGGCTCGTCGATCAGAATCGCCTTCGGCTCGCCGATCAGGACGCGCGCGATCGCCAGCATCTGCTGCTCGCCGCCGGACAGCGTGGTGCCGAGTTGCCGGCGGCGTTCCGCTAGGCGTGGGAACCGCTCGAATATGCTTTCAAGTGCGGCCCTCTGTTCCGAGCCGGAACGCCCGCGCCGCTGCAGCAGGCCGAGGTCGAGGTTTTCCTTGACGGTAAGCCCCGGAAAGATGCGCCGGTCCTCCGGCACGAAGCCGATCCCGCGCCGGGCGATCTCGTCGGGCGCCAGGCCGCCGATCGGCTGGCCCGCAAAGCGGATTTGGCCCGAGGATGGCTTGACCCAGCCGGCCACCGATTTCAGCAACGTCGTCTTGCCTACCCCGTTGCGCCCGAAGATGCCGACGACCTCGCCCTTTCCAGCCCGGAGCGACGTCCCCTGGATGATGTGGCTGAGCCCATAGTGTGTGTGGAGCGTGTCGATCTCGATCATGATCTGGCGTGTCCAAAGTAGGCGGCCTGCACGGCCGGGTCCGCCCTCACTTCGGCTGGCGGTCCGTCCGCGAGCTTGCGGCCCTGGTGCATGACGACGATGCGGTCGGATATGTCCATCACGAGGCCGATGTCGTGCTCGATCAGCAGAACGGTGACGCTGTCGGTCAATGCTCGGATCAGCCTCGCGGTCTCGGCCGTGTCGGAATGGCTCATCCCCTGCGTCGGCTCGTCGAGCATCAGCACCTTCGGCCTCGCAGCAAGCGCCACGGCAATCTCCAGCCGGCGTTGCTCGCCATGGGAGAGGTCGCCGGCACGTTCGTCGGCCTTACCGGCGAGGTGGAACTCCTCGAGCAGTTCGCCGACGCGTTGTCCGGCAAGCGTGCTGCGTCGGACCGGGACCAGCCAGTGCTTCCTCGGCTCGAGGAGTTGCGCGGCCAGCCGCAGATTCTCGGCCACCGTCAGTTCGAAGAACAGGTTGGTGATCTGGAAGGAGCGCCCGATGCCAAGTTCGCGCAGGCGGTCGGGCCGCATGTGCTCATGCCGCTTCCCGTCCAGCACGATATGCCCGCGATGCGGTCGCACCGCGCCGGAGATCAGGTTGAAGAGTGTCGACTTGCCGGCGCCGTTGGGTCCGATCACCGTGGTGATCTGGTTGGGCGCGGCAGCGAAGGTGACGCCGTCGACGGCGTGGATTCCGCCGAAGGATACCGCTAGATTCCGGGCTTCGAGCATCGGCTTCATGGCTTTTGCCTCCTGGAGAGCACGGCTTCCAGTCGTGGCCGCACGAAGCCGAGCAGGCCGCGCGGCAGGAAGATGACCACGATTATGAAAACGAGGCCGATGACGATCAGATGGTGTTCGGTCCAGGTGCCGACGATCGAACGCATCAGGGTGAGCAGGATCGATCCGTAGAGCGCGCCGGCCAGCGTGCCGACCCCGCCGAGAATGACCCCGATGATCGCGTTTCCGGAGACGGCGAAGAACATCAGCTCCGGCGAGACGAAGCCGCGCAGCATCGGATAGAGCGCGCCGGACAGCGCGGCGATCTCGGCCGCCAGGATGTAGGCCGCGAGCCGGGCGCCGAAGACCGAATAGCCAAGGAAGGGCACGCGTTTCTCGTTGGCCTTGAGCGCGATCAGGACGCGGCCGAAGGGCGTATCGAGCAGATAGGCGGCGAGAGCATAGAGCAAGAGGATGAAGGCCAGTGTGAACAGGAAGAAGGCCAGTGGCGCATTGGTGGATATCGAGAACAGACCGAACTCGATGTCGAGGACCGGGATCCCGCGCAGCCCGTCGGAGGCGCCGAGTTCGCGGATGTTGAAGACGACCTTCGACACGACCTGCGCCAGCCCGAAGGAGATCAGTGCGAAATAGACGCCGCGTGCCCGGCTGGCGATGACACCGCCGGTCAGCCCGACCACCAGGGTGGACAGGAACACGACCCCGATTGCCGTCCAGAAGGACGGCGCCTCGCGCAGTACCAGCGCCGAGACATAGGCGCCAAAGCCGAAGAACAGCGCCTGTCCGAGCGGGAGCAGGCCGGTATAACCGAGCAGGGTGTCGACCGACAGCGCAAGCCCGGCGAAGATCAGCGCCTCGGTGGCGAGACGGAGGTAGAAGCGGTCGCCGGTCGACCAGGCGACGAGCGCGAAGACCAGCGCGATAACCACAAGCAGCGCGACCAGAATGTGACTGGCCCGCATGGAGAGGCTGAGCCGGTCAAGCATGACCGAGCCTCCCGAACAGGCCCTGCGGGCGCAGGACAAGGACCAGAACCATGATCCCGAAGACGATCGGTTGCGACCAGACGGGCGAAATGAACAGGCTCGATATTGCCTGCACCTGGGTGAGTAGCAACCCTGCAACCACCGCGCCGACGATCGACCCCATGCCGCCGACGATGACGACAGTGAAGGCGATGAAGACGAAGTCGCGGCCCATCGTCGGGAACACCGAATAGATCGGCGCCAGCAGAACGCCCGCCAGTCCAGCCAGCGCGACGCCGAGCGCGAAGGTGAGCGCATAAACCTGGCTCACGGGCACGCCGAGAGAGGCGGCCATGTCGCGGTCAAAGGCGGCGGCCCTGACCATCGAGCCGAAACGGGTCCGGTAGACGGCGATCGCCACGCCGGCCACGACCAAGAGGCCGAAGGCGATCAGGAAGAGCCGATAGTTCGGCAGGAACATGCCGAACACCTGGATGGCGCCGGGGATCGGCGTCGCCGGCCGCATCGTCGCGACGCCGAAGACGATCAGGATCAGTTCCTCGATGACCATGGCGAGGCCGAAGGTGAGAAGCAGCGTCGTAACGTGCCGGTCCTCACCGGTGTTGAAGACCCTCTGGATCAGGCCGCGCTCCAAGGCGTAGCCGATCGGCGCCATGATGAGCGGGACGAGCAGCAGCAGCACCCAGAAATTTATGCCCGCCAGGCCCAGCGCAACGGCGAGATAGGCGCCGACAGCGTAGAACTCGCCATGCGCCATGTTGATGACGTCCAGCAGGCCGAAGATGATGGTAAGGCCGAGTGCGACGAGCACGACGGCTACGCCCAGCGCAAGGCCGGTCAGCATCTGAGGCGCCAGAATGAACTGGATATAGGACAGGACGCCGTCCATCGGCATGTTCCCCGTTGATGTTTTGGCAGGCTGGACCGTTTCGATGCCGGTCGATCATCCCTTCCCCGGGCGGGGAAGGGATGATCGCCACGAGACGATTTCCGCGCCGGCGATCAGAATTTCTCGCAGAGATCGGCACCGAGCGCCGTCTCGCTGTCCACCTTACCGACGATGTCGAAGGAGCCGCCATTGATCTGGACGACATACATGGGCTGTTGCGCCTGATGATCGCCGCGGCGCATCAGTTTCTCGCCTTGCGGCGTCATCCATGTGAGATCGCGCATCGCCTCGCGCACCGCATCCGGCTCGACCGACCCCGCCTTTTCGACGGCCGCATTGTAGAAGTGGATCACGCCGTAGGAATCGGTGCCATAGAGATCCGGATCGGCATTGTAGGCCTGGCGGAACTTCTCGACGAACGCCTTGTTCTCCGGCGTGTCGATGCGGGTCGAATAGCCGACGCCGGTACCGAAGCCGTTTGCCGCGTCGCCGATGGCCGTGATGTTCTGCGAGGTGATGGTGCCGGAGGCGCCGACCACCAGCATGTTTCCTAGGAGGCCGAACTCCTGCATCTGTGTCAGGAACCGGACCGTGTCGTTGCCGGCGACAGAGGTGTAGAGGACGTCGGGCTGGGCGGCGCGAATCTGGCCGAAATAAGCGGTGTAGTCCTGGCTGTCGAGCGGCGCGAAGAGTTCGCCGACATCTTCCGCTCCGAACTCGGCCATCTTCGCCTTGAAGGCGGCGACGGTCGAACGGCCCATCTCGTAGTCAGGGCCGAGGTAGAAGACCTTGGGGTTCGGCTTCTGCTCGACGACCCAGGCGGCCAGTGCGGCCGATTGCTGGCCGGCGCGTGCGTTGACGCGGAAGACGTTCGGCGAACACTGGGCGGCGGTGATGGAATCCGCGAAGGAGACGGTGGTCGCCATCAACTTTCCGACTCGTTCGGCGAGTTGGCCTACCGCGAGCGTCGCGCCCGAATTGACGGTGCCGGTGAGGAAATCGACGTCCTCGACTTCGAACAGGCGCTCGGCGCGCTGCACCGCGACGGACGGGTTGGCCTCGGAATCCTCGAAGATCAGCTGGATCTGGCGTCCTGCGATACCGCCTGCCTCGTTGATTTCCTTGGTCGCCAGTTCGAGGCCCCAGCGAACCTGTTGGCCGATCGGGGCGTAAGTGCCGGAGATCGGCGTCACCACGCCGATCCTTACACTTTCCTGCGCGAAAGCCGCTCCCGAACATGCGAGTGCTACGGCGGTCGCGGCGACAATTCCCTTCAAATTCGTTTTCATGGTCGTCTCCTCCTGACGTGTCGTGGATATTCGGAACCGGACGATCCGGTGCCGCAGGTCAGCGGCCGGTGAAGACCGGTGCGCGCTTTTCGTGGAAGGCTTCGACGCCTTCGCGGAAATCATCAGACTGGCGCAGGCGCGAGTAGCAGTAGCCCTCGAGCTCGATGGCGATGGACAACGTCGCGTCCTCTGTCTGGTTGAGCAGCTTCTTGGCCGTTCGCTGGGCGATCGGCGAAAAGGTCACCAGCTCGGCAACCAGCGCGTCGGTGGCGGCCTCAAGCTCCCCGTCGGGCACCACCTCCGTTGCGATGCCCCAAGCCAGTGCTTGTTCCGCGCTGATGCGACGCGAGCGCATGACGATGTCCTTGGTGCGAGTGATGCCGATGATCTTCTGCAGGCGCGCCGAGCCGCCCGATCCGGGGATCTGACCGAGCTTCTGTTCGGGCAGGGCGTATTGCACCGTCTCCGACGCGATGCGGAAATCGCAGGCGAGCGAGATCTCGAAGCCGACGCCGAAACAGTAGCCGCGATTGGCTGCGATCACCGGCTTTTCGCAGCGAGCGGGCGCAGCGACGTTGTCGGCAAGTTTCGACACGTGCTCCGGCGAGGCTTCCAGGAAGCCGCGGATATAGCCGCCCGACGAAAAATGCTTGCCGACCGCCCTCAGCACGATGACCCGCACGCGGTCGTCGCGATCAAGCGCCTCGAAGGCGGCGCGAAGCTGATCGCGCTGGCACATGGCGATCGTATTGTAGTCGCCGCGGTCGAGGATGATGTCGCCGCGCTTGCTGGTCTCGTCGATTTCGACCGAGAAGCCGTCGAACTCTTTTCCTGAAATGTCGGTCTGTGCGCTCATGATGATCGGATCTCCTGATTGTTGGCCTGCCGGGCATCGGACCGGGGCTCGATCTCGTCGTAGTCGCCGGCTACCAGCTTGCGGCGGAGGAGCTTTCCCACCGGCGATTTCGGCAACTCCTCCAGAAACACGTAGCGGCGCGGGCGTTTGAAGTTCGCGAGGCCCGAGTTGCGGCAATGCGCGTCAAGCGTTTCCGCGGTCACGCTGCCGCGGGCGATGACGAAGGCCGCCACGATCCGGCCCCAGCGCTCATCGGGGACGCCGGCCACGGCCACCTGCAGCACGTCGGGATGGAGCGACAGACAGCTTTCGATCTCGACCGGTGAGACGTTTTCGCCGCCGGTGATGATCATGTCGTCGACACGGCCGGTGACGAAGAGATCGCCGTCGGCGTCGAAGTAGCCGCTGTCGCCGGTGAAGTACCAGCCGCCGCGCAGTGCCTTGGCGTCAGCGTCCGGCCGCTTCCAGTAGCCCTCGAAGGCTTCGTCGCCCGCGAGGCTGGCGACGATCTCGCCTTCTTCGCCGGGCGCGGCCGTCTGCTCGGGATCGCCCAGCCCGAGCCGCGCTATCCGGATGCGCTGGTTGAGCGCGGCACGGCCGGCCGAGCCGGGCTTGGCCGGCGCGTCCTGATTGATGGTGAAAGTGTAAATTTCCGAGGAACCGTAGTGATTGACGAAAAGCTTCGGCTGAAACGCTTCTTGCAAGGCCGCCAGCAGCCCGTCGGTCATCGAGGCGCCGGCGAAGCCGAGATACTCGACCGAACCGATATCGGTACCCTCGAACTGCGGATGATACAGGAGGTCATGGTAGAGCGTCGGCACCAGATAGAGGCATGTCAGCCTTTCCGCCTCGATGAGGCCGAGCGCCTTTGCCACGTCGAACCGGCGCAGGCAGACGAACGTCCCGCCGACCAGGGACATAGAGAGTAGCGAGCGCACGCCCATCGTGTGGTAGAGCGGCATGACGCCCAGCGTGCGCTCACCGCGCCGGTAGGTGTTTTGCGCGACATGCGCGATGGCGCCGGCGCGCTCAGTGCGATGGCGGCGCGGCACGCCCTTCGGATTGCCGGTCGTGCCCGAGGTATAGAGCATCAGCGACCAGTCCTCGGCGTCGGCTTCGGGCAGCACGTCCGGCGCCGCGGGATCATCTTCGACCAACCCTGCCGCGACGTCGAGATCGACCAGCGCGATGCCCTGATCAGCTGCTGGTCCGGTGCCGGCGTCGCGCGACACGGCCTCGACCACGAGCAGTCGCGCGTCGCTTTCGCGCAGGAAGAAATCGATCTCCTCGGCCTTTGCGCGCCAGTTCACCGGGGTGACGATCAGCCCGAGGAACTGGCAGGCCCAGTGGATGGTCGCCGCCTCCCAGCGGTTCTGGAGCGCGGTAACGACATGGTCGCCCCGGGAGAGACCCGAGCCCTTCAGCCGTGCCGCCATGGTCGATATGCGGCGGTACCATTGCCGGTAAGATAGCCTCACGTCTCCGTCGATGATCGCGGTCGCGTCCGGATCGCGCTCCGCGGCCGCCAGGAAAGATGTGCCGAGGTCAAACATTGGTCTTCCCGCTTCTCAGTCGCGATACCGCGTCGAGGGCTGCCCGCACGATCGGTTCGTAGCCCGTGCAGCGGCACAGGTGTCCGCCCAGCACGTCACGGATGCGGACCTCGTCCGCCTCGGGCTCGTCCGAGAACAGGGTGTCGAGCGACATCAGGATGCCGGCGGTGCAGAAGCCGCATTGAAGAGCATGATGCCGACGAAATGCGTCCTGCAGCACGGAGAGCCTGCCCGGTTCCGGCGCCAGTCCCTCGACGGTCTCGATCTCCGCGCCTTCCACCTGCACGGCCAGTGTCAGGCAGGCGCGCGCCATCGTTCCGTCGATGCGGATCGTGCAGGCTCCGCACACGCCGTGCTCGCAACCGACATGAGTACCCGTCGCTCCGCATTCGTGGCGCAGGAAATCGGAAAGAAGCATGCGCGGATCCGCGCGACGGGAAACCGCCTCACCGTTGAGGGTGAAGCGCACCGACGTCGTTTCGTCTCGTCTCAGGCGAGGCATCGGCTGGCCTCCGCGATCGTGCTGCGCCCCAGCGAGCGAACCAGGTCACGCCTCAGACGCTGGTCGGCATGGATGTCGTCGCGCGCGTCGAGTTCCCAGGCCAGCGTGTTGAGAGCGTCGTCCAGCGCGGAGCCGTCGAGCCGTGGCCAGACGCGTCGTGCCGGCACGTCATTGACGCCGCCGACCGAAATCTCGATTGCCACGGCCGTGACGATGGCGGCGACCGAGACGATGGCGAAATCGCCGTGGCGGCGACCGAATTCGCGAAAGGCGTAGCCGGCCTCGCGCTTCGCCCCCGGAAAGGCGAGAGCCTCTATCATCTCGTCCTCGCGCCTGTCCGTCGACATCAGGCCCGTGAAGAACTCACGGGCGTCGACGCTGCGCCGGCCGCGCTTAGAAGCCAACCTGACGGAACCGCCCAGGGCCACCAGGCAGAGCGGCAGTTCGCCGCTCGGATCGGCATGCGCGACCGAACCGCAGACCGTACCGCGGGCCCGCGTCTGGGCGTGCCCCACCCAGGGGAGCGCGGCGGCCAGCAGCGGATGCGACCGTTCGAGGCCTGGATGTACGAGTAGCGTCGCCTGGCGCAGGCCGGCCGGCACGACAAGGACGTCTTTTGCGGCTTCGATGACGTCGAGTCCGGGGATGCGTCCGATATCGACCACGACGCGCGGCCGGGCGAGCCGCATCGACAGCATCGGCAGGAGCGACTGCCCGCCCGCCAGAACACGGGCATCACCCTGTTCTGCGGCCAGCACGTCGAGCGCCTCGTCCAGGCTGTCCGCGCGGACATAGTCGAATAGAGCGGGCTTCATCGCGTGCCTCCGAAGAGGCGTGCGAGCCAGCCGGCGTTGCCAGCCTGACCGGAGGCCTTGCGCGCCTGCCGGCCGAGTGCCTTGAAGAACTGTCCGATCACCATGCGCGCCGCGCCGTCGAGCAGGCGGCCACCGACGGCGGCGACCTTGCCCCCGACCCGTGCCTCGTATTCATAGGACAGCCGTGTGCCTGCGCCGGTCGCCTCAAGCCATACATGACCGCGGCCCGAGCCGGAGCCCAGTGCGCCGCGCGCCGTTCCGCTCAGGATCGCCGAGGCTGGCTCGACAAGATTGGACAGTTCGACGTCGACTGTGTATCGACCCTTCACCGGCCCGACTCCCAGAGTGACATCGGCTCGGAAATGCGTGTCGGCGACGCGGGTGACCGAATGGCAGCCGGGGATGATCCCGGCCAGCGTGTCGGGATCGAGCAGCGTGTTCCACAGTTCCTGTTGCGAGACCGCGAATTCCGCCGCGCCTGACCCCGTCAGACCCCTGCCGGCGATCACCGGCTCGGGCGAATTGGCGGGCGCCTCGGCGGAAACCGGCCTCGCCGGCTCGGCGCCGCCGCAAATCGCCCGGATCATCGCCGGCGTCATCGGCAGCCGCTCGATGCCGACGCCGAGCGCGTCGGAGACCGCATTGGCGAGCGCCGCCGGCGTCGACATGCAATTGCCTTCGCCCACGCCTTTCGCGCCGAGCGGCGTGAAGGGCGACGCGGTTTCGAAATGCAGGATTTCCGGCGCCGGCACCTCGGCTACGGTGGGCACCAGGTAGTCTGCGAAGGTACCGGCCAGGAAAGCCCCATCCGAGTCGTAGGCGTATTCCTCGTAGAGCGCCGCGCCGATCGCGTTGGCGAAGCCGCCCCGCACCTGCCCGTCGACCATGGCCGGATGCAGGATCGTACCGCAATCATGCATGGTCACGTAGCGGTCGACGACGATGCGCCCGGTCTCGCGATCGATCTCGACGCCGCAGAAATCGAAGATGAAGCCGTGGCAGAGCGAGGAATTCACATGGTCTTCGGAATCCGGTGCTGCAAGCTGCGGCGGCGTCCAGTAGACGGTCTCGCGCAGCGCCTGCACCTCGCCGCCGCCGACCGTCGCCGGCGCCCAGTGGCTCATTGCGGCGAGACGGGCGAAGGGAATGGCGTTGTCGGGATTGTGTCTGGCAAGGGCTCTTCCACCTTCGAAGATCACCTCGTCCGGTCTCACGTTGATCTGTCCGGCGGCGATCGCGGCCAGCTTGTCACGGATACGTTCGGCGGCCAGCTTCGCGGTTCCCGCGACCGCCGGGGCGAAGCGGCTCGCATAGTTGCCAGACGCGATCGACCAGGCATCGCGCGCGGTGTCGAGCTCGGTGACGACCTGCACGTCCTCGGGGCGGATGCCGAGAACGTCGGCCACCACCTGGCCCAAAACCGTGCGGTGACCTTGACCCTGCGGCACCGATGCGACATGGACCGAGACCGAGCCGACCGGATCGAGCGCGACGGTCGCGGTGGCCTGCGCACCGTTCTTCGGCCCCGCCTTCGCCCGCTCGGCCGGCGTCATGACGGTCGAGACATAGCCCATGTTGGAGACGGAGGGCTCCACTACCGCGGCATGGCCGATACCGTAGAGACGGCCCTGCGCGCGCATTGCATCGCGCCGTGCCAGCAACTCCTGATACCGCCCATTGCGCAGAGCGATGTCGAGCGCGCCGGCGTAGTCACCGGAATCGTAGAGCCCGCCGGTGGCGGTCCGATAGGGGAAGGCGTCGGAGGGGATCAGATTGCGCCGGATCACAGCGACCGGGTCGAGGCTGAGTTCGGCGGCGATCTTTGCAGTCAGACGCTCCAGCGCAAAATAGACCTGCGGCCCCCCGAAGCCCCGATTGAGGCCGGTCGGCGTCTTGTTGGTGACGACGACGCGGTTGCGGATGGCGACGTTGGGGATTGCATAGGCGCCCGTCATGTTGCCGTGCATGCGATAGAGCGTGGCCGGTTCCGGCGCGCGCAGATAGGCGCCGACGTCCTCGACCTGGTCCCACGACAACGCCGTGATGAGGCCGTCCGCCTCGACCGCAGCCTCCAGCGTCACCAGCCGGTTGGTCGCCGAGACCGAAGCCGTCAGATGCTCCAGCCGATCCTCGATCCACTTGACCGGCTGGCCGGCGATCCGCGCGGCAAGCGAGACCAGCACGATATAGGGGAATACGCCCTGCTTGACGCCGAACGATCCCCCCGAATCCGGCGGGGTCCGGAGCCTCAGCCGATTGCCGGGAACCTTGAGCGCACGCGACAGGACGGCATGGATGGAAAATGGTCCCTGGAAGTTGGCCGTGACGTCGTAGGTGCCGGCATGCGGGTCGTATTGCGCGATGACGCCATAGGTTTCGATCGGCGTCACCGCGTTGCGCGGATAAGCGACGGAAACGGTGATGCGATGCGCCGCCGCGGCGAAGGCGGTCTCCGGATCGCCATAGGAAAAACGGCGCTCGTTGACGAGATTTGTGCCGATAGCCTCGTGCAGCGGCGGGTTGACCCGGTCGAGCGCGGCATGCGGCGTCACAACCGCGGGAAGCGGCTCGTAGTCGATCTCGATAAGGTCGAGCCCGTCCTCGGCGACGTAGCGGTCGGCCGCGACGACGATCGCGACCGGCTCGCCGACGTACCGAACGCGGTCGACAGCGATCGGCCAGCATTCCATCGGCAGTTTGACGCCGACGACCAGCGGTGAAGACAGGCTGCGGACATCCTCGCCGGTGACCACCGCGTGCACGCCGGGCAGCGCGCGCGCCTTGGCAACGTCGATCGAGCGGATCAGCGCATGTGGCTCGGAGGAGCGCAGGATCGCGGCGTGGGCGAGTCTCGCCGGTTTGGCGAGGTCGTCGATGAACTGGCCGGAGCCGGAAAGCAGCGCCGCGTCCTCGACGCGCAGCCGCGACATGCCCGTATGCCGTCCTGACTCGGCCGCGAACCCGACACCCATTCCGTCCATTCCTCCCTCAACCGCCAAGACGGTCTTTCCAATGCGTCGACATTGGGGGAGAGGCCCGCGGGAGTGGAGCCCGAGGGATCGCGCGACTTACCAAGAAGTCTCAAAAAGACAGGGGAGCCGGCTCCGAGCCGAGGCACGTCACCTGCCGGAAAGCAGTCGGTGTGACGCCCGCATGGTCGCGGAAGAAGCGGGTGAAATGCGATGGCGCGCTGAAGCCGAGCCGATGGCTCACGGCGGTGACCGGTTCCCGCGTCGTCACCATCGATGTCACTGCCGATTCCAGCCGCAGCACGTTGAGGAAGACATTCGGGGTAACGCCGGTCGCCTGTCCGAACAGGCGGAAGAAATGGGCCCGCGAGAGGCCTGCGGCCCGCGCAAGCCTGTCCACGTTCGGCGTCGCGCCGGGGTCTTCGCGCATCCCCCTTACGGCGCGTCTGATGCGCCAGTCCATTCCCGAGGCCTCCGCGGCGGCGCGGAGCGACGGTGCGACCCGTTGCCAGTCCGAGAAACGCTCGATCACGGCGATCATGAGCCGACCGAGCAGATCCTCGTGCTCGGCCTTCGCCTCCGGGGCATGAACCATCGAGGTCGCGAGATCATGCGCAAAAGTGCGGATCAGCGGCGTGATAGCTCCCGCCATTCGCGGAAAGAAGCTCGCGCTCGAACTGGCCTCCCAGTTCGGGCGGAACTCCGCCAGCCATTGCGGTTCGATATAGAGTGCGAGGATGATGGTGCGACCGCGCCTGGGGTCGTGCAAATAAGCATGCGGCTCCCAGGCATTGACCAGCACGGCCATTTCGTCGGTCAGCGGCGCGATGCGTTCGCCGACGAGGAACTGCGTGTCGTCACCCTCAACCTTCAGCAAGACATGGCAATACGGGTGCGCATGCCGCACCAGGCTTCTGTCCATGTCGAGTAATGCCACGCGACCGAACGGGCCGTGCGTGATCCTCAGGGCGTCCGACATATTTTCCCTCCCAGCCCTAAGGTATCGCACGCCAGATGGTGAAGTCAAAATCCCGGAATCGCCACGCCAGCAGCGCAAGCTTGATGCCGGTGGTGATCATGCGGACGGCGGTCTGCATGGCGGCGCGGCGCACCAGCCGGATGCAGTCCATCAGGGAGCGCAGATCGCGGATGTCGAGCGCGGCTTCGTCGCCGTCGAGGCCGACATCGGCGCGCGCACACTTCGCACCTTCCTCGGCGGCCCGCGTCAGGATCGCCTCGAACTCGGCATCGGGCATGCATACAAAACCCTGATCGGATCGGGGTGGTATCATCGGATCCTCCCACCGCCGTTCAGCCGATCTTGCGACCTCAGTAAGACGTGTGGTCAGCCGCGAAGTAGCCGTTCGCAGTCCGGAAATACCCCTGCAACTCGACGGTATCGCTTGCGGTCAACGGCACCATGGTCTGCAGCCGGATCGGGAGAACGCTTTCGCGACGGGAAACTGGCGGATGGGGTGCCCGCCGTTCCGCCGTTTTTGCTGTCTTTACTGGCAATAACCCTTTGATATTTACAAAAAAGACGATAAAGACGCGTTGTTGGTTATGGCAACGGGATGCGGAAATGGCGCGTCACAAATTATCGGAGTCCAACCTCAAGCGCCTGGACAAGCCGGGCATCTATTCGGATGGCGACGGTCTGTTTATTCGCGTCCGCAAGGGCGGTTCAAGGCAGTGGTTCTTCATCTATAAGCGCGACGGCAAGCGCAACGAGATCGGCCTGGGAGGTTGTGGCCAAGGAACAGCCCCGGTGTCGCTGGGCCTCGCTCGCGAGAAGGCTGAATCCATTCGTCAGAAGCTCGCCCGCGACATCGATCCGCGCGGCGACGAAAGGCCGGCGCGCGTCATTACCTTCAAGCACTGCATGGATGGACTGCTGAAGGCGAAAACCGACGACTGGTCGAATGCGAAACACAAAGCGCAATGGGAAATGACCCTGCGCGAATACGCGGCGCCGCTACATCCCCTGCCGATCGCCGAAATAGTCATGGGCGACGTGAAGGAATGCCTGCTTCCGCACTGGCAGGAGCGTCCAGAAACGGCCGACAGGCTGCGGTCCAGAATCCAAGCGGTCATCGACTACGGAATTGCGCACGGCTGGCGTACGACGGACAATCCGGCTCGCTGGAAGGGCCTTCTCGACAAGGTGATGCCGAAACGGCAGAAGCTGACGCGCGGTCATCATGCTGCGCTCGCCTATGCAGACGCGCCGAAAATGATGGCGAGGCTTCAGGAGTCGACGGGCACGGCTGCCCGAGCGGTCGAGTTCTTATGCCTAACAGCTGCGCGATCCGGTGAGGTGCGCGGAGCTACCTTCTCCGAAATCGACCTTGAAGCCCACACCTGGACGGTTCCGGCCGAGCGGATGAAGGCGAGCAGAGAGCACGTCGTTCCCCTCACCGATCGCGCTGTTGCCATCGTGAAGGCGATGCAACAGCGCGCCACAGGAGAGCTTGTCTTTGGTGGTGATGTCTCAAAGCGGCCGATCAGTGACACGGCGATGGTCAAGGCGCTGAGGCTCGCCTCACCTGACAAGTCGGCAACCCTCCACGGTCTGCGTTCTACATTTCGCGATTGGGCGGGAGATTGCACAGACTTTCCCCGGGAACTTGCCGAGGCCGCGCTGGCGCATGCGGTCGGTGATGCTGTCGAGCGCGCCTATCGGCGCGGCGATGCGCTCGAGAAGCGGCGTATGCTCATGCAGGCGTGGTCTCAGTACCTTGCCCAAGAGCGTGGTCAGGTGGTGAAGCGCAATGCGAAAGGCTGAGGCGTTCGAGTACTCGCTGGAAGAACGTTTGGAGTTGTTGGACGCCATCGGCGATCATGACAACCCTGACGGCGTGGTCCTCTCAATTGAGGGATATGCTCGACAATGGCTTTGTGAGTGGCCCGACGCGGCCCGCTGGCGCGACGAGCGGTCGTTCGAAAGGGATAAGGTGCCCGACCTGGAAGCACTCGCGAAAGCGGCCGAGTTAGCCCACGAAATGCACTTCGATATTGTTGAAGATCTGGAGAGCATGAAGCGGATGATCGAAGCGCGGCAGTTCATCTCAGCGTCGACTGCGATCGAGAACCTAATTTGCGTGGTCATTCAATTCCTGGGCCCGGTGGATCCCGACAGGTTCTTTGACAGGCAGGTGAGCAAGCACTCAAACAATCAGATTGTGCGCTTGGCTAAGGCTGCATGCGATCCGCTCATGGTTCGGATCGGGCGCGCATCGCTTTCGGCCGACAAGGTATCCCGGATCGCTCGCGAGATGAGGAAGGCGTCCGATCTCTTGGATTAGTGGCGCAAATCAGTGTCCGAGTATTCACCAATCTGCCCTTAAGCAATAACTTGGGCTGAGGAATGTTGCCTCCATCGTCAACAAAGACATGGAGGAATTATCGATGTCGCGACGCCTCATAGACATGAATGAGGTCTGCAAGCTGACCAGTCTCAGCCGGACAGCAATCAACAAACACCGGTCGGCCGGCAACTTCCCCGCGCCGGTGCGTATTTCGGAAAAACGTATCGCATTCGTCGAATCTGAAGTTCTCGAATGGATCGATCACCGCGTAGCGGCCCGTCACGAAGCCGCCTGACCATGCCCGCCGATCAGCCGCCGATCGGCGGTACAACCGGCCTTTCGCACCAGCATTCCGCGGCCGTCGACGAAGCTGCCATCTGGCTCGCGTCGCTGCCGCCACATGAACGGCCCCGGCCGATCGTGCCGGCGCTGCGGGCACGCTTCGGTCTGACTGCGCTCGAGGCCTGCCAAGCGATCAGGGAAGCACAGTCTGATGAGCGAAGTTGAATCTGAAGAACCGCCTGGTGCGAAAAAGGCGCCACGCGGCTCCAGCGGCATATCCGCGAACCAACCGGCGAGCCTCTTCTGGTTCAGGTTTGAACCGGCCAGATGGTTCAGTGCAACGCGGATGCTGGAAGCAGGTCACAAAGGCATCTTCATGGATCTTCTCAGTCAAATGCTGGAGACCGGCGAACCTATCGAATTGGACCATCTGCGACTTGGTCGGCTGTGCAACGTCGCTCGAAAAGACACGATAAAACGGGCGATCGATGCGCTCATTTCCGAGCGGCTGATCGAGCTTACGGAAGGTCGACTTTGGAGTGCCTGGGCGCAGAGCGCCATCGATCATGCGTTGGAAAAGTCCAGAAACGCGCAA
>JAIOIW010000069.1 GCA_019912385.1 Notoacmeibacter sp. | reverse complement strand
TCGAGCTGCATGAACTGGCGGAAGCGGCCCGGGCCAGGCTTTTCGTTGCGGAACACCCAGCCGGCGCGCCAGGTGCGGTAGGGCAACTGGATGGTGTTGAAGTTTTCCGCGACGTGGCGGGCCAGCGGCGCGGTCAGGTCGTAGCGCAGGCTCATCCACTGTTCGTCGTCGTCCTGCAGCGAGAACACGCCCTCGTTGGGCCGATCCTGATCGGGCAGGAATTTTCCCAGCGCATCGGTGTATTCGAACAGCGGCGTCTCGACGGGATCGAAGCCGTAGCGCTCATAGACCTCGCGGATGGCGTCGACCATGCGGTTGGTGGCGCGGATGTCGTCTGGCGAACGGTCGACGAAGCCGCGCGGCAGGCGGGCTCTCAGTTTCTGCGGCTTTTTCTTTTTGTCGGACATCGGAAAACCTTGCGCGAAGAAGCGCGATTGTTGCTCGCGCCTCTCCTAGACGACCGGTCTATTGGCCGCAAGTGCGCGACGCTCAGCTTCCCTTCCGCTTGATGCCGGGAAGGCACTTGACGAGCACCTCGTAGGTTGCAGCATCGCGCTGGCTAGTGGTGTTCTTGAGGCTCCATTTCCCGTTTTCCGCCTTGTTCTTTCGAGCTGCGACCGCGTCCAGCTCGAAATAGGCGTAGGCCTTGACCGTGTGGATTTTTGCCAGTGCCGCCGTCTTGCTCATGCCCTTTGCGATCAGGCTTTCAAGGTTGAGCGCACATCTGGCACGCGGATCGGAGCCTTGCCAGGTGAGTTTCTTCAGCGGGATGACGCGATCGATATGGAGATCGACCGTCCGCTTGCTGCCGGCGCCGACATCGCGGTTGCTGAAACCTTCATTCCATTGGGTGGCATATTCGAAATACAGGACATCCTTGTAGGAGCCAGCCTTCATGGCGACGATGCGTTCGCCGTTGGTCGCCCGCGCATAAAGCCTCAGACCGAACTTGTGGCTGCCGGTCTTGACGGCTGTGTAGCCGGCGGCATTTGCCGAGACTTCAATCGGCACGATGTCGATGCCGTCCTTCGCGATCTGGACCTTTTCGATCCAGTCCTTCGCCGTGGCGGCCTGGGGCAGCGCGGCGGTGATACAAATGGCGGCGATGGCAGCGCGGAATGCAAATAGGTTTCTCATCTGGTTCCCCTCTGGGTTGGTTTCGTACCCCGGGAAAGCCAATCGCATTTGCCGCTTGAATGCGTTCTGAATTCGCCCTTCAGATTCCGTTCATTTGCCCGGTCGCCGGAACTGCCTGCGCTCCAGTTCCACCGCCTGGCGGCAGACGCAGCCCTCGATATGGTCGTTGACCAGGCCCATCGCCTGCATGAAAGCATAGACTGTGGTCGGGCCGACGAAGGTCCAGCCGCGCTTCTTGAGGTCCTTGGAGATACGGGTCGAGGCATCCGTCTTGCCGAGCGTTATCAGGGTGGGATAGTCGATCACCGCCGGCCGCTCTGAGGGTCCGGGCTCGTGCGCCCAGAAATAGGCGGCCAGCGAGCCGAACTCGCACCTGAGTTCGAGCGCGCGGTTGGCATTGCTGATGGTCGACACGATCTTGCCGCGATGGCGAACGATGCCCTTGTCTGCCATCAGACGTTCGACGTCCTCGGGCAGGAACCGCGCCACGCGATCGAAATCGAAGCCGGCGAAGGCGGCGCGGAAATTCTCCCGCTTGCGCAGGATGGTCAACCAGGACAGCCCGGACTGGAAACCTTCAAGGCAGATCTTCTCGAACAGGCGGATGTCATCGCTGACGGGGCGGCCCCATTCATGGTCGTGATAGTGCCGGTAGTCGTCCTGGTTGCCATGCCAGAAGCAACGCGCGGCGCCATCGGCTCCCCTCACAAGTCCCGTTTTTTCTGTTTCCATGACCCGTCTTTCCTGCGTTAACCGGCCAACAGTCGCATTTAACAAGCGATTCACCAGCTTTGTGAAGCCGCCGGTAACCACACCAAAAGCTTTCGGCGAAGAATCGCCTTTTATGAATATCGATTCACTTTTTCGACTCCAGCCCGAGTTCACAGTCGCGGTCAATCGTAGATATGCATGCTGGTGACAGCACACTGTCAGGACCTTTTGTCGAAGGAAAGTGAGCCGCTTCCATGTTCGTTCCCATGTTCCGCGTAATGTTGCCGACTCTCGCCGTCGCCCTGCTTGCCACATCGACCTCGCTGGCCAACGACCGCTATGTGCAGGCCCCGCCCGTGGTCGTGAGTCCCGACCTGTCCGCGCCATGGGTCATGCAGTTGCGCCGTTCGCCCGTGGGTGAGTCCGCCCATTCAAACAGCCGGTTGCCGGCCGGGGTGACGGTCCGCCTTGCGCCGGCCCGCCCGCGCATCGCGGCGCAGGCGCCCCTCGCTGCCGGCACGACCCAAGACAGCGCCGTACAGACTGCGGCCTATGTCCGCCAGCCTGCGCCGCGGCCGGCCAAGCGGGAATTGAACCCGGTGTTTTTGCCGACGGTCGTCGATTATGACGGCAAGGAAAAACCCGGTACGATCATCATCGACACGAACCAGCGTTTCCTCTTCCTGGTAGAAGCCGGCGGCAAGGCCCGACGCTACGGCGTCGGCGTTGCCAAACCCGGTTTCGAATGGGCTGGTGTCCACAAGGTCAGCGAGAAGAAAGAATGGCCGGATTGGCGCCCGCCACAGGAAATGATCGTGCGCGAAGCGGCCAAGGGCCATTACCTGCCCGTCTACATGGCGGGCGGCCCGGCCAACCCGCTTGGCGCACGCGCTCTGTATCTGGGCTCCACGCTCTACCGTATTCACGGCACCAACGCGCCCTGGACAATCGGCCAGACGGTCTCGTCGGGTTGCATCCGAATGCGCAACGAGGACGTCATCGACCTCTACGAGCGGGTCGGCGTCGGCACCAAGGTCATCGTCAAGTAATAGCGGAAAGGGGACCGCGGTCCCGCCAGGGCGGGGAATCAGGGCGGAGCCGTCGCGGAAAGGCCAGTACGATTCGCAATCGTGCAGGCCTTTTCTCCTGGCAATACGTATCAGCCTCGTCCAGTTACCTGGCGCTGGAGTCGTTCATGACCGCCGCAACCGATCACCGCGACCTCAAGGGCGGTCCCGTCGCCCGCCGCATCATCGAGACCGTACGCGCCGAGGCAACCGCCGCGGCATCTGAAGGCTGGCACCCGCGGCTGGTCTCGGTCACGGTCGGCGACACGGAAGCCGTCGACATCTATGTCCGAAACCAGCGGCGCAAGGCCGAGGATGCTGGCATCGCGTTCGACGAACGCCGCTTTCCCGCCGATGTGACCGCCGGCGAACTGGAGGCGGCGATCCGCTCCATGAACGCCGATCCGCGCGTCACCGGCATCATCATCCAGCGACCGGTACCCGGCCATATCCCGATCAGGACGCTGCAGGGCGCGATCCATCCGCTCAAGGATGTCGAGGGCATGCACCCGGCTTCCATCGGTAACATCGTCTACAACCAGCTCGATCTCGCACCCTGCACGGCCGCAGCCTCGGTGGAACTGCTGAAATCCACCGGCTTGAAGCTGGAAGGCCTGGAAGTTGTCGTCGTCGGCCATTCGGAGATCGTCGGCAAGCCGATCGCCTTCCTGCTGATGAGCGAGGGCGCGACCGTGACGGTATGCCATCACATGACGCGCTCGGTCGCCGCCCACGCGCGCCGCGCCGACGCGCTGTTCGTCGCGGTCGGCAAACCGCGCCTGATCAAGGCCGACATGGTGAAACCCGGTGCCGCCGTCATCGACATCGGCATCAACGCCGAGACCGCGACGGACGGCACGCAGCGCATCATCGGCGACGTGGACACGGAAAGCGTGCGCGAAGTGGCAAGCTGGATCACGCCGGTGCCGGGCGGCGTCGGCCCGGTCACGGTGGCGATCCTGCTGCGCAACACGATGGTGGCGCTGAGACGCCAACGCCAGGCCTATGAGGCCGTATACGGTGCACGCGAAGAGGGACAAGCCGCGGCGGAGTGATCGCTAGTCCGCCGTTTCCAGTTCCGGTGCCGCCCGCCCCCGCGGTACACCTTCGGGCCGCTCCCCGCCAAACGCCCAATTGAGCAGCTTTACCGTGTGGACGACGGGGATGCCGGCTGCGTCGCCGATCTGGGTGATGCAACCGATATTGCCGGCGGCAATCACCTGCGCCTTCGTCGCCTTCAGGTTCTTCACCTTTCGGGTCTTCAGCGTTGCCGAGATGTCGGGCTGCATGATGTTGTAGGTGCCCGCGGAGCCGCAGCACAGGTGTCCTTCGGCCGGGTCCTTCACCGTGAAGCCGGCCCTGCGCAGCAGCGCCTTTGGTTCGCCGGTGATCTTCTGGCCGTGCTGCAAAGAGCAGGCCGAGTGATACGCGACGGCAAGGCCGGTCGCGTTGACCGGCTCCGGCATGTCCAGCGTGGAGAGATATTCGGTGACGTCCTTCGCCAGCGCGGAGACCTTGGCCGCCTTCTGTGCCCAGGCCGGATCGAAGCGCAGCATGTGGCCATAATCCTTGACGGTCGTGCCGCAGCCCGACGTCGTGATGATGATGGCGTCGAGACCGTCGCCTTCGATCTCGCGGGTCCAGGCATCGATATTGCGCCGGGCGGAATCGAGGGCCTGTGCCTCGCGGCCCATGTGGTGGACCAATGCGCCGCAGCATGCCTCGCCTTGCGGCACCACGACCTCGATGCCGAGCCGCGTGAGCAGGTCGATCGCCGCCTGGTTGATGGCGGGATCGAGCACCGACTGGGCGCAGCCAGAAAGGATGGCGACGCGGCCGCGCCTGCCGCCCGCGGCCGGCCATGTCCCCGGCTTCGCCGAGGCCGAATCCGCCGGCACCGCTTTCGGGGCCAGGTCCAGCATCGCCGCCATCGGTTTCAATCCGGGCAGGGCCCTGAACAGCGGCACGAATGGCCGGCCGAGCTTCGCCAGCGCCAGCGAAGCGCGGAAGCGGCCTGGATAAGGCAGGACCAGCGCCAGCAAGGCGCGGGTGAGGCGATTGAGCAAAGGGCGCCGGTAGGTCTTTTCGATATGAATGCGCGCGTGATCGACGAGATGCATGTAGTCGACGCCGGACGGACATGTCGTCATGCAGGCGAGGCACGACAGGCACCGGTCGATATGGGTGACGATCTGCCGGTCGGCGGGCCGGTTGTTCTCGAGCATGTCCTTGATCAGGTAGATGCGCCCGCGCGGACTGTCGAGCTCGTTGCCGAGCGTCACATAGGTCGGGCAGGTCGCCGTGCAGAAGCCGCAATGCACGCATTTGCGCAGGATCGATTCCGCCTCCGCGACATGCGGCTCGGCGAGTTGCTCGGACGTAAAACTGGTCTGCACGGACGGCCTTCCTTCTCAGATCCACCAGCTTTCGGGATCGGCGATCGCCTCCTCGCGAGAGGCTTTTTGAAGGCCGATCACGCAACGTACGATGATCCACACGGCAATGGCGATCATCAGCAGAAAGCCGACGGCGACGAACATCAGGATGAACGAGGCGACCGCGCCCGCCACCGCAATCCAGAAGGTGCGGATCGCCCAGGTGTAGTGGCTTTCCACCCAGCCGCCGGCCTTGCCGCGATTGATATAGGCGATCACCACACCGACGATCGGGGTGATGCCAATGGCAAATCCGGCGAGATACAGGACATAGACGATCTGGATGTTGAGCTTGCCCGGCTCAAGCCATTTGTCGGTTTCGCGTTGTTGCGGCGCATTCGGTCCGGTGTCGGCCATGATCGTTCTCCTTTCGCATCGGTACGACGCCGGATAGTGGAACGTCATGCCGCCCGCCATCAAGTGCGGTTTTCACATACCCTGGACCATGCGGCCGGGATTGAGGATGCTGGCGGGGTCGAACTTCGCCTTGATCCGTTTCGACAGTTCGGCGACCGGCCCCTGTTCCGGCTGGAAGACGGGCACGAGCAGGCGGTATTGCGGGTCGGCACGGACGAGCGTGGCATGCCCGCCGCCATGGCGCGCGATCTCGCGGCGTACCAGTTCGTCAGCCGGATCGTTTTCCATACGCACCCAGGCGAGCCCGCCCTGCCAGTCGTAGAAGGCGCTGGCGCCGGTTTGCATCCTCATCGCCATCACCATTTCATGCGCCTGACCAGGCTTCATCGAGACCCGCCACACCGGCTTCTGCGTGCCATCGGCGAAGGGGATGCAATCGCGCACCTCGCGCCAGAGCCGCCGCGAATCAGCGGCGCCCAGTTCCTCGATCTCGCCCATGGCGCCGAGCAGGCTCTTCAGCTTGCCCGCGCGTATCGCGACCGAGGCTTCAAAGCCTTCGAGGCGCAGCAAGGTCGCCGCATCGTTTCCAAGCTTGCCGCCAAGCACCGTGCCGGCCACCAGTTCCGGCAGGTGGGCGGCGCCCGAAACTTCCGCGCTCGTCGCCATGGCGTGGGCCATCGCGGTCACCGCCGCGTCGTCGAGCAGGCCGCGAATGGCAAGCGTCGTCTCGGTCTCGGCGGCGGGCAGCACCTTGAAGGTAACTTCCGTCAGGAAGCCAAGCGTGCCCCACGAGCCCGCCATGAACTTAACGAGGTCGAGCCCGGTGACGTTCTTCATCACCCGGCCACCATTCTTCACGACCTCGCCCGCGCCGTTGACGAAGCGGACGCCAAGCAGGGAATCCCGCGCGGCGCCGGCCACGAGGCGGCGCGGACCGGAGATGTTGCCGGCAGCAATGGCGCCGATCGTCGGTTCGCCCTGAGAACTCAGGAGCGGCCGGTGGTCCATCGGCTCGAACACCAGCCGCTGGCCGTTCTTCTCCAGTGCGGCCTCGATCTCGGCGACCGCCGTGCCAGCGCGCGCAATGATGACGAGCTCGGCCGGATCGTAGGCGACAATGCCGCTCAGAGCGCGCGACGACAGCGTCTTTTCCGCCTGCACGGGGCGGCCAAGCCCCGCACGCGTGTTGCCGCCGCAGATTGCCAGCGGCGTGCCGGCCGCCCGCGCCGCAGCAATCATTTGGCGGGCTTCGGCCTCGCTTTCGGGAACCAGGTCTGGCGTCATGCCGCGGTCTTCCCCTTGCCGCGCGCATCGAGCGGGAAGACCTTCGACGGATTCATGATCCAGGCCGGATCGAACGCCGCTCGCGCCGCCATCTGCTGATCGAGATCGGCCTGCGTGTACTGGTGATGCATCAGTTCCCGCTTCTCGATGCCGACACCGTGCTCCCCGGTGAGGCAACCGCCGGCATCGACGCAAAGGCGCAACAGGTCCATGCCGCATTCCTCGGCCTTGCGCGCCTGTTCGGGGTCGTTGACGTCATAGAGGATCAGCGGATGCATGTTGCCGTCGCCGGCATGGAACACGTTGGCGACCCGCAAGCCGTATTCGGCGACGATCCGGCCCGTCTCCTTGAGAACATAGGGCAACTGGCTGAGCGGGACCGTTCCGTCCATGCAGATATAGTCGGCGATCCGCCCGGTCGCGCCGAAGGCCGACTTGCGACCCTTCCAGATCAGTGCGGCCTCCATGGCCGACTGGCTTTCCTTGACCACCTTCACTTCGTGGCGTTTCGCGATCTCGACGATGCGCACCAGCGTGTCGGCCATCTCGGCGTCCGAGCCTTCGACCTCGACGATCAGCAGAGCCTCGACGTCGAGCGGATAGCCGGCATGGGCGAAGGCCTCGCAAATCTCGATCGCCGGCTTGTCCATGAATTCGATGGCAACGGGAATGATGCCCGAACCGATGATCTCGGCGACACAGGCGCCCGCAACTTCGGAGGAGTCGAAGCCGAACAGGACCGGCCGCGCGCCTTCCGGCTTGGCGATCAGGCGAACCGTGGCCTCCGTGACGATGCCAAGCTGGCCTTCCGAGCCGCAGACAAGGCCGGAGAAGTCGTAGCCCGGCGCATCGAGCGCACCGCCGCCGAACTCCACAACCGTTCCGTCGAACAGCACCATTTTCACGCCGAGCAGATTATTGGTCGTGACACCGTATTTCAGGCAATGCGCGCCGCCGGAATTCATGCCGATATTGCCGCCGATCGTACAGGCAAGCTGCGAGGACGGGTCAGGCGCATAGAAGAAGCCGTCGGCGTCCACCTCGTTGGAGATGTTGATGTTGGTGACGCCCGCCTGCACCCGCGCGATGCGGTTGGGATAATCGATTTCCAGAATCCGGGTCATCTTGGAAAGACCGACGACGACAGCATCCTCCTGCGGGATCGCTCCGCCTGAAAGCGACGTTCCGGCGCCGCGCGGCACGACCGGCACATTCTCGCGCGCCAGATATTTCATGATCGCCGAAACCTGCTCGGTGGTCTCCGGCAGGACGACGGCGAGGGGAACGCGGCGATAGGCGGTAAAGCCGTCGGTCTCGAACGGTACCAGTTCGCGCGGGTCGTTGACCAGGCAGTCCGACGGAACGAATTCCGCCAGCTGCGCCACGATTTCCTTGCGTCGCGCGATGATGCGCTGATCGGGCTTTATGAACGCTATGCCGGACATGCGACGAGCCTGCCTCAAGAAGTGGTAAAAACACTTTACCACCGAAGCGGCAATGGGGCAACGATTTGGTATGTCGCAGTCGTGACCTCTGCAGATATGCCCACCCTGCATCCGTCGCCGCGAAAAAGGGCGGCCCGAAGACCGCCCTTTCCGAAATTGAAGACTGGCTGGCTGGATCAGAAATCCATGCCGCCCATGCCGCCCATGCCGCCGCCGGGCATGCCGGCACCGGCGCCGCCATTGTCCTTCTTCGGAGCTTCGGCGATCATGGCCTCGGTGGTGATCAGCAGGCCGGCAACCGAAGCCGCATCCTGCAGCGCGGTGCGCACGACCTTGACCGGATCGACGATACCCATGGCGATCATGTCGCCATATTCGCCGGTCTGGGCGTTGTAGCCGAAGGTATCCTTCTTGCTTTCAAGGATCTTGCCGGCGACAATCGATGCCTCGTCGCCAGCGTTCGTGGCGATCTGGCGGGCCGGCGCCTGAAGCGCGCGGCGCACGATGTTGATACCGGCCTCCTGGTCGGCGTTGGCACCCTTGGCCTTGATGTCGGCCGAAGCGCGAAGCAGGGCAACGCCGCCGCCGGAAACGATACCTTCCTCCACCGCGGCCCGGGTCGCATTGAGCGCATCGTCGACGCGATCCTTGCGTTCCTTGACCTCGATTTCAGTCGCACCGCCGACACGGATGACCGCAACGCCGCCAGCCAGCTTGGCGAGGCGCTCCTGCAGTTTCTCGCGGTCGTAGTCCGACGTGGTTTCCTCGATCTGCTGCTTGATCTGGGCAACGCGGCCCTGGATCTCCGACTTCTTGCCGGCGCCGTCGACAATCGTGGTGTTTTCCTTGGAGATGGAAACCCGCTTGGCACGGCCGAGCATGTTGAGGTTGACGTTCTCCAGCTTGATGCCGAGGTCTTCGGAGATCACCTGACCGCCGGTCAGGATCGCGATATCCTCAAGCATGGCCTTGCGGCGATCGCCGAAGCCCGGAGCCTTGACGGCAGCGATCTTGAGGCCGCCGCGCAGCTTGTTGACGACGAGCGTGGCAAGGGCCTCGCCCTCGACGTCTTCGGCGATGATGACCAGCGGCTTGGAGGACTGGACGACCGATTCCAGAACCGGAAGCATGGCCTGCAGGTTCGAGAGCTTCTTCTCGTGCAGCAGGATGTAGGCGTCTTCCAGTTCTGCGACCATCTTCTCCGGGTTGGTGACGAAATAGGGCGACAGGTAGCCGCGGTCGAACTGCATGCCCTCGACGACCTCAAGCTCGGTCTCGGCGGTCTTGGCTTCCTCGACGGTGATGACACCCTCGTTGCCGACCTTCTGCATGGCGCTGGCGATCATCTCGCCAATTTCCGACTCGCCATTGGCTGAGATGGTGCCAACCTGGGCGACTTCCTCGGAAGTCTTGATCTTCTTGGCGGCCTTCTGCAGCGATGCAATGACATCCACCACGGCCAGATCGACGCCGCGCTTCAGGTCCATCGGGTTCATGCCGGCAGCAACCGACTTGTGGCCTTCCTGCACGATCGACTGGGCAAGGACTGTCGCGGTCGTGGTGCCGTCGCCAGCGATGTCATTGGTCTTCGAAGCGACCTCGCGCACCATCTGTGCGCCCATGTTCTCGAACTTGTCCTCAAGCTCGATTTCCTTGGCGACGGTGACACCGTCCTTGGTGATGCGCGGCGCGCCGAACGACTTGTCGATAACGACATTGCGTCCCTTGGGGCCGAGCGTAACCTTTACCGCGTCGGCAAGAATGTTCACGCCCCTGAGCATGCGCTCGCGAGCGTCGCGGCCGAATTTTACTTCCTTGGCTGACATATTTTCCTACTCCTGGGCCTCAATCGCCCGTTTCAAGGATGTTGTTGGGAGGGGCAATCCGGCCTCAGCCGACGATACCCATGATGTCGGCTTCCTTCATGATCAGAAGATCTTCGCCGTTGAGCTTGACTTCGGTGCCCGACCATTTGCCGAACAGCACGCGATCTCCAGCCTTGACATCAAGCGGAACGAGCTTGCCGGCTTCGTCACGCGCACCCGGTCCAACGGCGACCACTTCGCCTTCGGACGGCTTTTCCTTGGCGGTATCGGGAATAATGATCCCGCCGGCGGTCTTTTCCTCGGACTCGACCCTGCGAACCACGACGCGGTCATGGAGCGGGCGGAATTTCATCTTGGCCATTTTTAAACCCTTGATGGATTGTTTGATTGATGTTCACGAAATTGTCGCATGGACGATCGTTAGCACTCACGAAACATGAGTGCTAACGGCAGGGAAATAGTGGCGCGGTCCGACAGAGTCAAGACCGCGGGATCGGGTTCCTGGCGGCCGCCGCGTCGAGCGTTGCAGGTGCGGTAACCGATCAACGAGAGAGCCCCGCCACGACCGGCGGGGCTTCTCGGTTCGACAGGACGCGGCCGGATTAGCCGACGACGCGCAGGTTGGAGAGTTCTTCGGCGATGACCTTGAAAACCTCAAGCAGATCGCCGCCGGTCGTGTTGTAGAACAGCTTCTTGGCGCTGCCGTCGGCCTCCTTGGAGAACCGCGATTCGGAGGCACAATCCTTCAGCGCAGGAATGGCCGAGGAAGAAGCGCTGAGATCCAGACCCACGGTGAAGATGATCACGCCGCCTCCTTTGGCGTTGTCGCAGACATGCTTCATGTGTTGGTCGAGCGCTCTCGTATAGTTTGAGCTGGAATAGTTGTACTTGCCGACACTCCCGCTGGTGCCCAGGAACATGCGCGTGGTGCTGCCGCCATTGTAGCCCTTGCCCGTGTATCCGTAGGCCGCATAGGTCGACTGGTTTCCTGCATAGTAGTCGTCATTGCTGATATCGCTGTAGGTGTTTTCGCCGTCAGTCAGGACAATCAGCACCTTGTCGTTGCCTTTTTCGGATTCGCTTCTTCCCTCGGTGAAGGGCGCGGGGCTCGAAACGGTACGCCAGCCCCAGGCAATGCCTTCCGGGACATTGGTCATGCCGGTCGGTTCCATGGCTGAAATCGAATTGATCACGGTATTCAGCCCAGTCGCCGTCGTGACGTCCTGAAGCGGGGTGACCTGCGCAGTCGTGCAGCTGTAGTTCGGTCCGCGCGATCCCGACGCGGTCGATGAACCGAAGGGCTTCACCTTGAAGTATTTTGCCATGCTCTCCTGGCGGACCGTGCCCGAGGATCCGTCGTTGTAATCGGTCCACCAGTTGTTGGCGTAATTGTATCCGTATGAGCTGGACAGATCGTTGATGCCGTCGCCATTCGTGTCGAGCCAGATATTTCCGGGCTCGTCAGGCGCGAATGTCGGGACGAACAGCGTCGCGGGATCGGACGCCGACGGCGGGGCGTCGTTTCCATCATAGGGATAGGGCCGGGCCTCGACACATCCCTGCCAGCTCGCATAGCGGCTTTCCGTGTAGACATAGGTCGTGCTGGTGCTCCAGTAGCCGCTACGGCATTGCCCGTTCCGGCGATAGCGGGTGCAGATATATTCCCTGTCGGTCGACACGGCCTCGCGGCCGGACTGGACGCGCATGTCATCATAGAGCGAGAAGCGGGTAATCGGCTGGTTTTCGGTATTGACGACCGTGCCGTCGCTTTCCGTGTAGGTCCAGCCGGATCCGCGCTTGTAGTAAGCGTCGCCGACCTTCTGGACCCAGCGGTTGCCATTGGACGCCGCATTGGCCTCGGTCATCTGCGACCAGTTGAAGCTCTCGTGGTGAACGGGCGAAATACCCAGCGTATCCATCCAGCTCGCCTGGTCCTTGTCCGGACCGACATTGACCGTGGCGGAAAACGGCACGACCGAGAACTGTACCGGCTTGTCGATGTTCTTCATCCGCGCCCCGGATGCAGCCAACTCGTTGACCAGATAGGTCGCCGCCTCCTTCAGGAGATCGATGCGGGTCTTGCTCGTTCCGCTGCCGTACTGGCGCATCGAACCCGAATTATCGAGGACAAGCGCGATTTCCGACGAGTTCTTGAGACGGATCCGCGCTTCGGTTTGCAGCGCGACTTTCGTCAGGTCAGACGACGTGAACGCAGACAATATCGGCAGGAAAATCGGGTGGTATTCCAGTTCCGCGCGCAGCGTAAGCAGGCCGCCACCGACGTCCGAGCTCGGCAGCGTGACATGAAGGGTGACGTCTTTTGCGTCGACCATTCCCAGATTGGCTTCGAAGAAATCCTGCGCATACTGCAACAGGTCTTCGTCCGAAGCTCCTTCGGCCGAACGGCGTCCGGTCGCAATGCCGGCCGCATCGAGCGCATTCATGATAGCGTATTTCTGTCGCGTCAGGTTGGAAAGATCGACCCCAACGCCGACCGCGCCCAACAGGGGTACAAGCAGGACAGCCGTCGCGATCGCGTAGTTGCCATTCCGATTGGAAGCGAATTTCCTGAACATGTCGATAACCCCTGGATCGCCTTCGACTTTCTCAACTATAGCGGGAAGTCGTAAAGCGCCGGAAAATGGTCGTCAGCCAATTGAGCCACCCAAGGGAACGGATCGTTAAGGATTTCGGCGGGAGTGGATGCCGGTAGTAGGGCACCCTCGCCTAACCGGCGGAACGCCGCAGCCGGCGAGGGCCGGAGAAGCGCTCCCCGGCCATCATGTCGATACCGAGATCAATCAGGCAGACCGCATCCTCGTCGGTGTCGACCCCGGTCGCAACGATGTCGACCGATGCGAGCGCGGCGGCTTCGCAGATCTCGGCACCGGACAAGTCCTGGTTCCTGCGCTTCTCGCGGTCGAGCAACCGGTCGGCGGGCAACTTGATATAGCGGACGCCCCTGGCCACGCACTCGCGCAATGCCTTGGCATTGCCGCGCCAGCCTTCCATCGCGAGGGGCGCACCGGCATCTGCCAGCCGGGCGATCGCATATTCGTGGCGGCGCCCGGCGCCGTTGATCAGGTGAACCGGCAGGGAAAGCACCAGCGAACCGGCCAGCGCGGGATGCTTGCGATAGGTTTCGGTAACCGCCGTAACAGCGTCGGCGTCCTGCAGCAATGCATTCGAAATCGCGACCTGGAGCGGCATGCGCTCGCCGTCCGCGCCGAGTTCCCGCCGGCTCGCAATCACCGCCTGCTGGAACAGCAGCGTCTCGAAGGCGGCACGATTTTGGAGATCGAGTCCAGACTCCAGCCGCCTGATATCGCGCGCGGGCAGCCCGGGCGCCTCCACGTGGGCAAAGACCTCGAAGCCCGACGCTTCGCCGCGGCTGACGGTGACGATCGGCTGCAGACTGACTTCCAGGTGACCCTGCCCGATCGCGGCTTTCAGGAATTCCCTGTAACCATCCTTCGCCGCCTGCCCCGCCGCATCCCGCGCCGGCGCGGAGATCGGGACGACGTTGTTGGGCAAGGCGCCATCGGTACCGGACGGGGAGCCTGGCTGTTCGTCCTCCAGGCGGCGGAACTGCCGTTCCTTCAGCGCATCGAGTTCGCGCAACGCGAGCGCCTGGACTTCGCTGACGGTCTTCGTCGTCTGGTCGGCGCGGGTGGCATAGTCGCGTAGCGCCATATCGACGGCGCGCAGCATGTCCTTCTGCTGAGCGAGCGACTTGCTTGTGCGCACCAGCAAGACAAGGCATGCCAGAAAGGAAACCAGCGAAACGGCAACCGCGGCAGCAAGACCCGCGGTGATCATCAACGGCGTCACCCGCCCTTCGACCATCTGAAGCGCGAGAAGCCCAAGATAGCCCAGCAGCGCCAGGCTTGCGGCGATCACGACAATGTAGGCGACACGCGACATCGACAGACCCCAGCCCGTTTTATCGAACCCCTGTTTCAAGGCTATTGTTGCACGCCATCGGCCGCCCGGAAATGCGAAAGCTGGTGACAGGGTGAATCCGTTCGGTTAATCCCTTCGATCCAAAGCGACCGTCAGGGCGCTGTCCTGCATCGAGCTATCCAGATTTCCGGGAGACCGCCACCGCGATGACCCCAACACCGGCCATCATCGACAAACTCGACGCCGTCACGGGTCGCTACCGGGCGATCCTGTGCGACGTGTGGGGCGTGATCCACAACGGCGTGCGCGCCTTCCCCGAAGCCTGCGCGGCGCTTGCCCGCATGCGCAAATCGGGGCTGGCGGTCGTTCTCGTCACCAACGCCCCGCGGCGCCACGACGCCATAGTGGCGCAATTGCGCTCGCTCGGCGTTCCCGACGAGGCCTATGACCGCGTGGTCACGTCTGGCGACGTGACCCGCGACCTGATATCCCAGGGACCACGCCGCGTCTTCCATCTCGGCGCCGAGCGGGACCTGGGTATCTACGACGGTCTGGACGTCGAACTCGTGGAGGAATTCGAGGCCAATGCGGTGGTGTGCACCGGGCTTTTCGACGACGAGACCGAAACGCCTGACGACTATATCGAGATGCTGCAACGGTTCCGCGCCCGCGACCTCCCATTGATCTGCGCAAATCCCGATATCGTCGTCGAGCGCGGCGACAGCCTGGTGTGGTGCGCAGGCGCGCTTGCCCGCGACTACGGCCTGAGCGGCGGTCGCACCTTGATCGCCGGCAAGCCGCACGCACCGATCTATCGCGCTGCGATGGCCGCTATCGGCGACGTGCGCCAAACCGGCTCCGGTGACCGTTCACAGGTGCTGGCGATCGGCGATGGCATGATGACCGACGTCAAGGGCGCCATCGATAACGGTTTCGACGTCCTGTACGTCTCGGGCGGGATCCATTATCGCGACTACGGCGACAATCCGATGCGGCCCGACCCAGATCGCCTGCAGGGATTCTTCGACCGCCACGCGCTCCATCCCATCGCATCCATCCCGCGCCTGGTGTGAGACGAGCAGGATGATGCGCAAGCCGATCGAACGTTTTGGCAACCCCGCCGACCTGCCGTCACAGCTGCGAGGCGGGGTCGTCGCCATCGGGAATTTCGACGGCGTGCATCGAGGCCACCAGGCCGTGCTGGAGATGGCGCTGGAAATGGCACGGACAGGCGGATACCCGGCGCTGGTGCTTACTTTCGAGCCGCATCCGCGCAGCGTGTTCAGCCCGGACCAACCGGTCTTCCGGCTCACGCCCGCGCCGCTGCGCGCCCGCCTGCTGGAGGCGCTTAGTTTCGACGCGGTCGTCGAGCAGCCGTTCACGCGCGCCTTCGCGGCACTCGAGCCGAACCGCTTCATCGACGACATCCTCAAGGATGCGCTCGGCATCGCCCATGCGGTCACCGGCCATGACTTCCATTTCGGCCACCAGCGGCGGGGCAATCCGCAATTCCTCGCCGAGGCGGGCTTGCGCGACGGCTTCGACGTCACGCTGGTCGAAGCGTTTCGCGGCGAAGGCGGCCAGATCGTGTCCTCCAGCGGCGTGCGCTCACTGCTCGGCGAAGGAGCGGTCGCGGGCGCCGCGGGCCTGCTTGGGTACCGCTACACCATCGACGCGCCGGTAACGGGCGGCAAGAAACTCGGGCGCACGCTCGGTTTCCCGACCGCCAACATGATCCTGCCGCAGGAGACCGGCTTGCGGCACGGCATCTACGCGGTGCGGCTGCGCCGCGCCGACGGTTCTCTCCATGACGGCGTGGCAAGCTTCGGCCGAAGGCCCACCGTCGATGACGACGGTGCGCCATTGCTGGAAACCTTCGTGTTCGATTTCGACGACATTCTGTACGGCGAAACCTGCGGCATCTCCTTTTTCGGCTTCCTGCGCGGCGAGGAGAAATTCGACGGGCTCGACGCCCTGGTCGCGCAAATGAAACGCGACGAGGCGGAAGCGCGCGCGCTGCTCTCCGGCGTCACGCCGCTTTCGCGGCTCGACGCGGCGATCAATTTCAGCGCCTAGGCGCGTTCCAAGCCCACCCGGCCGGGCGGCAGATCCGTGTCAAGCCACGCGCGAACGAAATCCGGCTTTATTCCGGGCGGCCTTGTTGCTAAAAGCCCGGCCATGAACCTGCTGTGCCGCTTCTGGTCCATACGAATTACCGGCCCGGCCTTTTCCGCCGCCTGAGGCGCGGGAAGGTCCGGGATCTGCCCCGCGCGCCGAACGGCGCGCGCAGTCACACGATATTTCCAGCACAGCGCCGCAGTCACGCGGCCCTCATGATTGACGAGACAATGACCGACACCGCCGACAAGCTCGACTATTCCAAGACGCTCTACCTGCCGCAGACCGATTTTCCGATGCGCGCCGGCCTGCCGAAGAAGGAGCCGGAGATCGTCGCCCGCTGGGAGGAGATCGACCTCTACCGCAAGCTGCGCGAGGATGCCGCCGGCCGGCCGCTTTATGTGCTCCACGACGGCCCGCCCTATGCCAACGGCAACATCCATATCGGGCATGCACTCAACAAGGTGCTGAAAGACGTCATCACGCGCTCGTTCCAGATGCGCGGATACGATTCCAATTACGTGCCGGGCTGGGACTGCCACGGCCTGCCAATCGAATGGAAGATCGAGGAGCAATACCGCGCCAAGGGCAAGAACAAGGACGAGGTGCCGGTCAACGAGTTCCGCCGCGAATGCCGCGACTTCGCGACCCACTGGATCGCCGTGCAGTCGGAGGAGTTCAAGCGACTCGGTATCGCCGGCGACTTCGAGAATCCGTACACGACGATGAATTTCCACGCCGAGGCGCGGATCGCCGGCGAACTGCTGAAATTCGCCATGTCCGGCCAACTCTACCGCGGCTCCAAGCCGGTGATGTGGAGCGTTGTCGAACGCACCGCGCTGGCCGAGGCCGAGGTCGAGTACCAGGATTACGAGTCCGACACGATCTGGGTGAAGTTTCCGGTGGTTACGTCGACGGTCGCCTATTGGCCCGAAGATGCCGAAGAGACAGGCAATGAACGAGGAAGAGCGCTTCGCGGAAGTGCCGTAGTCATCTGGACGACGACGCCTTGGACCATCCCCGGCAACCGGGCGATTTCGTTTTCGCCGCGCATCAGCTACGGCCTCTACGAAGTCACTTCGGCCGATAACGATTTCGGGCCGCAGCCTGGCGAAAAGCTGATCTTTGCCGATGCGCTGGCTGAAGAGAGCTTCGATAAGGCCAAACTGGGCTTCGAGAGGTTGTGCGACGTGACAGCGGACGAACTTGCCGCCATCACCTGCCACCACCCCCTCAAGGGCCTTGGCGGCGGCTACGAGTTCCTCGTGCCGCTGCTGCCGGGCGAACACGTGACCGACGACGCCGGTACCGGCTTCGTGCACACCGCGCCTGGCCATGGCCGCGAGGATTTCGACGTCTGGATGCAGCATTCGCGCCACCTGGAGGCCTGCGAGATCGCAACCACGATCCCGTTTACCGTCGACGACGCCGGCTTCTTCACCGCCGATGCGCCGGGCTTCGGGCCGGACCGCGAGGGCGGGGCTGCGCGCGTGATCGACGACAAGGGCAAGAAGGGTGATGCCAACAAGGCAGTCATCGAGGCGCTGATCGCCGCCGACATGCTGTTTGCGCGCGGGCGGCTGAGGCACACCTACCCGCATAGCTGGCGCTCCAAGAAGCCGGTGATCTTCCGCAACACGCCGCAATGGTTCGTCCACATGGACAAGGAACTCGGCGACGGCACGACGCTGCGCGCGCGCGCGCTCAAGGCGATCGACGGCACGCGCTTCGTTCCGGCCGCCGGCCAGACCCGCTTGCGCGCGATGATCGAGGACCGTCCCGACTGGGTGTTGTCGCGCCAGCGCGCCTGGGGCGTGCCGATCTGCGTCTTCGCCAACGACAAGGGCGAGGTGCTGAAGGACGAGGCGGTCAACGCGCGCATCCTTGAAGCCTTCGAGAAAGAAGGCGCCGACGCCTGGTTTGCCGAGGGCGCCAGGGAGCGGTTCCTCGGCGAGAAGGCCAGCGAGCCCTGGACCATGGTCACGGACATCCTCGATGTGTGGTTCGACTCCGGTTCAACCCACGCCTTCACGCTGGAAGACCGCCCGGACCTGAAATGGCCGGCGGACGTCTATCTGGAAGGCTCCGACCAGCATCGCGGCTGGTTCCATTCATCGCTTCTGGAAAGCTGCGGCACACGCGGCCGCGCGCCCTACGATACGGTCATCACGCACGGCTTCACCATGGCCGAGGACGGCCGCAAGATGTCGAAGTCGCTCGGCAACCAGGTGTTCCCGCAGGACGTGATGAACGAGTCCGGCGCCGACATATTGCGCCTGTGGGTGATGACCACCGACTATTGGGAAGACCAGCGCCTCGGCAAGCACATCATCCAGACCAACATCGACGCCTACCGCAAGATGCGCAACACGATCCGCTGGATGCTGGGCACGCTTGCCCATGACGAAAGCGAGGAGGTCGCGTTCGCCGACATGCCGGAACTGGAGCGCTTCATCCTTCACCGGCTGACCGAAATCGACGCGGTCGTGAACGAGGGCTACGACAATTTCGACTTCAAGCGCATCGCGCGCACGCTGATCGACTTCATGGTCATCGACCTGTCGGCCTTCTATTTCGACATCCGCAAGGATGCGCTGTACTGCGACGCGCCGTCGAGCACCCGGCGCAAGGCGGCTCTGCAGGTCGTGCGCACGCTGTTCGACTGCGTGGTCAAGTGGCTGGCGCCGATGCTGCCGTTCACAACCGAGGAAGCCTGGCTGGACCTGAAGAAGGACGCCGTCTCGGTGCATCTGGAGCAGTTTCCGAAGGTGCCCGGCGAATGGGCCGACAAGGCGCTGGCCGCGAAGTGGCAGAAGGTGCGCCGGGTGCGCCGCGTCGTCACCGGCGCGCTGGAGATCGAGCGCAAGGAAAAGACCATCGGCTCGTCGCTGGAGGCGGCGCCCTTCGTGCACATCACCGATCCGGCGCTGCGCGACGCGGTGGACGATCTCGACATGGCGGAGATCTGCATCACTTCGGCCATCGCGCTTTCGGACAAGGAACCGCCCGCCGGCGCCTTCGCGCTCGACGAGGTCAAGGGCGTGGCGGTGGTGTTTGCGCGCGCCAAAGGCACCAAATGCGCCCGTTCGTGGCGGGTAACGGACGATGTCGGAGCCGACACGGCCTTCCCGGACGTCTCGGCGCGCGATGCCGCCGCGCTCAAGGAACTGAAGGCGTTGGGGCGTATCTGACAAGGGTGCCCCGTTAACGCTGCGCGGTGACGCGACGACGCCGTCGTTGCCCAGCGGGCGCGATTGGGATAAAAGGTCGCGGGTCTGGCGTCGTCATCTTGTCGCCCGATTGTCGGTCCACGAGAGCGCGAGGTGGCGAAACCGTGCTACCGGGGACCGTTTGCAACGCAGGAGTGGTGGGTTTGCGCGGAAATGCTGTGAGTTCAAGAGGCGCTGCTCGTATCGGCGTTGTTTCCGCCGTCCTGACGGCCGGCGCGCTGCTGTCGGGATGCCTGGGCGGTTCGCCGACCTACGGCACGGGTGTCTCTTCCGACAAGCAACTCCTCGAAGACGTCACGGGCCTGATTGCGATCGCGCCGAAGGCGAAGCCGCGCATCGACTACAAACCGCGCCCGGAACTTGTCAAAGTGGCCGACGGTTCGGCCTTGCCGGAGCCGCAGGATGATATCGTCACGGCTTCCGCAGGAAGCTCGCAATGGCCGGAATCTCCCGAAGAGCGGCGTGCCCGGCTTCGTGCCGAAGCCACAAAGAACCGCGATGAAACAAATTTCCGCCCGGATATCCGCACCGGCGAGACCGACCCGGACGCGCCGAAGATCACCTCGGCGGCCATGCTCGAAGGCCCCGGCTACGCCTTCAACCAGCCTGTCGAGAACTCCAAGGCCCAGGAGGAGTACCGCAAGCGCAAGGCGATTTCGCAACAGGGAAACCCCACCGAGCGCCGTTACCTGAGCGAACCGCCGACGGAGTATCGCGTTCCCGTGGAATCCGCGCCCGTCGGCGAACTGGGCGAGCCGGAAGAAAAGAAGCAACGCCGGTTGCGTGCCGAATCGCGCAAGAAATCGGGCAATACGAGCTGGCGCGACCTCGTTCCCTGGTTGTGACGAAGCCGGCGCATCATCCACGCCGTTCCCGAAAAAAATCCTTCAGCAGCTTCGCGGCCTCGCGTTCGCCGATACCCGGATAGATATCCGGTGCATGGTGGCAGGTCGGCGCCGAAAAGAACCGGACGCCGTTGACCACTGCGCCGCCCTTGGGGTCCTCGGCGCCGAAGTAGACGCGCCTAAGGCGTGCGAACGAAATCGCGCCGGCGCACATGCAGCACGGCTCGAGCGTGACATAGAGGTCGGCGTTCGACAACCGCTCGGCGGCGAGTTCGCGGGCCGCCCGGCGAATGGCAAGCATCTCGGCATGGGCGGTCGGATCGTTTAACTCGCGGGTGCGGTTTCCCGCCCTGGCGACGATCACGCCGTCGAGCACGACAACCGCGCCAACCGGCACCTCACCGCGCTGCCCGGCCGCGCGGGCCTCGGCCAGCGCCTCGCCCATCGGGTCGGACCTTCCGCTCGGTTTCCTGTCCATCGTTTTCCACTCGCAACGGTTCCGTGGAACTGTTAGGTAGCCGCCAGGCAAGAGAATGACCAGATGACAACCAACGACGAGAAAAAAGCGAAGCGGAACGACAGCCGCAAAACCCGCCCCTCCGGCAAGGCCGGCGGCAAAGCCGCGAGCACTGACGGAGAAGCGGAGAATGGCCCGGCCGGGGCCGAGCGGATCGCCAAGCACCTCGCGCGCGCCGGCGTCGCCTCCAGGCGCGAATCCGAGACGATGGTCATGGCCGGTCGCGTCGCCGTGAACGGCAAGGTGCTCGACACGCCAGCCTTCAAGGTTTCGCCCGGCGACCAGATCACCGTCGACGGCAAGCCGATCCCGCGGGTCGAGCGCACACGGCTTTGGCTTTTCAACAAGCCGGCGGGCGTCGTGACCACGAACCGCGATCCGGAAGGCCGCCGTACGGTCTTCGATGTATTGCCGCAGGACATACCGCGGGTCGTCACCATCGGCCGGCTCGACATCAATACCGAAGGTCTGCTGTTGCTCACCAATGACGGCGGCCTTGCACGGCTGCTCGAGCTCCCCTCCACCGGCTGGCTCAGGCGCTACCGCGTGCGCGTTCACGGCAAGGTCGACACCGCGGCGCTGGAAGATCTTAAAAACGGCATTGCCGTGGACGGCGTCCTCTACGGGGCAATCGAAGCGACGCTCGATCGCGAGCAGGGTTCCAATGCCTGGCTGACGCTGGCGCTGCGCGAGGGCAAGAACCGCGAGGTCAAGAACGTTCTCGGCGCGCTGGGCCTCGAGGTCACGCGGCTCATCAGGCTGTCCTACGGCCCGTTTCAGATCGGCGACCTGGAAACCGGCGCCGTGCGCGAGATCCGTGGCCGGGCGCTTCGCGACCAACTCGGCGAGCGGCTGATCGAGGAGGCCGGCGCCGATTTCGATGCGCCGGTCGTCAACCCGTTCTCCAATGCCCCGGTTGTGCGGGACGAGACGGAAGCGGAACACAAGGAACCGCAGAACCGCCGGCGCGAGGCTTCCGAGCGGCGCGCCGATGCGCTTTCCAGACTGCAGACCCGGCGGCCAGAACGCGTTTCCAGGCGTGGCGGCGATTCCGAAGAGGGGCGCGAGCCCAGGGAACGGCCTTTTGCGCCCCGAGGCGGCAAGCCGCACGGCAAGAAGGGGGCGCCGGACGACAAGAAACAACGCCAACCCGGCGCCGCCCATGTCTGGATCGCGCCCGGCGCCAAGCCGAAAGGCCCTGTCCAGGCGGCAAAAGCGGCCAAGGCCGCCGCGCGCAAGGCGGCAGGTGGCGCGGAACATCCGCGCGGGCGCAAATCGCAGGCCGAACCCGGTGAAAACCGGGGCCCACGGCCGCCGCGCGAAGGTGCGCCGAGCGCAAAAACCGGCCAAAGATCCGCAAGGCCCGCCGACAGGCGGCCCGGAAACGACGGCGGGCCGAAACGCCCGGCCGGCCCGCGCAAGCCCCATGGCGACCGGCCGCGCAACGGACCGAAAGGCCGATAGTCCGTGCGGATCGTCGGAGGCGCATTGCGCGGACGGGTACTCGCGGGACCGAAATCGGATGCGATCCGCCCGACGACAGACCGCACGCGCGAGGCGCTATTCAACATCCTTGGCCATTCCCATGGCGATTGCCTTGATGGCACGCGGATCCTCGACCTGTTCGCCGGCACCGGGGCGCTTGGCCTGGAAGCGCTGTCACGCGGCGCCGCCTTCGCGCTGTTCGTGGAACAATCGGCGGAAGGCCGCGGCCTGCTTCGGACCAATATCGAGGCGCTCGGGCTTCAGGGGCGGGCCCGCATCTTCCGACGCGATGCAACGCGGCTCGGCGATATCGGAACCATGATGCCGTTCGACCTTCTGCTGGCCGATCCGCCCTATGGCAAGGGGCTTGGCGAGCGGGCGCTGCAATCGGCGCAGTCGGGCGGCTGGCTCAGGCCCGGTGCGCTGTGCGTGGTCGAGGAAGCCGCTTCGGCGCCTTTCGATGCGGGGACGGGTTTCACGCTGGAAGACGAGCGCCGCTGGGGCGACACGATCATGCGTTTCATCAGATACACCGCGATCTGAGCACGCGGCATCGTCTATCGGCCCGCCGGAAAACGGTTTTTTGTGGCGGCCGGTTTCCGTGACGAGACCGCCGTCCTATATTTTCCCTGTCCAGCATGCTGAGGAATTTACCCGGATGACCGTTCATGGCGCCCGCCGCCCCCATATCGGAGCTCTTCTCGCAGCCTTCATGGTGCTGTTGCTTGCTAGCGTCGCGGCGACCGCGCGCCAGGATTTCCAGGCCGCCAAGGTCGAGAGCTTCGCGCTTGCCAATGGCCTGCAGGTGGTGGTGATTCCCGACCACCGCGCGCCGGTGGTCACCCACATGCTCTGGTACAAGGTGGGCAGTGCCGACGAACCGCCCGGCAAATCGGGCATTGCCCATTTTTTCGAGCATCTGATGTTCAAGGGAACATCCAACCACGCCGCCGGAGAGTTTTCGCGCGCGGTCGCCGAGATCGGCGGCGAAGAGAACGCCTTCACCTCGGACGATTACACGGCGTATTATCAAAAGGTTGCGCCCGATGCACTGGGCACGATGATGGCGTTCGAGGCGGACCGCATGCGCAATCTCGTCCTCACCGACGATGTCATCGGCCCCGAGCGCGACGTCATCATCGAGGAACGCAGCTCGCGCATCGACAATGATCCGGATGCGCTGCTGGGCGAGGAACTGGACGCCACGCTCTATCAGAACCACCCCTATCGCATCCCGGTCATCGGCTGGATGAGGGAGATTAGGCAACTGAATCGCGATGACGCGGTCGCGTTCTACACGCGGTACTATGCACCCAACAACGCGGTGCTCGTCGTGGCCGGCGATGTCACCGTGAACCAGGTGAGGGAACTGGCCGAGGCAACATACGGCAAGGTTCCGCGCGGCCCCGACCTGCCGCCGCGGAACCGGCCGCAGGAGCCGGTGCACGACACCAGCCGCACCGTGACGCTGAGCGATCCGCGGGTCACGGTCCCGAGCTTCCAGATGGCATGGGTCGTTCCGTCATACCGTACGGCGGCGCCCGGCGAAGCCGAAGCGCTCGACCTGCTCGCCGAAGTCCTCGGCGGCGGGACGCGGAGCCGGATCTACCAGGAACTGATCGTCAAGGACGGCATCGCCGCATCCGCTGGCGCCTGGTATATGGGCACTTCCTACGACGACAGCCGCTTCACCGTTTATGGTTCTCCGCGCGGCACGGCTTCGCTTGAGGAAGTCGAGCGCGCGGCGAGGGCGCAGATCGCGCAGATCGCGGCGAGCGGCGTGACGGAAAGCGAACTGGAAAAGGCGAAATACCGCTTTCTCAAGAGCCTGATTTTCGCCCGCGACGACCAGTCGGGCATGGCCCGTATCTACGGATCGACGCTGGCGTCGGGCGGCATGCTCAAGGACATCGAGGAATGGCCGGACCGAATCCGCGCCGTCACGGCCGACGCCGTCCAGGCCGTGGCACGCAAATACCTTTCGCAGGACATCGTGGTCACCGGCTATCTTCTGCCGAAAGGCGACGCAGACAAGGATGGTGTACGATGATCGCCCGGTATTCGATACCGCAGCGCGCGCTGCGCCTCGTCGCCCTCGTCGTATGGCTATTGGCGGCGGCGCTTGCCGCAGGACCGGCTTCGGCAACCACGAACATCCAGTCCGTGACCTCCGCGCGCGGCGTCACAGCCTGGCTTGTCGAGGACTACGCGGTGCCGATCGTGGCCATCCGCTTCGCGTTCACCGGCGGGACCTCGCAGGACCCGCAAGGAAAGGAAGGGCTGGTCAACCTCATGACCGGCCTTTTCGACGAAGGTGCCGGCCCGCTTGACAGCGATACCTTTCAGGAGCGGCTCGACGATGTCGGCGCGGAAATGCGCTTCACGGCCAGCGCCGATTCGCTCGAAGGATCGATGCGCATGCTGGCGGAGCGCAGGGACGAGGCCTTCGAGCTGCTCCGCCTCGCGGTCAACGAACCGCGGTTCGATCCCGGCCCGGTCGAACGCATCCGCGCGCAAATCATCAGTTCGATCAAGGCGTCGGAGCGCGACCCTGGCGCCATCGCCGACAAGGCATGGAAGCACATGATCTACGGGGACCACCCCTACGGACGGGTTACGGAGGGGACCGAACAATCGGTGCGCGCGGTCGCTCCGGAAGACCTGCGCGCCGCCCATGCCGCGCTTTTCGCCCGCGCCAACCTGCATGTGGCCGTTGTCGGCGCAATCGACGCCGAATCGCTGAAACCGATCCTGGACAAGGTGTTCGGGGCGCTGCGCGAGCAACCCGACATCGCGCCGGTTGGCGACATCGCGCCGAGGCTCGGCGAAACGTTGCACGTCGCCTACGACCTTCCGCAAACGTCGATCCGCATGGCCTATCCAGGTGTCGCGCGCAAGGCGCCCGAGTTCTTCGCCGCCTATGTCATGAACCACATACTGGGTGGCGGCACGTTTTCGTCGCGCCTGTTCGACGAAGTGCGCGAGAAGCGCGGACTGGTCTACGGGATCGGATCCTACCTGGTTTCGCGGGATCACTCCGCAAGCCTGTTCATCGGCACATCGACCCAGGCCGAACGCGCCGGCGAAACGATCGCCGTTATCCATGACGTTATCGCGCGCATGGCCGCCGAAGGACCCGGGGCCGGCGAACTGGCCGATGCGAAACGCTATATCATCGGCGCCTATGCGATCTCCAATCTCGACAGCTCAAGCGCGATCGCGGCCACCCTGCTCGGCCTCCAGATGGAGGATCTGGGCATCGACTACATCGAACGCCGCGAGGCGCTGATCAATGCCGTCACACTTGATGAAGTACGCGCCCAGGCCCGTGCGCTGCTGTCGGTCAAGCCCGGTATCATGCTGGTCGGGCCCGATGCGGGCAAGCCGGGGACGAGGTAAAGGGATGATCACGAGGGCGCGGGCAAGAAAGCGGAAGGCGGCCGCAGAGGCCAGTAAAAAGCAGGCCGTGCCCGCGGCCCCGCGCAGGCGCGAGCCGGTGTCCGGATTGCCCAGGATCGGCGTCGCCTTCGGCGGCGGCGGCGCCCGGGGACTGGCGCATATTCACGTTATCCGCGAGCTGGATGCCCTGGGCATCCGCCCAACGGCGATCTCCGGCTCGTCGATCGGCGCGATCATGGGCGCGGCAATGGCGGCCGGCATGACCGGCGACGAGATTCACGAGCATGCCATGACCGTGCTGTCGGACAGGGCCCAGGCGGTCGCGCGCATCTGGCGGGCACGCCCGTCGAGCTTCAACGATCTGGTGTCCGGCGGATTCCGCGTCTCCCAGTTCAATGTCGAGAAGATCATCAAGGCTTTCCTGCCTGATCACTTCCCCCATAATTTCTCCGACCTCGAAATCCCGTTGAAGGTGACCGCGACCGACTTTTTCGGCCACAAGTCGCATGTCTTCAGCAAGGGCGAACTGATATCGGCGCTCGGCGCCTCGGCGGCCATCCCGGCGCTCTTCCGCCCGGTGAAACGCGAAGGCCTCACGTTAATCGACGGCGGCATCTACAATCCTGTGCCCTTCGACGTGTTCGGCAAATCGGTCGATCTCGTCATCGCGGTCGATGTTGTCGGATCTCCGCAGGAAATAGACGGCAAGGCACCGTCAGCCATCGATCTGATGTTCGGCGCGTCACAACTGATGATGCAGTCGATCATCGCCATGAAACTGCATGCCCATTCGCCGGACATTGTCCTGCGCCCGCCGGTGGCGAAATTCCGCGTTCTCGACTTCCTCAAGATCGAGCAGGTTCTGGCTGCGACCGCCCCGGTGCGCAAGGAACTGCGCAAGAAGATCACCGCGGCATTGCCGCAGCTCACGGAAGGGGACTCATGACACGGTCGCGGCCTTGCCGCTCGAGAAGGGCGACTGGGCGGCTGGCGGGACCATGGTTGCCGGGCCGTCGGTCGGCGGTTCGCGATCGGCGATGTTCCTGATCACCCGGAAACAGGTGAGAATGGCGGCGACGCCGAAGATCACCGCGCCAAGGCCCCATCCGCCCAATGCGCCCTGCGCCCCGTACCAGGCGGCCCCGGCCCACACGAAGGGAATCACGCCGAGGGTCGAGCGCCCCCAGTTGAAGAGGGTCGACAGCGCGGGATAGCCGAGATTATTGAAGGCGGCGTTCGCCACGAAGAGCGCGCCGTTGAACAGGAACGACCCGGCAACGAAAAGGCAGAAGAACTCGACCAGCGCGCGGGTCTCGCCTTCCGCGTTGAAGAGCCCGGCAATCGGATGTCGAAACAGCGCCAGAAGCGCCCAGACCACGCACACATAGACCAGCGTGAAGATCAGGGAATCCCGCATGATCGACGTCAACCGGTCATAGCGGCGCGCGCCATAGTTCTGCCCGAGGATCGGCCCCACCGCGCCGGACAATGCGAATATGGTCCCGAAGGCGACCGGCATGATGCGCCCGACGATCGCCCATCCGGCGACCGCCTCGTCACCGAAGGAGGCGATCTGCACGGTCACGTAGGCGTTTCCGACCGGCGTCGCGATTTGTGTCAGGACAGCCGGGAAGCCGATTGCGAAGAACGGCCGGGCGCAGGCGCGCAGGCCGGCAGCGTTGGGCAGGCGCATCAACCGATGAATGGCGTTTGCGCCGTATATGCCGGCAAAGAGCAGGAAGAACCGCGACAGGACTGTGGAAATCGCCGCCCCGTCCAGTCCGAGTCCGAAGCCGAAAATGAGCAGCGGATCGAGAATGGCGGCCGCAATGCCACCCACAAGGGTGACATACATCGCGCGGCGGGCATCGCCGGCGGCGCGCAGGATGCCCGAGGCGCACATGCCGAGCGCGACGACGGGCAACGACGGGATCACGATCTGCAAGAAGCGCGTCGCCAGCGCCAGCGTCTCGCCCTCGGCTCCCAGCAGTGCCAATAGCGGGCCGAGGAACGGCCACACCACGGCCGCCAGCAGCGCGCTGACGCCACCCATCAGCACCATCGAAGCGCCGCCCATGCGCGCGGCTTCGTCACGGCTGCCTCTGCCGAGCGCGCGTGCCGTCAGCGCCGAGGTGGCGATCGTCAGGCCGATCGACACGGACACCGTGAAGAACATCAGCGTACCGGCAAACCCGACCGCCGCGGCGAGTTCCTTCACGCCGAGCAGCGAAATGTAGAACAGGTTGAGCGCATCCACCGCGAAGATCGCAACGAGGCCGATCGAGCCGGTTGCCGTCATGACCACGACATGGCGCATGGTGGAGCCGGTCACGAAGACCGCCTGCTTCGCCCTTGTTTCCGATTCCTGACCGGTCACAATGCGAAGACCTGCTCAAGGTCTGAAAATCCCTTGAATTCCAAGGCATTGCCGGAAGGATCGCGGATAAAGAGCGTCGCCTGCTCGCCGGGCTTTCCCGCAAAGCGGATCTGCGGATGCAAGATCCAGTCGATTCCGTCGGTTGCCTCCAGGCGGTCAGCCAGGGCGCGCCAATCCTCCATCGTCAGGACGACGCCGAAATGCGGGATCGGAACCGCAGTGCCATCAACTGAACCGGCGTCGCCGGAAGGGCTGGAGCCGGGACGCAAATGCGCCGACATCAGGTGGCCATAAAGGCTGAAATCGGTCCAGCTTTGCGAGGAGCGGCCGGGCGTGCAGCCGAGCACGCCAACGTAGAAAGCACGCGTTTCCTCAAGGTCACGAACCGGAAAGGCAAGGTGGAAGGGCGTCATGGGCGTCTTTCAGAACAATATTGGCGAGATCGCGGTCACGCATCGGTTTCCTTCGCAGCGTCCGCGTGGATGTCGAGGCGGCGGCCCTCGCGCAGCGGCTTGATCAGGGGCTCCGGCGTGACGGGTTTGGTATGGACCTTGTCCCGGCCGGCATAGATGCCCTCGACCTGCTGGATGGCAAGGCGCTCTTCGTCTCGCTTGCGTACATCATTGGAAATCTCATGCGCAAGCTGTTCGTCGACGCCCAGCGCTTCTAGCGTCTTGCGGCCGAACAGCAACCCAGACTCGAACGTCTCCCGCACTTCGTAGCTGACGCCGCGCTCGCGCAGCGACAGCGTGTGAGCCCGGTCGTAGGCCCGCGCAAATATGCGCGCATCGGGATATTCGGACTGGATCAGGTCGACGATCCTGTCCGTTGTTTCCCTGACGTTGGTGCACACGGCTACGATCTTCGCGCGCCTTATGCCCGCGGCATCGAGCACATCCTTGCGCGTTCCATCGCCAAAATAGATACGGAATCCGAATTTCTGTGCCGCACGCACGCGCTCGGCCGAATGGTCGATGATGGTGACGTCGCTGCCGCCCGACAGCAGCATCTGCGAAACGATCTGGCCGAAGCGCGAGAAACCGATCATCAGCACGTCGGCGCCTGCGCCTTCGAAATCCTCGTCCATCTGCTCGTCCTCCTCGGCCCGGATGAACAACGGTACCAGTTTCACCGTGAGCGGGGTCAACGCCATGGAAAGGGTGACGACGGCGACGAGGACGGAAGCAGTTTCGTTGTCGAACAGGCCGCTCAGGGCAGCGGCCGAAAACAGCACGAACCCGAATTCGCCGCCCTGCGGAAGCAGAAGGGCTATGCGGACCGCGTTGTCACGGGCCGCGCCGAAAAGGCGGGTCAGGGCGTAGATGATGACGGCCTTGATCGTCATCAGGAGCAGGGCGCCCGCGGTGACGATGACGATATTGCGCCCGATCACGCCGAGATCGACGGAAAGGCCGACGGCAATGAAAAACAGTCCGAGAAGAATTCCGCGAAACGGCTCGATATCGGCCTCCAGCTCGTGCCGGTAACTCGATTCGGCAAGCAGCACGCCGGCGATGAAGGCGCCCATCGCCATCGACAGGCCGGCCAACTGCATGGCCACGCCGGACCCGATAACAACCAGCAAGGCCGCGGCGATCATCACTTCGCGCGCACCGGTATTGCCAATGATGCGGAAGAGCGGATTGAGCAGGTACAGCCCCGCCAGAACGAGCGCGGCCACCGCGATGAGCGCTATGGCCCCGCTCGTCCACGGATCGCCGTGGGCCTGTGCGGCGGGGGGAGCCAGAAAGGCGGCAAGGGCCAGCAACGGTACGATCGCCAGGTCCTGGAAAAGAAGGATCGAGAACGCGGTTTGTCCGTAGCGCCGGTTCGTGCCGCCGGCATCCTCCAGCAATTGCAGGGCGAAAGCTGTCGAGGAAAGTGCCAGGCCGAAGCCGGCGACCAGCGCGCCGCGCAAATCGAGCCCGGCAAGTGTCACCATCGCGGCGCACAGGACCAAGCCGGTGATGAACACCTGAGCCAGCCCGAGGCCGAAGATCTCGCGGCGCATCGACCACAGACGTGACGGCTTGAGTTCCAGGCCGATGACGAAAAGCAGGAAGACTATGCCCAGTTCAGCGACGTGCAGAATGTCCTGGCTGTCCGTGATCAGCCGCGCCACCGGGCCGATCGCGATTCCGGCCGCGAGGTAGCCCAGGACCGTTCCCAGGCCGATACGCCTGAAAAGCGGCGCGGCAACCACCGCCCCGCCCAGCAGCAACAGGGCCTCGGTGTAGAAGGAAGCGGTCTGCTCTACGGCCATGATCCCCCGTTTCGCCTCTTCAAGGCTTGTCGGCGTGTCGCCCCGGTTGCGGCAGCCATTGAAGATTGACCGCCGCTTCAATAGATGATGCATAACGCAAGCCATGCCAAGGCATGGCCCCGATTTACCGCAACCGGAAACCTGTCATGCCTGACGGCCACAGCACGGAATCCCTGACCGGCAAGGTCGAAGAACTTGTCAATGCCGCAATCGTCGCGGGCGCAGACGCGGCCGATGCCGTTGTCATGCGTTCCGCCTCGACTTCCGTTTCGGTGCGTCTCGGCAAGGTCGAGAACACCAGCGCGGCGCAAAGCGACGACGTTTCGCTCAGGGTCTTCGTCGGTCGGCGCGTCGCCAGCGTTTCGGCCACTGCGGGTTTCGACGCGAGGACGCTTGCCGAACGCGCCGTCGCCATGGCCCGCGTTTCGCCCGAAGACCCCTTCAGCCGCCTTGCCGATCCGGATCGCCTGGCGCGCGAAATCCCCGACCTCGACCTGTTCGATCCGACGGAGCTTGGCGCGGCCGCGCTGACCGAAGCCGCCCTTGCGATGGAGGAAACCGCGATGGCGGTCGGCGGCGTCACCAATTCCGGCGGCGCGGGCGCAAGCGCCGGTTTCGGCGGGCTCGTTCTTGCCACCTCGCATGGATTTACCGGCAGCTATCATACCTCGCGTTTTTCCCGTTCGGTTTCGGTGCTGGCGGGCGAAGGCACCGCCATGGAGCGCGATTACGCATGGTCCTCCAAGCCGCATTTCGGCGATCTTCGCGACGCCGCGGAGATCGGAACCGAGGCCGGCGAGCGCGCCGTGCGGCGCCTGGGCGCCCGAAAGGCGAAGACAGGACCCGTGACGGTCGTGTTCGATCCGCGCGTTTCGCGAGGCCTGGCCGGGACCATGGGCGCGGCGATCAACGGCGCGTCGGTCGCCCGCAAGACCAGTTTCTGGCGCGATCGCATGGGCGAGCAGGTCGCCGCCGCCGGCATCACTCTTACCGACGATCCGCTGCGGCTGCGCGGTGCCTCGTCCCGTCCGTTCGACGGCGAGGGCGTGCGCGGCGAACCGCTGACGATGATCGAGAACGGCGTGCTGAAGCACTGGTTCCTGTCGACGTCGACCGCCGCGGAACTGGGCCTTGAAACCAATGGTCGCGGGGCGCGGGCGGCCTCTTCGGTCAGTCCTTCATCGACGAACCTGGCAATCGAGCCCGGAGCCGTTTCGCCGCAGGACATGATTTCCGGCGTGAAATCCGGGTTTTACGTGACCGAAATGATCGGCCAGGGCGTGAACATGGTCACCGGCGATTTTTCGCGCGGAGCCTCCGGGTTCTGGATCGAGAACGGCGAGATCGCCTGGCCGGTATCCGAAGTCACGATCGCGGCGAACCTGAAAGACATGTTCATGAACATGACGGCTGCCGATGACCTTGACCGCGACTATGGTTCGGCGGCGCCTACCCTGCTCGTGGAAGGCATGACGCTTGCCGGTGACTGATCCAGACCACGCAGACCTTGCCGCCGATCTGGAGCTCGTGACCGCAATCGCGCGCGAAGCGGGAGCGGTGGCGATGCGCTTCTTCCGCCAGAAGCCCGAGGTCTGGATGAAGGCCGGGCAGTCACCGGTCACCGAGGCCGATATCGCGGTCGACGATTTCCTGCGCGGCGCCCTGCTCGCGGCGCGTCCCGACTACGGATGGCTGTCCGAAGAGACGACCGATTCCGACTTCCGCCTGAAGGCCCGCCGCACCTTCGTCGTCGACCCGATCGACGGCACCCGCGCCTTCATCGCTGGCGGCGACTGCTGGTGCATCTCGGTTGCCGTGGTCGAAGCCGGCATTCCCATGGTCGGCGTGCTGGACGCTCCGGCTCGAAGCGAGGTGTTCACCGGCAGCCTCGGCGCTGGCGCACAATTGAACGGCGCACGGATCAATGTCGCGCGAGCCGGCCTCGAAGTGACGGTCGGCGGGCCGCGGCCGATGTTGTCGCAGCTTCCCCCGCAACTGTACGAGAGGGTGACGCCCGCGCCGCACGTGCCCTCGCTCGCCTACCGCCTGGCAATGGTCGCCGACGGCCGTCTCGATGCCACGTTCGTCAAACCGAATAGCCATGACTGGGACATCGCGGCTGCCGAAGTGATCCTGCGCGAGGCCGGCGGGAAATTGCTCGACGAAACCGGCCGGACGCCACCGATTGCGCTGCGCAATCCCCGCCACGGCGGATTGCTTGCCGGCAGTGGGTCCCTGCTGGACGAACTTTCCGCGGCAATGGCGCAAATGCGGTATTGAGCGTAGGCTTTGCGCTGTTTGCAAAATGGACGGGATGTGCTCTATGCACGCTCGAAAACAACCATATTTGACAGAACCACACCATGACCGGGAAATCAGAAAACAAGCAATTGCTGCATCTCGTGTTCGGCGGCGAGCTGAGTTCGCTTGAAAGCAATACCTTCCGCGACCTCAATGCTCTCGACATCGTCGGCATCTACCCCGATTTCGCTTCGGCGAAAGCGGCATGGAGAGCCAAGGCGCAACAGACAGTCGACAACGCGCATATGCGCTATTTCGTGGTGCACCTGCACCGGCTGCTCGAACCGGACTCGACCTCTTGACGATTCAGGCGGACCAGACCGGCGACCGTCCGGACGCGGACAGGAAAGCGGCAATGCCGCGAAACAGGAAGCCAACCATGACGAAACGCCTGTGGCGTTCGATCAGGGGTCCGCTTGCGCGTTCCGACTTTGCGCAGGCCGTTCTGGCACGCCTGCTCTATGGCGGGCTCAAGTTCACCTTCGTGACCAATCCGTTCGCAGCCGGCTCGCATGACCGCCACGAGATGCTGCGCTCGATCGATCCGGGGATCATCGCCCTGTGGCACGGCCAGCACCTGATGATGCCCTGCATCAAGCCGCGGGAAATGGAAATGTCGGCCATGATTTCGCGCAGCGCGGACGCCGAGATAAATGCGCGCGTGCTTGGACTGGTGGGTGTCGGCCTGGTTCGCGGTTCCGGCGGACGCCCCGGCCAGAATATCGGCAAGGGCGGAGCCCGCGCGCTTGTCGAGCTCAAGCGCGCCCTCGATGCAGGCCAATGGGCGACGATGATCGCCGATATTCCCCACGGTGCGCCGCGCGAGGCCGGCATGGGCATCGTAATGCTCGCCAGGATCTCCGGAAAACCGGTGATTCCGGTCGCCTATGCCACATCGAGGCGTCATGTTCTGGAGAAAAGCTGGGACAAGACCACGATCAATCTTCCCCTCGGGCGCGCCGCGCTGATCGTCGGCGACCCGATCCACGTCCCATCCGATGCCGGCAACGCGCTCATGGAGCAGAAGCGCCGCGAGATCAGCGACGCGCTCAATGCGGCGACCAAACGCGCCTACGGCGTTGTCGACGGTGAGAAATGAGCGAACGCTGGGCCCGATCGATCCTGTGGACATACCGGTGGCTGGGTGCCGCCGCCTATCCGTTCATCGGAACCTACGTCGCCTGGCGCGCAGCCAATGGCAAGGAAGACCGCCAGCGCAGGCGCGAGCGATACGGTGTCACCCATGTCGCCCGCCAACCGGGCCCGCTGGTCTGGATACACGCTGCCAGCGTCGGCGAGATGAGCGCCATCACGCCGCTTGCCGAGCATATCGTGACACTCGGCATACATGTCGTGCTGACGACCGGTACGGTCACTTCTGCGCGCATCGCCAGCGACCGTCTCGGCGACAAGGTGATCCACCAATATGTGCCGCTTGACCTCAAGCCGGCCGTGAGCCGGTTTCTCAACCATTGGAAACCTGACCTGGCGATCATTGCGGAATCGGAAATCTGGCCGATGACAATCCTCGAGCTTGGCGCGCGGCGGGTTCCGCAAGTCATCGTCAACGGGCGCCTGTCTGACCGCTCATTCAAGGCCTGGAGCAAGCGCTCGGACCTGGCGGAGGCCCTGATGGAGAACCTGGCGCTGGTCATGGCGCAGTCCGACGTCAATGCCGAGCGCTTCCGCGAGCTCGGCGCCCGTCCGGTCATCGTGACTGGAAACCTGAAGGTCGATACCCCGCCGTTGCCGGTCGATACAGAGGTCCTCAACTCCGTGAAGGCGCAGATCGGCCGCAGGCCGACATGGGCCGCGGTCTCGACCCACGACGGCGAGGAAGCCATCGCCGCTGAAGTGCACAGGCTGCTCAAGGGTCGGCAACGCGACCTGCTCACCATCATCGTGCCGCGCCATCCCGACAGGGCGGGCGGGATTGCCGAGCAATTGACGGCGAAGGGGCTCAAGGTGGCGCGGCGCAGCCAGGGCGACGTGATCGACCCGGACACCGATATCCTCCTAGGCGATACGATGGGCGAGATGGGTCTGTACCTGCGGTTGACGGAAATCGCCTTCGTGGGCAAATCGCTGACCGGCGAAGGCGGACAGAATCCCCTTGAACCCGCGATGCTGGGTACGGCGGTTCTTTCGGGCAAGAACGTACAGAATTTCCGCGAGAGCTATCAGCGGCTCATCAGGAAGGGCGGCGCCAAGCTGGTGCGCGATCGTGACATGCTGGCGGGCGCGGTCAATTATCTGCTCAACAATCCGGACGTGCGGGCGGCGATGATCCGCCACGGTGGTAAAACCGTCGACGAGATGCGCGGCGCACTCAGCAATACGATTGCCGCGCTCGAGCCGTTCATCCATCCCCTGATCGTCGAATCGCGGCTGGTACGCACCGCAAGCGGAGGCTGACCCGTGAGCGAGGCGCCGCCCTTCTGGTGGGGAAAGGCCGACTGGCGAGCCTGGGCCCTGTGGCCCGCTTCCTGCATTTATGGCCGGATCGCACGTTTGCGTCTCGACAATGCACGGCCGGTAGCGACGCCGCTGCCTGTCCTCTGTGTCGGCAACCTGACGGTGGGTGGCGCCGGCAAGACCCCGGTCGCGATCGCCATGGCCAAGGCGGCGACCGCATCCGGCCGCAAGCCCGGTTTCCTGTCGCGCGGCTATGGCGGCTCGACCCTGGGCCCTGTCCTGGTCGATCCCCATCACGACAGTGCGCGCCATGTCGGCGACGAGCCGCTGCTGCTGGCCGCGCATGCCCCGGTCGCGGTCACGCCGGACCGCGCCGCCGGCGCTGGACTGCTCGCCGAGCAAGGCTGCGATTTCCTGATCATGGACGACGGTTTTCAAAGCGCGCGGATCGCGATCGACTACGCGCTGATTGTCGTCGACGGCAAGCGCGGCGTCGGCAACGGCCATATCATTCCCGGCGGTCCGATGCGCGCGCCACTCGTCGACCAGTTACGCCATGGCGATGCCGTTCTCGTGGTCGGCGAAGGCGACGGCGGCGACCGGGTCGTCCGCCAGGCGGCACGCGCCGCCAAACCCGTCCATCATGCCCGCATTCAACCGGTGAATGCGCAGCGTTTTACCGGGAAAGGTTACCTCGCCTTCGCCGGGATCGGCGATCCGGAAAAATTCTTCGACACGGTCGAGCAATCCGGCGGCTGGGTTTCGATCGCCCGCAGTTTTGCCGATCATCATCTGTACAGCGACGACGACCTTGCCGACCTGCTGGCCACCGCTTCGGCTTCGTCGCTGGATATCGTGACAACGGCAAAGGACGCGGCGCGCCTGCGCAACGGTTCCGCGGTTGCCGCGCAGATGCTGCAACGGGCCGAAGTCCTCGAAATCGGGATTGCCTTCGAACAGCCTTCGACGCCGGGACGCATCATCGAAAAGACGCTGGAGCGCTTCCGCGCCCGGCGCGTCAGGGGATAACGCGCCTTCCGAGCGTGATGCGTTCAGCGCCGGCGCAACTGCGGATTCATCGCCATCTCGCGTTCAAGCGAGACCCGGGCGTCCACATAGGCCTCCTGACGAGCCACACTCCAGTATTTGAGATCTTCAATCGCGATCGCCTCGCCGGTTACCGCACATCGTACGAAGGTGCCGGGCGAGATCACCTGGAAATCACCATCGAGATAGCGGATCTTCGCCTCGCGGGCGCCGGGTCCTTCGAAACGGTTCATGGCGGCTTGCCTGACTGACTGTTCTTCCTGACCCGTTACCGCCACAGATCGGGAACGACGTCAAGGGCGCAGTCGCGCCGCCGGTCGACCGGCCCGGTCACCGCCTTCCGAAGAGCCGCTCGATATCCTGGAGCTTCAATTCGATATAGGTCGGCCGGCCGTGATTGCAGGTACCCGAACCCGGCGTCGCCTCCATCTGCCGCAACAGCGCGTTCATTTCCTCCACCCGCATCCTGCGGCCCGAGCGCACCGAACCATGGCAGGCCATGGTCGCGGCGATCCGGTCGAGGCGATCCTTCAACGTATCAGCGGTGTCGTGCTCGGCGATCTCGTCGGCGAGGTCGCGTACCAGTTGCGCAGCGTCGGTTTCACCCAGCATAGCCGGCGTCTCGCGCACCGCGACCGCGCCCGGTCCGAAGCGTTCTATGCCGAGCCCGAAACGGGCCAAAGTTCCGGCATGCAGCGCCAGACGCTCCACGTCGTCCTCGGCCATGTCGACGATTTCAGGGATCAGCAGCATCTGCGCGGGAACCGGCCTGGAGTGAATCGCCTGCTTCAGCGCCTCATAGACGAGGCGTTCGTGCGCGGCATGCTGGTCGACGATCACCAGCGCATCTTCCGTCTGGGCGACAATGTAGTTTTCGTGGATCTGCGCCCTTGCCGCGCCAAGCGGGGCGGCGAGAAGCTCCCGAGGCGCCTCGTCGCCGGCCGGCCGCACATCGGCGCTCGGCCAGGAGACCTGTTCGAATACCGCCTGTGCCGCCTCGCCGAATCCGCTTTCGAGCGGCCGGTACGGCGATGCCCCGTGGCCATGGCTGCCGGCGGGCGCGCCACCAAACCCGGATCGCGGTCCACCGCCCTGCACGCGGAAGGCGTCCATCATTGCTCCCGCTCCGCTGGTCGATGCCCTCACGCCTGTCGCGGCAAGGGCCTGGCGGACGGCACCGACGATCAGCCCGCGAACGAGGCCCGGATCGCGAAACCGGACATCGGCCTTTGCGGGATGCACATTGACGTCGACGAGCGCCGGATCGGCCTCCACGAACAGCACGGCGACGGCATGCCGGTCGCGCGGCAGCATGTCGGCGTAGGCGCCGCGAATGGCGCCGGCGATCATCTTGTCGCGCACCGGCCGGCCGTTGACATAGGCGAACTGGGCCTGTGCGTTGCCGCGATTGAAAGAAGGGATGGAGATAAAGCCCGTGAGCCGGACCCCTTCGCGCCCGGCATCGATCTCGACGGCATTCTCGGGGAACTCGCGCCCCATAACCTGCGCAATGCGGGCAAGGCGGCCAGCGGCGTCCCGGCCGGAAGGCGCGAAGTCGAGCGCCATGCGGTCGGTACCCGCCAGCGAAAACCGGATTTGCGGAAAGGCGATCGCCGTGCGCCGCACCACATCGCCAATCGCGGCGCTCTCGGCGCGCTCGCTCTTCATGAATTTCAGCCGCGCCGGCGTGGCGTAGAACAGGTCGCGTACTTCCACCAGCGTACCGGGGTTGGCGGGTGCCGGACGCGGCCCCGTGATTCGGCCGCCTTCCACCGCGATTTCGGTACCGGCGTCAGCGCCCGGTGGCCGCGAGCGGATGGTCAGCCTGGCGACCGAGCCGATCGACGGCAACGCCTCGCCGCGAAAGCCGAGCGAGCGGATATCGAAGATGTTGTCGGAAAGCTTCGAGGTGCAGTGACGCGCAATGGCCAAAGGCAGTTCATCTTCCGCCATGCCAGATCCGTCATCGACGACCCGGATCAGACCGATGCCGCCGCCGGCCGTGACGACCTCTATGCGTTTCGCTCCGGCATCGAGCGCGTTTTCGACCAGTTCCTTGACCACACTCGCCGGGCGCTCGACAACCTCGCCGGCGGCAATCTGGTTGATCATCGTTTCGGACAACTGGCGAATGGGCATAGGCCTGTTTACCGGGATTCGACCCCGCGGTCGAAGTAAATCTGGCCGATGAATGCCGCGGTGTGCGGCGGATCTCCCGACAAAAGAGCTGCGGCCCGCCGGGCGTTCCCGACGGACCGTTGGCACATCCGCGAAGAGCTGGACCGAAGACGGTCAGGACCGCCTCAATGGAACCGGATCAGCTCCTACTTGAACAGCGAGAGGATGTTCTGAGCGGTCGAGTTGGCGATCGACAGTGACTGGATACCAAGCTGCTGCTGGGTCTGCAGCGCCTGGAGACGCGTCGATTCGGCCGTCATGTCCGCATCGACAAGCGAGCCGACGCCGCGGGTGATCGCATCCTGCAGGGAATTGACGAAGTCCACCTGCATCGAGATGCGCTTCTTGATCGCGCCAAGACCGGAAGCCGAATTGGTGAGCGACGCCAGCGCGCCATCGACATTGATAATCATGTCGTCGAGATCGGTATTGTCGAGATTGGCAGCCGTGATGTCGAGGGTCGAAACGGAGACCGTCACGAGGCCTGCGCCGGTCGTCGTGAAGGTTGAGTCCAGGATTCCCGACTGATCTGCGGCGTCGAACAGTTCGATCGAGGCGGTGTCGATGTCGATGGTTCCCACCTGAACGCCCGCCGGAGAGCGGTTGAAGGAGGCAATGATCTGCTTGACCTGGACGTAAGAAGGGCTCGCCGAATCGACAGACAACCAGTTCTCGCCGGAGAAGGACGCGGATCCCGCGATGGCGACAAGCTGGTTCTGCAATTCGCTGATTTCGTTCTGGATTTTCGTGCGATCGATGCCCGGTTCGCGCGCGGCCACCAGTTTCGTCTTGATCTCGTCGACAACATTGATCGCCGAGTTCGTGCTGGTGTAGCTGATGTCGATCTTCGCCGCACCCAGTCCCAGTGCATCCTGCACCGTGCTCAGCGCCTTGTTGTCGGAACGCATCGCCGTGGCGATCGACCAATAGGCAGCGTTGTCGCTGGCTTCGGAAACCCGCAGACCGGTCGAAATCCTCTTCTGGACCGACTCAAGCGCCTTTGACGTCGCTTCCAATGTCCGCAGCGCGACCATGGCCGAAGGATTAGTGTTGATGCTGCTCATTGGGGTCCCCGGATGAATTCAATCAGAGTGTGGGATGAACATTCCGGTCTTCCGGAAATCTGACCGGCATCATGCCGGATACGCGTCTGCGAACCCTCTGTTCGTGTGGACGAAATGTTAACGAACAAGGTTAACAAATGGTTAACGCGGGCCATGTCATCTTAACGAAATCGGCTTCCCGCGATCATTTATGGGCGAGAAAGGCGACGTCATCGAGTTCGATACCATCGACCAGGCGCGTCCTTGCCCTCTCATTGACCTGTTTCTCCACGTCGGCGGCCAAAACCGCGAAATCCGCGCTCAGCGGCGCTTTCGCGTCGACAATGCCGCCGGCGTAGATCGCGCGATGCAGTGCGTCCAGCAGCATCGCCTCTATCCTGTACCTGTCGATTTCCTTCGACCGCTTGCCCAGGAAGCGCGCCGTGAGGTAGCCGCTGACTTTGCCCCCATCGAAGATTGCGACGGCGAGATGATCGGTCTTCAAGTCTTCCATCCCAGGCGGTTCAGCCTCGATAGCGGCGGTCTCGGCCGAGCCCGGCAGCACGACCGTCAGGTACATCGCCACCATCGTCACGATGATCGCCCATACCCCTATGATGATCCCTTTCCTCAGCGTGTCGCCTCCAAAGCCGCTTGTCGAGATATCGGCCGAAAGCCGCTATTCGGCATTACTCAATCCCTGTTTAACGTTGGCGCGCTTGCGTGAACCTTGCCGGCGGGCGCGCGTCGCGCCGTCCGGTGGATTCAGGAGCCGGTCGGGCTTCTGCAGGCAGATGGCATCGACCATCCTGCGCAGATAGGCCGTGTTGTCCTCCGGCCGTTCCAGGCCGGTGTCGAAGGAGATGTAGTCAATGCGCACGCCGGCCGATTCGGCCTCCAGCGTGACCGCGAAATTGACCGTCGCGTTGCCCGCGTCGAGACAAAGGTCGAGCGTGATTGCGGGCTGGCGCTGCCAGTCGAGGCTGGCCTCGCCGCCCTGGCCAAATTTGAGAAAGCCGGGCACCAGGTACGGCTCGGCGGCCGAGTTGACCAGATCGGCAATATGATCGTACAGGCCGAGCGTAATGAACGAGACATAGTATTCGACATTGACCAGGCGGAGTTCGCGCAGAACACCCGTCATTGCTCTGGCAATAATCTCCTCGCGCTCGGCGGAATGACCCTGGGAAAGCATTACTGGTGCTATCTCTTTCTATTTCGTTCGCTCGTAGATGATGCGAATCAACTCTGCCACGGCCTGGAAAAAGGCCTGCGGAATCATCTGGTCCATCTTGACGGCCCGGTAGAGGGACCGCGCAAGCTCGACCTGTTCGAAGACGGGTACGCCGTTTGCCTCCGCGATCTCACGGATTCTCAGCGCAATATCGTCGACGCCCTTGGCCACGACGACCGGCGCGGCGTCTATCTCCGGGCGGTAGCGCAGGGCGACAGCGAAGTGGGTCGGGTTGGCGACGATCAGGGTCGCGGTCGGGACCTCCTTCATCATTCGCCGTTGCGCCCTCCCGCGCGCCACGGCGCGAATGCGCGCCTTCACCATCGGATCCCCTTCGGCCTGCTTCACTTCATCCTTGATCTCCTGCTTGGTCATTCGCAGGTCACGCCGCCACGAAAACCGGGACCAGACGAGATCGAAGGCGGCGATGACGAACATCGCCAGGCAGATCGCGATCAGGATGCTGAAAATGGACGTCGCCATGGTCTCGGTGACCATGGCGGGGTGCTGGAACATCGTATCGAGCAGGTGATAGGCGACGGGGCGGACCGCGATGACCACCAGTATCGTGGCAAGAACAAACTTGGTGAGTGCCTTGAGGAATTCCACGAACCCCTTCTTGCCGAACACGCGCTGGCGACCGCTGGATAGCGAGAGGCGGGAAAACTTGGGCTTGATCCTCTCCAGGACGAGGCGCGGATCGTTTTGCGACGCGGACGCGGCGAAACCGGCCGCCATCAGCAGGAACATCAGCGGCGCCACGATCTTTCCCACCCCGATAAAGACCTGCTGGAAAAGCGTATCGGCATCGACCGGGGTATCCATGGGCAGCGTGCTTGCGTGCTCGAGGAGGCGCCCGAGGAAATAGGCTTGCTCAAAGGCCATTTCCCGACCCGAAAGTGCGAAATAGGCGGTGAAGGCCAGAAGCGATGCCAGGACGGGCAACTCGCGCGAAAAGGCCGTCTGCCCTTTCTCCACGGAGTCGCGTATCCGCTTTTCCGTCGGTTCTTCTGTTTTCGCGTCCTTGTCGGCGGCCTCTGACATTCGGAATTCCTCGCCGGGTCAGGCTCAGGCGGCCAGTTCTTGGGTGGATGGCAGCGTCAGCCGACCCTCGCGGGCGAGGCGTTGCACGGCGGCGATGATGCCGCGCCGGGCGAGATCGATGTCCTTGGGCTTGGCCGTGTTGCTGGGGCGGCCGAGGTCGGCCTCGATCATTCGGCGCGTGCGCTGGCCGATCGCCGAAAGCACAGCTTCGACGATGTACGGCTCGGCGCCGCGCAGCGCCATGGTCAGCACGTCGCTTTCGAACTGGTCGAACAGGGTCGAGCGGTCGGCAGGTTCGAGCCGCGGGATATCCTCGAACCGGAACAGCATGGAACGCACGGCCAATACGCGAGCCTGGCCGACAGTCGAGGACAGGTCCTCAAGCATTTCTTCGCTGGCATCCCTGTCGAGCTCGTTGAGGATGCCGGCAATGCGGATCTGGTTCGACTTCTCGTCGCCGCCGCCCGAGCGATCGAATTCCTTTTTCAGGCGGGCCATGATCATGTTGACAGCCGCCGGCATGGGCGGACGCATCGACATGGCGCGCGCAAGGACGGCGGAACGCGTTTCGCGGTCGAGAGCCGCGACCACCTCTGCCGATTTCGCAGCCGGCAGGTTGGAGATGACCAGCGCGCCGACCTGCGGATTCTCGGTGACCAGATAGGTTGCGATTTTCGACGATTCGGTTTCTTCCATAACCTTCCAGACGTCTCCGGCAGGCGCGTCATCGGTGTCGGAGCCGGTGCGCGAGTACGCCTGCATCTCCTCCGGCGACAGCGTTTCGGTCAGGATCTCGTTCATCTGTTCGGAGGAATCGAGCAGGCCGGTACCGCGGGCGTAGTCCACCTCGAATTCCTCGACGAGCTTTTCGAGGTCGGGCTGTTCGATGGCGGTCAGCGAACGAGCCGCCTTGATGAGGATCCTGATCTCCTCCTTCTTGAACTGCTTGAGCAATTGCGAAGCGCGCGGCTTTCCGAGCGCCACCAGAATGGCAGCCGCCTTTTGGGCCTTGGTGAATGTCTTCGTGGTGTCCAAGAGGATGTCCCGCATTAAACCTGCCGATCAGGATTCAGTGCTCAAGACCCGAAAACCGAACCGCGTCGGGTCCCCGGGCATGGCGGTGATCTCGCCGCTTGCGATCTTCACGCCGTTGACGACGATGTCGACGGGCTCGCCGACCTTGCGGTCAAGCGCGACCGTCGAGCCATCGGCCAGTTCCATCAGCTCCGCCACCGTCATCTCGGCGGTGCCGATGACGATCTGCACTTCAACGGGAATATTCAGTAGCAGCCGGTCGCTCTTGCGCCGGCGGTCGGGAATCTCGCCGAGGGCGTCACGGTCGACGTCCTCGCCCTTTTGCGATATGCCGCGCAACTCGTCGATGGCGCGGTCGAGCTCCACCTCTGTTTGATCGAAGCTGCTCAGTCTTTGTGTGTTGCCGTCCGGATCGTTCACATGCGCCTCGTTGTGCATTTGTCGACTAGATCTTCATATGTCCCGCGCGAGACAAGCTCTCGGCCACGCGGCCCATGAAGCCGCCACCCTTCTTGACCGCATGCAGGACGCGAAACGAAAAAGCGTCACCCAGCTGGCCGATCTGGACCGCGAATATCTGCCTGCCGCGGGTGGCGATGGCTCCACGATCGAAATTGGCGGCCGGAATCGGAATGATGTCTCCCGCCGACAGGTTCCTGAGCTTTCCAAGCGTCGCCGGCGGAAGCGCAATGCTCGCCTCGATGCGCAATCGGGTATTCCAGATATTGGAGGAAAGGGGATCGTCGCCCAGTTCGTCCACCTGCCCCTTTTCCACCGGACGTCCCGACTTGAGATAGTCGTCGGGGATCGCGATCCCCATCTCGCCGGCCATCTCGCCGAGCTTGATCCTGTATTTGAGCACCGTGACGGGCTGATCGGAGATGGCAGTCGGATCGAAGGCGCCCGCCGGTATCGCGGTGACCTTGTGAAGGCCGGCGGGAAAGATGTCTGAAAGCGGCGTGTTGACCGCGCTTGCGAACAGCGAAAGGAAATCCTTTTCGTATCCTGTCAGGTTGCGGTTTGCGACCTCGGCGGCAACCAGCGGATCGCCGCCGAGCGCGCCGGCGGCCATGACGACGACCGAGGCGAAACCGACCGAAATCATGACGGCCGGGCGGTCGGGATCCTGCGCATCGGCTATCATCATCAATCCGTCGTTCGGCGCCAGACCGCGCGCCCAGGTGTGGGATTTCGACGGCTGATGGTCGATGAACTCGAACGCCGCGCCCCTTACGATTGCCGCCTCGAAGGAAACCCCCAGCGGTCCCGCCAGACTTTTGGCCGCGCGCATGAGATCTGCCGGCGAAATCCCATCTTCCCCCGAACGGGCAAGCAATCGCTCCAGGATGGCGTCGCTGCTGGGCGCTTCGGTGATGGCGGAGTGCATGCTATGCGGCCCCCGCGGTCATGGCCTGTTCCTCAACCTCGTCGATGGTCGGCCGGTCGTGTCCCGAAATCGCCTTGCGCCCGAATTCGAGCGCGATCTGCGGCAGCGACCCGTTCATGTAGGCAATCAGGGTCTGCTTGGCGACAACATATTTGCGCATGTTCTTCTCGCGCACGACCTTGACCTTGCTGGCGATGGGGCCGACGACGGCGTACGACAGGAATATGCCCAGAAAGGTGCCGACCAGCGCCGCACCGATGAGCCCGCCCAGCACTTCCGGCGACGAGGCGATCGCGCCCATTGCCTTGACCACGCCCAGCACCGCGGCGACGATACCCAGCGCCGGCAGACCGTCGCTGACCGCGGTCAGCGCGTGATAGGCCTTCATCTTGTCGTGGCGAATCGTCTCGATCTCCTCTTCCATCAGCGCTTCCACCTCGTGAGGGCGGGCATTGCCGACAATGATCAGGCGGCAATAGTCGCAGATGAAGCTGACGAACTCCTCGTCCTCCATGACCCCGGGATACTCCTGGAAAATCGACGATTCTTCAGGCATGTCGATATGCGCTTCGACCTCGTTTTTCGGCTTCTCCTTCATTTCGCGCAGCAGGCTGTAGAGCAGGCCGAGAATGTCGAGATAGTCTTCCGGTTTGGGCACGGCGTCCTTGAGCGCCTCCAATGCGCCCTTGGCGGAGTCCTTGACCACAGCCATCGGATTGGCGACCAGGAACGTGCCCAGGGCTGCACCGCCGATGATGACGAATTCCCAGGGTTGGGCGAGAACTTCTATGTGCCCGCCCATGGCCATGTAGCCCCCGAGGACGCAGCCCAGCGTCACAACCAGGCCAATGATGATCAGCACTGCATACCTCCGCGATCAGAATCGGGATCAAGAGGTAGCGCGCGAGTCTTGCGCGAGCCTTGACCCGCGACCAGCCTCGCGCAAGGTGCTTTCGCCATTGTGCCGGAGAGGCGATTGCCGGGACGCGGCCCGTGGCCGATCCGGCCCATCCCCAGGGAGGTTCCATGGTCGGGACATTGACGGATTACAGGCTGATCGCGCGGGATATCCCGCGATCGGTCGCGCAGTTGCGCAGCGATCCGGCCGTCGCGCGCGAGACGGAATTCTACCTGGCCCATATCGGCGATGTGAAGTCGGCCGACGACCTGGTCAGCAACCGGCGCCTGTTCGAATATGCGATGAAGGCGCACGGGCTGGAGGACATGATCTACGCCAAGGCTTTCATGGCCAAGATCCTCGACGAGGGGCATGACGATCCCGAAGCCTTCGTCAACAAGCTGACCGACAAGCGTTACCAGGATTTCGCCGAGACTTTTGACTTCACCCGCTATGGCGCCGCGACAACCTCGTTCACGAAGACCCAGCAGGGCGTGGTCGACCGGTATCTCCGCCAGACCCTGGAACTGAATGCCGGCAACGGCAACGAAGCCGTCCGCCTGGCGCTCTATTTCGAGCGCAAGGCGCCGGAACTGAATTCCGTCACCGAGATCCTCGCCGACAAGGCCCTTTCGCGGGTCGTTCGCGCCGCGCTGGGACTGCCGGAATCGCTCGCGACTTCCGACCTCGATCACCAGATCGCGCTGATCGAGAGCCGTGTCGACATCGCCGATTTCACCGACCCCGAGAAACTGTCGAAGTTCATCGAGCGTTTTACCGTCATGTGGGACATGGCGAACCCGAGCGGCGTCGACAACGCGGTCGCCGGGCTGCTGTTCGGCGGGACGTCGAGTTACGGCCTGTCAGCGGACCTGATGCTGGCAATCCAGAAATTCAAGTGATGAGGTAACAGCCATGCAGGATGGTCTTTCCGTCGCCCTGTCTTCCAGCGTCGCGCTCGAGCGCCGCCTCAACACGATTGCCGACAACATCGCCAATGCCAACACGGTCGGCTTCAGGGCGACCCAGGTTCGTTTCGAAGAACTTGTCACCGGGCCTTCAACGTCGAGCACGACCTTCGTCAGCGAGGGTACATCCTATCTTTCGACACGAAAGGGCGGACTGACGGAGACGGGCAATCCCCTCGATTTCGCTACGCAGGGCGATGTCTGGTTCGGCATCAGCACGCCTGCCGGAACCGTGCTGACGAAGGACGGCCGCTTCAAGATGGACGAGGGCGGGGCACTCGTGACGCTCGAGGGCCACCCCGTGGTCGACCCGGGCGGCGCCCCGATCCAGCTCGATCCGCGCGCCGGGCCGCCGGTTGCCGGGGCCGACGGCTTCCTGATGCAAAACGGCAAGCAGGTCGGCGCGCTCGGCCTCTTCGACTATGCGCCCGGTCCCGATTTCCAGCGCTACGGCAATTCCGGACTCCTGCCCGGCACGCCGCCCGAACCTGCGGTCGACCGGTCCGACGCCGGCGTCGTCCAGGGTTTCCTGGAGCAGTCGAATGTCAATCCTCTCGAAGAGATGAGCCGGCTTATCACCGTGCAGCGGACTTTCGAAAGCGTGGGCGCGCTGATGCAGAACACCGGAGCCTCGCTTGAAGAAGCCATCCGCCTGATCGGAGGCCAGCAGTGACGAACAGCGCGCTGGGGCGCCTGCGGGCGGTCAGCGCGAACTTTCCGACGGGTAGCCGGTCGCTCAGGCGCGGCGGGCGCGTCGTCGCAATCGCTCCGCTGTTCTTCAGGGTTCGCGGCCTGGAACACCATGTACGCATCGGCGACAGCGTGATGTTCGGGGACGGCGACAAACGCCAGCGCGGCTCGGTGATCCAGGTCGACCACGGCGAAGTGATTATCGCACCCTATGCCGAAACAAGGTCGCTGCGCATGGGCCAGGACGTATTCCTCGAGTTCGCCGATGAGCGGCGGCCGGCAATGTCCTGGCTGGGCCGCGTTCTCAACGCCGTCGGCGAACCGCTGGACGGCCTGCCGGCACCGCTATCCGATGCGGAACCCGGCGAGCGGAATGACGAGTTTCCGAACCATGTTCTCCAGCGCGACCGCATTCGTACGGGCCTGCGCACCGGCGTTCGGGTCATGGATATCTTCACGCCGCTTTGCTACGGCCAGCGCCTCGGCATTTTTGCCGGCTCGGGCGTCGGCAAGTCGACCCTGCTCTCCATGTTGGCGAAGACCGATGCCTTCGACGTCGCTGTGGTGGCACTGGTTGGCGAACGCGGCCGCGAAGTGCGCGAGTTCATTGACGACGCCATTGGCCCGCAGGCGATGGAACGGACGGTCGCCATCGTCGCGACGAGTGACGAAAGCGCGATGATGCGCCGCGCCGCACCCGACATGGCGATGCGGGTGGCCGAGTATTTCCGCGGCCGCGGCCAGCGCGTCCTGCTGCTGATCGATTCGCTGACCCGCTACGCCCATGCCCTGCGCGAGGTGGGCATATCGATCGGCGAACTGCCGGTCGCGCGCGGTTATCCCGCCTCGGTGTTCACCGATCTTCCCAAGCTGCTGGAGCGGGCCGGGACCGGACCCGCGGGCGGAGGCTCGACCACCGCCATCATCTCGGTCCTCGTCGATGGCGACGATCACAACGATCCGGTTGCCGATGCGGTACGCGGCATTCTCGACGGCCATGTCGTGCTCGACCGGGCGATTGCCGACCAGGGCCGCTATCCGCCAATCGATCCGCTGCGCTCGCTGTCACGGCTTGCCACGAGGGTCTGGAGCAACGAGGAGCGCGCGCTCGTCCAGCAATTGCGGGCGATGATCGCGCGCTACGAGGAAACCGCCGACCTGCGTCTGCTTGGCGGATGGCGGCCGGGAAACGATCCGGCGCTCGACCAGGCGGTGGCAACGGTCCCCGTGATCTACGAGGCACTCGGCCAGTCGCCGCAGGACCCGCCCTCGCGCGATCCGTTTGCCGAGCTCTCCAGACACCTCAAGGAAAGACAACCGGGAGATGGCCGCGATGCTGCCTAGACCTGCTCGCGACAATATCGCCGCCGCCCGGAAGCGGCCAAAACGGCGCGGGATCTTCGGTATCAGGCCGGCGGACGTCGTGTTGTCACTGGCCGGCCTGGCGCTGGCGGCCGCCGCGGGCGCGTTTCCGTTCTATGTGCACCGGCATCCCGACCAGTTCAGCCCCCCGCGCATGCAGTTCACGGGCCTGGCCGCCGATGTCGGCGGCGAACCGGAGGACCGCGCGCCGCGCTTCAAGGAGATCGCCTCGCGTGCGCTCCTGCCCGAGCTCGACAGTGTCGTGACCGGAACGCCCCGGCGGCCCGGCATGCTGCCTGGCCAGCCAAACGAGCCTGGTCCCGACCAGTCCTATCCCGGCGAAGGGGTTTCGATGTCGGTCATTCATGCCATCGCCGGCCGCGCCATCATCGTCGACGGAGGCGTCATCGATTTCATCAGGCCGAATTCGCGGCTTTCCGACGGCAGCCGGGTCGTCGATATCCGTTTCAACGGCAAGAGCTGGGAAATCGAAACCACATCCGGGCAAACCATCACCTGGGATCCCGGCGCGTCCTGAGCAGCGCGCAAGCTTCACGCAAGACTGCTTCTTTACTCCTGACGGAGAACAAGGAATGCAGCCATGTCATCATTGCCGGTGTTCGCATTGGCATCGCAGCATGCGAACTGGTTGTCGATACGCCAGGCCGCTGTCGCCAACAACATCGCGAACATATCAACGCCCGGTTACCGCGCCACGGATGTCAAGCCGTTCGAGAATGTTCTCAAGGCGACGGTATCCACCATGCACGCGACCGATCCAAGACACATACCTGCGCCGGGCGACAACCTCCTCCGACTCGCCGAGGAGAACACCACAACCTCTGGATCGTCCGTCAGCATCGAAGCCGAAGTCATGAAGGCAAGCGAGCTTCGCCATGATTTCGAACTCAACACCGCGATCGTCAAGGCATTCCACCGGATGATCCTGACGACGATGAAAGGCTGACCGATGGATCCCTTGTCCGCATCGCTCAGGGTTGCCGGTTCAGGTCTGGGCAGCCAGTCGGCGCGCATGCGCATCGTCACCGAAAACCTGGCAAACGCCCAGTCGACGGCAACGGTTCCAGGCGGCGATCCCTACCAGCGCAAGACCGTCAGTTTTGCCGCCGAGCTCGACAAGGCCAGCGGCGCCTCGATGGTGCGCATCGAGGCCATCAGGAACGACCAGCGCGCGTTTCCGCTTGAATACGACCCGGGAAACGTGGCGGCGGACGAAGCCGGCTATGTGAAGCTGCCGAACGTGAACGTGCTGATCGAAATGGCTGACATGCGCGAGACCAACCGAGCCTACGAAGCCAATATCCAGGTGATGCGCCAGGTTCGCGACCTGATCTCCATGACGATCGACCTGATGAGGGGAGCGTGATGATCGACCCCATCGGTATCAGCGCCGCGCTTGCCGCGCGAAACGGAATGGCCGACGAGACGCGGCAGGCGCAGGCCATCGCGCCGGTGGCGAATGCCGGATCTTTCGCGGACATGATCATCCAGGCCGGCGCGAGCGCCGTGCAGAAACTTGAAGGCGCGGAAGCCACGGCAATCCGCGGCATCCAGGGCGACGTCGGGCCTCGCCAGGTCGCCGAAGCCGTGATGGATGCCGAGCAGACGCTGAATGCGGCCATCGCCATCCGCGACAAGATCGTGTCGGCCTATCTCGAAATCAGCCGCATGAGCATTTAGGGGAACAAGAGATGCGAGCGCTATCCATCGCGGCGACGGGCATGAATGCCCAACAGACCAATCTCGAGGTCATCGCCAACAACATCGCCAATGTGAACACGACCGGATACAAGCGTGCCCGCGCCGAGTTCACCGATCTCCTGTACCAGAGCGAACGCGTGCAGGGCGTGCCGACACGCGCCAACGAGAATGTCGTTCCAGAGGGCGCCAATATAGGCCTCGGCGTGCGCACGGCCGCGGTGCGCTCGGTCAATCTCCAGGGATCGCTGACGTCGACCGGCAACCGCTTCGACCTGGCGCTGACCGGAAACGGCTGGTTCCAGATCGAGGGCGCCGGCGGACAGACGCTCTACACCCGGTCCGGGGCCTTCAATACCAACGCGACGGGCCAGCTCGTCACCACCGACGGATTCCCCGTCATGCCGGCAATCACCGTGCCGTCCGATGCCGTCGAAGTCATCGTCAATGATTCCGGGCAGGTCTTCGCCCGCATAGCCGACCAGGTGGACCTCCAGGAGCTGGGACAGATCGCGCTCGCGGTCTTCCCCAACGATGCCGGGCTCCTGCCGATGGGCGGCAGCCTGTTTGCCGAAAGCCCCGCCTCGGGCGCGGCGACCACCGGCGTTCCCGGCGACCCGGGCTTTGCGACCATCAGGCAAGGCTATCTGGAGGATTCAAACGTCGATCCGATCAAGGAGATCACCGAGCTCATATCGGCCCAGCGGGGTTACGAGATGAACTCGAAGGTTATCCAGGCTGCCGACGAGATGGCCGCGGTCGTCTCCAAGAACATACGTTAAGGATGATGATGGCCAGGTTCGGCACGCGGCTGGTTTTCGCCTTCGCAATCCTGCTTGCCGGATTTGGAGCCGCACACGGCGAAGAACTCGTTGTCGCCCAGCAGGTCATCTATCCGGGGCAGACGGTCGCCGCCGGCATGCTGCGCCAGATCACGACACGGCAGAAATTGCGCTACAACGGCGCGATCGTGCGCGATCCTGGCGAGATCGTCGGCATGGTCGCGGCGCGGACAATCCTGCCCGGACGCCCGATCCTGCCCGAATTCGTGCGGACCCCCTATCTCGTGGAAGCCGGACAGCCGGTGACCGTCATCTACCGCCAGCAGGGCCTGGAAATTGCCATGACGGCAATCCCGCTCGGGCGCGGCGGCATCGGCGACATCATCCAGCTTCGCAACCAGGACAGCGGACAGACGATTTCGGCGACCGTGCTGGCCGACGGCACGCTGCGGGTGGGAAGCCCATGAGGAAATTGCTTGTCATCCTGATGATGACGCTGATGCCGGCCACGGCGCTGGCCGCGTCCCGGGTCAAGGATATCGCGGTCCTGCAAAGCGTCCGCGACAACCAGCTTATCGGCTACGGGCTGGTGATCGGACTGCAGGGAACCGGCGACGGCCTTCGCAACTCGCCTTTCACGGAGCAATCGCTGCGTTCGATGCTCGATGTCCTGGGCGTGCCGATCGAAAACGGCCGGACCCGCTCGAAAAACGTGGCGGCAGTGATCGTCACGGCCAACCTGCCGCCCTTCGCGAGGGCCGGAGCGCGCATCGACGTGACGGTTTCTTCGCTCGGCGATGCAACCTCGTTGAGCGGCGGCACTCTGGTGATGACGCCAATGCGCGGCGCCAATGGCGAAATATTTGCCGTCGCCCAGGGGCCGCTCATCGTTTCGGGGTTCCAGGCGTCGGGTCAGGCCGAGAAAGTGACCGAGGGCGTGCCGACAGCGGGGCGCATCCCCAACGGAGCGATCGTGGAACGGGAGATCAAGGCCGATTTCGCCGACATAAAGTCGCTCACGCTGCAGTTGCGCAATCCGGATTTCTCCACGGCGGTCGCCGTCACCGATGCGATCAATGCGTTCTCCCGCGACAACTACAAGACCGCCCTTGCGCAGGAACAGGATTCCCGCTCCATCACGATCCGCCTGCCTGCGAAGGTCTCGCCGACACGATTCTTCGCCCAGATCGAGAACCTGACCGTCAACACCCAGGCCCCGGCCAGGGTCGTCATGGACGAGCGGACCGGCACGATCGTCATCGGCGAGGATGTGCGCGTCTCGCGCGTGGCGATCAGCCACGGAACCTTGTCGGTTCGCGTGACGGAGGCGCCGGAAGTCGTGCAGCCCAATCCGTTTTCCCGCGGCGAGACCGCCGTCCAGCCCAACACCTTCGTCGACGTGAACCAATCGGGCGGCACGGTGACCACCGTCGACGGCGTCGACCTGCAAAGCCTGGTCGACGGGCTGAACCGCCTCGGGGTCAGGCCGACGGACATTATCGCAATTCTTCAGGCCATAAAGAGCGTCGGCGCGCTGCAGGCCGATCTGGTGATGCAATGACAACGAGAAAATACCTGATACCCGGACTGTTCCTGTGCTGGAGCGCACTGCTGTCCCTGGAAACGCAGGCGCAGCAACTGGTCACCGGCTCGGTTCTAGGTTCGCGTGAGCCGGCAGACGTGACGCGCTTCTGCTCGAATGTCATCGATGAGGCGCGCGAGCGGCGCTACGCGCTGAAGGAGCAGGAACTCCAGGCCCTGATGAAGGACGTCGAGTCGCGGATAGCGGTGCTGGAGGAGAAGCGGGCCGCCTATGTGGAATGGATGCGCCGCCGCGAGGATTTCGCCAGCCAGGCAACCGAAAGCATCGTCGACATCTATGCCAAGATGCGGCCTGACGCAGCGGCACAACGCATGGAAATCCTCCAGGCGGACCTCGCCGCCGCCATTCTGCTGAAACTGCCGTCACGCAACGCCGGCATCATCCTCAACGAGATGAGCGCCAAGTCGGCAGCCGTTATCACATCGATCATCGCCGATGCGGCGCGCCCCACGGATCCAAGCTGATGGTTCCCGATGCCCTGAATATCCCCCGATTCCGCACGCGCCGGGCGTTCGCGAGAATCATCCTGGTGAGCGTCGCCAGCATGGTGCTGGCGTCGTGCAGCCAGATCGCCTCGGAGATCGGCAAGCCGCCGGTGCTTTCGCAGGTCGGACAGGAACTCGACCCAAGCCAGCTCGCCTACGAAAGCTATCCGGAGCGTCCGCCATCGGCGGTGAGCAGGTTCTCCACCTGGAACGACCGCGCCAGCAGCCTGTTCACAACCAAACGCGCCCTCGCGCAGGGCGATATCCTGACCGTGCTGATCTCGATCGACGACAAGGCACAACTGACCAACAAGTCCGATCGCAGTCGCACATCAGGGATGGGGATCGGTCTTTCGGGCGATATCAGTGCCGACGGCTTCGGTCATTCGGCCAGCGCCAACGGTACGGTCGACTCGTCCACCGACTTCACCGGCACGGGCGGGACGACGCGCGCTGAGACGATCAAGCTGTCGGTCGCCGCGGTCGTGGTCCGCGTGTTCCAGAACGGGAACCTGCTCATCAAGGGGTCCCAGGAAGTCAGGGTCAATGCCGAAATGCGCATCCTGACCATTGAAGGCATGGTCCGCCCGTCCGACATCGAGCCCAACAACACGATATCCTACGAGCGGATTGCCGAAGCGCGCATCTCCTATGGCGGGCGCGGAAGGATTACCGAAGTCCAGCAACCGCCCTGGGGTCACCAGATCATCACCCTGATCTCGCCGCTGTAGGAGAACCGGTGATGGAAGTATTGGACTTCGAGCTCGACGACGAGGAACCCAAGGGACCGTCAAACCTTGTCCAGATCCTGATATTCCTGGCATTGACGGCGCTTGCCGCGGGAGTCGGATTTGGCGGCGGCCATTTCATCTACAAGGATGTGGCCGGTGAAACCGGGGCCGAAGTCCAGCGTGCGCCAGCCCCGGCCGGTCATGCCGGAGAACAATCCGGCCGCGACCCGGGCAATAGCGCGGGCGGCGCCGGCAATGCCGATCACGGATCGCAGGCGCCACGCCACGACGGTGAACCGGCCGCCACGAGCGGCGTGGTGATCCCGCTGGATCCGATCGTCACCAATATCCAGGCGCCGAAGAATATCTGGATCCGCATCGAACTGGCGGTTGTGGCACCGCAGCAGCTCGACGAGGGCGTCGTCCGGGAGATCCACCAGGACCTGCTGACCTACATGCGGACCCTGCAGCTCGTCGAGCTGGACGGACCAAGCGCGTTTCTCGATTTCAAGGCCAGTCTGCGCGACCGGGCAAATATCCGCAGCGACGGAAAGGTCAGCGCCGTCCTTATCAAGACCCTGCTGTACGAATGATGCGCACCATCCTCGCCCTGCTTGTCCTCCTGACGATCGCCGGGGCCGCGCAGGCCCAGACCCTTCCCTTCAGCCAGTTGGGCGACGGCAGTCCGGGCCAGACAGCCGGTTACATCATCCAGATGTTCGGCCTCCTGACCGTGCTGGCGGTGGCGCCGGGCCTGTTGATCACCGTGACCAGCTTCACGCGGTTCATCGTGACGTTCTCGATCCTGCGCTCCGGCATGGGCCTGCAGACGACGCCGGCGAACATGATCCTCATCAGCCTCGCGCTGTTCATGACCTTCTACGTCATGGCACCGGTGTTCGACCGTGCCTGGAACGACGGCATGCAGCCGCTGATGAAGAACGAAATATCGGAAGGCGAGGCGCTGGAAAAGATCGTCGATCCGTTTCGCGAGTTCATGCTCCAGAATGTCCGTGAAAAGGACCTGCGCCTGTTTTCCGACCTGGCGGCCGAGCAGACGGCTGCGGGCGAGGCCGACGCCGGGCGGGATGAGGATCGCAGCAGCCTCGGTGAATTGCGCATACTGGTTCCCGCTTTCATGATTTCGGAGCTGCGCCGTGGTTTCGAGATCGGCTTCCTGGTCGCCATACCGTTTCTCGTCATCGATCTCGTGGTGGCGACGATCACAATGGCGATGGGCATGATGATGCTGCCGCCGACCGTGGTCGCGCTCCCGTTCAAGGTGCTGTTCTTCATCATGATCGACGGCTGGAACCTGCTGGTCGGCAGCATGATCCGGTCGTTTCTCTAGCGCAACGTCCCTTGTGCGTCTCAAAGAACTTGCGGCGCCGTAGCGGATTGGCATGATCGCGCCATTTCAGCGTCCTGGCCCCGGAAAGGGCGAAGCCCGGCGCCTCGATTCAGTATTCCTTTAGAATTCCGTGTCACAAACGACGCCAGTGACAGCGGATTATCCATCGGATACGTGCATGACGCCAGGCCGCTGTACCGGGCAAGCCGGTATGTCCCTTTTGTTGAATTAGGTAAGGGACCAGTAATGTCCAGCATCATGACCAATACCGCCGCCATGACGGCGCTTCGCTCTCTCCAGTCCACCAACACCGCCCTGGAATCCGCCCAGGCCCGCATTTCGACCGGCTATCGCGTCGCCGAGGCCTCCGACAACGCCGCGTACTGGTCGATCGCCACCACGATGCGCTCCGACAACAAGGCACTCGGCACCGTGCAGGATGCCCTCGGCCTCGGTTCCGCGAAGCTTGACGTCGCCTATACGGGCGTCAACAGCGCCATCGACGTCGTCGACGAAATCAAGGCCAAGCTGGTTGCCGCCCGCGAACCCGGCGTCGACCGCACCAAGATCCAGTCGGAAATCGGCGAACTGCAGAACCAGCTCGTCAGCATGACCAGCTCCGCCAGCTTCAGCGGCGAAAACTGGCTGTCGGTCGACTCCGCCGCCGCAGATTACACCGCCACCAAGAATATCGTGGCATCGTTCACGCGTGACTCGGCCGGTGCCGTTTCTATCGGCACGATCGCGATCGACCTCACGGCGACGACGCTGTTCGATGCCAACGCCCTCGGCGGCGGCATCCTCGACACCACCTTCACGACAACCGGCGCTGGCGCCGTCACCGTCTCGGTCGCGACCCTCGATATCACCGCGGCCAGTATCGACAACACCGACATCGACGAGATGATCACCAATGTCGATACCGCGCTGGCTTCGATGACCACCGCGGCATCCAACCTCGGCGCCGCGAAGAGCCGCGTCTCGCTGCAGTCAGACTTCGTCTCCAACCTGATGGACGCGATCAACCGCGGTGTCGGCCAGCTCGTCGACGCCGACATGACGGAAGAATCGACCCGCTTGCAGGCGCTCCAGACCCAGCAGCAGCTCGGCATCCAGTCGCTGTCGATCGCCAACTCCAGCACGCAGTCGCTGCTGTCGCTGTTCCGCTGATCGCGCAATCCGCGACCACCTGAGAAAAACGAAGGCCGCCCCTGGGCGGCCTTCTTCATTCGGGCACCAAAAAACCGGCCTCGAGAGGCCGGTTTTGCTTTCGTCTATTGCGCAGCTCGGCGTGTCAGGCCACTTGCTCCACGTTCTCGACTTCGGGCAGGAAGTGGCGCAGCAGGTTCTGGATGCCGTGCTTGAGGGTCGCCGTGGACGACGGGCAACCCGCGCACGCGCCCTTCATGTGAAGGAATACGGTGCCATTGCGGTATCCGCGGAAGGTGATGTCGCCGCCATCCTGGGCGACAGCCGGCCGGACCCGCGTATCCAGCAGTTCCTTGATCGTGGCCACGGTCTCGCTGTCTGCCGCGTCGAAGAATTCCTCGCCGGGCGCGTCACCGCCGGCCGAATCGGCCATCACCGGTTCGCCGGACATGAAGTGTTCCATGATCGCGCCGAGCACGGCCGGCTTGATATGCTGCCAGTCCGGCTCGTCGCCCTTGCTGACGGTGACGAAGTCATAGCCGAAAAAGACACCGGTAATCCCCGGCACGGCAAACAGGCGCTCGGCCAGAGGCGATCGCCCGGCCACCGCGCCGCTATCACGGAAATCGGCTGTCCCCTGCTCCAGAACAACTTGTCCCGGCAGGAATTTCAACGTCGCGGGATTGGGCGTGGCTTCGGTTTGGATGAACATCTGACTGGCTCCCGGCGCCGGACCTTCCGGCGCATTTTGCGCGCTCGCGAAAGCGCCTGAATGTCTCTCAAATCTATGTCACGGCGCCGCTACGTTCAAGGCATGGGCGGTGGCGCGCGGCATCATGACAGGCTTTCAATATCCTCGTCGGTGAGGTTCACGGGAACCACGGTGACGGGAATCGGGAATGCAGCACCCTTGCCCGCGATCGATGCGACCAGTGGTCCGGGTCCTTCCGTCGACCCGCCGGCGGCCAGCACCAGGATCGCGATATCCTGGTCTTCCTCGATCAGCTTGTGGATTTCCTCGCTCTGCACGCCCTCGCGCACGACGAGTTCGGCCTCGATACCCAGTTGCGAGCGCAACCGCTCGGCATGACCGGCAAGCGCGGCGTTGGCGGCTTCCATCGCCTCCTCGCGCATGATCTTCTCGACGCCGAGCCAATGCTGGAAATCGCTGGGCTCGATCACGAAGACCAGAACCAGCGCGCCACCCGTATTGGCCGCGCGCCGCGCCGCATAGGCGACGGAACGTTCACATTCCTCGGTCTGGTCTACGACGGCAAGGAACTTTCTGCGGTGACCCGCCTCGTGGCTCAGTCGTTTCGATACCATGGAGGAACCCGTGACAAATGACGATGGCGCAATCTGCCATCACCGCGACTTCGGAGCAAGGCGCCTCCCTTGCGGCGTTATCGGTCAGATGAAGCCGATGATTTCGCGCACGTCGGCCATCGTCTTCTCGGCAAGTACCCTCGCCCGGTCGGCGCCGTCATGGAGAATGGCGTCGATCTGGCTTGTATCGCTCATCAGGCGGCGCATCTCGGCGTTCACCGGGGCCAGAACCGAAACTGCCAGTTCGGCAAGCGCCGGCTTGAATTCGGAGAACTGGCGCCCGCCGAATTCGGCGAGCACGTCGGCCTTGGATTTTTCCAAGAGCGCGGCGTAGATACCGACGAGATTGTCGGCCTCGGGACGATCTGCCAGGCCCTCGACTTCGGAAGGAAGCGCATCGGGATCGGTCTTGGCCTTGCGGATCTTTTTGGCGATCGTGTCGATATCGTCCATAAGGTTGATGCGCGACAGATCCGACGGATCGGATTTCGACATCTTCCTGGTGCCGTCACGCAGGCTCATGACACGCGGTGCGGGGCCTTCGATCAATGGCTCGGTCAGCGGAAAATATCCATTGATGTGCTCTTCGCCGACCACCATTTCGACAGCGTGGCCGGTCATCTCGATGCGGCGCTGGAAATCGATGTTGAACTTCTGGGCGATATCGCGCGTGAGTTCCAGATGCTGTTTCTGGTCCTCGCCGACTGGCACATGGGTGGCGCGGTAGACAAGGATGTCTGCCGCCATCAGGCTCGGATAGGCGAGCAGGCCGAGGGAAGCGTTCTCGCGATCCTTGCCGGCCTTGTCCTTGAACTGCGTCATGCGATTCATCCAGCCAATCCTGGCGACGCAGTTGAATATCCACGCCAGTTCCGCGTGCTGCGGAACTGCCGACTGGTTGAAGACGATGTGCTTTTGAGGATCGATACCCGACGCGATGAAGGCCGCTGCGATGGACCGGATCTGGGTGGCCATGTCGTCATGCACCAGCTGGGCGGTGATCGCATGCAGGTCGACGACACAATAGATGCAGTCGTGGCTCTCCTGCAGGGCGACGAATTTCCGGATCGCGCCGAGATAGTTGCCGAGATGCAGATTGCCGGTGGGCTGGACGCCCGAGAAAACGAGAGGCTTGAAGCTGCCCATGAACAAAGTCTCCGAAGCTGGTGGAGGGCCCCGTGGGAGCGCGGGCGCTCCGGCGGCTGGATGTGATCTGCGCGCTTATGGCCGAGGCGCACGCGCTAATCAAGGGGGTTGGCGGCGGCGGCCGCGATCCGTGACCGCGCGAGGCCGTTCTTCGCGCATCCGCAGCATTGACGGCGATCAATGTCAGCGCATCAAACAGCGCTAGCTTATGGAAGTACCAACCAAGAGGAGAGTGCCATGAAGGCGTCAAGTGCTGTCCTGAAAGCGGGCCTTGCCATTACGGCCATGGCCCTTCTCACGTCCACGGCGGCCGCGATCGAGGCAAAGGCGAAGACCGCTGCCAATGTACGGGCCGGTCCGGGAACCGGTTATGCCGTGGTCGACACGCTCCATGCCGGCGAAATCGTCGACGTGACCCAGTGCAATGCGGCCAATACCTGGTGCAAGATCTACCACACCGGTCCCGACGGCTGGGTGGCCCGCAGCCTGCTCGGCGCACCTGGCGGCGGAGGCGGCGGAAACGTCCAGTTCGGTGTGGTGATCCCACTTCCCGGCGGCGGTTCGATCGTCTTCGGCACGCCTGGCTACACGCCGCCCTCGCCACCGCCCGGCCCGCCCCCGGGCTTCAAGAAGGTCTGCGTCTATGACGGGCCGAACTACACCGGCGCGCAGGTTTGCGTGAACGCGGGCATGTCCGATTCCAATATCGGCGGATGGTGGAACAACCGCGTCACCTCGCTCAGGGTCTTCGGCGGCGCCCAAATCCGGCTTTGCCAGAATCCCGGCTATGGCGGATTCTGCAACGTGTATTCATCCAACCAGCCGCATCTCGGGCCGGCCATGAACAACAACGCATCGTCCTACCAGACCTGGTAGGCGGACAGGGGTCGCTGGCGCGCTTGCGGCGGCGATCCCGCTCCCGGTCAGGCGGGCTGGCGCAGGGGCGAAGCTGCCTTTGCGCCGGCCGGTCCGACGGGCGGGCCCTGCAATCCGAACAACGGACGGACGGCCAGCGGCAGGCGCCGCGCCGATTCATAGAAGAGCACCGATCCGGCGATCGTTGCGGCGAGTACCGCGGCAAGACTCGGCCACACGCCGAGATCGAGCGGCAGGATGTAGTAGAGCGCAGCGACGATGACGGTCTGATGAATGATGTAGAACGGGAAAATGCCGCGATTGGCCCAGGCCATGAACCGGCTGGCCCGTTTCGCATGTACGGCGAAGAATCCGGTCAGCGTGAGGATCATGGTCCAGGCGAACGGCATCAGCAGTGCCTTGAAGGCGATGGTGGTGTTCTCGTAGTCGCCGACCGGCGTGGCGACCGGTGTCCACGCAAACAGATAAAGCGCGACCGAGAGCAGGGCCGCGATCGCAAGGCTTGTCCATCGCAGGCGGATGATCGCAGCCAGCGCCTGACCGTGGTGGCGGGCAACGAGATAGCCCAGTCCGAACCAGCTTGCCCAGGTCGCGAACCAGGCTCCATCATTGTAGAGCGCGTTGGTCTGGCGCGGATAGAGCGGCGTGAACACCAGGTTGAGCGCCAGGGGCAGCAGGAAGAAGGCAAGGATCCACGGCGTTGCCACGATCCGCGAAAACCAGGCCATGACCGGACGGGCGAGCCGGCTCTCGATCAGCACGAAAATCGGCACGCAGACCACGGTCATGGCGATCAGGTAGCCGACGAACCACATGTGCGCCCAGGTGAACTGGCCGTCGGGATATCTGCCTTCCGCGAAATAGCGCGTCAGCCAGAAGGTCACCAATGATCCCCGATAGCCGTCCTCTGCGATGCGCTCGTACCAGACCTGCGGCACGATCAGCACGCACATGGCAAACAGGAGCGGTGCAAGCAGGCGCACGAAACGCTCGCGAAGAAACGTCACTGGCGAGCGCGAACGGAAGGCGAACCATGTGCCCATGCCGGACACGAAGAACAGCAACGCCAGACGCCAGCCGCGCGGATGCTTCATGATGTCGGAGAGGAGTTGCGAACCTTCCGGGCTTTCGATCAGCCATTTCATGTCGGGGAAAAAGGCAACCGACGCGTGGTAGGCAATCAGAAGCGCGAAGGCGAAGACGCGCAGATTGTCGATATAGTGCTGGCGCTGGTCATGCATCGCGCGATGCCCCTTCCCCCGCTTCGGGCCCCCGTTTCGGGACCATCAGTCTAGCAAGGTCGCCTTTCCAGCCGGTAAAGGCGGTTCAGGCCGGTCTGCGGCGCCTGATCGCCCGCGCCAGTTCGGCCCGGTCGAGGCCGCCGGTCGCCAGCACGAAGGCAAGATAGAGTATCGCGGCGGCCACAACGACGGCCAGTGTGGCGGCAAGGCGCGTGGCGAGAGACGGGCTCGCGAACCAAGCGGCAAGGAGGATCTGCGCAACGAGAAGGAAAGCGCCCATGGCGGCGCTGGAGGCGACGATCATCACGACACGGCGCAGCGTCCTGCCGGACGGCTGGAAATACCGGCGCCGCCACAACGTCGCGGACAGCAGGACGAGATTCACCCAGGCGGAAACAGCCGTCGCCGCAGCAATCGCGACATGGCCGTAGAGTGGAAACAGCAGCAGCGAAAGCGCGACATTGACGAAGACGGTGAAGGCGGAGAACCACAGCGGCGTCTTCATGTCCTCACGGGCGAAATAGGCGGGCTGGAAAACCTTGATCAGCACGTAGGCGGGCAGGCCCGCGGCAAAGGCGGCGAGTGCCTGGGCGGTCAGCCGCGTCGTCTCGGCGTTGAACGCGCCGCGCTCGTAGAGGATGTTCACCAGCGGCGCGGGCATTATCATGAAGCCGACGGCGGCGGGCAATGTCAGGCCGAGCGCGAATTCGAGGCTCCGGTTCTGAAGGTGATTGGCGTCGGCGATGTCGTGCGCCTTGAGCGCGCGCGACAACTCGGGAAGGAGTACCACGCCGATGGCGATGCCGATCACGCCGAGCGGGAGCTGGTTGATGCGGTCGGCATAGTTCAGGAGCGCGATGGCACCGTCCTGGGCCGACGCGATGATGCGGCCGATCATGATGTTGATCTGGACCACGCCGCCGGTGAGCATCGCGGGACCCATCAGGACCAGGAGACGTCTGACCTGCGGCGTCATGCGCGGCAGCCGCCAGGGGATCACAAGCCCTTCGCGCCAGACGCCCCAGACCAGCAGCGCGAGCTGGATGAACCCGGAGGCGAACACGCCCCAGGCGAGCCAGTAGCCTGTCGTGTGGCTGTCAATCCCGAGCCGGAGCGCCGCGACCGTTGCACCAACGAGAATGACGTTGAGCAATACCGGCACGATCGCGGCCAGGAAATAGCGGCGAAGCGAATTGAGTATGCCGGAGAACATGGCCACGAGCGACATGCACAGCAAATAGGGAAACATGATGCGTGTCAGGTCGACGGTCAGCGCGAACTTGTCGGGCGTGTCGCGGAACAGCGGCGCCACGACCGTTGCGACAAGGGCGGGCATGAACAGGATCGCCAGACCGGTGACCGCGATCAGCACGGCGACAAGGACGGCGAGCACCTGCTCGGCGAACTTGCGTGCGGCTTCCAGCCCGCCGCCCTCGACTTCCTTGGCGAACAGGGGAATGAACGCCGAATTGAAGGCCCCTTCGGCAAACAGCCGGCGAAACAGGTTGGGAAAGCCGAACGCCGCATAGAACGCGTCGGCGACTGGACCGGCGCCAAGCGCTGCGCCGATCAGCGCCTCGCGGACGAAACCCATGATGCGGCTCGCCATGGTGGCGCTGCCGACGCTTGCGAATTTGCCGACCAGGCTCATGGGGCGTTTCCGTGGGTCAACATCATGTTCACTCGGCCGCAGCCTTGCCGCGCGACCTGGCCTGATTGCCGTTTGCCTTGCCTTCGAGAACCATCAGCAATGCGTCGCGGATGCGCGCCTGCCGGGTCTGGTTCTCGATCTTGTGGCCGACGAGATCCGTGACGTAAAAAGTATCGATCACCTTCTCGCCGAAGGTGGTGATATGGGCCGAGGCGATGTCGAGCGACAGGTCGGACAGGGTCCCGGTGAGCTCCGACAACAAGCCGGGGCGGTCCAGTCCCTCGACTTCGATCACCGAGAACTTGCGCGACAGCGTGTTGCGGATTTCGGCGCGCGGCGCGATCCTGAACGCCTTGACCCGGCGCTTCGGCTTGACGCGCCTCTCGATCATTTCCGAAATCCAGGTCTTGCCCGAAAGCGCTTCCTCGATCAGCCTCCCGACGCGCGCCGCCCGGCGCAGTTCGTCCTCGTCGCGGTCGAACTCGCGGTTGATCAGGATGGTGTCGAGGGCGCGTCCGTCGGCGGTCGTGAAGATCTGGGCATCGACGATGTTGGCACCCGCCCCGGCGCAGGCGCCGGCAATGATCGACAACAGGCGCGGATGGTCGGGAGCAAGAACCGTGATCTCGGTAATCGCCTCGAAGCCGAGCGCGCGCACCATCGTGGCCATCCGCTTGTCGGCCTTGTCGGCTTCGCGGATCAGCGCGGCGTGGCGCACCTGGTCGGCAAGGTCGACGGTCAGCAGATAGGCCGCATAGTGCAGACCGAGATAGGTCTCGCGCTCGTTCTCGGGCCAGTCGGACAGCTCGGCGGCAAGCCGGCGGCGCGCGGCATCAGCGCGCTCGGCGCGCGATGCGCCGGAAAAGCCGCCGGACAGCATCAGTTCGGTCTCGTTGTAGAGGGTTCGCAGCAACTGTCCCTTCCAGCCGTTCCAGACACCCGGCCCGACCCCGCGGATGTCGCAGACGGTCAGCACGAGCAACAGCTTGAGCCGCTCCACCGACTGCACGACCGCGGCGAAATCCTCGATCGTCTTGCGGTCATTGAGATCGCGGGCCTGCGCAGTCATCGACATGGTCAGGTGCTCGGCGACCAGCCAGGCGACCGTCTCGGTCTCGGTAGCCGTCAGGCCCATGTGCGGGCAGAGCCTGCGGGCGATCTTCGCGCCGGCGACGGAGTGGTCCTCGCGCCGGCCCTTGGCGATGTCGTGCAGCAACAAGGCGACGTACATGACGCGCCGGTTGGCCTTGATGTCGTCGCGCAACCGGTGGGCCAGCGGATGGGTCGCGGCCTCGCGCCCCTGCTCGATCGCCGACAGCACGCCGATGCAACGCAGCAGATGCTCGTCCACCGTGTAGTGGTGGTACATGGAGAACTGCATCATGGCGACGATCTTGCGGAAATCCGGGATCAGCTTGCCGAGCAGCCCGGCCTCGTTCATGCGGCGCAGGTTCAACTCCGGATCGCGGTCGGAGGTGAGGATGTCCATGAACAGTTCGTTGGCCTCGCCATTGCGGCGGAGGTCGCGGTTGACCAGCTTGAGCGACCGGGTGACGAGTTGCATGGCCTCGGGATGGTATTCCAGCCCGTGCCGGTCGGCGAGCCAGAACAGACGCAGCAGATTGACCGGGTCGTTTTCAAACACGTCGTGGGCGGCCACGTTGATGCGGTGGTTGTCGATGATGAAGTCGCTGGTGCCGGCGAGCTTGCGCTTGCGGCGGGTGAAGCCGGACAGCAGCCGGTTGAACCCGGGAACGTGCTTGGCCTGCTCTTCCTCCAGTTCGGCGCAGAATATGCGCGTCAGGTCGCCGACATCCTTGGCGACGAGGAAATAGTGTTTCATGAAACGCTCGACCGCAGACAATCCCGGCCCCGCGTGATAGCCGAGCCGGTCGGCGATATCGCGCTGGATGTCGAAATGCAGCCGTTCCTCGGCCTTTCCGGTCAGGAAATGCATGTGGCAGCGAACCGCCCAGAGAAAATCCTCCGCCTTGCGGAAAACATTGTACTCGGCGCGCGTGAACACGCCCTTGCCGATCAGTTCCTCCGCGGTGCGGACGCGGTAATAGTACTTGCCGATCCAGAACAGGGTGTGCAGGTCGCGCAGGCCGCCCTTGCCCTCCTTGACGTTGGGCTCGACCTTGTAGCGGCTTTCGCCCTGCTTGGTGTGGCGTTCGTCGCGCTCGGCGAGCTTGGCCTGGACGAATTCGGCGCCGGTGTCCCTGACGACCTCCTTGTCGAAGCGGTCGACCAGCATGTCGAACAGCACCCTGTCGCCCCAGACAAAACGTGTCTCGAGCACGGCCGTACGAATGGTGATATCGGTGCGCGACAGGCGGATGCACTCGTCGATGTTGCGCGTGGCGTGACCGACCTTCAGGCCCATGTCCCACAACATGTAGAGCAGATATTCGACGATCCGCTCGCCGCAGGACGTCTGCCTGTGGGGAAGCAGGAACAGGAGGTCGATGTCGGAGCCGGGCGCCAGCGTGCCGCGGCCGTAGCCGCCGACGGCGACGATCGCCATGCGCTCGCCGCCCGACGGATCGGAGTCGCGACAGACATGCGTGACGGCGAAATCGAACAGGACACGGATGATCTCGTCCATGTGATGGGAAAGCCGCGCGGCGCAAGCGGTGCCGCCGCCATCTGCCATCAGCATCGCTTCGGCCGTTGCCCTTCCGCCGGCCTGCGCCTGCTTCAGCACGGCCAGAACCCCGGCGCGCACCTGCGGAGCCGCGCCGTCGCCTCCATGGGCCGCAACGATCGCGACAAGCGATGCGCGCAACGCATCGCTATCGATCATCTGGTCGAGTCTGAGTGGTATCTTTGCCATGTCCGGTCAATCGCTGTGTGGCGGTCCGTATAGAGCCATTCATCTTCAATTGGAATCGTTTGAACGCCGGGATTTTGTGTCCCGGCGAGGAGCGCGGGGCGACGTGGTGCGAGCACCGCTACAGCGTCCTTGTGCGCCCCACGGGACGCACAAGGACGCTGTAGGGTATTGGATCCGCGCATCGCGCTTTCCGAAAACCGGTCCGGGTTTACGGGCGGATGCGTGAGCCGCGCGCGACGCTGTCCGGGGCGCACAAGACCAGGTTCAAACAATTGCGGTTTGTTCATGATATCCAATACCTTGAACCTTTCCCGACTTGGCGGTCTTTTTCGCGTCTGCCCTTCGGGCTTGCCCGAAAAACCGACCTCACCGTCGAAATCCTCGCGCGATGGTCATCGCGCTGCGGTGTTCTCCTTGCCGGCACGAAAAATACACGCCATCAAACTGCTTCCATTTGAAGATGACCGGCTCTAGCGCTTTTCGCTGCCGCTGCCTACCGGTCGCCATGAGCGGTGCTAACCCGCCGCGTTGTAGGCGGCGATCACCGCCATGTTGACGATCTCGGAGTCCTTGGAATTGAGCGGGATGATCTGCACCGACTTGTTGAGGCCGACCAGCAGCGGACCGATCACCGTCGAGCCACCCAGTTCCTGGAGCATCTTCGTCGAGATCGACGCGGAGTGGAAGGCCGGCATGACCAGCACATTGGCCGGGCCCGACAGGCGGATGAAGGGGTACTGCTCCATCAGGTCCGGATTGAGCGCGACATCGGCCGCCATCTCGCCGTCATATTCGAAATCGACGCGCCGCTTGTCGAGCAGGTTGACGGCTTCGCGCACCTTGTCGGAACGCTCGCCGGCCGGATGGCCGAAGGTGGAATAGGCCAGCATGGCGACGCGCGGTTCGTAGCCCATGCGCCGCGCCATGCCGGCGGCCTCCTCGGCGATGTCCGCCAGTTCCTCGGAATTCGGCATGTCGTGGACAGCGGTATCGGCAACAAGAACCGTGCGGCCGCGGCAAAGCGCCAGCGATACGCCGATGACCCGGTGGCCGGGCTTTGCATCGATCACGCGGCGCACGTCGTCCAGCACGGTCGAATAGTTGCGCGTGACGCCCGACACCATCGCGTCGGCATCGCCCAGAGCCACCATCGAGGCGGCGAAATGATTTCGGTCGTTGTTGATCAGGCGCTGGCAGTCGCGGAACAGGTATCCCTTGCGCTGAAGGCGTTGGTAGAGATGATCCGCATAGATCGCGCTGCGTCGCGAACGACGCGCATTGATGATCTCAACGCCGGGGCGGTCGAGATCGACGCCGGCATTCTTCGCGGTCTCGCGGATCTGCTCGTCGCGCCCGAGCAGGATGGCGGTTCCCAGCTTCTGGTTGGCGTAGGAGACGGCGGCGCGCATCACCTGCTCTTCCTCGCCCTCGGCGAAGACAACCCGCTTGGGCTGGCGGCGCACCCGGTCATAAATGCGCTGCAGTGTCGACGCGATCGGATCGCGCCTGGCGGAAAGCTGCTGGGCATATTTTTCCAGGTCGAGGATCGGCCGCCGGGCGACGCCGGAATCCATGGCGGCCCTGGCGACGGCCACCGGAATGGCGCAGATCAGGCGCGGATCGAAGGGGACGGGGATGATGTAGGACGGCCCGAACTTCGGCCTCTGGCCGCGATAGGCCGCTGCCACGTCGTCGGGCACATCCTCGCGGGCGAGTTCGGCCAGCGCTTCCGCAGCGGCGATCTTCATCTCCTCGTTGATCGTGGTCGCGCGCACGTCGAGCGCACCGCGAAAGATGTAGGGGAAGCCCAGGACGTTGTTGACCTGGTTGGGGTAGTCGGAGCGCCCCGTGGCCATGATCGCATCGTCGCGAATCTCGGCGACCTCTTCCGGCGTGATTTCCGGATCCGGATTGGCCATGGCGAAGATGATCGGATTGGGCGCCATGGACCGGATCATCTCCCGCGTGAACGCGCCCTTGGCCGAGAGGCCCAAAACGACATCCGCGCCGTCCATCGCGTCGGCCAGCGCACGGGCGTCGGTCTTCACCGCGTGGGCCGACTTCCACTGGTTCATGCCCTCCTCGCGACCCTGGTAGATCACGCCCTTGGTGTCGCACATCGTGACGTTCTGTGGCGAGAATCCCATCGCCTTGACCAGTTCGACGCAGGCGACGGCCGCCGCGCCGGCGCCGTTGCAGACGAGCCTGGCGGTCTTGGCGTCGCGCCCGGTCAGGTGCAGGGCGTTGATCAGCCCCGCCGCCGCGATGATCGCGGTGCCGTGCTGGTCGTCGTGAAACACCGGGATGTCCATCAGTTCTCGCAGCCGCTGCTCGATGACGAAACAGTCGGGTGCCTTGATGTCCTCCAGGTTGATGCCGCCAAAGGAAGGCCCGAGATAGCGCACGCAATTAACGAATTCGTCGACATCGGCGGTGTCGACCTCAAGGTCGATCGAATCGACATCGGCGAAGCGCTTGAACAGCACCGCCTTGCCTTCCATCACCGGCTTGGCGGCCAGCGCGCCGAGATTGCCGAGGCCGAGGATTGCCGTGCCATTGGTGATGACCGCAACCATGTTGCCGCGCGTAGTGTAGTCGAAGGCCCGCGAGGGATCTTCCGCGATCGCCTGGACGGGAACCGCCACGCCGGGTGAATAGGCCAGCGACAGGTCGCGCTGGGTGGCCATCGGCTTGGTCGGCGTGATCTCCAGCTTGCCCGGCCGGCCGGACGAATGGAAGTCGAGTGCTTCCTGGGGCGTGACGGCAGGGCCGGCGGCGCGGGGCTTTGTCTTGTTGTGCATGGCGTTTCCGGAATTCTTTTTGTGGAGTGGTCCGGATAAGGCTACACAGGAGCCCTGTAAATCGCCAAGAAATAAATGGCCGCGGCGAACCTCCGGGGGAACGAAGATTCGTCAGATGACATGGATGCATATGTCGTGAATCGGGAATCGCGCATTCAGGACACCGAACTGACGCCCGCCGTACTCGCTTCGGCGGAAAGCCTGGCTTCGGCTACGCCGATGATGGAACAGTTCATCGAGATCAAGACCGCCAACCCCGATTCCCTTCTGTTCTACCGGATGGGCGATTTCTACGAACTGTTCTTCGGCGACGCGGAAATCGCTTCGCGCGTACTCGGCATCACCCTCACCAAGCGCGGCAAGCACATGGGCGAGGACATCCCGATGTGTGGTGTGCCGGTGCATGCGGCCGACGACTACCTGCAGAAACTGATCGCGTCCGGCCATCGCGTCGCCGTGTGCGAACAGGTGGAGGATCCCGCCGAAGCGAAGAAACGGGGTTCCAAGTCCGTCGTGCGCCGCGATGTCGTGCGGCTGGTGACGCCCGGTACGGTGACCGAGGAGAAGCTGCTCGATCCGGCGGCGGCGAACTATCTGATGGCGCTTGGACGCACGAAAGGCGGCGGTGGCGAATACGCGCTGGCCTGGATCGACATCTCGACCGGCACGTTCCGCGTCATGGAAACGTCCCCGGAGCGCCTGCTCACCGACATCATGCGGGTCGACCCGCGCGAGCTGGTGGTTGCAGATGCGGTATTCCACGATCCTGCCTTGCGGCTGGTCTTCGACAGTGTCGGCAGGGCCGTATCCCCGCAACCGGCGAGCCTGTTCGATTCCGCGCTCGCCGCCACGCGCATCGAACGGTTTTACCAGGTTGGCGCTCTCGACGGCTTCGGCCAGTTCTCGCGCGCCGAGCTGTCGGCGATCGCAGGCGCGATCGCCTATGTCGAGAAGACCCAGATTTCAGCGCGCCCGCCCCTCGCCCCGCCGATGCGCGAGCAGGCCGGCGCGACGCTTTTCATCGACGCGGCGACTCGCGCGAGCCTGGAACTGATGCGCACGCTTTCCGGCAGCCGGGACGGAAGCCTTCTCAATGTCATCGACGAGACGGTGACCGGCGCCGGCAGCCGACTGCTCGCCGAACGACTGGTGGCGCCGCTGACCGAGCCGGATGCAATCGCCGCGCGGCAGGATTCGGTCGCCTTCCTGCTCGACGACGAAGCGCTGCGCCAGGATCTGCGTACCGCGCTCAAGGCCGCGCCCGACATGCCGCGGGCGCTGTCGCGCCTGGGGCTCGACCGCGGCGGTCCGCGCGATCTCGGTGCGATCCGGGCGGGTCTCCATGCCGCCGCCCGCATCGCCGACCGTCTCAGGGATGAAGTGCTGCCGCCGGAACTGGCCGCAGCCCGCACGGCGCTTGATTCCCTGCCAGCGGAGATGGCCACGCATCTGGAGCGTGCGCTGGCCGTGGAACTGCCCCTGCTCAAGCGTGACGGCAACTTCATTGCCGGGGGCCATGACGGCGAGCTCGACGAGATGCGCGCCCTGCGCGACCGGTCGCGCAAGGTCATCGCGCAGATGCAGGCCGACCTGATCGAGGAAACCGGCATCCGCTCGCTCAAGATCAAACACAACAACGTGCTCGGCTACTTCATCGAGATCACCGCCAACCATCAGGACATTCTCGCCGGCAGCGCCGAGGCCAGGGCGCGGTTCATCCACCGCCAGACCATGGCCAACGCGATGCGGTTCACGACCACCGGGCTCGCCGAACTGGAAACGAAGATCGCCAATGCCGCGGGCCGGGCGTTGCAGATCGAACTGGCGGTGTTCGCCGCACTCTCCGCGGAGACGGTGGCGCGTGCCGACGCGATCCGCGCCGGCGCCCAGGCGCTCGCCGTCCTCGATGTCACGGCCGCGCTCGCCGAACTTGCCGGGCGTGAAAACTGGTGCCGACCGCTTGTCGACAACTCGCTCGATTTCGCCGTGGAGGCCGGCCGCCACCCCGTGGTCGAGCGCGCGCTCAAGCGTAGCGCCGGCGATCCGTTCGTTGCCAATGATTGCGACCTGTCGCCCGAAGGTGACGCCAAGAACGGTGCCATCTGGCTGCTGACCGGGCCCAACATGGGCGGCAAGTCGACCTTTCTGCGCCAGAACGCGCTGATCGCTATCCTGGCGCAGATCGGCGCCTGTGTGCCGGCGCGCTCCGCGCGCATCGGCGTGGTCGACCGCCTGTTCAGCCGCGTCGGCGCGTCGGACGACCTGGCGCGCGGCCGCTCCACCTTCATGGTCGAGATGGTGGAGACCGCGGCGATCCTCAACCAGGCATCCGAGCGCTCGCTGGTGATCCTAGACGAGATCGGGCGCGGAACGGCGACTTTCGACGGCCTGTCGATCGCCTGGGCGGCGGTGGAATACCTGCATGAGAAGAACCGCTGTCGGGCGCTTTTCGCCACCCATTTCCACGAGATGAACGCGCTGACGGACAAGCTTGCGCGGCTGCACCCGGTCACGGTCAGGGTCAAGGAATGGAACGGCGAGGTGATTTTCCTGCACGAGGTGGCCAGGGGCGCGGCCGACCGCTCCTACGGCGTGCAGGTGGCGCGCCTGGCGGGACTGCCGGAAGCGGTGGTGGAGCGCGCGCGCGAAGTGCTTTCCCGGCTCGAGGCCGGCCAGATGTCGGCCAGCACCGCGCGCCTTGCCGACGACCTGCCGCTGTTCAGCGCGGATGTGCGCCGCAGCCCGCCCGAAAAACGCACGGGCAACGGGCTTGAGACGGCGATCGGAGAAATCAATCCGGACGAGATGACGCCGCGCGAGGCACTCGAAGCGCTCTATGCGCTCAAGGCGCTTGTTGCTGCGGCGGGAAACGAAAACCGGTAACGGACGTCACGAAAGACGATCGAGCGGGCCGCGGCCGTAGTGATTGATGTAGCGCTCGCCGATCCGCTCGAGCGGCAGGACAACGAACACGTCGGTGGTCCTGAAATCGCTGTCGATGACGCAGCCGTTTCCAAACATCGCGCCAACACGCAGATAGCCCTTGATCAGCGGCGGCATCGCGGCGATTGCCGATTTTGAACTGATCGCTTCCTTCGGCATCATGTCCAGGGGATGATAGCGCTCCTGGCGGGCATGAACGGCCCACGAACCGGTAGCGGGAAAATTGTGCGCCAGGAACGACAGTGCCTCGGCATGAGCCGCGGGAATGGTGCCCGGGAACGAGGCGCAGCCGATCATGGCGCCGATGTCGTGTGCATCGCAATAAGCCCAGATACCCTGCCACAACAGCTCGAGCGTGCGCCGCTGGCGGTATTGCGGCAGCACGCAGGAGCGTCCGAGTTCGAGGAACCTGCGGCTCCGATGGCGCCTGATCAGATTGGCGATGTCGAACTCGCCACTCGAGTAGAAGCCGCCCGAGGCGATCGCGCGGTCCTGCCGCAACAGTCGGTAGGTCCCGACGGTCTTCTGATGTTCCTGACCGTTTCGCGCATGGTCGAGGACGATGAGATGGTCACAAACCCCGTCATAGCGGTCGATGTCGCGCTGCCCGGTTCCATCCTGCACCCGGGCGCCCATTTCGCCGTAAAAGACCTGGTAGCGCACTTCCTGCGCGGCGGCGATCTCGGCTTCATTTCGCGCGAGTCTGACCTCGAGCGTGCCGAGTCGAGCGAGCACGCCGGCTGGAACCGGACTGGACAAGACAGCCACGAGATCATTCATTGCAACCGATGCGTTATGACAAATCGTGGTGGCGTTCAAGTTTGCGGTCATTGGCCGAATCTCCTCAAGCGCGTCGTCGGGCCGGAAATAGCGATGCTATGCGACACGCGCATGACGGATTGATGGCAATGTATGGGCACGGCCGGAAGCCCTTTTGCGGGCGGTTCGGCGCCCGGTGAGCCCGCGCCGGCATCCTATGCCGCGAGATCCTCGACTGTTTCCAGAAGCCTCGCCGGATCAAGCGGCTTGGTGAGGAAACCATTCGCGCCCTGCGCGAGCACCTGGGCCTGCGTTCCCTCCTGCCCGTCCGCGGTCAGCACGATCACCGGAACCGGATCGCGGCGGGCCTGTTCCTCGAATTTCCGGATATGGGTGACGGCATCGAGCCCATCCATGACCGGCATGTGGAGATCCATCAGGACAAGATCGAAATCCTTGCCCGCCTCCACCGCGTCGACCGCGAGCCTGCCGTTGGCCGCCACTGTCACTGCGTGGCCGGCGCGGGTCAGGGCCGAGCGCACGAGCAGCGCGTTGACTTCATTGTCCTCGGCGACAAGGATCGACAAGGCGCGGCGGCTGCCGGCGATCTTTCGGGCGACGGGCGAACCGGACGCGCGGTCCTCGTTCAGGATGCGAAGCAGGGTCTTGCCGCGTACCGGACGGGCTAGGAAGTTTGCATAGCCCTGCGCGCGGAAGGCGTCGAGCCGGCCCCGGTCCGACGGCGCGATCAGGATGATCGGATTGGACGTGGCGATCCCGGCTTCGCGCAAGCGCCCCAGCGCGTCCTGATCCGCCAGCGCGGCATCGACGAGGATCGCGTCATAATGCTCCGCACCCGATGTCGCGACCTGCCCGGGCGCGGCAGCCGCGACCGGACTGCCACCCTCCGCGCGTATCGTCCGCATCAGTGCTTCGCCCTCCATGGCGTTGGCGCCGACGATCAGCACGCGCTGCCCCTCAAGCCGACGGGCATTGGCGTCGGGCACCGCTTCGCACGGCAGATCAACCACGAACAGCGAGCCGCCACCCGGCCGGGCATCGACCGTGATGTCGCCGCCGAGTGCATTGGCGATACGCCTGGAGATGGCGAGGCCGAGCCCGGCACCGCCATGGCGCCGCGTGGAGGTTCCGTCGGCCTGCTCGAATTCCTCGAAGATGCGCTGCCGGTCCGCTTCCGCGAGGCCGGGTCCTGTGTCTTCCACCGTTATGCGCAGCACCTGGCCGTCGCTGCCGGACGCCATGGCGAGCGAAACGATCACGCCGCCGGTGTCGGTGAACTTGACCGCGTTTCCGGCGAGATTGAGCAGTACCTGGCGCAGCCGTCCGGGATCGGTCTCGATCAGTTCCGGTACGCGCGGCGCGATGTGACAACCGATGCCGATGCCCTTGGCGAATGCCCGCGCCGCCATCAGCTCGACCACGTTCTCGACAAGTTCGCGGATGGCGACCGGTTGCGGATCTATCGTCAGCTTGCCGGCCTCGATCTTGGAGAAATCGAGCAGGTCCTCAATCAGGGCCAGCAGTGCGTCGGCCGAGGTGGTCACCGCGTCGACATAGGTTCGCTGTTCCGCCGTCAGTGCCGTATCGGCCAGCAGTTTCGCCATGCCGGTGATGCCGTTCATCGGGGTGCGTATCTCGTGGCTCACCGTGGCCAGGAAGCGCGACTTGGCCTGATTTGCCGCCTCGGCGCGCTCGCGCTCCTCGATCAGCGCCGTCTCGGCATCCTTGCGCGCCGTGATGTCGCGGGCGATCGCGCGGTGCGACACTGCGCCGGTTGCGCTGTCGCGGGCGGAATGCTCGACCCAGGAATACCAGCGGGTGCCATCGGCGGTGTTGATCGCGACATCGTGGGAGGTAAGGCAGTCATGATCGAAGAATTCGGATTCCGGCGCCATGCCGGCGGCGATGCCAAGATCTTCCAGAGACAGGCCGGCCAAAGCCTGCGGCTCCATGCCGACCAGCCGCGCGAACGCCTGGTTGGCATAGACGATGCAGCCGTCGCGGTCGCGGTGAACGACAAGGTCGCCGAGCGAATCGATGAGGCCGAGGAAGCGCTGTTCGCTTTCCTGCAGTTCCCACACCCGGTCGGCGATGGCTTCCACCTCGAGGCCTTTTGCCGTGACCGTCCGGTTGAGCCGCTTCAGCCGCGCATCCTCGATGCGCTCGACGATCGAGGCGAGGCCGAGGGCGGCGAGACCGAACATGGCAACCGCGGCGGTGACGACCGGCGCGGACCCCGTCAGGCTGGCTACCCCGGCGACGACGACCAGGGCCAGACCCGACAAGGCCAGTATCTTGGGGGTTTCGGCACGCGCAAGTTCAGGGGCGATCGGCGGCGGGTTGGCGATTCGCTTGCGCCGAACCGCTTCGGCGCCATCCTGATTCTGCGTTTTTTCCCGCGTCGCGGTTTCCGTCGTCATGACGGAACCATAACCCACAGCATTTGAAGAAGGTTTTGGCCGATCGCTCAAATTTTAGCGATCGGCGGATAAAATAATCACATGTCCACGACCACGCGGCCGCGTATGCGCCCCTCCACGATGTCGCCGGCGGCCTCGACGATGCCGTCGAAACCGATCGTCCTCGACAACCGGGCGAGCTTTGCGGAATCGAGGTCACTGCCGATCCGGCGCCAGGCTTCCAGCCGCAATTCGCGCGGCGCCATCACCGAATCGATTCCCAGCAGCGAAACACCGCGCAGGATGAACGGGGCGACGGATGCCGGCAGGTCCATGCCCTGCGCCAGGCCGCAGGCAGCGACCGCGCCGCCATAGGCGGTCTGGGCCAGCACGTTGGCAAGCGTGTGGGAGCCGACGGCATCGACCCCGCCGGCCCAACGTTCCTTGCCGAGCGGCCGGGAAGACGGCTCCGACAATTCGGCGCGCGGGATGATCTCGGCCGCGCCGAGTTCTTTCAGATAGGCTTCTTCCCCGGTCCGACCGGTGGCGGCGATAACGTGATAACCGAGCTTCGACAGGATCGACACCGCAACCGAACCGACGCCGCCGGCAGCGCCGGTGACGACCACCGGGCCGCGGTCGGGCGTTATCGCGTGGCGCTCGAGCGCCATGACGCAGAGCATGGCGGTGTAGCCTGCCGTACCCACAGCCATGGCGTCATGCGCGCTCATGCCCGCAGGCAGCGGCACCAGCCACTCGCCCTTCACGCGGGCGCGCCCGGCAAAGGCGCCGTAATGCACCTCGCCCACGCCCCAGCCGTTGAGCACGACCTTGTCGCCGGGCTTCCATTCCGCATTGTCCGATTTCAGGACCGTACCGGCGAAATCGATGCCCGGAATCATCGGCCAGCGGCGGATCACCGGCGACTTGCCGGTGATCGCGAGCCCGTCCTTGTAGTTGACCGTCGTGGCCTCGACGGCGACCGTGACGTCGCCCTCCATCAGGTCGTCCTCTGTCAGGCTGGCAACCGAGACAGACTGCTTCTTGTCCTCGTCGCGCGAGATCAGGATGGCCTTGAACGTGTCGGACATATCGCTCCCCGGATCATGTTGGACGCCCCGACGGGGCAGTGACTTCGTTTACGCCCTTTGTGGCCGCCATGGCTGCAAAGGTCAATTCATCGCGTTGCCGTTCAACGCGGGCCTGCTTTTTCGCGCCGCCAGTCGAGGAATTCCTGCAGCACGACAAGTGCGGCGCCGACCGAGATGAAGGCGTCGGCGAGATTGAAGATCGCAAACGACCAGGTGGGCGTGTGAAACAGGAAGTAGTCGACCACGTAACCGAGCAGCGCGCGGTCGATCATGTTGCCGATGGCGCCGGCAATGATCATGGCGAAGCCGAGATGCGCGCCATGCTGGTGCGGATCGGACCGCCAGGCGAGCCACGCCACGAAGGCGACGATCGCCGTGTTCAGCGCCAGCAGCGCGAACGGGCCGGATCCCGACAGCATGGAGAAGGCGATGCCCTCGTTGTGGGTGCGGAACAGCGCGAAAAACGGCAGCAGGTCGATCTGCTGGTGATAGGCCATCCGCGTTTCGACGAGTTGCTTGACCCATTGGTCGGCGGCGATCAGGATGGCCGCGAGGACCCCGAGCATGGCGAACTTGCGCCATTGACCACTCATCGGCGCTCCTCCAGCGTCAGCGCCTCGCGGCGAATCTCGAACAGCATGACGCCGGTTGCGACCGCCAGATTGAGCGAGTCGGCCCGGCCGGCCTGGGGGATGCGCGCCAGCGCATCGCAACGATCGGCGAGCTCGTCGGGCAGGCCCTGTTGCTCGTTTCCCATCAGCAGCAGTACCGGTTTGCCGGCATAGCCGATCTTGCGGTAGTCGACCGCGCCCTTCAGGTGGGTGCCGACCACGAGGCCGGGCCATGAGGCGCGCCAGGCCAGAAAGCGATCAAGGTTCGTGCGGGTCACCGGGACCGCAAAGACCGATCCCATGGTCGCGCGAACCGTTTCGGTGGAAAACGGATCGGTCGTATCGCCGATAAGGATCACGCCCTTCGCGCCGGCCGCGTCGATCGTGCGCATGATGGTGCCGAGATTGCCCGGATCGCGGATCCGGTCGAGCGCCACCCAGACATCGCCAGCGCCGGGCGCGATCTTTTCGAGCGGCGTGGTGCGCTGCTCGAAGACGCCCGCGACCATCTGCGGATTGTCGCGGCGCGTGATTGCTCCGAGCACCTTTTCGCCGACCACCAGCACGTCGCCGCCAGCGGCGAGCGCGCGAGCGGCAAGCTTTTCCACGCCTTCATTGCCGCGCGCGGTCTTCGCCACCACCAGCGTGCGGATGGTCCAGCCAAGATCGAGTGCGTCGATTACGAGTTTCTGCCCCTCGGCGATGAATGCGTTGTGCTGGTCGCGGAATTTCTTGAGCGCAAGCGCGCGGATGTCCTTGACGATCGGGTTCGTGAGGCTGGTAACCTCCTTGACCCGGCCGGGTGCCCTCGTACCGCCGCTCATTGTGCCACCCACCGGCTGAACAGCGAGGTCGAAAGCGCGCGCCCGGCTGCCTTTTCGCGGATCACCAGTTCACCCGACTCGACCGTTCCGCCCATCCCGGCAAAAGTGTCGCGCACAAGCGCGTGGATGGCGAAGAACGATGCCCGGATCGAATAGGCGGTGAGCACTACGGCCAGCGGCCGGTCCGTCAGGATCGTGCGGCAGGCTTCGGCCATTGCCGGCAGATGATCGAACAATTGCCAGACCTCGCCCTTCGGCCCGCGCCCGTAGGCCGGCGGATCGAGCAGGATGATGTCATAGGTGCTTTCGCGCCTGACCTCGCGTTCGACGAATTTCATCGCGTCGTCGCAGATCCAGCGGATCGGCTTGTCGGTCAGCCTCGCGACTTCCTGGTTCTCGCGCGCCCAGCCGATCGCCTTTTTCGACGCATCGACATGGGTGACCTCGGCGCCGGCGCGCGCGGCGACCAGCGAGGCAAGGCCGGTGTAGCCGAACAGGTTAAGCACCTTGACCCGCCTTCCGGCATTGCGGATGAGCGTTTCCATGTAATCCCAATGGGTGGCCTGCTCGGGAAACACGCCGACATGGCGGAACGATGTGAAACGGCCGAGATAATCGACGCCGTCATGGCGCATCGGCCAGGTTTCGCCCAGCGGCGCGCGGGGAAAGCGCCAGCGGCCCATGCCTTCCTCGTCGGTGTCACCTGTGAATACGGCGTCGGCCTTGTCCCATTCGCCCTGGGGCAGCGCGGGGCGCCAGATCGCCTGGCCTTCGGGGCGGATGATACGGTAGGGGCCGTACTGCTCGAGCTTGAGACGGTCGCCGGAATCCAGCAGGGCGTAGTCGTCGCCCGGCAGGACTTCCAGGATCACCGGCAGCCGTTCGGCCGGCAACGGTTCCGAACGCCGCGGCAAAAGCGGCGCAGCTGGTGCCTTTTCGCGGATCGCCCGGTCGCGGCGTGCCTTGGATTCACTTGTCACGAAGTTCTCCGACCCAGCGCATCGGCCCGAAACCGGTCTTCGGAAAGCACGATGCGCAGATTCAATGACTTACAGCGTCCCTTGTGCGTCCCAAAGGACGCACGGCGCTGTAGTGGCATCGGGCGCTTCTGCCACAGCCCCTTGCCGGGTGCAACAATGCGGCACCGCGCAGCCGGGCGGCAGGCCGATCATCGGTCGCGACCGTGTGATCGCCACGCAATTGCCGGCTGAAGGCCCGGTCAGCCGGCCAGCTTTTCGTAAACGCGAATCGCAGCCGCCAGATCCTCCAGCGCCGCGCCGACCGATTTGAACACGGTGATCTGGTCGCCGCCGGTCCGGCCTTTCACCTTGCCACGTGTCAGGTCGAACAGGTCGCCGGCGATGGCTTCGGCGACGAGCGCGCCGGAAGCGACCGCCTGGACGATGTCGCCGGCCTCCTTCAAGGCGCCGGCGCGCGTATCGACAAACACCGCGGCCCGCTTCATCAACGCGTCATCGCTCTCGCGCATCGTCGGGCTGAATGCGCCGACGAGGTCGATATGGGTACCGGGCCTGAGCAGCGCGCCCTTGACCAGAGGCACGGCCGACAGCGTCGCGCAGGAAACGATGTCGCAATCGCCCTGGGCCGCGTCGAGGTCGTGCGCCACCTCCGTCTCGAAGCCCAGGGACGCCAGTTCGGCGGCGACCTTGCGCGCATTGGCGAGCGTGCGGTTCCACACGCTGATCCGGCTGATCGGGCGCACCGCCGCGTGGGCCAGCGCCAATTGGGTCGAAAGCGCGCCCGCACCGGCGATCAGCAGGTGCGAAGCATCGGCGCGCGCGAGATAGGATGCTGCCAGTGCGGATGCGGCCGCCGTGCGCCGGGCGGTCAGCCTCTGGCCGTCGATGAAGGCGCGTGGAGCGCCTGTCTTGCCGTCGAGGAGGAGGTAGTGGCCCATGACGGCGGGCAGCGCACGGGCGTTGTTGTCCGGTGTCACGGTCACGATCTTGACGCCGACATAACCGCCGTCCGACGTGCCGGTCTTCATGAAATCGCTCCAGGCCGGCATCAGCAGCAGCGTGGAGGCGGCGCCGTCCGGCCGCTCGATGGTGTGATGGTGGCGCACCGGCTGGACCGCGCCTTCGCGAAAGGCGGTGCGCAGAACCTCGACCAGCTCGCCGTAGGGCAAGGCGTGCTCGACCTCGTCTGCACTGACTGTCAGCATGGCGGAACTCATGCGCCCGGCAACGTCAGCGCATTTTTCGTCTTCTCGGGTTCCAGCGTTCGCAGTTCCTTGACCTGCCGTCCGCGCTCACGAGCGAGCCTGCGGTAGCGGCGCTGCCGCCACCAGGTCGCCGCCGATCCGATCAGCATGCCGACGGCAAGGGCGGCAAACAGGAATACGAAAAGCGGCAGTTCGATGGTCAGCAGCGGATTGCCGGGATTGAACGGGTCGAAGGTGAATGGCGTAGGCACCCGGTTGGCGACGGCAAGGGCGATCGCGACGATCGCGACCGGCACCAGAATGATGACGAGAATTAGACGGTTGATCATGATGCCTTCCACTCGGTGACGCCGGTACGGTCTTCGCGGCCCGGCGTCCTATCCGTCCTTGTTGAGCCGCTCGCGCAATTCCTTGCCTGTCTTGAAGAAGGGCACCCACTTCTCCTCCACGAACACGGATTCCCCGGTGCGTGGATTGCGCCCGTTGCGGGCCGGCCGGTTCTTGACGGAAAACGCGCCAAAGCCACGCAGTTCAACCCGGTTTCCGGCGGCCAGCGCCTCGGTGATTTCATCCAGAATCGCGTTAACGATATTTTCGACATCGCGCTGGAACAGGTGCGGGTTCCGGTTGGCGATGGTTTGAACCAGTTCAGATTTGATCACTTTCCCGCCCCCTCAACGGTAGAACACGATAAAACCGCAAATTATTCAGTATTTTCGGAGCCTGCAGCAGGTTGCCAAATGGAAAGCAGACCGTCAAGGAAGATGCGGTCGCGGGCATATCCTTCAATGAACCCGATGCCTTGGCCGCCAAAGCCGAGCAACCCCGCCACGGCCCTGATCCACGACACCGGATTACCGAGCCAGCCGCCGTTTTCGGCTCGTTTCCATTCGATGACCTTGAGGCTCTTGGCGACGCCCTTCGTTTCGAGCCAGGCGACCGCCTGATCCTTGCCGCCGAGTTCGTCGACCAGCTTGTTGCCCAGCGCCTGACGGCCGGTGAATACCGAACCGTCGGCCAGTGCGCGCACCTGGGCCTCGTCCAGCGGACGGCGTTCGGTGACCAGGCCTACGAACCAGTCGAAGCTGTCGAGAACCAGCGCGCGCATCATCTGGCGTTCATCTTCGGTCGTCGCGTTGAACGGCGAAGGCTCGGCTTTCAGCGGCGCGGACTTGATCGTGTCGACCTCGACGCCGATCTTTTCCAGCAGCACATGCACGTTGGGGATCTGCACCAGCACACCGATCGACCCGATGATCGACGTCTTGCGGGCGACGATATGGTCGGCGGCCGACGCGACCATGTAGCCGGCCGATGCGGCGAGCGTGCCGACCTGGGCGACGACGGGCTTCTTCTCAGCCAGTTTCCGGATCGCGTCGAAGATCGCTTCGCCGCCTGCCGTCGTGCCGCCCGGCGAATCGACCGTCACGATGACGCCCTTGACCGCCTTGTTGCCGGCAAGTTCGGCAATACGCTCCAGCAATTCCTCATCTTCGGTAACCGTGCCCTCGACGCGGATCTGTGCGATATGGTCGCGCTGAGTCGCGGAGTAGACGCCGCCATTGAGGCGCAGCGCCGCGACGACGATCGCGGTGGCGGCGATCAATATTGCCGCGACGCGCCAGAAGGTCAGCTTGCGCCGGAGGCGGCGGCGGTCGACGATTTCGTCTGCTCGGTTTGCCATTGTCGGGGCCTCCCTTCAATCTGGCGGGGTCGGGCGGTGATTCCGGTCCGTCCTGTAACCGGATCGCGGGCCGGGCGCCATAGCTTTTCGGACCGTTGCGTCTGTTTGATGCCCGCCACGTTCAGCGGCGACCCGGTTGGCGCGGCAACCCGGCCGTGACATTCATCGAAAAATAACCATATTGCTCTGTAATTGAGCCCACCGCGGCCGACCGGCGACGACTACAGCCGTCTGGAGGGCGTTCAACTCCAGCGACAGGACAGGTATGGCAGGCGCAGCGGCATTGGGCAATGGAAGCGGGGCGAACAAACATTCGGCCATCCGTTCGCACATGCCCGATTCAGAATTCCGCGCGGCACGCATCCATTCCGCGCGCGTGCGGATCCTGCGAATTGCGCTGCCCGCGCTCGGCGTGCTGATCGCCCTCGTCTTTGCCGGATATTCCTGGCTGATGACCGGCAGCAACGTGCCATTCGAGGCGGCGGAAGTGGGCATCGTCGACGGAAAGCTGGTCATGGCGAACCCGAATCTGACCGGATACACCAAGGAGAACCGGCCCTACCGGATAACGGCCAGTCGTGCGATCCAGGATTTCGGCAATCTGGAGCGCATCGCGCTGGAAGGGATCAAGGCCAGCCTTCCCATCGAGAACGGGGGCGTGGCGCAGGTAAGGGCCGACAGCGGCGTGTTCGACAACGCGGCCAACGCCCTCAATATCGACAGCCCGGTCACCATCGTGACCGACGACGGCCTGAAGGTCACGCTTGGCGACGCCCTGATCGATATCGCCGCGGGAACGCTGAGGACCGACAAGCGGGTCGATATCGACCTTGCGCGATCGCGGATTTCCGCCGGGTCGCTGTCGGTGGAAGACAACGGCAATATCCTTGTGTTCGACAGCAAGGTGCGTATGACGCTGGTTCCCGACGATTTCGCGCGCAAGGGTGACGGCGGGAAAACCCCACAGGATTGACGAGATGGATCTGTTGACGCGTCCCGCACTGGCACTTCTCCTGATGGCCGCATCCGCGGCGTCTGCCCACGCGCAGGGCACGGAGCGGGCCACGAACATGAAGATATCCAGCGACAAGCCGATCCAGATCGAAAGCCAGCGCCTGGAGGTCCGCGAAAGCGAGAATGTGGCGATCTTCACCGGCGACGTGAGCGTCGTGCAGGGCGAAACCCAGCTGAAGGCCGGGCGCATGACCGTCCACTACAGGAAGGGTTCGGGTTCGGCGACCGCCGGCTCGGCCGATATCGACCGCCTGGAAGTCGAGGGAAAAGTCTATGTCCGTTCCAATACCCAGGTCGCCACCGCCGACAAGGGAATCTACGACATGGGCCAGCAATTGCTCGTGCTCAGCGGCAAGCGCGTCGTCCTGTCGGAAGGCGACAATGTCATTGTCGGCTGCAAGCTGACGGTCGAGACGGAAACCGGGCTGGCCAAGCTGGAAAGCTGCAAGGAAGATGGCGGACGCGTGAAAATGCTGCTCAACCCGGGCTCGGCGAACAGGTAGGTCGCGGCGTGTCGTTTTTCTCAATACTTCGCACTGCGAAGCGCAACGGGCAGGCTGGCGGCGGCGGGCGCGACGAAACCGACCGCGCGCGCTACAAGGGCACGCTGATCGCCCGCGGCCTGACCAAGAGCTACAAGGGACGCCAGGTCGTCAGCGGGGTCTCGCTGGGCGTGCGGTCCGGCGAGGCAGTCGGCCTGCTGGGTCCCAACGGTGCCGGCAAGACCACCTGCTTCTACATGGTCACCGGGTTGGTGACCGCCGATTCGGGAACGATCGAGATCGACGGCAACGACGTCTCGCAAATGCCGATGTACCGGCGCGCGCGTCTCGGCATCGGCTACCTTCCCCAGGAAGCGTCGATCTTCCGCGGCCTTTCGGTGGAAGACAACATCAAGGCCGTGCTCGAGGTGGTGGAGAAAAGACGCAAGGCCCGCGCCGAACAGCTCGACGAACTGCTCGAGGAATTCCACATCACCCATCTGCGCAAGGCACCGTCCATCTCGCTTTCAGGCGGCGAACGGCGGCGGCTGGAAATCGCCCGGGCGCTGGCCAGCCGGCCCAATTTCATGCTGCTCGACGAGCCCTTCGCCGGCGTCGACCCGATCGCGGTATCCGACATCCAGCAACTCGTACGCCATCTCACCAAGCGCGGCATCGGTGTGCTGATCACCGACCACAATGTCCGCGAGACGCTTGGCCTGATCGACCGCGCCTATATCATCCATGCCGGCCAGGTTCTCACCCACGGGCGCGCGCAGGATATCGTCGCCAATCCGGATGTGCGCCGGCTCTATCTCGGCGAGGGGTTCACGCTTTAGACCGCGTGAACAGGCCCGCCGCACATTGTCCCCTTGACAAGCAAGGATCGGGCCAATTGTTATTGGCATGATCCAAAGTAGCGCGTGCGGCCCAAGCACGCGGACAAGCGAGCGCACAGGTACCGGGGCATGGCGTTAACGGCCAAATTGCAGCTGCGCCAGTCGCAGTCACTGGTGATGACGCCGCAGCTGATGCAATCCATCAAGCTGCTGCAATTCACCCAGACTGAGCTGGAGCAGTTCATCGATCAGGAAATCGAGCGAAACCCGCTGATCGAGCGGGCGGACGCGCGCGACGACGAAGGCGAGGCTGCCAAGCCCGAACCGGCGGTGACAGGCGAAAGCGACTGGCTGCAGCCGGACCTGGAGTGGAATTCAACCGAGATCGCCGACAAGCTCGACACTTCTCTTGGCAACATATTTCCCGACGATCCGGGCACCAGTGACCCCTTGTCGCCCGACCTGGGGGGCCAGTGGCGGTCGGCCGGCGCCGGCACGGGCGGGGGCGCGGCGGCCGAGGGTCTGGATATCGACCAGTATACCGCGGCCCCGGTGACGCTCAGCGACCACCTGCGCGAGCAGATAGCGCTTGCCTTTCGCGAGCCGGGGGACCTGCTGATTGCCGGAGAACTGGCCGGCTGGCTGGACGAAAGCGGCTATCTGACGGGCGAGACCGCGGATATCGCGGCGCGCCTGGGGACCGACGAAGCGAAGGTCGCGCGCGTGCTCGCGGCGTGCCAGCAACTCGATCCGCCTGGCGTTTTCGCGCGCGACCTCTCCGAATGCCTGGCCCTCCAGTTGAAGACCCGCGACCGGTTCGATCCGGCGATGGCGGCGATGGTGGCGAACCTGGAGCTGCTTGCCCGACGCGATTTCGCATCCCTGAAGGGCATCTGCGGTGTCGACGAGGAAGACCTCCTCGACATGCTGGCCGAAATCCGCGCGCTGGACCCCAAGCCCGGCCTCGCGTTCCAGACCGGCATGGCCGATGCGATCGTGCCCGACGTCATCGTGCGCTCCGCCGCCGACGGAACATGGCAGGTCGAACTCAACAGCGACGCCTTGCCGCGCGTGCTGATGAACCAGGCCTATGCGGCGCGCATATCGGCGCAGGCCAAGACCCCGTCCGACCGCGAGTTCATCAGCGAATGCGTGCAGAACGCGAGTTGGCTCACTCGCAGCCTGGACCAGAGGGCGAAGACGATCCTCAAGGTGGCGGTGGAGATCGTGCGTCAGCAGGACGCGTTCCTCCTGCATGGCGTGGAGCACCTGCGCCCGCTCAATCTGCGCACGGTGGCCGATGCGATCGCCATGCATGAATCGACGGTCAGCCGGGTGACCGCCAACAAGTACATGCTCACTCCGCGCGGCGTGTTCGAGATGCGCTATTTCTTCACCGCCGCGATCCAGTCCGCCGAGGGCGGCGATGCCCATTCCGCCGAATCGGTGCGCCACCGCATCCGCCAGCTGATCGATGGCGAGCGGGCGGAAAACGTGCTGTCGGACGATGCGATCGTGGACCAGCTCAGGCAGGCGGGCATCGAGGTTGCGCGACGCACCGTGGCGAAATACCGCGAGGGCATGAGCATTCCCTCGTCGGTGCAACGCCGGCGCGAAAAGAAGGCACTCGCGCGCGCGGCAGGGTAGCAGGACACGCGGTCCGGTGTTTGAGCAAGGCCAATCCGTTCCCGCCCATTTGTTGACAGATACCGTACAAGTGACTAAGAGCGCGCGCCTGAAAGACATGCGGGCGGGAATTGCCCGGACTGGCCGAAGTTCCGATAGATTGACTCATCACAACCGGCCGTAGAGCCTTGTGCGCCTCCATGAGGAGGCTAATATCGGCGTGTCGCAATGCGAAGAAGGATATCCTCTCCATGAACCTGCGTATCTCGGGCAAGCAGATGGAAATCGGCGACGCTTTTCGTACTCGCATCGAGAACCGGATCGGCGAGGCTGTGGACAAGTATTTCGATGGCGGCTTTTCCGGCCGGGTTACCGTGGAAAAAACGGGTTCGCGCTTCGATGCCGACTGCACAATCCACATCGATACGGGTATGGTGCTACAAACGGCTGGTCAGGCTCAGGACCCGCAAGGCGCATTCGAGGCAGCGGCCGACCGGCTGGAAAAAAGGCTTCGCCGATACAAGCGGCGCTTGAAGTCGCATAGCCGCGAAGGCGCCGGCGAGGATGTGGATATCGCCTATCGGGTCATGGCACCGGTGGCCGATGAAGATGATGAAGTACCGGAGGATTACGCGCCGACGATCGTCGCCGAATCATCCGTTTCGCTGGCCAGGATGTCGGTTGCCTCGGCGGTGATCGAACTCGATACGAAAGACAGCCCGGTGTTCATGTTCCGCAATTCATCCAATGACCACGTGAACATCGTCTACAGGCGGGCTGACGGAAATATCGGCTGGATCGACCCCTCCGAGAGCGGCAAGGCCGCCGAGTAAGTGGAAATCGTCTCCGCGATGCGGCTCAGGCAAGGCGCGTTCGCGGCAACGAGGCAAGGGCGAGAATATGGATCTCAGTGACCTGATTTCGGCCGACGCGATCATCCCGGCGTTGAAGGCCAATTCGAAAAAGCAGCTTCTCCAGCTGCTGGCGGAAAAGGCGGCCGCACTGACCGGCTTGCCGGAGCGCGAAATCTTCGACACGATCCTGCAGCGCGAGCGCCTGGGCTCGACCGGTGCCGGCAACGGCCTTGCCATCCCTCACGGCAAGCTTGCCTCGGTGAAGAAGATCACCGGCGTATTTGCCCGCCTCGACACGCCCGTCGATTTCGATGCCATCGACGACCAGCCGGTGGACCTTGTGTTCCTGCTGCTGGCGCCGGAAGGCGCGGGCGCCGACCATCTCAAGGCGCTGTCGCGCATAGCCCGCGTGTTTCGCGATCCCGATACCGTCGCCAAGATCCGCGGCGCGGCCGATACCAACGCCATCCACGCGCTGCTGAGCACGACGCCGGCGTCGCACGCCGCGTGATCCCGCATAGCGGCAGACATGAATAAGGCGGCCAGCGAGCCGCCTTTTCTCTTGTCCGGCGCGCGCGACATGCTGCCGCGGCCGATCCTGAATGCCGCCAGGCAAGAAGCCTAATGAATGGACACCGTCTGCAGGTCGTTCTGGAACGCACCGGCCAAAGCGCTGTCGCGTTCGTCGGTCAGCAGGATCGGCATGCCGTTCGCCGAAAACAGGGCCCATAATTCCAGGCCGGGCGCGATTTCGTCCAACCCGGGATAGCGTGCCTTAAGCTCGTCACTCCTGATCTTGCGGACATAGCCGACTGCACCTTCCCCGAGATGCGCGAGCTGCTCGGGCGTCAGCGCGTTGTAAGTCGATGCGGTCATGGTCAGCCTCCTTTCGAAGAGGATGTCCTCCTTGGACCATCCCCTCACAGAGCCGTTAAAAAAGCGGAAATGCCCGCCGGCCTCATTCCTTGACGGTGATGTCGATCTTGCGCACCAGCCTTTCCGGGCGCGGACGATCGAGATCGATCGACAACAAGCCGTTCTTCAATCGCGCGCCGGTTACCTGCATGCCGTCGGCAAGCACGAAGGCGCGCTGGAACTGGCGTGCCGCAATGCCGCGGTGGAGATATTCGCGCGCGTCGTCTTCCGCCTGCTTGCCACGAATGACCAGCTGGTTTTCCTCGGTCGTGACTTCCAGGTCGGATTCGGCGAAACCCGCCACGGCGAGCGTGATGCGAAGGGTCAGTTTTCCGTCGTCTTCGCTTCTGATCCGCTCGATATTGTAGGGCGGATAGCCATCGCCGTTCTTGGCAATGCGTTCGATGGTCTTTTCCATCGCGTCGAATCCCAGCAGCAGCGGACTCGAAAAGGGCGCCATGCGCGTCATTGTTTCATGTCCTCCATGAGCGACTGAAAACGGCGGACCACAGTGGCGTCCGACCGCGCCAAGCTGATATGGTCCGGTATCGACTTGATTTCAAGAACAGGCAAACGATACCCATGACCGCCAGGCAGAAGATCATCATCGACACCGATCCGGGCCAGGACGACGCGGTTGCGATACTGCTGGCGCTTGCCAGCCCCGAGCTTGAGGTTCTGGGCATCACCGCTGTTGCCGGCAACGTTCCGCTCCACCTGACCGAAAGGAACGCGCGGAAAATCTGCGAACTGGCCGGCAGGCCCGAAACGCCCGTGTTCAAGGGTGCGATCCGGCCGCTGCTGCGCCACCTTGTCACCGCGGAGGCGGTGCACGGCAAGACCGGTCTCGACGGCCCCGACCTGCCCGAACCGTCGATGAAACTGCAGCCTGGCCACGCGGTCGACTTCATCATCGACACTGTCATGCACCACAACGCGGGCACCGTGACCTTGTGTACCCTTGGTCCGCTCACAAACATCGCGTTGGCGCTCAACCGCGATCCGCGCATCGCGCCGCGCATACAGCGCATTGTCATGATGGGCGGCGGCTATTTCGAGCAGGGCAATGTCACGCCGTCGGCGGAGTTCAACATCTATGTCGATCCGCACGCCGCAGATGTCGTGTTCGGCTCGCATATACCGATCGTCATGATGCCGCTCGACGTCACGCACAAGGCGCTGACCACCCGCAAGCGGGTCGATGCCATTCGCGCGATCGGCACGCCGGTCGGCAAGGCGACAGCCGAGCTGCTCGATTTCTTCGAGCGCTTCGACGAGACCAAATACGGCACCGACGGCGGCCCGCTCCACGATCCCTGCGTCATCGCCTGGCTCCTGAAGCCGGAACTGTTTTCCGGGCGCGAGTGCAACGTCACGATCGAGACGATGTCGGAACTGACGCTGGGCGCGACGGTGATCGACTGGTGGTACGTGACCGACCGGCCGCGCAACGCCCATGTCATGCGCGACATCGACGCCGACGGCTTTTTCGCGTTGCTGACGGAGCGCCTGGCGCGGCTGTGACCGCTGCCCGCGCGGCGGCATCATCGCATCGCGGCGTCGACTTCCGGTCCGGTCGGTATGGCCGGCTGCGCCCCCGGTTTCAGGCAGGCCAGCGCCCCGGCGACGGCGGCGCGGCGCAGCGCGTCCCCAAGCGGCAAGCCGCCTGCCAGGCTCGCGGCAAGATAGCCGCAAAACGTGTCGCCCGCGCCCACCGTGTCGACCGGTTCGATCTTCATGGCCGGCTGGTCGACAAAGGTTCGCGGTGTCGATGCCCAGACGCCCTGTGCGCCGAGCGTGACGATGATGGTTCGGCCGGTCGTGGATGCGAAATGGCGCATTCGCGCCTGCCGGTCACCGCCCGCAAGCGCCAGCGCACCGGCGTAGAGATCGAACTCGGTTTCGTTGGCGATCACGTAATCCGCGCGGCCAAGAAGCGGTGCCGCCTCGGGGCGGAACGGGGCGGTATTGAGCAGCGATACGGCGCCCGCCGCCCGCGCCGTATCGAGTGCCACCGCAACCGTTTCGAGCGGGATCTCGTGCTGCAGGAGCACGTGATCGCCGGCTTTCAGGTCCAAGTCGCGCCCATGTTCGGCCCGCAGGTCGCCATTGGCGCCGGGGATGACCGCGATCATGTTCTCCCCCGCGCGCTCGACCAGGATCAGGGCTGTGCCGGTGGCGCTTGCGGCCCGGCGCACGCCGGAAAGATCGACGCCGCTTTCCTCCAGCAGCGACAGGGCCTGGGCAGCGAAGGGGTCGGCGCCCACCGCCGCCACCATGCGCACGGCCGCGCCCGCGCGGCGGGCGGCGAGAGCCTGATTGGCGCCCTTGCCGCCCGGTGCGATGACGAAAGTGTCTCCGGGCACGGTTTCACCCGGTTTCGGCAGGCGCTCCACCGTTGCGACGAGATCGAGATTGATGGAACCGATGACGACGATCAAGAAGGCCTCCCGCGTGGTTTGCGCGAAAGGCTACCGGTTCTCGCCCGCTCAAGAAACAGTTTCCTCAGCGCGTACCGGAAAGACGGCCGGCCTCCCAGCCGAGTATCGCGCGCTTGCGGGTAAGACCCCAATGATAACCAGTCAACGCGCCGGACTTGCCGAGCGCGCGATGACAGGGCACCACGAAGGAGAGCGGGTTGGCGCCGACGGCCGCGCCGACAGCGCGCGAGGCTTTCGGCTTGCCGATCGATGCGGCGATGGCCGAATAGCTGGCGGCGTGATTGGCGGGAATCTTCAGCAGCGCTTCCCAGACGCGCAGCTGGAAATCGGTGCCGATCATGACGACCCGCAATGGCTGGTCGGCGCGCCAGTGCGCCGGATCGAAAATGCGCGCAGCATGGGGTGCCGTGGCGGCCAGGTCCTCGACGAAAACCGCGTTCGGCCAACGCCCCGTCATGTCGGCAAGCGCCGCCGCCTCGCCGCCGGGATCACAGAAGGCCAGCCCGCACAGTCCGCGATCGGTTGCCATGACCAATGCGATGCCGAAGGGTGAGACATGGAACCCGTGGCGGATGGTCAGCCCCGCGGCGCGATTCTTGTAGTCGCCGGGCGACATCGCCTCGTGGGTGACGAACAAATCGTGCAACCGCCCAGGGCCGGAGAGCCCGACCTCGAGCGCGGCATCAAGCACAGGTGCGCCGTCCTCGAGCAGGCGGCGGGCGTGGTCGAGCGTGACGGCCTGCAGGAACGCCTTGGGGCTGAGCCCCGCCCAGCGGGTAAACAGTTTCTGCAGTCCGGTCGGCGTTTCGCCCGTGGCCGCGGCGAGGTCTTCCAGCGAGGGCTGGTCCTGATAGTCGAGCGACAGGGTTTCGATCACGCGGCGCACGGTCTCGTAATCGGAACCGGTTGGCGTGACGTCGGCCTTCAGCATGGCGGTTTGCGCGTTCATGGTCTTCCTGCTCGCGTCTGTACGGTATTTGCCCGCATCATCGCGCTGCCGGGCCGCAACCGCCACCCGAAACTTGCTTCAACCGCGCTTTACCGAAGCCAGGGCCGCCGCGAAGGCCTTCGAGAAACTCTCGCGGTCGTCCGGATTGAGGAACGAGCCGAGCGGCACGGTGCGGCCCTCGCCGGTCACGTTCATCGCCGTGATGCCGATCTCGGCGTGGCGCGACACCGTGAACCGCGTCCAGAACGGGTTGAAACCGTGCTCGCGCGCCCGGCCCGACGGCGCGATCGTGCGGATGCGCAACCGGTGTCGCCAAAGCGTCACTTCCTCGCGGGCGCGGGCTGCGCGGTAGTTGAGGCGAAACGCGACATAGAGCGCCACGACATCGAGGCCGAAGAAACCGAAGACCGGCCAGGCTCCCTTGAGCAGGAACAGAAGGCCGGAACCGAGCCAGACCACCGACACGGCTGCCATCACGACATAAAATCCCGTGCGCCCCAGCGAACGGTGCGGCGTCAGAAGCGCATCGAAGATCGGTTCGTCAGCGGTCATTGCCGCACTGGTATCCCTCATGGCTTGCAATTATAGGGGATGCATGACGAAGCCCAAGAGCAAAAAAACAGCACCGGCGCGCGGGGCCAAACCCGCGCCGAGCCTTTACAGCGCGCAGGACGTGCGCGAGATCTTCCGCCGCTTCTCGGTCCAGCGGCCAGAGCCCAGGGGCGAGTTGGCGCATGTCAATCCCTACACGCTGGTCGTCGCCGTCGCGCTTTCCGCCCAGGCGACCGATGTCGGGGTCAACAAGGCAACCAGGGAGCTGTTCAAAATTGCCGACACGCCGGAAAAGATGCTGGCGCTCGGCGAGGAGAAGCTCTGCGACCACATCCGCACGATCGGGCTGTGGCGCAACAAGGCCAGGAACGTCATCGCGCTGTCGAGAAAGCTGGTGGAGGATTTCGGCGGCGAGGTGCCGCGCTCCCGCGAGGAGCTGATGACGCTGCCGGGCGTCGGCCGCAAGACTGCCAACGTGGTGCTGCAAATGGCGTTCGGCATTCCGGCGATCGCCGTCGATACCCATATCTTCCGCATCGCCAACCGCATCGGCCTGGCGCCGGGCAGGACGCCCGACGAGGTGGAAGAGCACCTGATGAAGGTGATCCCGCAGGAGTACCTGATCCACGCCCACCACTGGCTGATCCTGCACGGGCGCTATTGCTGCAAGGCGCGCAAGCCGGAATGCGAGCGCTGCGTGATCGCCGATCTCTGCAAGGCGCCCGACAAGACCTGCGATGTGCCGGCGGCTCTGGTGGAACTGCCGCCGCAGGTGATCGGTTAGGCCGCGGTTTTCCGTCTTGCCTCCGCCCGGCTGAAACCGGGATCGGCAGCCGACAGCATCTTGTGCAGGTGAACCATCATGGCGGCGGCAAACAGCGGCGTCACCAAGTTGACGACCGGCACGGCCAGAAAGGCGGCGATCACCAGCCCGGCGAGGAAAATCGTCGTGGAATGCTTGCGGCGGAACATTTTCGCTTCCGCCTCGGGGCGGTGGCGCATGGCGGCGAACTCGAAGAATTCGCGGCCAAGAAGGTAGCCGTTGACCAGGAAGAAGGCGGCGATGTTGATGCCCGGAACGAGCAGCAGCACCAGCGCGACGATGTTGCCGAGGATAACGACGCCGAGGAACTTGATCGCCAGCACCATTCCCTGGACGACGGGCACGGCCCTGCCCGGCGGGTCGGCTGGATAATCCTGCCGCTCGACCACTTCGGCGACATCATCGAGAAAGACGCCCGCGATGACCGCGGTAACCGGGGCGATCAGCAAGGCGAGAGAGAGCGCCAGCCCCAATCCGGCGAAGACGGCGGCAACGACGCCGAGCCAACCGGCCCAGGCCGGCAGGCCGGGCAGCAAGGCGTCGAGCCAGGGCAGGGCCAGCCAGTCGAAGAGCTCGCGCAGGCCGAACCAGGCGGCAATCAGCATCAGGATCGTCAGGCCCAGCGACTTGAAGAGCACGCCGCGGAATTCGGGCGTCAGCAGGCGGCTTGCGGCCGCACGCGCGGCTTCGAGGATCATGGCGTCGGCAGCTCCCGGATGGTCGGTGGGACAGGTCTTCGATTGAAACGGACATAGGGTCGCCGCGAGCCGCCCGCAAGGCGGTGCACCCTTGCAAAACGCGTCCAACCGGTTAAATCCCGGACGCGACCATCCCTGCGGCGCCGCGCGTCCTGCTTGACGCGCAGAAGGTGCCGCGGGTCCTTGAATCTGCGCATCGCGCCTTCCGGAAACCGATTCCGGGTTCCGGGCCGGTGCCGTAAACGCCGGAGAATCCATGAGCGCCTATGACGTTCTCGCCATCGGCAACGCAATCGTCGATATCATTGCCCGCTGCGAAGACGACTTCCTGGTCGCCCACGGCATCCACAAGGGCGCGATGAACCTGGTTGACGCCGAGCGCGCCGAACTCCTGTATTCGCACATGGGCCCGGCGATCGAGGCATCGGGCGGCAGCGCCAGCAACACCGCGGCGGGGCTTGCTTCGTTCGGTGGCCGCGCGGCCTATTTCGGCAAGGTTTCCAACGATCACCTGGGCAACATCTTCGCCCACGACATCCGCGCCCAGGGCGTGGCCTTCGACACGAGCCCGCTGACCGGCACGCCGCCGACGGCACGCTCGATGATCTTCGTGACGCCCGACGGCGAGCGGTCGATGAACACCTATCTCGGCGCCTGCGTCGAGCTCGGCCCGGAGGATGTCGAGGCATCCAAGGCGTCGAGCGCGAAGGTAACCTATTTCGAGGGCTACCTATGGGATCCCCCGCGCGCCAAGGAGGCAATCCGCATGACGGCCAAGCTGGCGCATGCCGCCGGGCGCGAGGTCTCGATGACGCTGTCCGATCCGTTTTGCGTCGACCGTTACCGCGACGAATTCCTCGAGCTGATGCGCTCGGGCACGGTGGACATCGTGTTTGCCAACGAGCACGAACTGAAGTCGCTTTACCAGACCGCCGATTTCGACACCGCGCTCAACGCCATCCGCGCCGACTGCAAGCTGGCCGCGGTCACCCGGTCGGAGAACGGGTCGCTGATCGTGCGCAACAGCGAAACGGTGGAGATCAAGGCGGTCGAGATCGACGAGCTCGTCGATACGACCGGCGCCGGCGATCTTTATGCTGCCGGCTTCCTGTTCGGCTACACGTCCGGCAAGAACCTGGAGACCTGTGGCAAACTGGGGTCGCTCGCCGCCGGCATCGTTATCCAGCAGATCGGCCCGCGCCCGCAGGCGGACCTGCGCCTTGCGGCGGAACAGGCAGGCCTACTCTGAGCGCACGATGCCGTCGCGCTTCAGCTCGTCTTCGCTGCGCCCGGCACGCGGGCGGTAGCGCGGGAAGGTCCAGCCGAAGGCAAGGGCGCCGCCACGCACCATGAACGCGACGGCAATGGCGAGGCCGGCGGCGAGCGCGGGCGGCATGCCGGCCATCGTCGCGACGGTATAGGTCCCGGCCCCGGCCAGGGCCGCCGTGACATAGATCTCGGGACGCAACAGTACCGACGGTTCGCCGGAAAGCAGGTCGCGCAGAATGCCGCCGAAGGTCGCCGTCAGGACGCCGGTGACCAGCGCGACGGTCGCCGATCCCGTTGCCGCCAGCCCCTTGGCGGCGCCCATGACGCAATAGGCCGCAAGCCCTGCCGCATCGAACCACAGCAGCAGGCGGTATCGGCTTTCGATCAGGTGCGCGGTGAAATAGACCAGCAGCGCCATGGCCGCGCAGACCAGGATATAGACCGGGTTGGTGACCCAGAAGACGGGCGCGGCGCCAAGAATGACATCGCGCAGCGTGCCGCCGCCAATCCCCGTGACACTCGCCAGGAACAGGAAGCCGATCAGGTCGAGCTGCTTGCGCGAGGCGGCAAGCGCGCCCGTCACCGCGAAAACAGCGACGCCGGCATAGTCGAGGACAAGGAGCGTGTTCATCGTGCGGCTATAGCGGCAAAGCGGGCGGCGGCAAAGAGTGCTGCGGCAGCGGCCCGGTCAAAATGCGATTTCAGGCGTCAGGCGAAGCGGCAGGAGACCGTGCCGAAAGGGCCGAAATCGGCTTCGATGACGCTGCCGGGCAGCGCCTCGACCGGGCGGACGAACGAGCCCGAAAGCACGACCTGCCCCGGCTCGATGCGTTCGCCATAGGCGGAAAGGCGCCGGACCAGCCAGGCGACGCTCGTTGCCGGATGGCCGAGCACGCCGGCGCCAAGGCCGGTTTCCTCGATCTCGTCGTCGCGGCGGACGATGGCGCCGATCCAGGCGAGGTCGGTTTCGCCCGGCCCGATCCTGCGCCCGCCCAGGACAACGCCCGCATTGGCGGCATTGTCGGCGATGGTGTCGAAGACAGTTCGCATCCTGCCTGTTTCCGGGTCTTTCCGCACAATACGGGTGTCGAGGATCTCGAGTGACGGCTGGACGTAATCGGTCGCCGCCAGCACGTCTTCAGCCGTCACGCCTGCGCCTTCCATCGGCGCCTTCATCACGAAGGCGATCTCCGCCTCGATACGCGGCTGGATGAAGCGACCTTGCGGAATCGTTGCGCCGTTTGCAAACATCATGTCGTCGAGCAGCACGCCGGAATCGGGGATGTCGATGTTCAGCGCCGCCTGCATCGCCTTCGAGGTCAGGCCGATCTTCCAGCCCGTCCGCTTTTTTCCCGCCTTCAGCTTGGCTTCCACCCAGGCCGCCTGCACGGCGTAGGCGTCGTCCATGTCCATGTCCGGGTTGGCGAGCGACAGCAGGCCGATCTGGCGGCGCGTGCGTTCGGCCTCGTCGAGCGCGCGGGCGGCGGCTTCGATCTCGTCCGGGCGCATCATCGGCCGGCCTCCTCGTCGACGACGCCGTTGACCAGCGTGCCGATGCCCTCGGCGCTCACTTCCACGACGTCGCCGGGCTTCAGCCAGACCGGCGGATCGAGCCTGGCGCCGGCCCCGGTCGGCGTGCCGGTGACGATGATGTCGCCCGGCACCAGCGTCGTGAAGGTCGAGATGTAGGCGATGAGCCTGGCAAAGGGGAAGATCATGCGGCTGGTGCGGTCCTGTTGGCGCAGCTCGCCATTGACGCGGGTGGTCAGTTCGATGTCGGCGATCTGCGCTTCCCCGGTGAACGGCACGATCCATGGCCCCATCGCGCCCGAGCCGTCGAAATTCTTGCCCTGGGTGACATTGAACTTGGCGTGGCGTACCCAGTCGCGCACCGTCCCCTCGTTGCACAGCGTCAGCGCGGCGATGTGGGAAAGCGCGTCGCGCTCGGCGATGTGGCGTCCCGCCTTGCCGATCACCAGCGCGATCTCGCCTTCGTAGTCGAGTTGCGGCGACACGAAAGGGCGGGTCAGCGGCACGCCGTGGCCGACGAAAGACCGCGGGAAGCGGACGAACAGGGACGGGTTGGGCGGCGCTTCCTTGCCGTCCTTGTACTCCTCGTTGCGGTCGGGATAGTTGACACCGACGCAGATGATCTTCTCCGGGCCGGCGAGCGGGATGTCGAAGGTGATCTCGTCCAGCGTAATGTCAGGACCGAGCCGGGCCACTTCATTGGCGAGGCGGTCCAGGGCGCCCGCTTCGATCACCGCGCGCAGGTCGGGCCACGTCGCGCCAAGGCGCGCGCCGAGATCGATGATTCCGTCCCCGGCTACCGCGCCCCAGGACCGGCGGCCGCGGTGAAAGAAGCCCGAAAGCCTTGGCAATCCGGTCATGTCGCTCTCCCGTCACTTCACCTTCGGTCTTTGATTAACACGTTAATTAGTTATTGAAAACCGCGTCATCGCGATTTCTGCATCAAATCCGCGCTTGCCGAAACCGGACGGGCGTTGAAACATGGCGAGAAAGCCGGGCACCTGAGCGCGCGGCAGGAGGGACGGGGCCCGCATGACGACACCGACAGACGTGCTTCTGGGCGAGATCGCGCGTATCGCCACCCACCCGGCGGAGCAGGCGCACTCGATGCCGCCCGGCGTCTATACCGACGAGGGTCTGCTGGCGCTTGAGACAGAACGGCTGTTTTCCAAGGGCTGGATATGCCTCGGCCGCGCCGACGCCATGGCGAAACCGGGCGACTACATCACCTGGACGATCGGCGACCAGCCGGTCTTCGCCATGCGCCAGAATGACGGGTCGGTGCGCGCCTTCGCCAATGTCTGCCTGCACCGCATGATGGTGATGCTGCCCGAGGCCTGCGGCCATGCGAAACGGATCGTCTGCCCCTATCACGCCTGGACCTACAC
>JAIOIW010000068.1 GCA_019912385.1 Notoacmeibacter sp. | reverse complement strand
GATTGGCCCTTCATCCATCTCCGGCCGCACAAAATGAACCGTGCAGCCTGTAATCCTCACGCCCGCATCGAGGGCGCGCTGATGAACGTGCAGTCCCTTGAAGGCTGGCAACAGGGAAGGGTGGATGTTCAATTGCCGGTCACGCCACTTCTCCACGAATCCGTCAGTCAGAATGCGCATGAAGCCCGCATTGCAGACAAGTTCTACACCGGCCTTGGTCAGGGCGCGGTCGAGTTCCGCATCGAATGTCTCGCGCGTCGTAAATTCCTTGTGGTCGATGACGAGCGTCGGGATTCCCGCAGCCTTGGCGATGTCGAGACCTGCCGCGCCCGGCCTGTTGGAAATCACGAGCGCAATATGTCCGCGAAAGCCTGGCTCCTCGCAGGCATTGATCAGGGCCTTGAGGTTCGAGCCGCGACCCGAAATGAGAATGCCGATCTTCACGCCTTGCTGCCCAACGCGCCTTTCACGAGCACACGGGGCTCGCCCGCTGCGGCTTCCGTGAGGTGCCCGATGTGGTGAACGGTCTCGCCTGCTTCTGTGAGCACGGCGGCAACCTTGTCAGCCTCATCTTCTGCAGCAACGACAACCATGCCGATGCCGCAATTGAAGGTGCGCCCCATCTCGGCATCTTCGAGCCCGCCAAGTTCCATCAGCCAGCGGAAGACGGGGGGCATGGCCCAGGACGTGCCCTCAATTTCGGCGGCGACACCTTCCGGCAGTGCGCGTGGAATGTTTTCGACGAAACCGCCACCCGTGATATGCGCCATCGCCTTCACGGATTCTGTTTCGCGGATGGCCTTCAGCATCGCCTTCACGTAGATGCGTGTTGGTGCGAGGAGCACCTCGCCGATGCTGGCGCCGTCGCCATGCGGGAAGGGCGCGGAATAGGAAATCCGGTTGTCCTCGACAATCCGGCGGACGAGCGAATAGCCGTTCGAATGAAAGCCTGAGGATTCAAGACCGAGCAGCACATCGCCGGGCTGAACGTCACCGCGCGGTAATATTCCGTCGCGTTCGACCGCGCCAACGGCGAAGCCCGCGAGGTCGTAATCGCCCTTGGCATACATGCCGGGCATCTCGGCGGTCTCGCCGCCAATCAGCGCGCAGCCGGCTTGCCGGCAGCCTTCGGCGATGCCTGCCACCACATCCCGCGCTACATCGACATGCAGCTTGCCGGTGGCGTAATAGTCGAGGAAGAAGAGGGGCTCGGCGCCCTGCACCACGAGATCGTTCACCGACATGGCGACGAGATCGATGCCGACCGTGTCGTGCTTGTTCGCTTCGATGGCGATTTTGAGTTTCGTCCCCACGCCGTCATTGGCGGCGACCAGCACGGGATCGGTAAATCCTGCCGCCTTCATGTCGAAAAGGCCGCCGAAACCGCCGATTTCGCCGTCGGCGCCCGGGCGGCGCGTGGATCGGACCATCGGCTTGATCAGGTCGACCAAGGCGTTGCCGGCGTCGATGTCGACTCCCGCATCGGCATAGGAAAGCCCGTTTTTCTTGTCAGTCATGGCTTTTCGCGCAATTTCTGATGAGCACGCCCCGCTCTTGGCATGAAGCGCCGCGCACGGCAAGGACGATCCGGTTTCCGACAGGCATGGCGGACCTGTATCCACGGCTCCATTGCCTTTGCGGCAAGCGATGACTACCTTTCGGCTTCCCGGTTCGGGATCGATGAAGGCCGATTGCAACGCGGTGGTTCGTGTGACAATTCCCAACATTATCACCATCATTCGTTTTCTGCTTGTCCCGGTGATTGTTCTTTGCCTGATGAAGGACGCGGTCGGCTGGGCGCTGGCCGGATTCGTGATCGCAGGCGTCTCCGATGGCGTCGACGGCTTCATCGCCCGGCAGTTCAACCAGCGTTCCGAACTGGGCGCTTATCTCGATCCGCTGGCCGACAAGCTTCTGCTCGTCAGCGTGTTCGTCGTCCTGGGCTACATGGATGAACTGCCGCTCTGGCTGGTCATCGCCGCGGTGTCGCGCGACGCGCTGATCGTCGGCGGCGTCATGCTGTCGACGATCATGGGCAATCCGGTTCCCGTCCAACCGCTGTTCATCTCCAAGGCGAACACCGCTGTGCAGATCGTTCTGGCGATCCTCGTTCTTGCGCAACTGGCCTTCTCGATCGAAGGCGAAGGGCTGCGCTTCACCCTGGTAATCGTAAGCGGAGTCTTGACCGCCGGTTCCGCGGGGGCCTATCTCGTAGGCTGGATGAGGCATATGAGTGGCGATGGCCAAGGCAGCGCAGAACGCAAATCCTGACGACGAGCGCGCGATCACCCAATCGCTGCGTCGGCAGATATTCTTCTGGATTGGCGTGGCGGTTTTGCTGCTTGCCTTCCTTTATGTCTTCCGCGGCATCCTGCTGCCTTTCGTTGCCGGCATGGCACTGGCCTATTTCCTCGACCCGGTAGCCGACCGGCTCGAGTCGCTCGGCCTGTCGCGCCTGGCAGCGACGATCCTGATCCTGATCGGGTTCCTGATTACCTTCATCCTTGGCCTCGTGATCGTCGTCCCCGTGCTGGCGACCCAGCTCTCCGGCCTGATCGAGCGATTGCCATCCTACATCTCGGCCCTGCAGTCGATCATGACGGGTTTCGATCCCGATTGGCTGAAAAACGTCATCGGCGCCGATCCGCAGGGCATCCGCGACGCGCTGAACTCGCTTCTGACCCAGGGTGCGGGATTCCTCACGACATTGTTCCAGTCGATCTGGAATTCAGGCAAGGCGCTCATCGATATCGCGGGCCTGTTCGTGGTGACCCCGGTGGTCGCCTTCTACATGCTGCTCGACTGGGATCACATGGTCGCCAAGGTCGATGGCTGGATTCCGCGCGACCATGTCGAACCGGTCCGCGAAATCGCTGCCGACATCAACAGCGCCGTCGCCGGTTTCGTGCGCGGCCAGGGCACGGTCTGCCTGACCCTTGGCCTTTTTTATGCAATCGGGCTGACATTGACGGGCCTGAATTTCGGATTGCTGATCGGTCTCATGGCCGGCCTGATCAGCTTCATCCCCTATGTCGGTTCCCTGGTTGGCCTGGTGGTGGCCGTCGGCGTGGCCCTGGTCCAGTTCTGGCCCGACTGGATCTGGATCGCGGTCGTGACGATCGTCTTCTTCGCCGGACAGTTCTTCGAGGGCAACATCCTGCAGCCCTACCTCGTGGGCAACAGGGTCGGGTTGCACCCCGTCTGGTTGATGTTCGCGCTGTTCGCATTCGGCATGCTGCTCGGTTTCGTCGGCTTGCTGATTGCCGTGCCGGCGGCCGCGGCGGTCGGCGTTCTGGTCAGGTTCGCCCTCAAGCGCTATCTCGGGTCGCCGCTCTATAGCGGGCACGGCCGGTCCGCCGCGAAATAGCGCGCGCGAAGATCGAAATGAAATCCGACCCTCCCAGGCAACTGCCGCTTGACCTCGCGACGGTCGCGGGCCGCTCGCGCGACGACCTGCTGGTGACGCGGTCCAACGCGGCGGCCGCCGCGCTGATCGACCGCTGGCCGGATTGGCCGGCCCCCGTCGTGGTGCTCGCCGGGCCTGTCGGCGCAGGCAAGAGCCACATTGCCGCGATCTGGAAGGAATCGGCCCATGCGTTCGAGGCGCGCGGGGCGGCCATCGGGGCCGATGGGATCGCAGCCGCGGCCGAAGGCCCCGTCCTGGTCGAGGACGCCGATGCAGGCGAACTCGACGAGGCCGGCCTGTTCCACCTCATCAATGCGGTCCGCGCCGGCGGTACGACGTTGTTGCTGACCGCCAGACGGTTTCCGGCCGCCTGGGGCGTACAATTGCCCGATCTCGCGTCGCGGCTGAAAGCGGCAACGACGGTGGAAATCGCCGAACCCGACGACGCGCTGCTTGCCGGCGTCATCACCAAGCTGTTCGCCGACCGCCAGGTGGTCGTCGAGCCGCATGTGATCACCTATGTCGTGCACCGCATCGAGCGCTCGCTCGCAACCGCAAGCCGCGTCGTCGACCGGCTGGACCGTGCCGCGCTGGAAACCAAGTCGCGCATCTCGCGCCATCTCGCGGGCGCGGTCATCGGCGCGCTGGAGGAAGGGCAGGGCGAACTGGACCTGTGATTCAATCGGCGTCTCCGCCGAAACCTGTTGCGGGCGCGGCGCTTCGCGTGTATCCCGCACCCGGTTGAAGGCCCGGAGCGTAGCGCAGCCTGGTAGCGCATCTGGTTTGGGACCAGAGGGTCGCAGGTTCGAATCCTGCCGCTCCGACCAGCCGCCTTCACACCGTCCGGGCGGGCGTGCTGTGCCGGGCGATGCGGACATGATAACAACGGTGAAGAGGACAGCCATGAGCGCGCGAATCTACAGCCCCTCCAAGACCGCGATGCAGTCCGGCAAGGCCAAGACCGGCCGCTGGGTGCTCGAATTCGATCCCGAGCAGCCGCGCCGCATCGATCCGTTGATGGGCTACACCACGTCGAGCGACATGAAGAGCCAGATCAGGCTGTTCTTCGATTCAAGGGATGCCGCGATCGCCTATGCCCGGAAGCACGGGCTGGCGTTCCGCGTCGTCGAGCCGAAGCAGCCGCGCCGCCGCCAGATTTCCTATTCCGACAATTTCAAGTATGACCGCAAGGTGCCGTGGACGCATTGACGTCCGCTTTGCGGCCCCGGCCCCGTAGCTCAGCTGGATAGAGCACCGGCCTTCTAAGCCGATGGTCGCAGGTTCGAATCCTGCCGGGGTCGCCACATCATTTGTAACCCCTTGTATTTGTGTGTTTTTTCGCCCGGTTCGGGTCATCAGGGTTCGGGTTCGGGGCAAATTCGTTCGCGATACGTGCTCCCGCCATGGCCGCGAGGCGGCGGCGGTCGGCTGCCCTGGTGTAAACCTCGGCCTGCGCTGCCCGCGTCCAGCCGTACATAGCCATCAACATATGTACAGTTGCCCCGCGATCCGCAGCGATGGTCGCGCCGGCTTTTCTGAGACCATGCGCGCGTCCGGGCACATTGGCCGCAATGCATGCCTTCCGAAACCAGTTTCCGAAGCTGGCAGGACTGGAAAACGTGGTGTTTCGCGTTGTCGTCAGCAGGGTCAAATTTCCGCCACGGCAAGCATCAATCGAAGCTTGCAAATCATCGTAGATTGTAAGGTGAACCCGCATTCCCGTTTTTTGTGTCCTGATCGAAAGTTCGCCGTCGCTGATATGCTGCAGGCCCACTACGATCACATCGGCGCGCCTGAGCCCCGTGTACAGCAGCAGGTCCATCGCCAGGCGCGCCCGCGTTCCAAGCGGCCAGCGGCGTCGGAACTGCTCAACCTCGGCGACCGTCCATGTGTGAAAGCCATCGCTCTTGATGCGAATCGCCGGTACGCCTGCAACCGGATTCGTGTCGACCAGCTCGATGGATACCGCCCAGGAAAAGACTTGCGACATGACCTTGCGGAAATTGTTCGCTGCGTGCGGCTTTAGACTGTCCATCGCTTCGACAACATGACGTCGCCGCACGTCCACGAACGGAACGTGCCCGGATCTGGCGATCACGCGCTTGAGAATGTTGTCGCGCATCCGCCTGGTCGACGGCCGCAAAGCCGCGAACTTCCCGCTTTCCTTGTAGCGTAGGATCAGCCACTCCAGCGTGCCCGATGCCGCATTGCGCGGCGCCGGAGCCACGTCCGCCAGCGCGGACGCATAGGCTCTATCGAACGCCTCGCGGTCGCGAGGATCCGGCAGCGCGATCCGCTTGCCCTTGCCGCGCCTGAAATACAAGCGCACCCGGCCGTGCCGGTCGCACTCGCGCAAGACGTAGGGAGGGAAGGGGCGGCCGATCATATCAGTTTGAAGTCCGCTTTCCGAGTAGGTGCGACGCCTGCGGAAAAGCGGAACACAGTGCCGTTCCGCTCGATTTCGATCGTTCCGCCGAATTCTTTCGCCAAGGCCGCCGCCTCGCGTTTTTCCTTTTTGGATAACCCCGAGCGCCGTCTCGCCGGCGCGATTTCAAGCGGGCGAATTCCCGCGACAATGGCCCGCTGGCGTTCGGCCTCGGCGATCTGCTCGGCAACCGCGTTCGGCAGGCGAACCACGTTCGACCCGCCGCCGTTCGTCTTTCCGCGCTCCGGTCGCCACTGATCTTTCGGTTTACCGCTCAAGGTTCGTCTCCTTTGCCCAAAACTGGCATCAGGTCATCGCAGTGAACATGGGGGTTCATTGCGATGGCGCTTTTTTTTTCACGCGGCCTCCCGGCCTCCCGTGCCAACGATCAAGTCGGGAGGCGCGATTGCCGCCGGCGCGCCGGCCGCCTCGAGTACATCGAGAACGGCGCGAACCAGCGGGCGGAGATGCACCATCATGACGACCGCGGGCGAATCGGCCATCGTACTGGCTATTCTCAACGCGACTAGATCGGCCGGTCCGCCTGCCGCGAAAACCTCGCCCGCATCGTCATCGAGCGCTATGCCAAACCAAATGTCGCCGCCATGCTCGGCGCGCCGCGTGGCCTCGATGAACTCGCCCGCGTACATATCGATCGCCAAAATAATCAACCCGATGTCGGCGCCGAACGACTGCTCGAAAGCGATCGATGCGCGGATGGCAACCGCCGTCAACGCGCTAAACCCGGCATCCAACGTCCGTCCTGCTGCGGGCGCTCCATTGCCATCGACGCCGATGGCGTTATTCTGAATATATTCAACGAGGGGCACTGAGCGGCGAAGGACCAGGCGCACGATCTTTTCAACACTCGATCCGGCCAAAGCCGCCACGAGGCTGCGATCGAATATTCTGATGCTCGGTGTCATGTCCATTTGTGAAACATAAATGCGTGTACCGGGGTGTTTCAATACACGGATGTCGCCATCTTGGTGTTAACTGCGCGTTTACTAACCTATAGAGGCAATATTCGGGGATAACTGCGATCCGGCCGCCCGGGCGAGGCGGGGACTTCGGCCCGGGCGGCCGGCCCTCACGCCGCCTTCGTCTCGGTCACCAGCCTGGGGGAAGCTGGGAGCGGCGGAGCCGAGAAACTGGCGATCAGCGCCGGCACGTGTGGCGGCAGGCGATAGTAGGACGCTTCGTCGGTCTCGCGGTCAAACATGGCGGGCAGGGCCGCCATCTTCGCGCGCGCGACGTCCATGTCGGTCACCGGGAAGGCGATGATCTGATCCTCGATCCGGTCCTGCGCGTCGGCCAGATGTTCGTCGAGTTTCTCCAAGGTAAAGACGCCGCGACGGTCCAGTTCGGCCCGCCAGGCGTCGCAATTTTCGCGGTATTCCTTCACCGCCGCATAGCCGGCGTCGATCCGGTCGGCGAGCCTTTCCCGGCGTTCGTCCAGCGCGTGCCAGTCGGCGATCAGCTTGCGCAGTTGCGTGCCAGCGCGATCGGGGAGGGCGGTTACGGTTTCGGCGGCAAGCGCCCCTTCGTCGCCAGAAAGCAGGTCTCTCACAAGCGACAGCGTCGCCCGATCGTCCAGCGTTCCGTTTTCAAACCAGCGCTCGAAGTCCTGGGCCCCATTGCTCCACCTCAGCACGCGCGCCTTGACGCGCATCCCGGCCAGCCCCGAAGCCTGCAATCGCACGATCTCCTCGGCAACCGTATCGGCCCGATCGATAGCCGCCGTCAATTCGTCCTCGTCATTCGTGCGTAACGCCGTCGCGTTCGCTTCGGCGATGGCCGCTTCGAACCGGGCGCCCAGGAAAAGCAGCGTGTCGTCCTCTCTCGCATTGGCCAGAGCCGGCATGACAGGTAAGGCGGGAAGGGCGGTTGCGGTTACGGCAGCAAATGCGGTGCCGGCAAGGGCGCGACGGGTGACGGGCATTGGCTATCTCCATTGCTCATTTGGCGATCATGTGATATCAGGCATATCATACGATTTCCAAATGATCAATAGGCAATCAAAAGATATGGGAACAATCAATTCAGCGCAATTGAGAGCCGCTCGCGCGCTACTGCGAATGACAGCTGATGACGTTGCTAAGGCGGCGCAAGTTGGTGTTGCCACGGTCCGCCGCGCTGAAATCAGCGAGGGTGATAGCCTGGGGATCAATCCGGCAAACGAAGCGGCCATCCGCGCCGCCCTGGAGGCGGCCGGCGTGGAATTCATCGAGGAAAACGGCGGCGGGCCGGGCGTGCGGCTCCAGAAAAACTAGCGCGCGCTGAGCGCGGCGCCAAATTGATTAATTGCATCCGTGAGAACCGGCTGGAGTGCGATAAACATTTCGTTCGTCCGCTCCAGCGCCTCGATGGCCGCCCAGACCGCGACCGCGCGCTGTGCGGGGTCCGGTTCCTCGATCACGGTCCGCACGAGATCGATCGCCTCGCGCGCCTCGGCGGCCGCGCGGTCCATCGTGACGCCTGTCTGGCGAAAAGCGTCGAACACGGCCGCGACGGCGCGGACCCCTTCCGGGACATCGCTCATATGCGCCCTTCCTCCAGGTCAGCGAGCCGGGCAAGCCGCCCGGCGGCGGCAAGCACGCCGTCGACCATGCGGTCGAGCCCGTCCTCGGCCGCACGGCGGCTGGCGATTCTGATTTCGGCCTGCCGGCCCGCCGTCGCGCGGATCGCGTTGCCGACATCCGTCGCGTCTGTCGCCAGCTCGTCAAGGCCTCGCGCGACCTCGCGCATGGCCTCGGCGATGGCCTTGTCTCCCGCCGCCCCGCTCATTTGGGCAATATCCGGCTGAGTTCGTGCACCACGCGGGGCAGCATGTGCTCCTGGATAACGCTCGCCAGGACTTCCAGATATTCATCCGGATTGTTGGTGATGTCGTGCGCCGGGTTCGGCCCGAACAATTCGCGGATCGGCAGACGGCGCGCACCGTCGCGCTTCATCACGCCGGTGTGGCCCGACTTCATGGTGGCAATGAACGCCGCCTTGTAGGAACCCCTGAGCTTGACGGTAACTCCTTTGGCACCTTGCCTCGCCCCGAGCTTGTAGAGCGGTATCCAGCCGGACCGGATCACGAATTCCTGGGTGTGCCCGCCGGCGTTGAACTTCGCGGTCGTCAGCGCCCGGACAACTTTCTTCGGCACCTTTATGCGCTCGGCGTTGCGCTGGACAAGGCGCGTGCGCGCCATTTGGGTAACGCGCCGCGCGGCGCGGGCGAAGGCCTTGGCCTTGATCTCGTCGGGAAGCTTCCGGATCGCCCGCGAAAAGTGCTCGAAATCCCTGCTGTCGATATCCAGCATCAACCTGTCCCTTCTGTCGCTTCGCCGCGCCCTTGCGAGGCGTTTCGCCATCTCCGCGCGGCTATCGGCCGAGATTTGGCGGCGCCGGGCCACAAACCCGGCGCCGCCGGCAATCGGAAAGGCCCCTACCAAGAACCTTTCCCATTGTTGCCGTCCGACAATCAATCATCGAACGGTAGCAGCGAGGGGATCGATCCCTCGCTGTCGGCGCCGGCCCATCCGCGACCAGCGCCCTTTGCAGCAGCATGAACCAAGCCCTCAGCCCCGCTGCCGCCTTCAGCCGGCGCTCGCAGACGGAAACGCGAACGCAGGCCGAACTCGCAAACTCCGACTATGTGCCCGCTTTGCGATTCCGGAATTGCTCCCAAGCCGACATTCCGGCCTTGCTTCCCGGTTTGCCTCCCTTCGCCGCGGCGGAATTCGTTTCGCTTTCGGACTGCCGGTCATCGTGCTGCGCACTTGCCGCGCCACCGCCCTCGGACCCGGCCTTGCGATTCCGGAAATTCGCCCATTGATTCGACATGCGACAATCCTTTCATTCAATGGTTTGGCGGCGGAAGAGTTGTTCTTCCGCCGCCGGCGCCGGCCCATCCGCGACCAGCGCCCTTTGCAGCAGCATGAACCAAGCCCTCAGCTCCGCTGCCGCGTCCAGCCGGCACTCAACCGCAACGGTCGAGGGACACCGCCAGAACATGAAAATTCTGGCACGCCGGCCTTGGACTGAAATGCGGGGAGAACGCCGTCATTCGTCCTCCCCGCGAACGAGCGCTTCCGGGCGGAAGGATATGCCCACACGCTCGCTCATTCATCGCCACCCGATCAATCGCCATCGAACGGCATCGTTTCCTCTTGCGGCCACAATCCTGACTGCTCACGAAAAACAGTCAGCCGGGCCTCAATCAGTCTTTCGAGCCCGGCGAGAACCTGCGACGGTCCCCCGCCGTGGCCCGATTCGATCCTCCTGCGCATCGCCGAAAAGCCATCCTCCAGGCCGAATGCCAGATTGTCGAAAGCCAAGTCGAGGCGCGGCGGCAACCCCGTCGCGTGTGCGGCATTCGCGACCAGGTCTTCGCGCTCATGCTCATCGAGCGGGCGGCCATAAGCCACGCGCAGCGCATTTTCGGATGGGTCCACTCCCTCGTCAGGAAACATCGCGCAGGCGATCGCATCGATCGACGAGCGCAGCCGCGAAAGGTGCTTCATGGCCCGGCGCTGATGCTCGCCAACACGCCGGGCAAGCGGGCCGGACGGCATCGCCTCCAGTTCGCCAAGCGAGCCGCGCATGGTGCGAAGCGCATCGCCGGCGCGAAGCACGGCCGAGACCGCCTCCGGCGATCCTGTCAGCGATGGTGCCGCCGTATGCATATCACCGATTACCTTCCCGGCCGCCTGTCACCGCGATGCCGAGGATGGCTTGAGGATCCGTGCCCTCGCGGTAACTGAAATCTCCCCGTTCCCGGTCGATGGCCGCGACTTCCGCGCGCTGAGCCTCAAGGATCCGCGCGTTCAGTTCAGTGATCCTCTTGGAGCGGGTCGTATCGTCGAGCGCGTTGGCATCGTCGGCAACGGCATCGATTTCCGCCTCGAGCGCTTTGAGCATCTTGCCGGGATCCATCCAGGCCGCGATTGCCAGCGCGGGGATGGCAATGCCTTTAATATTCCCCTTGCCCACCGTCGTCACCGGAATTTCCCCCCCTTCTGCGTTCGCCGTCCCTGCGGTTTGAACCGTAAAGAAGACTTCACCGCTATCCCTATTTTCCATCATCGCGTAGCCGATATTGCTCCACACTGGCGGGACGCCTTCTTCAATCGTACCGACCAGATTTGGGCGGCCGGCTTCCGCCAGGGCCTCGACCTTCCGCTTGGCGATCGCCTTGGCGACTTTCGAAGGAATGGGAGCAGATTGTACCCCATGGAGATCGGCGCGCAGTTCATCGACGATGCGTGCAGCTTCGCTCGCCGAGAAACGATCCTTCGCCGGCGTCTCGACCAGCTCAATCGACAAGGAACCGTTTTCACCACGCATTCCAACCTGGTTTGATAACTTTTCAAGATAGGAAAAAACGATATCGTCGGTGTGCCGGATAAGCCTCGACGCCTCACTCCGGGATTCGAGGGCTGCAACCAAACGTTCATACTCCGCCTGTGCCGTTGCAACGACATCGCGAGCTTCGCTGATTGAGTCCAACGCCTCCGGATACTCTTTCTCCAGACGCGAGAGCCTGCTCTGGGCGGCCTGCAATACACCATAAGCGTGATTGCGCCGGTCGACGCCAACAGCGCTCAGCGCGCGCATCTCTTCGCCCTTCTCGGAGATAGCGATGACGCGGTCTTGCGCCGGTTTCGGTAATAGCGAAAAGAGGAATTCCTCCACTCGTTCGTCAAAACTAACTTTTGCCATGTCTCATCCTCGGGTTCGCGCTTGAGTGTGTGCGGCGATGATCTCGTGTCCAAAGTGTTAGCGGTCCATCGCAATGAACAGGGGGGTTCACTGCGATGGGGTAGAAAAGATTTCGGCAAGCTGGCGCGCTTTTGGCACACGGTCGCGCGCCTTCAGGACTGCCCACATCGCTGCCCGCTTTTCATCGGTCGGCGGCATCGCCTGGGCGCGCTCGTGCCGCCATCCTGATTCGCGGTAGCGCAGCAGGTCGCGAGATATCTCCATCGCCGCCTGATACTTCGGCCTGTCCGGATAAAACCGTTCGCGCAGCGCAACCAGGGCGTCATTGCGCGCCGCCAGGCCCACCCTTGTCGCCAGCGTGCGCGTGCAAGGCTCCCCTTTCTCAGCATCGATCCCGAACGCAAACGCCGCGAGGTCCTCGACCCGGCCGGCTTTGAGCAGCGGCAGCGCAGCGCGCCATCCGTCAACCTCCACGCCTTCCGGCTGTTCAGCCAGGAGACGTTCAAGCCAGCCGATGTCGAGACGCGCGGCCATCTGTTGCTACTGCAGCCTGAACCCGCCGTCGCGATCCGCAGAGCACTCCGCATCATCGTCGCGGGCAGCCTCGCCGCGGGCGCCGGGCACGCCGTCGCGGATGTCGTCGAGCAGCTTCAGCATCTCCCTGTGGAAGTGGTCCAGCCCGCTGGCGACGAAGGCCTTGAGGCCCAGGCGAAGCGCCCGCTCGTCCCAACCGTATTTGACCGACAGGCTCGCCGCCTCAGGCTCGATCGCACGGTCAAACCCGGCCTTCATGACGGCCAGCGCGTTGCGCGCCGCACCGTCGACCTCGGCGGCAATGACCAGATGCCCGCGCCGTTGTGCGAGATCCATTTCCTTCAGTTCGGCTTCGGCCATGACCTTGCGCCTGGACGGCACGAGATCGACCCGTTTTCGCCCGGCTTCGCGGGCGGCCTCGATCCTGATGTTCTCCGAACGATGGCGGGTCAGTGCATTGTATTCGACAAGTCGAAACTTACCATCTCGCCTTGTATCCAATGCATCTGAATAATGATCCAAGTAACGAGTCAATGCAGGTTGTGTAATACGATCTCCAGATGCTGTTAGTCGCCTCGAAGCTTCCGAAACGCTGATCCATTCTTCATTCATAGTATTTGCCCTTTCATGCATTCATTCCATGCATTCATGCATCGCTTGCAGCGAGTCCTACTGGTGAAAAATCGGGACGCCCCGGGCCCGTAGGGCAGGGCAAGGGAGCGGCAGGAACCTTAACCGGGGGGTGGGAGAGGGCATCAAAGCATGTCCGGACGGTACGCTTGCCGACCGGTATCTGCCCTCACGCGTCCAGTGTCATCGAACGCCCGCGCCGCCGCTTCGCCAATAGTTCTCCCGATCGCCGCCGCCCGAGAACCGATCGCATCACTGGCCGATGACCCGATCTTGTCACCCGCCCTGTGGCCGCCTTCCTCAAGTTGCTGCAGCGCTCGCTCGATATCGAACTCGACAGCGTTGCGATCCCGGTTCAGCGCGGCCATGGATCCGGCCTCGGCCTGTCTTGGTGAGACGTTGCCAAATTGCGGCCGCAAGCCCGGCCCTTCCCATGGCCGCATGGGCGGCCCCTGCATCGGCTTCGGCGGGATGTAGCCGGGCGAGTGCGGACCGCTGATATCTCCGCCGAAACGCCATCGTGCGTAGGCATCAGCCGGCGAACCGCGCAGGCCCTCGCGGATGGCGCTCAACGAAACCAGCGGTTGCCGTCCATCTCCAGCCGATGACGGCAGCGGCGCGATCCCGCCAAGGACTTCCATCTTCTTGCGCTGCTCGGGACTGTGGTACCCGACCGAGTTCGCGACCTTCAGCTTTTCCTCATCGGAGTGCGTGATCCCCCAGGCGGTACGCGCCGCAAAGCCGTGAACGCCCTGCTTCTCCAGGCCCTCGTTCACCGCGTTGTTGTATTCCATCCAGTCGACGAACTTTGCCAGTTGGTCCAGCACGCCGGTGTTGTTGAGCGACCGGCCGAACTGCTCGCCCATCTGGCTCATGATATTGCCGAACTTGTCGAGGCCGCTTTGCGCATCCTTGAGAACCCGGTTGACGTTGTTGTCGATCATCCCTTTCGATTCGCGCTTGATGGTCGCGACCTTGCCGTGCAGCGCGTCGAGGTTCTGAAGCAGCATCCGCGCGACGCGCCGGCTGTCCCGCTCGCCAAAGAGATCGCTCAGCCTCGTGGCGTCTCCCTTGGTGGCCTTTCTGATCAACTTGCTCATCACATCGAGGATGTTCTCGCCCTCATCGCGCGCCTTCTTCAGTTCCTTGCGCAGATTGACCCCGGCCTCGCCAAAACGCTTCTCGACAGCCGGACTGCTGATCTTTTCCAGGAAATCCGCCGTCGCGGTCGCGGCCTCCTGCGAGGTGCCGACATAATCGCGCATGGTCTCCAGCAGGCCGATCAGCTGCGCCGCGCCTTCCGTGCCTGAAAAGCCCTGCGCCGCCGCGACGGGCGCCAGCGACGGCAGATACTGCGCCAGGTCCGAACCCTCGAACTTGCCGCCCGCGCCGCCCGCTGCCATCAGGTCAAAGAAGGTCTTCGCGTCCCTGGTAGTCAGCCGCAAGCTTCGCTTCGCGGCATCCCAGGCGTTGACAACATCCCGGCCATCGGCGCCAAGGCCCTGTGTCGCCTTCGCCAGGACATCCATGTCCTTGTTGATGTCCGTCAGTTCGGCCCCGGTTTCGGCGTAAGCGTCGACCAGGCCGCGCACCTCGGAGCGCTGAAGGGCATATTTCTGCGCCGTTCGATCGACGGCCTCGCCCAGCCTTTCCTGCTCAGCCCGCGACGCGCCGATTTTCAGCGCCGTGCGGGTCATGCTGCGCTCGATCTCGGCGAAGTACCGCACCGAGCGTTGCGCGCCGTAGGCGACAACCGTTGGCCCCAGCCACCGCATTGCGGCCGCAGAGGCGGCATTCAACCCCTTCGTTACCATCATCTGTGAACGGTTGAACCGCTTCGCCTGCGCGTCCACCTGGGCGAGCTTCTGGCTCACCTTGCCGAACGCCGCCATGTTGCCGAGCTTGCTGGAAAGCCGCAGCGTTGCTTCTACAGTCCTGTTTGCCATCTTGACCCTTCCTTTCCGGCCGGCTTCCGGCCCTTGATACTTGCGATCCGGCCGTCAGCCGACCTGACGTTCGTGTAAGCCATTGATTTTAAAAGGTTTGTCCCACCTGTCACACCTGTCCCACCTTGAAAACCGAGGTGGGACTCTCATAACTCGTTGTTTTTCTTATCGAAGTCCCACCTGTCCCACCTGTCCTACCTATATGGGTACCCATGCGCATGCGCGCACACACGCGCACGGACCCCCCTTGAAACAGGTGGGTCAGGTGGGACAGGTGGGACTTGTTGTATGTTTTCAATAGGTTACACGCGTCCCACCTAACGCCGCGCCGCATTCGAGGTGGGACAGGTGGGACTTGTCTTTTGTTTTCAATGGTTTGGTGTGATCTACACCTTGCAAAGTCACTCATCGGGAGGGTCCTCCCAGTTGATTTGCTGCTGAAGATTGACCTCGAAAAGTTCGCGCGCCTCGGCGAGCGGCGGCAGGATGTAGACCCTCGGTCGCCTCATCGAAGCGCCCTCTCCGGGGACTGTCGCCCGCCTTTTCGTAAGGCGAGGGATTAGCGCCCTCACCTTGATCGCAAAGGCCGTCTCTCCCGCCTTCCGCCGGATGCCGATCCGCTCGGTAGCGGTTACGAAATCCTCGTAGAACTCTTGAACCTCGACATGGTCCGGCCATGTCTCATGCCGTCGCGTCGGCGCGCCCGCCTTCAGCCTGTCGAGAAGCCAGCTCTCGATTGGGTCGAGGTGGTGGACCTTTTGTTCCAGAAGCGCGCCGGTCTTCGGCGTTTCCCGCAAATCCACCGCCGAGAGGTCGAAGGTCAGCAGGTCGTGAAGCAACGCTTCCCGGCCGCCCGCGTCCAGTTCCGCGATCATCTCTCCGAAATAAGCCGTATTGCGCTGCGCCTGGTTGCCGACATCAAGGACAAGGTATCGTCGTTCATCCTTGCCCGCCGGCGCGACATAATCGGAATTGCTCGTCATCAGCACGCGAATATGATTTGCCAGCGGAACAGGATCGACGCCCTTCGCTTCGATCATCTGGCTCGACGCCGTGATCAGGCCCTTCAACCGCCCTTCGCCGGCCTTGTCCCCACCCCATACCGCCTCGTCGGCTTGCAGCAGCAGACACGCCGCCATGTGCGCGTTGAACTGTCCCGTCAGGAACCGGGGGTCATCGACAAGGGTCCAGTGCGGCCCGAGAAGAGAGCCGACGACTTCGCCGACAATGGTCTTGCCGACGCCTTGCCCGCCGCGAAGAACGACAGCCGTTCCCGGCTTTTCGCGCGGCCGCTGCAGCATCTGCGCAAACCAGCCGAACAGCCAGGTGAAAATCCGTTCGTCGCCGCCGCAGACGATGTTCTGAAGATGATCCCGGAACACGCCATAGGTTCCGCCCGCCTTCGACTCGACCGCGAAGCCGCGCCAGAGATTGTAAAAACCCGACTTCCCTTCCTCGCCGGTCGCGGTCGGAAAGAATTCGAGGCCCTGATAGGTCCGGCGATACGGGCTCGCCAGCCAGGATTCGGCGAATGTCGCCGACTTTTCCTTGCCGTCGCTTCCCTCGTAAACCGTGCGGCGGTTCGCCAGCAGCTCGCGGAATGTCGAGAGCTTCAGGATCCGCGCTTCCTCGCCGCGATCCGCGCCCGGCCTGTCCCATATGACGCCGATCGATCCGCCGATCGCAACGAGCGCGAATTCGCGGTTCATACGACGCAGCACGTCGCCGTCATCTATCCCGTGATCGTCCAGGACGCTGATCCCGGTCTTGCCGGGATCGCCACCCTTCGGCGGCGCTTCCGCCGCCCGGCCCGCCGCACCGGCCGCGCCGCGCTGGCGTTCGGCCTCGGCGATCTGCTCGGCAACGGCGCTCGGCAGGCGAACCACGTTCGACCCGTCGCCGGGCGGCTTGCCGCCCTTGCTGCCGCTCCGCGCCATCAGACTGCCCCTCCGAGAAGGAATAGCGCGGCGACAAGTTCGGGGTGCGCGGAAAATACCGCAATGAAATCAAACAGCCACTTGGCACCGGTTCGGGGCGCTAAGCGATTGCTCTGAAAGGCAGTGTTACAGTTCTGCCGGGGTCGCCATGGTCCATTTGTCCGGCCCGGAGACATGGGTAACAGATCGTACCTAGGACATGGGTGACAACCTCGTGCCGAACGGGTTGTCGATGGCTTGCAAGGTTCTCCGCTCCACGTCGATGTAACTCAAATCATAGTGCGTGAAGCAGACAATCCAGATGTCGTCGTCGACCACTCGAATGCCGATGAGCTGGCCACGCGGCGCGTGTTTCGAACCCCCCCCTACCTGGTGAGAAGGCCGTACTGGTCGGGCTGCCGGTGGACGTTGAAATTGAAGATGTTGTCCTGGATCTCGCGGCAGCGGTCGAGGTCGCATTCGGCGATCGCGATCTCGTCTCCAAGCGTGGTGCACTGCGCGACGATCTCGCCGGTCGGCGCGATGATGCATGTGCCGCCGATCAGGTCGCAGTCTTCCTCGCGGCCCGCTTTCGCCACGCCGACGACCCAGGTTCCGTTCTGGTAGGCGCCGGCCTGCATCACCAGGTGATTGTGAAAATCCTGAAGGTGGTCGTGCTCGGGCGCCGGCGGATAATGGACCGGCGTATTGTATCCCAGCACCACCAGTTCCGCCTTCTGGAGGCCCAGCATGCGGAAGGTTTCGGGCCAGCGGCGATCGTTGCAGATGCACATGCCGACCCGTCCGCCAAAGACTTCATGGACCGGAAAGCCAAGATCGCCGCGCTCGAAATAGCGCTTTTCGAGGTGCTGGAACGCGCGCCAGGGCTCGTTCTCGCGGTGGCCCGGCAGATGGATCTTGCGGTACTTGCCAAGGATCGTGCCGTCCGGCCCGACGATGATGGACGTATTGAAGCGCCGCACCGTGCCGCTGTCATCGGCGGTCTTTTCGGCGTAGCCGAGATAGAAGCCGACGCCAAGCCGCGCCGCCGCTTCGAAAAGAGGGGCCGTCTCGGCCGAAGGCATCTCGGTTTCGAAATAGCTGTCGATTTCCGCCTGGTCTTCCATGTACCAGCGCGGGAAGAACGTCGTCAGCGCCAGTTCCGGAAAGACCACCAGATCGGCGCCGCGTTCGGCGGCGTGTGTCATCAGCGCGATCATCCGCGCCACGGCGGAACTGCGCGATTCATCCTTGGCGATCGGTCCGAGTTGGGCGGCCGCAATTGTGAGAATTCGGGGCATCGGTGTCTCGTTGTCGGTTTTGTGTTCAATCGGCACTGGCGAGCGCCAGGGCCGCATCGAGCAGTACCTGGGCGCCGGCCCGGATCTGCTCGGGAGGCGTGTATTCGCGAATGTTATGGCTCAGCCCGTCGCGGCTCGGCACGAAGATCATCGCCGTCGGGCAGTTCGGCGCGAACATCTGGGCATCGTGGCCGGCGCCCGAAGGCATGCGCTTCACGCTGTTGCCCTGCCTCACGGCGCAATCCTCGATCAGCGAAACGAGCCTGTCGTCGAATGCGACCGGCTCGAAGCGGGCAAGCTTACGGGCGGCGACAGTCGCACCCTCCGCATGCGCAGCCTCCTGTATGGCTTCTTCGACCAGCCTTTCCGCCTCGCGCAGGAGGGCCTCGTCGGTGTTGCGCAGATCGGCCGTGAAGACGGCCGTTTGAGGCACGACGTTCACCAGTCCCGGCTCGAACCGCAAGGCGCCGACCGTTGCGACCTGGCTGCCGCCGAGATGCGCCGCCGTTTCGCGCGCCGCCACGATCGCTTTTGCCGCCACGACGCCGGCGTCGCAGCGCATCGCCATCGGCGTGGTTCCGGCGTGATTGGATATGCCGCTGACGGTGTATTCCGTCCACGAAATGCCCTGGACCCCGGTCACCGCGCCGATCGCGACCCCTTCGCGCTCCAGCACCGGACCCTGTTCGACGTGGAGTTCGAGGAAGGCACGCGGGCACAGGCTCTCCGGCTCCACGTCGCCGGCATAGCCGATTGCGGCGAGATCGTCGGCGACGCACGCCCCGTCGATGCCGACGGTCGCCAGCGCCGTGTCGAGCGCGAGCGAACCCTGGTGAACGGCGCTGCCCATCATGTCGGGCGCGAACCGCGATCCTTCCTCGTTGGTGAAGAAGGCGACGGCGACGGGATAGCGCGTCGCGATTCCCGCGTCGTTGAGGCAGGTGACCACTTCGAGACCGGCAAGGACGCCGAGGTTTCCGTCATAGAGCCCCCCGGTCGCCACCGTATCGATGTGCGAACCGATCATCACCGGCGGGCCGTCCTGTTCGCCCGCGCGCACGCCCCAGACATTGCCGATCCGGTCGATCGAGACGGCGAGCCCCAACTCCCGCATCCAGCCGGTGACGAGATTGCGTCCTTCGCCGTCCTCGCGCGTCAGCGCCAGCCGGCAGACGCCGCCGCCGGGCATTGCGCCGATCCGGCCAAGCGCCTCGATGCGGTTCATGAGCCTGTCGATATCGATCCGGATATTGGGCACCGTCTTCATCATGACGCGCCGCTTTCGACGGTTTCGGGAGCACGGCCGACAAGCTGCTCATAGAGTATGGGATCGGTCGCGCCTTCAGTGCCGAAAAGGAGGACATGCGATTTGTGGTCGAGCCCGAGCCTTGCGCGCGCTGCTGGATCGGCCGCAGCCGCGATCAGCGCCGCGAGCCCGGCTACGGCGGATTCGCCGGCGACAAGCGGCGCGTCGCCATGGCGACCCTCGGCGAGCAGCCGCATGCTGTTGACGGCCGCATGTTCGGACACACCGATCACGGCATCGGCGCTGTGTTCGAGAATCGTCCAGGCAAGCGCCGAGACTTCGCCGCACGCGAGCCCCGCCATCAGCGTGTCGAGGTCGCCCTCGACGGCCGTCGGTTCACCTGCGCGGATGGATTCCAGCCAGCAGGCGGACTTCAGCGGATCGGCGAGCACGATCATCGGCCGCTGCGCTCCAAGGCGCCGCCAGAACTGCGCGGCAACCGCCGCCGCCATGCCGCCGACACCGGTCTGGAGGAACACGTGAGTCGGAAAATTGCCGGCGGGCATTTGCTCGATGGCCTCCGCGGCCATCAACTCGTAACCCTGCATCACGTCCTTTGGGATTTCGGTATAGCCTTCATATGACGTGTCGGAAACGACGATCCACCCTTCGCGGTCGGCGTTCGCCTGCGCCTCGCGAACGCTATCGTCGTAGTTTCCCGCGCAGCGCACGACGCGCGCGCCGTACCGCTCGATTTCGCGCTTGCGCCCCTCGCTCACCGTCGCATGGATGAAGATGACGCAATTGCAGCCGAAGGTGGACGCGCCCCAGGCGACCGACCGGCCATGATTGCCGTCGGTGGCGCATGTCACCGTCACGGTCGCAGCATGGTCGTAGAACCTCGTATGGTCGTCCGGGGATATTCCCTTCTCCGCCGCCGTTCTGCGTAGAACCTCCCAGACGGCATAGGCACCGCCGAGCGCCTTGAAGCTGCCGAGGTCGAAGCGGGAGGCTTCGTTCTTGTAGTGGATCGATCCGACACCGATTTCGCCGGCGATGCCGGGAAGTGCGACCAGCGGCGTCGGCGCATAGCCCGGCCAGCCTGTGATCGTCGCTTCGGCCCGCGCAAAGGCCGCATCGTTCAGGATCGCGTCCTGTTCGGCTGTCCAGGGCGCGTCGCGCCGCGCCGCCGGATTTTCCAGCAGGGTGAATATCGGTTCGTTCGACAAGGGTATGCTCCGTAAAGAGCGCCGGGGTCTTGATGAACCCCGGCGCGTTGGCAAGTGAAGGAAGGGCCTGACTCAGTAGGCCGCCTTCTCGGTTTCGACAGAAGACAGCAGGGCGTCCAGCATTTCTACCCCTTCGGCGCCATACTGCTTCTCGATCAGGGCGCGGACGGCAGGCTGGGCGGCTTGCGCGAACTTGGCCTGTTCCTCCGCCGACACGACGTTGACTTCCATCTTTTCAGCCAGCGCGGGCAAGCCGCGTTCCGAGGCTTCGATGACTCGGCTCATCGCGCGGCCGGATTCGGTTGCGACTTCGGCTGCCCAGTTGACGAGGTACCGGTGCTCGTCGCTGAGTCCGTCATAGAACGCCTTGTTCATCGTCCAGATATAAGGCGTGATGATGTGGTTGGTCACTGAAAGGTATTTCTGCACCTCGTCGAACTTGGCGAAGGCGATGATCGGCACCGGGTTCATCTGGCCGTCGGCGACGCCGGTCTGCAGAGCGGTATAGACTTCGGCCCAGGGCAGGGCGGTCGGTTGGCCGCCGAGCGAGGAGATGATCGCCTCGTGGGTCGGCAACGTCATGGTGCGGATGCGCAGCCCCGCCATGTCTTCGACGCTTCTGATCGGCTTCTTGGAGTTGGTGATGGCGAAGAAGCCGCCGGAGTCGATCAGGCCGAGAACCTTCAGTTCGGTCTTGGCTTCGAGGTCGGAGACGAATTTCTTGCCGAAGGCGCTGTCCTTGGACATCACGCGGCTCGCGACGCCGATATTCGGAAACGCGAAGGGAATGTCGAACACGCCGACGAGCGGATAATGCTGGGCGATACCGCCGGACGAGGAGATGGTGCTTTCGACGATTCCGGAGCGGACCTGCTCGATGACTTCGGCATCCTTGCCGAGCTGTCCGTTGGCAAAGAGCTGAACCTCGATTGCCCCGTTGGAATTGCTTTCGACAAGTGACTTGAAGACTGCCGCCATCGTACCGGAATGGCTCTGGAACGGATCTTCGGGATTGAGGTGCGCCAGGCGGATGGTGACATCGGCCGCGAAAACCTGGGTCGACAGGAGTGCGGCGGCGATGCCGGTCCCTACTTTCTTCATGATTGTCATTGTCTGCTCCTTTGTGTGTTGAGGGGTGGCACGAGGTTTCACAGGCCGAGCAGCCGCGGGACAAACAGCGTCATGTCCTCCCAGTAGGCCACGGCGACGAGGACGGCGACTTCAGCGAGGATGAACGGCCAGAGTTCGCGGGCGATCGCCTCGACCTTTTCCCCGGTCACGGACGCCAGCACGAACAGACAGGCGCCGACCGGCGGCGTCATCAGCGAGATGTTGAGGGCGAGGATGATCATGATGCCGGCATGAACCGGCTCCATGCCGAGCTTAAGCGTCAGCGGCGCGAGTACCGGCGCCAGGATGATCAGCGTCGCGTTGATGTCCATGACCAGGCCGATCAGCAGCAGCAGCGCGAGGATCAGGCCGATGACGACCTGCGGATTTTGCGAGATCGCCAGCAGCGCCTCGGCAATCGCTTGCGGCACCCGGTTGAAGGTCATCCACCAGCCGAGAATGGTCGCAGACGCGATGATCAGGAATATCACACCGGTGATCCGGCTTGTCCGGACGCCGATTTCGTAAAGGTCCTTGAGCGTGAGAGCGCGATAGACAACGCCACCGACGAACAGCGCATAGGCGACCGCGATGGCGGCAGCCTCGGTCGGGGTTGCAAATCCGCCAAGGATAGAGCCGAGGATGAAAACCGGCAGCAGGGCCGCCAGGATCCCCTCGCGCAGCGCCGAGAACACGTTGCGGATGGCGAAGCGGCCTTCACCCTTGGGCAGCCCCTTGCGCCGCGCGGTTGCCGCGATCACGACCATGCAGACGATACAGATCAGCAGGCCCGGTAATATGCCCGCCGCAAACAGCCCCGCGATCGAAACGCCCATGATGGAGCCGTAGATGATGGCCAGTGTCGAAGGCGGGATCGTCGGTCCGATGATCGAACCGGCTGCCGTCACCGCGCAAGCGTAGGGACGCGAATATCCGCCCTTGACCATCGCCGGCACCAGCGTGTTGCCGAAAGCGGCGGCGTCTGCCGTCGCAGAGCCGGTGATGCCGGCAAACATGACGGACGCGACCATGTTGGAATGCGCCATCCCGCCGCGAAGCCAGCCGACCAGGGCATCCGCCAGCTTGACGAGCCCGGCGGTGATGCCCGACCGGTTCATGATTTCGCCAGCCAGGATGAAAAACGGCATGGCGAGAAACGGAAACAGGTCGAGACCGGCAAACACGCGGTCCGGCGCCATGGTCATGAAACGCGGACCCATGTCGAAGATGCCGATCATGCCCGCCACGCCGATCGATATGCCGACGGGCAGGCCGAGTGCGAGCAGGCCGAAAAAGGCGATGGGGACGAGAACCATTCCCATTATTCAAGCCCCTTTCCGGGCACGACCGCAGCGCTGCGCGCGGGCGCACGCTCGTCCAGGAAATCGCTGATACCGGTCAAGGCAAGCTGCACGCAGGCGATGAAGGCGGCCACGGGCACGCTCGCAAAGGCGTAGCCCTTCGGTATCGCGTAGATCATCGTCAAGCGCGAGAAGCCCTTTTCGGCGAAGGAAAGCCCGTACCAGAAGAGCGCGAAGAAGAAGATGAAGCCGATCAGGTCGAATGAAACCGCAAGCGTGCGCCGGACCGGAGCCGGAAGCCGCGTGAACAGGTATTCCACGCCGATATGCTCGCGGTTCACGATGCCGCAGGAAATGGCCAGCAGCGCCATCCAGATCATCAGGTAGCGGGCCAGTTCCTCGGTGAACGTCAAAGGCAGCGGGATGACATAGCGCACCATGACCCCGAGCCAGACATCGAGAACGAGGAGGACGAGAAGGGCGACGCAGAGCCGTTCGATCGCGCGGTTCAGCCTGTGGCTGAATTTCCTGGTGGAGACGGCAAACCGGGTCATTGTCTGAGGCCTCCTCCCCATGGAGAATGAATGGTTGACTTTGGAAATGAAAAACCATTTTCATTATTTAGGCAATAGCGAAAATTTGGTTTCGTAATTCGAGATGCAACCGGTAGCGGGAATGACCGTGACACAAGACAGGCAGGGCTCAATCACCCAGCGTATCCATCGCTCCTATGGCGACCTGCCGGAGGGCGAGCGAAAGGCAGCCGATTTTATTCTCGACAGCCCGGGCGAGCTCGCGACCCTGACGGCCGGCGAACTGGCTGAGCGGGCAGGCATTTCCAACGCCACGGTGTCGCGGTTCTTCCGCCGGCTGGGCTACTCCTCCTTCGAGGAGGCACGCCGTGCCTCGCGCGCAATGCGTGCGTCGGGGTCGCCCCTTTACCTTGCGGAGACGAGCCGGCCCGGCAGGAAAGGATCGGTCATCGCGCGCGATATGGCCGCCGAGACGAAACTTGTTGAAATGTCGTTGTCGATGCAAAGCCCGCTGACGATCGATGCGGTCTCGGCCGCACTCGCCAAAGCCCGCAGGCTGCGTGTCGCCGGCTTTCGCAACAGCTACTTCGCGGCGGCTTACGCTTGTATGATGCTGCTGCAATTGCGGCCGGACGTCGCGATGCTCAACGCTGCGGGACAGACGCTCGGAGAGGCGATCGCCGAACTGGGCCCCGGCGACGTCGTGCTGGTTGTGGGATTGCGCCGCCGGCCGCGTGGTTTTCTCGAATTCATCCGTGTGCTTGCCGCCACCGGTGCCGAGGTGGTCCTGCTGGCCGATCGCAGCATTCGCGAGGCGCCGGCGGTCGCGCGCTGGAACCTGACCTGCGCCGTGGAAACCCCGCAACTCCTCGATTCCTATGTCGGCGCGCTCGCCGTGCTCCGCCTCCTCGGCCTCGAAACGATGCGGCACCTCGGCACCGTTGCACGCCGCCGTCTGGAAAACATCGAATCGCTCCACGACGCGCTTTCTGAACTGGAATAGACTGGTCCGCGCGCGGCTGATACCCCGGCGCGCCGCCAGCCAGGCGCCCGTTTCTCTCCCGCAAGAACCAAACCTTAATCGTCTGTTGATACAGGTTTGAATCCGGATCCATTCCCGCGGGGCAGACGGCAGATGGCGCAGTGACTTCATTCGACCAGGACGTGGCGGCGATAAATGCCGAGCTTGAACGGCCGTTTACCCGTTTGGGGTTGATACCGTCTCTCGAAAACGAATTCCGCGCCCGGACCGCGCCGGACCGCCGTCGTATTGTCACCTACTGGTTCTGGCTTGCCATCGCCGTCAACCTCGTCGCCCTTGCCCTGGACCCGGTGTCAGAGGTCTTCGAGCACGGGCTGATCGCGCGCGTCGGTCTCGTGATACCCACATTCCTGCTCGCCATGCCTCTGCTCAATCGCGGTCCCGAATGGTTGCGAGCGACGGCGGTTACAGTGCCTTGGATCATGTTTGTTGGGGCATCCGGTTTCCTGGCGGAACACGCGCATTCCTTGCACGTTGACCGCTACTACATGGTTGCCGGCGTGGTAATCCTTTTCGTCAATATCGCCGCACCGCTGCATTTCCGCTGCGCCGTTTTCATGACTGCCGCCTCGCTCGCATCGCTGATCGTCGCAGCCGTGAGCCATGCCGGCTCGCCCTTCCTTCCATCCCACGATGTCTCGCTGATCTCGTTCGTCGGCATCACCAGTGCGATCTCGCTCGTCATTCGCTACCGATCTGAGTGGGATGCGCGACAGATGTTCCTCAACGGCCTGCGAGACGACCTGAAGTCGGCGCAGCTGCTTGCCCTGAACAATGCACTTGGAAGACTCGCCGAAACCGATCCCATGACCGGCCTGTTCAACCGCCGCCACATGGTGAAGACCCTGAAGGAAAAGTGGCGGGATGCGCGCGAACGCAACGACTGGCTCGGAATCCTGATGATCGACATCGACAGGTTCAAGGATTTCAACGACACCGCTGGCCACGACGAAGGAGACCACTGCCTCAATGCGGTCGCGGACCGGCTGAACGACGAAGTCCACAAGACGGACCAATATGTCGCCCGCTTTGGCGGCGAGGAGTTCATGGCCGTGATCGAACATCTCGAGCCTGAGCCGCTGATGGCCGAAGCCGAGCGGATCAGGCGCTCCGTCGAGGCGATGGAAATTCCGCATCCCGGTCTTGGGCCGAGAGGGCGGGTCACCATCAGCATCGGCGCTGCCGCCACGATCCCCACGCCGCAATCCACGGTGGACGATCTGATGGTCGCGGCCGACAAGGCGCTCTACGCGGCCAAAGCCGCCGGGCGCAACCGGGTGGAGGGAAGCGCCATCGCCGGGCCGCGGCAGCGCCGGGGCATCGAGCGCGAGGAGTCGGCCGCGGAACGCGCTGCGACGGGCTCACGTCGGGTCCGCTCCCGACACTGAGACGGCAGCACGGCGGCCGGGCGGCACCTCTCAACGGCGGTTCGCTCGAATGGAAGTCCGCCTTCCATTTCGGTTGCCGGCTTTTCACGTGCAATGATCGTCTCTTTGCGCCGTATGGCTGTGATTGCACTTAAGTCACTGTATTTGTTGAATACACGGCATATGGCACGTGGCTTGCTAGATGTCCCTCGATGCTTCGTCCGCATTTGCCTGCGGCGGAGCGGAAAAGGAGGAGACACGTGGCATGACCGAGACCTTTTACGATGTGATGCGCCGGCAGGGGATCACCCGGCGCAGTTTCCTGAAATTCTGTAGCCTGACCGCGGCTTCGCTCGGCCTTGGTCCGGCATTCGCGCCGAAGATCGCGCATGCCATGGAAACCAAGCCGCGCATTCCGGTGCTTTGGCTGCACGGGCTGGAATGCACCTGCTGCTCCGAGAGCTTCATCCGCTCCGCCCATCCGCTCGCCAAGGACGTCATCCTGTCGATGATCTCGCTCGACTATGACGATACGATCATGGCCGCTGCCGGCCACCAGGCCGAGGCCATCATCGACGAGACGATCGAGAAATACGACGGCAACTACATTCTCGCCTGCGAGGGCAACCCGCCGCTGAACCAGGAGGGGATGTCCTGCATCATCGCCGGCAAGCCCTATCTCGACCAGCTCCACAAGGCGGCCAACCACTGCAAGGCGATCATCTCGTGGGGCTCCTGCGCTTCGTGGGGCTGCGTGCAGGCCGCGCGCCCCAATCCGACGCGGGCGACCCCGATCCACAAGGTGCCGGGCCTGGCGCCCAAGCCGATCATCAAGGTGCCGGGCTGCCCGCCGATCGCCGAAGTCATGACGGCGGTCATCACCTATATCCTGACCTTCGAGCGCTTCCCGGAACTCGACCGGCAGGGCCGGCCGAAGATGTTCTACTCGCAGCGCATCCACGACAAGTGCTACCGCCGCCCGCATTTCGATGCCGGTCAGTTCGTGGAGTCCTTCGACGACGAGGGCGCGCGCAAGGGTTACTGCCTCTACAAGGTGGGGTGCAAGGGGCCGACCACCTACAATGCCTGCTCCACCGTGCGCTGGAACGGCGGCCTGTCCTTCCCCATCCAGTCCGGCCACCCCTGCTTCGGCTGCTCGGAGGACGGGTTCTGGGACAAGGGGTCATTCTATGACCGTCTGACCGATGTCCACGGCTTCGGGATAGAAGCCGATGCCGACCGGATCGGCGCAACCGCCGCAACCGTTGTCGGCGGCGCGGCAATCGCACATGCAGCCGTCAGCGCCGTCAAGCGCGCACGCCAAAAGGGAGGGGAAAGCTGATGTCCGTTATCACGACACCCAACGGTTACAATCTCGACACGTCCGGCCAACGCGTCGTCGTCGATCCGGTGACCCGGATCGAGGGCCATATGCGCTGCGAGGTCAATGTCGACGAGAACAACATCATCCGCAACGCGGTCTCCACCGGCACCATGTGGCGCGGGCTGGAGGTCATTCTCAAGGGGCGCGATCCGCGTGATGCCTGGGCCTTCACCCAGCGCATCTGCGGCGTGTGCACCGGCACGCATGCGCTGACGTCGGTTCGCGCGGTCGAGGACGCGCTCGGCATCGATATTCCCGAGAACGCCAACTCGATCCGCAACATCATGCAGCTGTCGTTGCAGGTGCACGACCATCTGGTGCACTTCTATCACCTGCACGCGCTTGACTGGGTCAACCCGGTCAATGCGCTGAAAGCCGACCCCAGGGCGACGAGCGAACTGCAGCAGTCGATTTCGAACCACCCGAAATCCTCGCCCGGCTATTTCCGCGACGTGCAGAACCGGCTGAAGAAGTTCGTCGAGAGCGGTCAGCTCGGCCCGTTCAAGAACGGCTACTGGACCAATCCGGCCTATCTGCTGCCGCCGGAGGCCGACCTGATGGCGGTCACCCACTATCTGGAGGCGCTCGATTTCCAGAAGGAAATCATGACCACGCGCACGATCTTCGGCGGCAAGGACACCCATCCCAACTGGCTGGTGGGCGGCGTGCCCTGCGCCATCAACATCGACGGCGAAATGGCTGCCGGCGCCCCGGTCAATATGGAGCGGTTGAACTATGTTTCCGGCGTCATCGACCGCTCGCTGGAATTCGTGAAGAACGTCTATATTCCCGATCTCCTTGCCATCGCGCAGTTCTACAAGGGCTGGCTCTATGGCGGCGGCCTGTCGGGTAAAAGCGTGCTGGCCTATGGCGACATTCCCGACAAGGCGAACGATTATTCCGCCGGCAACCTTCTGATGCCGCGCGGCGCGATCGTCAACGGCAATCTGAAGGAAGTGCACGAAGTCGATCTCCGCGATCCCGAGCAGATCCAGGAATTCGTGCCACATTCCTGGTATGCCTATCCCGACGAAGCCAAGGGCCTGCATCCATGGGATGGAATCACCGAGCCGAACTATGCGCTCGGGCCGAACCTCGTCGGTACCAGGACCAACATCCAGCAGATCGACGAGGGCGCGAAATATTCCTGGATCAAGGCGCCGCGCTGGCGCGGTCACGCGATGGAAGTCGGGCCTCTCGCCCGCTACGTCGTCGGCTACGCGCAGGGCCACGAGTATTTCACCGAGCAGATCAACCGCACGCTCAGGACGCTCGACGTGCCTGTTGATGCCCTGTTCTCGACGCTTGGCCGCACCGCCGCGCGCGCGCTCGAATGCGAGTGGGCGGCCGAGATGCAGCGTTATTTCATGGACAAGCTCATCGCCAACATCAAGGCCGGTGACAGCACGACGGCTAATACCGAGAAGTTCGATCCCAAGACCTGGCCGTCCGAGGTCAAGGGTGTCGGCTTCACCGAAGCGCCGCGCGGCGCGCTGGCGCACTGGATCAGGATCAAGGACACCAGGATCGACAACTACCAGTGCGTCGTGCCGACCACCTGGAACGGTTCGCCGCGCGACAACGAGGGCAATATCGGTGCGTTCGAGGCGTCGCTGATGAACACGAAGGTGGAGCGCCCGGAAGAACCGGTGGAGATCCTGCGTACCTTGCACTCGTTCGATCCGTGCCTTGCCTGCTCGACCCATGTCATGGGGCCGGACGGCGAGGAAATGGCCGAAATCACGGTCCGCTAAGGGAGGGGAGACCATGAACAGGAACTTTAAACTTGCCGCGATCGCCGGCGCTGCTTTGCTCGCCGCCGGTCCGGCCTTCGCCCATACCGGATACCTGGCTGAAAGCGGATTTGCCCATGGCGCCCTGCATCCGCTGACCGGCATCGACCATTTGGCGGCGATGCTTGCCGTCGGCATCTGGTCGGCGATGGCCGCCAGGAACGGCGGCCGCATGTGGCTCGCACCCCTGGCCTTTGTCGCAACCATGCTTGCCGGGGCCGGCCTGGGCATCGCCGGCATGGCCTTGCCGGCGGTGGAGCCCGGAATCGCCGCCTCGGTGCTCGTGCTCGGACTGCTGATCGCCCTGCGATACGCCCCGTCCGGGCCGTACGGTGCCGTGCTGATCGGCCTTTTTGCGCTGTTCCATGGCCATGCCCACGGAACCGAGGCCACAGGTTCGATCGCGGCGTTCGTCGTCGGCTTTGCCGTCGTCACCGCGGCGGTCCACGTCGCTGGCATCGGTGCCGGACAGGCCCTGATGCGGGTGCGCCTGGCGCTTCCCGCGGCCGGCACGCTGATCGCGGTCACCGGCGCCTATCTGCTGGGTTCATGAGGAGGGACGGCCATGGCAAGCAAACATCTCGAGGAAGCCGTCTATGTCTACGAGGCGCCGGTTCGTCTCTGGCATTGGGTGAATGCCGGTTCGATCTTCACGCTCGCGGTGACCGGCTATCTGATCGGCTCGCCGCCGCCGTCTGTCGGTGGCGAAGCCAGCGCCAGCTTCGTGTTCGGCTGGATCCGCTACCTGCATTTCGCGGCCGCCTACCTGCTGGCGGTCGGCCTTCTGCTGAGGATCTACTGGGCCTTCGTCGGCAATCATCATGCCCGCCAGATCTTCCTGCCGCCCGTCTGGCGGGGCAGCTTCTGGCGCGAACTTGTCCACGAGATCAAATGGTATGCGATGATCGCCCGGCAGCCGCTGAAATATTCCGGCCACAACCCGCTGGCGACCCTGGTCATGCATGTCATGTTCGTCTGGGGGATCGTCTTCATGATCTTCACCGGCTTTGCGCTCTACGGCGAGGGCACCGGCATGGGATCGTGGCAGCACAACCTGTTCTCGAGCTGGATCATCCCGCTGTTCGGCCAGAGCCAGGATGTCCACACCTGGCATCATTTGGGACTGTGGTGGTTCGCCTGCTTCGTGATCATCCATGTCTATGCGGCGGTCCGCGAAGACATCATGTCGCGCCAGTCGATCATGTCCTCGATGTTCTCGGGCTGGCGAACATTCCGTGACGGCGGCTCTTCCGATGCGGTGGATTGACCGGTCGCAATGGCGCGTGGACGGGGCCTTCGGGCCCCGTTTTCGTTTCTGCGGCGGTCCTTTCCGCGTTCATGTCGGTTGCCGAATTCGCGGCCGGTGGCTGGTCGCGCGGTTATCAGAGGTCGTTCGCCTCGAATCGAAAATGGAAAGTAACATTCCAATATCACAACAAACTGATAATGTAGATTTCATTTCCGGTTCACCAATCGGGTGGAAACGGGCGAAAAATCAAGCATTTGGCCCATTGTGTGCACTTGGCACGGGAATTGCGGAGTGATGGAAAAGCCGGATATGTCCGGCGGCGCATCGGGAGGACAAGCGCCATGGAGGGGATACAGCCATCCGTGCTGATTCTCGGCATCGGCAATCTGCTGTGGGCCGACGAAGGCTTCGGCGTTCGCGCGATCGATGAATTGCACCGAACCTGGGTGTTCGGTCCCAACGTGCGGATCATGGATGGCGGAACGCAGGGCATCTATCTCGTCCAGCACATCCGCGAAACCGACATTCTCGTTGTCTTTGATGCCGTCGATTACGGGCTTGTCCCCGGCACGCTGAAACGCGTCGAGGGGGCCGAGGTTCCGAAATTCCTCGGCGCCAAGAAGATGTCGCTGCACCAGACAGGCTTCCAGGAAGTGCTCGCCATGGCGGAGATGCTGGGCGACTACCCCGAGCATTTGCTGCTGGTCGGCGTGCAGCCGGTCGAGCTTGAGGACTACGGCGGCAGCCTGCGGCCCGAGGTCCGCGCGCAGATTGCGCCGGCGATCGGCATTGCCCTGGAGTTCCTCGCTTCCCTCGGCATCGATGCGGCCCGTCGCGAGACCCCGCTCGGCGA
>JAIOIW010000067.1 GCA_019912385.1 Notoacmeibacter sp. | reverse complement strand
TTGCCCGAAAAACCGACCTCACCGTCGAAATCCTCGCGCGATGGTCACATCGCGCTGCGGTGTTCTCCTTGCCGGCACGAAAAATACACGCCACCAAACTGCTTCCATTTGAACGCATCACGCTCTAAGCCGCGCCGCGGCACGAAGCAAGCGGTTCACTTCGTCGCCGGCTTGCCCGATTTCCATTCCACCGCCTGGTTGTAGAGCGGCACCGTCGAGATCGACATTTTGGCGGACCCGTCCTGCACCTGGCGCGAATGGGCGAGATAGATCAGCGTGTCGTTGGCCTTGTCGTAAATCCGCTTGACCACCAGCACCTTCCAGATCAGCGACTGGCGCTGCTTGAAGACCTCCTCGCCATCCTGGTCGAGATCGATCTCGCCGATGATGATCGGTCCGGTCTGACGGCAGGCAATCGACGAATTGGAGGGATCCTCGAACCAGTTGCCCTTTTGCAACCGGTCGATCAGCCCACGGTCGAAATAACTGACGTGGCAGGTCACGCCTTCGACTTGCGGGTCATGGATCGCCTCGATCATGATGTCGTTGCCAATCCAGTCCACGCCGATTTCGCCGACCTTCTCGGCCAGCGCACTGGACGTCGTGACACCGAGAGCGAAGATGGCAGCGAGGCCAGACGAGGCAAGTTGGCGCATTGGTTTCTCCTGATCCGTTTCCGGTGGTGCATGGCACGGTCACCGACATATGGGAAGACCGGCCCAGGCTGACAATCGTCTTGCTGCGGCACACTGTCCTTTGCGCGCGCCGGGTTCGGGTTCTATATGGAGACCATGAAAACCGCAGAGCGCATCAGCGGAAACGGTACGGGCTGGCCGCTGGCCGGCCTTGTCGCGGCTGCCGCGCTTTTGGGAGCCGGTCTCGCCGGTTGGCTGGACAAGGGCGCCGCCATATTCCTGGCCATGGCCGAGAGCGGCCTGTCCTGGTGTTTTTAACGCGAATCATCCCGATCAAGGAGATCCCATGCGCGTCGTTCTCTATGGAATTCTCGTCCTGTTGGCAGCAGCGGTCGGCTATCTGACGTTGAGCTGGTACGCCGAAATCAATTCCAGCGAGGCCTATGGCGGGCCGTTCACGCTGACCGACCAGAACGGCAATACCATCACCGAGCAGGCGTTTCGCGGCCACCCGACGACCGTGTTCTTCGGCTTCACCAATTGCCCGGAAGTCTGCCCCACCACACTGTTCGAACTGGATGGCTGGCTCAGGGAACTTGGAGACGAAGGCAAGGATATCCGCTCCTACTTCGTCTCCGTCGACCCGGAACGCGATACGGTGGATGTCCTCGGCCAGTACATCTCCAACGTGTCCGACCGCATCATCGGCATAACCGGCGAACCCGGCAAGGTCGCCGAGATGATCAAGGATTTCAGGATTTACGCCAAGAAGGTCCCGCTCGACGACGGCGACTACACGATGGACCACTCTGCCTCGATCATCCTGCTCGATCGCGACGGCGCGTTCTTCGGCACCATCGCTTATGGCGAGGATTCCAGTACAGCGCTCGCCAAGCTCAAACGTCTGGCGGCAAGCTGAAAGCAGTTGACGCCGCACGCTTGAGACCGATACAGCAGGCCCTGCAACACCCATGCCCCAAACCCGCCTCATCATGACCGCCGGCAAGGCCGGTGCCGAACGGATTTTCGCCACGCTGGAAGCCCTGCTGGAGGAAGACGGCCTGCCGATCGCCGTGGTCGAGATCGATGAGGCAGCCGACATCCACGAAGTCTCGGTCTATGTCGAAGGCGAGACCGGTCCCTTCGAGCGCCGCATCCGCGAAGCGCTTGAAGAAACCTTCCCGGGCCTTGAGATCGCCACCGAACCGATCCCCGATGTCGATTGGGTGGCGATGTCCCTGGAGGGACTGAAGCCGGTACGGGCCGGCCGGTTTCTCGTCCACGGCAGCCACGACCGCGCGGCACACAGGCCCGGCGACATGACCATCGAGATCGATGCCGGACAGGCCTTCGGCACCGGTCATCACGGCACCACGGCCGGTTGCCTGGAAATGATCGAGCAGGTCGTCCGTCGCGAACACCCGGCCAACGCGCTCGATCTTGGAACCGGCAGCGCGGTGCTTGCCATCGCCATGGCGAAGCGCGCCCGCATGCCCGTTGTCGCTACCGACATCGATCCGGTGGCGGTGGCGGTCGCCCGCGCCAATGTCCGCCTCAACGGCGTTGCGAACCAGGTGCAATGCTTCACCGCGACCGGCTTTGCCCACCTTGCTCTCAAGCGCGGCAGGCCATTCGACCTGATCGTCGCCAACATCCTGGCGCGCCCGCTGATGGCGCTGGCGCCCCAGATGGCCCGCCATGTCGCGGCGGGCGGATCGGCGATCCTGTCGGGAATCCTGGACAGCCAGCGCGACCAGGTGATTGCAGCCTACCGCAACCAGGGATTTCGCCACATCCGCACGCTCCATCGCGAAGGCTGGGTGACGATACACCTCAAGCGGTAGGGAAAGTCGTGACTTTTCCGAGCCTTGGAGATGGTTCCGGAATCAACGCCTCGCCGTGTTGAATCAACTGCACAAGCCCTTCAAGCGGTTTCTCAAATGAAAAGCGGCCCGAAAAGGGCCGCCAGACACAAGCGATCGGGATCGCTGGATCAAAACGCGATGGTGCTTACGCCACGCTTGCGAAGATCCTCACGGTTGTAGCCGTGCGCCTTGAGCGTCTCGTCGTCGAACGAGAGCAGAACGCCGTTGACGTAGCGGTTGACCTGGCGCTGGCGCGCCTCGACCATCGAGTCGAATGCACTGCGAAAGAAATTGCGAGCAGACATCGGTGGTTCCTTTCCTTTGGAGTTCACGTCCTCCACGGGCTGGAACATAGGGATTCGCCCGCAACCGGACCAGCGCCATTAGCGCATGGCACCCATACTGTTTTTGCATATGCGAAATACAAATATTGCAGTGCACCATTTTTACCGCAAGTCGTTCCGCTCATTGCCTCGAGCCCGGCGGGAGGCTACCTTCGCGCCACTTCACCAGTCGCATCGGGGGCGATTCATGCCGTGCCAGTTCCAGTCCTTTGACTCCAGGGCCGATCCCGCACAGGGACCGGGCCGCGTCGCCAGTCTTCGCGCCTGGCTGGCGGCCAACGGGCTGGACGGTTTCGTCGTTCCGCGCGCCGACGAACATCAGGGAGAATATGTTCCCGCATCCGCCGAACGGCTCTCCTGGCTGTCCGGCTTTACCGGGTCGGCGGGTGTCGCCGTGATCCTGGCCAGGAGCGCTCACCTTTTTGTCGACGGGCGCTACACGCTGCAGGCGCGTCATCAGACCGACCCGGAGACGTTTTCGATCGAGGACCTCGTCTCCAACCCGCCCGCCAAATGGCTGCGCGCCCGCAAGGGAGCGCCGCTGAAACTTGGGATCGACCCCTGGCTGCATACGATCCGCGAGGTCGACGCGCTGGGCACTGCGCTGGCGCAAACCGGAGGCGAACTGGTCGCGCTCGAAAAGAACGCCGTCGATGCAATCTGGACGGACCGCCCGGCCCTGCCCCTTCAACCGGTCGTCATCCATCCCTTCGAACGGGCAGGCAAGCTGGCAAAAGACAAGTTGAAGGACCTCGCAAGGACCGTGGAGGAAGCCGAAGCGGATGCATCGGTCCTGACGGATCCGTCGTCGATTGCCTGGGCGTTCAACATCCGCGGCACCGACGTGCCGCATACGCCGCTTGCGCTCGGCTTTGCCATCATCGCCGCCGACGGACGCCACCAGTTGTTCATGGACAAGCGCAAGATGAGCCGCGAGGTCGAGGCCTACCTTACGCAGCTTTGCGACATCCGCCCGCCGTCGGAACTCGACGACGCGGTCAAGGCGCTTGCGGCGGCCGGAAAGCGGATCGCCCTTGATCCGCAATTGGCTGCGGACCAGCTGCGCCGGCTGGTCGAGAGTCATGGCGGCAGCGTCATCTCCATGACGGATCCGGCCGGATTGCCACGTGCGTGCAAGAACGAAGCGGAACTGGCAGGCGCCAAGGCAGCCCACCGCCGTGACGGTGCCGCGGTCAGCCGTTTCCTTGCCTGGCTGGACCGCCAGACGCCGGGCACCGTGACAGAGATTTCCGCTGTCGAGTCGCTGGAGGCCGCTCGCATCGCCGTCGGCGAGGAAACCCAGGCTCCGCTGCGTGACGTCTCGTTCGATACCATTTCCGGCGCCGGGCCGAACGGCGCGATCATGCACTACCGCGTTACAACCGCCACGAGCCGCACGCTGGGCAACGGCGAGCTTTATCTGGTCGATTCAGGCGGCCAATATGAGGACGGAACGACCGACATCACCCGCACCGTGCCCATCGGCATGCCGACGACGGAGATGCGCGAGCGCTATACCATCGTGCTCAAGGGCCTGATCGCCATTTCCACGATCCGCTTCCCGCCGGGTACCCGGGGCCAGGATCTCGATCCGCTGGCCCGTGTCGCCCACTGGAAAGCCGGGATCGATTTCGCTCACGGCACCGGCCACGGTGTCGGATCGTACCTGTCGGTACATGAGGGCCCGCAGCGCATTGCGCGCCTTTCCGCACAGGAACTACTGACCGGCATGATCCTTTCCAACGAACCGGGCTACTACAAGGAGCGCGAATACGGCATTCGTCTGGAAAACCTGGTGGCTGTCGCGCCGCCGATGGCAATTCCCGGCGGCGAAAAACCGATGCATGGCTTCGAGACACTGACTCTGGCCCCCTTCGACCGCCGCATGATCGTGACCGCAGCACTGACGGCGGAGGAACGCGACTGGCTCGATGGCTACCACGCCCGGGTGGCCGCGGAGATCACCCCCTTCCTCTCGGGACCCGACCTCGATTGGTTGTCCCAGGCCTGCGCACCGCTCGGATAGCGAAGGGACGGCGACCACCGGCGTCCGCAAGGTGGTTCCATTTGCTCACGCTTCGATATAACATGCATTTTATATGCATATTATATTGCGGAGCCAATCATGCGCCTGTCCCTCTTCACCGACTACGGTTTCAGACTGCTCATCCATGTTGCTGCACGCCATCCCGAGCTCGTCACTATCTCGGAAGTCGCCGAAGCTTACCGGATCAAGCGGAACCACCTGACCAAGATCGCCCATGAGCTTGGCCGCGCCGGCTATCTCGAAAACGTTCGGGGCCGCAACGGCGGAATGAGGCTTGCCAGACCCGCCGCCGAGATCAACATCGGCGAGCTCATGCGTCTGGGAGAGAGTTCCAGCCCGCTGGTCGAGTGCTTCAACGAGTCCACCAACACCTGCGTCATCACCCCGGCGTGCCGCCTGAAACACATGCTGGCGGACGCCTCCGACGCTTTTTATACCTCGCTCGACCGGTACACCCTCGCCGACGCCGTCATCCGCCCCCGGGAAGTCCTCGGCCTGCTCGAAAATCAACGAGGGGTTGATATGGATCAATGAATGGCGATTAAAACATGGATATGAAATACATGTTTTAGAAGACACGCCATCGAAGGAGGCGAACATGCACGATACGGATAGGACATTCGGACTGGCCCGGCGCGAATTCCTGAAAAAAGCGGGTCTCGTCGGCGCAGTTGGCGGAACGGTCCTGGCCGGACAGGCCATGGCCATGCCCGCAGCGAGCGTGGAAGCCGCCCGCGTTGAAAAGCCGGTGGTGAAAGCCGCTGCCGCCCCTGCGGATGTCTCCAGGCTCCCCAGGGTCAGGCAGACGCTCGTCAAGCCGCCCTTCCTGCCCGACCACGAACAGGTCGCGACCACGGGCCCGAAAACCGTCGAAGTCACGATGACGATCGAGGAAAAAAAGATCGAAATCGATGACAACGGCACCAAATTGTGGGCCTTCACCTACGAGGGCACGGTGCCTGGCCCGATGATAGTGTGCCACGAGGGCGACTATGTCGAGCTGACGCTCCGCAATCCCGAAACGAACATGCTGGCGCACAATATCGATTTCCATGCCTCGACGGGCGCCTTGGGCGGTGGAGCGCTGACCGAGGTCAACCCTGGCGAGCAGGTTGTCCTGCGCTGGAAGGCCACCAAGGCGGGTGTCTTCGTCTATCACTGCGCACCCGGCGACGTGATGATTCCCTATCACGTGGTCCAGGGCATGAATGGCGCCGTGATGGTGTTGCCCCGCGACGGACTGAGGGACGCCAACGGCAATCCCTACCGTTACGATCGGGCCTATTACATCGGCGAGCAGGACTTCTATGTGCCGCGCAATGCGGACGGGGAATACAAGGACTACGAGAGTGCGGCGGATAACATGGCCGACACGTTGGAGGTCATGCGCAAACTGACGCCGACACATGTCGTGTTCAACGGTGGGCAGGGCGCACTGACCGGCGACAATGCGCTGAAAGCGGAAGTCGGCGAGAAGGTGTTGTTTATCCATGCCCAGGCCAATCGCGACACTCGCCCCCACCTGATCGGCGGACACGGCGACCTTGTCTGGGAGGCCGGTTCGTTCAACGACCGTCCCGCAACCGACCTTGAAACCTGGTTCATCCGCGGGGGATCGGCGGGCGCCATGGCCTACGAATTCCGCCAGCCGGGCATCTATGCCTATGTGAACCACAACCTGATCGAAGCGGTGATGCTCGGTGCGACGGCCCACATTGTCGTCGATGGCGAGTGGGACGACGACCTGATGATGCAGGTCGCAAAACCCGGCCCCGTTACGTCCTGAGTACGAGACAATGAGCGGGCTCTTGACATTCGAGCGGTCGGCCGGGATCACCGGCCGACCGAACTGGGTCGCAGCATCGGCCATGGGAACCGTCATGCTCCTTCTGGCCCTCGCCACCCCATTTGTCAGACACGTGTGGGTTCCTCCGCAAGGACCGCCACTCTTCGAGGAAAGAGTGGTGCGCCTGGCAACCGGCACGACCGTCAAGGTCGGCATCCATGAAATTACCTATGCGCTGTGGCGCGAATGCCATTCCGATGGCGCATGCGCCTTTCTGCCAAAACCGGGAAGCTCAGAAGCCGGCGGGCAATTCCCGGTAACCGGGGTCAACCGCATTGACGTCGGACAGTTCATCGCCTGGATCAACACCAGGACCGGCCTGGGCTACCGCCTGCCGACACTGACCGAATGGCGCGAGATCGCCGGCATCCCCGAAGGCGAAACCAGGCGGAAGCTCTTTGACGATCCGCGGCTGGCCTGGGCGGCCGACTACGGCACGACCCGGTCCTTTTCGCGCCAGGTCAAGCCAAGCGGCCATTTCGGCCTCGCCCGGTCCGGCGTTGCCGATATCGGTGGCAATGTGTGGGAATGGACCGCGACATGCGTGGTGGATATCGATGCACATCGCTGTCCAGCCTATTTCGCGGCTGGCGACCATATCGCCGAAATCCCGATCTTCCTGCGCGATTCCTATGGCGGCGGCTGCTCAACCGGCGCGCCGCCGGCAAATCTCGGCTTCCGCTTGCTGCGCGACTGAACGCCCGCCTATACGCCGAAAAGCGACCTGAGCGCGATGATCACCGCCGCGCCGGCGATGAACATCGGCATTATGCCGGTAAACCAGCCGATGACGCCAGCGATCGTGATTGCCACCCACTCCGCCGGCCCCGCATTGAACACGGCAGGTGCCACCAGCGTGGTCAGCACTGCCGCCGGCACCGCATCGAGCCCCGCCTGGACACGCGGATGGATCGATTTGAACCGCGACAGCACGAGGTGCCCGCCGATCCGGGTCAGGTAGGTCCCGATCGCGCCAAACAGGATGATCCACATCGTCTGCGACATCACTCCACCTTCCGCGCGGCGGGAGAAAACAGCACCGCGACCAGGATCCCGACCGCGGCCCCGGCCGAGACATGCCACGGCGAGCCAATGACTTCGTAGGAGACGATCGAGCCGGCGGCACTCGCCGCCACGACAGGCAACCAGAAGCTGCGCTGGCGAAACCCGATCACCAGGCCGAGAAAATAGATCGGCAGCAGGAAATCGAGCCCGAGCGCATGCGGATTGGTGATGAGATTGCCGAACAGCGCGCCCACCCACGCCTCGATGACCCAAAGCGCATAGATCGGCAGCGCCATGCCCATGTACCAGGCAAAGGTCACTTCCTCCCCGAACTCCGCCTGTCGCTCGGTCTCGGCATATTGCGGGTCGGTCAGGAAGAAGAAACCGGCTGCCTTCTTGAGCGGCGGCCAGCGCCACAACCGCCTGCCTGCCGAGGCGGAATAGAGCACGTGACGGAAATTGACGGCAACGATGGACAGCACGACCAGCCACGGCGCGACATGTCCGCCGAAGAGCTCGAGCCCGACCATCTGGCTCGCGCCAGCGAAAATCGCAGCACTCATCGCTACCGCTTCGCCGATGCTCAATCCCGCATCGACTGCCAATGCACCGAACAGCAGCCCGAATGGCGCCGCAGCCACCAGAACGGGAACGGACGACCGCGCGCCGCGCAGAAACTGCGGCAACCGGCTATGGGTTGTTTCCAAGATCATTCCCCCTACTAGGACAGCATTGCTGACATGTCATTCGAAATCCCCTGAACGCATGATGAATTCCACTGAGGCAATCGCTCACGCGCGCTGCTTGTATTCCGGCGCGCCATGGCGAAAGATGCCCCTTCGCAAAGCACCGGAGCGGGATATGAGAATGACCCTTTCGGCCGTCGTTGTTGCGGCGGCAGCGATCACGCCGGCCTTGGCCCAGGATGGCGGCGCCATTCCGCCGCGCCAGATCTACGATGCGATGCTCGATGCCGCGAAACAGTCCGGCTGGGTTCAATTCCGCGATTTCAATGGCCGCCAGCTTGTCTATTTCACGGCGCTGCAGACCCTGCACTGCAGGCTCTCGGAAATCCGCTATTCGTTCAATTCGCGCGCGCTGGATCAGCGCTTCCCCGTGCTCGCCTGCAATCCGCAGCTTCCGCTGTCCGTGCCGAGCGATGTCGCCGTGGACGAACTCTACCTGTCGCTCGACCCTGGATCGGTGAAGTCCGCCACCGTACAGGTCGTCTGGGAGGACGGTACGGAGAGCGAAATCCGCACCTACAGGCCGTGCGACAATGTCGGCGAATCGACCTGCGCGGTCGCAGCGGAATAGGCACCTATCGCCCGATCAGCGTGAACCACTCGTCTTCGGAGATGACCTCGATTCCAAGTTCCGTCGCCTTTGCCAGCTTGGAGCCGGCTCCGGGGCCGGCAACAACCAGGTCGGTCTTTTTCGACACGGAGCCCGCCGCTTTCGCGCCCAGGCTCTCGGCCATCGCCTTGGCCTCGTCGCGGCTCATGCGCTCCAGCGATCCGGTGAAAACGATGGTCTTGCCGGCAACCGGCGAATCGGCGGCCGGCCGTTCCGCCTCCAGCACGGTCAGTTCGGCCACCAGCGCTTCGACCATGGCCCGGTTATGCTCCTCGCCGAAATAGCGGCCGACGGCCTCGACCACCGCCGGCCCGATATCGTCCAGCGCGTCCATCTCGTCGGTAGCCTCGACGTCGCCTTGCGCAATAGCAAGTGCGGCCGCCTCGAATGCAGCCCATGTGCCATAGGCGCGCGCCAGCGTCTTCGATGTCGTCTCGCCGACATGGCGGATGCCGAGCGCGTATATCAAGCGTTCCAAGGATATCGTGCGCCGGGCCTCGATGGCGTCGAACAGCTTCTGCGCCGAGACCTCGCCATAGCCGTCACGGTTTTTCAGCCGCTTCAGCCCGTTGGCCCGGTCGCGCGCCTCCAGCGTGAAGATGTCCGCCGGCGTGCGGATCTGCAGATCCGCGTCGTCATAGAAATACTCGATCTGCTTGTCCCCGAGCCCCTCGATGTCGAAGGCCCGGCGACTGACGAACAGCTTCAGGTGCTCCTTGCGCTGGAACGGACAGGCGAATTCGCCGGAGCAGCGGCGGATGACGCCCTCCGCGCCACCCGCGGTCTCCTCCCGCACGATCGGCGTCTTCAGCGGACAGGGACACACGGTTGGAAACTCGAACTTCTCGGCATCGGCGGGCCGTCGCCCCTCGACGAAACCGAGCACCTGCGGAATGACGTCGCCGGCGCGCTGCACGATCACCGTATCGCCGATCATGATGCCGAGCCGCTCGATCTCCTCGGCATTGTGCAACGTCGCATTGGTGACCACCACGCCACCCACCGTGACCGGCTCCAGCCGGGCGACCGGTGTCAGCGCGCCAGTTCGACCGACCTGGATGTCGATGGCGTTGAGCCGCGTCATCGCCTGCTCGGCCGGGAACTTGTGCGCGATTGCCCAGCGCGGGCTGCGCGAAACGAAGCCCAGCCGGGATTGGAGCTCCAGCGAATCGACCTTGTAGACCACTCCGTCGATATCGTAGCCGAGCGCGCCACGCTGCGCTTCGATGTCATGGTAATGAGCGATCAGTTCGTCGATATCGGTAAACAGCCGCATCAGCGGATTGACCTTGAAACCGATCGACTGCATCCACGCGACCATTTCCATCTGCGTATCGGCGGGCATTGCGCTCATTTCGCCCCAGGCATAGGCAAAGAAATGCAGCGGCCGGCTGGCGGTGATCGATGCATCGAGCTGACGCAGCGAACCGGCCGCCGTGTTGCGCGGATTGACGTAGATCTGCTTGCCCGCTTCCGCCTGGCGTGCGTTCAGCGCCTGGAAATCGGCGTGCGTCATGTAGACCTCGCCGCGCATCTCGACGATGTCCGGGACATCGCCGGCGAGGACCCGCGGGATGTCGGCGACCGTCCTGGCATTGGCGGTGACGTTCTCGCCCGTCTGGCCGTCGCCGCGCGTCGCCGCCGAGACCAGTCGGCCCTTCTCGTAGCGCAGCGACAGCGACAGGCCATCGATTTTCGGCTCGGCGGTCAGCGCCAGTTCATCATCCGCGTTCATCCGCAGGAACCGGCGGACACGGGCCGCGAAATCGCGCACGTCTTCATCACTGAAGGCATTGTCGAGCGACAGCATCGGCACCGCGTGGGTGATCTTGTCGAACTTCCCCGATACCGCAATGCCGACCTGCCTTGATGGCGAATTTTCGCGAACCAGGTGCGGAAAGCGCTGTTCGATGGCAAGATTGCGCTGCCGCAGCGCGTCATAGGCCGCGTCGGTGATCTCCGGCGCATCCTGGTTGTAGTAGAGCCGGTCATGATGCGCGATTTCGCGCGCCAGCCGCTCCAGTTCCGCTGCCGCCTCGTTTTCTGTCAATTGCTCGACGGATTTTTCTGCCATGGACGCCTGCGGCCTGTTACGTGAACCGCGCGGATCGTAGTGGCATCACGGCGAGAACGAAACGAAAAAGCGAGCCGGCTCCAAGCGGATGCACAGGCACCAGCCGGTATCCGCAAGGAGAGTGCGAAGACCGCCGCGGCGGCCTTCCGGGAGACCCTATTTCTGCTGGACGCCGTAGAGATAGTCGACGATCGCCAGAATCCGCGATCTTGCCATCAGGTTGAGCGTCTGCTCATCAAGCAGTTCGTTGGCAGGCTCTTCGGCGGCCATTTCCTTGTAGCGCGAGCCCCAGACCGGCATGTCACGCGAACCGTGCCATGCGACATCGGCCCGGCCGTCGATGATGGAGTACATGCGCTCGAGTGGGAACACGCCGCCATTGTTCTTCGCAAGCTGGGTAAGGTCGGGTACGGCCGTCGACATCAATCCGGCCATCGGGCCCTGGCCGTCGGCTTGCGCGCCGTGGCATGCAGCGCAACTGGAATTGTACTCCTGTTGCCCGATCGACATGGCCTCGGCCGCAAGGACCGCCGCCGGCCCGTTCATTGCCGCCAAGACACCAGCGGCGACCACTCCAATGAAATGCATCTTCATGGCATCCTCCTGTTCGCAGCCTGCCCGCCTGCGGTAAAGGACAGTCTACCGGGATCGCCGGTACCGGCCGTTGACGGCTATCAACAGCCGGGCTGGCGCTAGGGTCAGGACGCGCCGATTCCAGCCATCTCAATGAGTCATATCCCTAGGAATTGACACCGCTCAGGAGGCGCTCGGCCGCCGCCCGCGCCTCATCGGTGATCGTCGCTCCGGCGAGCATGCGCGCCAGTTCTTCCTGCCGTAACGCGCGATCCATGATCGAAACGGACGTGGTGACATGGTCCGCGCCGCCGCTTTTTGCGATCAGGAAATGGGACTGGGCTTGAGCCGCCACTTGCGGCGCATGCGTCACCGAAAGCACCTGGACATCCGCGGCGAGCCGCGCGAGGCGCTGCCCGATCGCATCTGCCACCGCGCCGCCGACGCCCGTGTCGATCTCGTCGAAAACGAGCGTGGGGGCCGATCCGCGATCGGCAAGGGCGACCTTGAGCGCCAGCAGGAAGCGCGAAAGCTCGCCGCCGGAAGCCACCTTCATCATCGGACCGGGCCTGGTGCCCGGATTGGTCTTCACCCAGAATTCCGCCGTATCGATCCCCTCGGCGGTGCGGTTCTGCGGATCCTGTTCAAGTCGCACGATGAACTCGGCGCGATCCAGCTTCAGCGCGGGAAGCTCCGCGGCCACCGCCCCCACCAGCGCGTCGGCCGCTGCGGAGCGCAGTTGCGACAGGTGCGCGGCTTCGCTGTCATAGGCCGCGAGCGCAGCGGCGGCCTCTTTCTGCAGTTGCGGCAACCGTTCCGCACCGGCATCGAGATCGGCAAGGTCGGCGGCCATGGCATCGCGCAATTCGGCCAGGTCGTCGACCTGCACATTGTGCTTGCGCGCGGCCGCACGCAAGGCGAAGAGCCGTTCCTCGGTGCGTTCGAGCCGGTTCGGATCATATTCGGTAGCCCTGAGCGCCGCCTCGACACCGGCCTGCGCCGAATCGAGCGCCACCAGCGTTTCATCGAGCGCCTTGATGACGTCGTCGAGCATGCCCGGCACTTCGCCCGCCTTGCGCTCCAGCCGGCGCAGCAGGCCAGAAAGGACCGGCACCGGCGAAGCATCGCCCGACAGTACGTCTTGTGCATCGGCGATCTCGGCGGCGATCTTCTCCGCCCGCATCATCGTTGCGCGTTCGTCGGCCAGCGCCGTCTCCTCTTCGGGCTGCGGATCGAGCCGGTTCAGCTCTTCGAGGCTTGAGCGAAGGTAATCGGCCTCGCGCGCCGCGGTTTGAACCTTTGCCTGGTGCCGCGCGAGCGCCCCATCCGCCTCGCGCCAATAGGCGTGAGCCGCGCGTACACGCGACACCTGGCCGGTATGGCCGCCGAACGCATCGAGCAGGGCGCGGTGGGCCGGCGGATCGACCAGCGCGCGCTCATCGTGCTGGCCATGGATTTCGACCAGCGCATGGCCCAGTTCGCGCATGAGGGCAACGCTCGCCGGCTGGTCGTTGACGAAAACGCGGGTACGGCCATCGGCGTTCTGGATCCTGCGCAGGATGATGTCGCCCTCGTCGTCGATGGCATTTTGCCTGAGCATCGCGCGCGCGCCATGATTGGCGGCGACGTCGAACACGGCTGTAACCTGCCCCTGGGCCGCACCGTGACGTACGAGCGCGGCATCGCCGCGCGCACCGAGCGCCAGCGACAGGGCATCGAGAAGAATGGATTTTCCCGCCCCGGTCTCGCCCGTGAGCACCGACAGGCCCGGCTTGAAATCGATATCGAGCCGCTCGATCAGGACGATATCGCGGATCGAGAGATGAGCGAGCATGGCGTCCTGTTATCCGGGGTGCTTCGTGGCCTGCTTGACCGCGAAGCGCCCAAGGTCTTGTTGAGATTCGGCGCAGCGGGTCGAAATTGTCCGCAAACGATCGAAAAGCGCAAGGCCGCGCTGGTCACTTTCGATGATTTTCGACACCTTTGCTGTCAAGTCCCGCGCAACTCCTTGCCGCATCGCACCGCCCGGGCGCCGGGACTGTGCGTTGCAGCGAGGAACGCTGGCGAGGGACGCGGGCACCGGCAGCCAAGCACGACAACGCCGGCGGCGCGGCGATCAGGCCGCATGTGGTCCGACCCGCAGAAGTTGGGGATCTACCCGCCGGCGACGGTCCGCAGGGCACGCGACATCCACGAGCCCTTGTTTTCGCGAGGCTCCACGCCGCCCTTCTGCAGCAGCGCATAGGAATCTTTGTACCACCGGCTGTCGGGGTAATTGCGCCCGAGAACGGCCGCCGCCGTCTGCGCCTCCGTTACCAGGCCCATCGCGTAGTACGCCTCCGTCAGTCGCGCGAGTGCCTCTTCGATATGCCGCGTATTCGAGAATTCCTCGACGACATTGCGGAATCGCTTGATCGCGGCAATGTATTCGCGGCGTTCCAGATAGTAGCGGCCGATCTGCATCTCCTTGCCGGCCAGTTGGTCGCGCCCGAAACGGATCTTCGCGCGCGCGTCTTCCGCATATTCGGAATCCGGCCACCGTTCGACGACATCGGTCATCGCGCCGATCAGCAGGCGGGCCTCGCGCTGGTCCTGTGTCACATCCTTGACCTGGCGGTAGTAGCTCAACCCGATGATGTATTGCGCATAGGCCGCCTCGTCCGAGTTCGGATAGAGCGTCACGTAGCGCTTGCCGGTATTGATGGCCTCGTCGTAATTGCCCTGCCGGTAATCGGCGAAGGCCGACATCACCAGCGCCTTGCGGGCGTACTCCGAATAGGGATGCGTACGATCGATCGCCTGGAATTTGCGCGATGCCTCGCGCAGCTTTCCGGCTTCCAGATTGGCAAGGCCCTGGTTGTAGAGAACGTCGGCGGGATCGGTTTGTTCGACATAGGTCGACAGGTCGACGTCATCGTTCTTGGAGAGGCATCCGCCAGCCAGCAGGGGCAGCAGGATCACCCCGGAAAGTGCGAGGCGTCGAAACGGCGGCAATGGCGTCCGCGCAACTTTCACAATACTCATTCGTTCGTCCGCCCTCGCGCTACGGTCAAGACTGCCATAAATCACAATGCATATGCAGCGGCAACTTCATCGCGGCGCATTCGTGCAATTTTAAGGCAATGCCCGTGGTTTCGCCGTCTTACGGGCTGCCGGGATGATTTGTGGTCGCTTTGCCGCCTGTCACATTGTCCAGGGCGCATAGACCGGAGCATTGACCGCGATGAGTTCGGCGCGCCGACCCTGCTCCCGGCGATTCGTCTCGACGATCTCGAACGCTGACTTGTCGGTCAGCAAGGTGCGCAGCGCCCGCGCATTCAGCTTGTGCCCGCCCCTGTAGGAGCGGAAGCTGCCGATGAACCGGGCGCCGGCCAGGGCCAGGTCACCCAAGGCATCCAGGGTCTTGTGGCGGACGAATTCGTCCCTGTAGCGCAGCCCCTCCATATTGATGACCCGGTGGTCATCGCCGATGACCACGGAATTTTCCAGAGAGGAGCCAAGAGCGTAGCCGGCTGCCCACAACCGCTCCACATCCTTCATGAATCCGAATGTCCGTGCCCTTGAAATCTCGCGCTTGAAGGTCTCGCTGTCGAGATCCTGGGCAAAAAACTGCCGGCCGATGGCCGGGCTGTCGAAATCGATCTCGATCTCGAAACGAGTACCATCATAGGGCTTGAATTCCGCCCATGACGCGCCGTTTTCAACGCGAACCGGTCTGACGACGCGGATATAGCGCCGCTTCACCGCCTGTGTCCGGATCCCGGCCTGCTCGAAAGCGCTCACGAGGGTGGCCGCGCTGCCATCGAGGATCGGGACTTCCGGCCCGTCCAGTTCGATGATCGCATTGTCGATACCCAGGCCGTAGAGCGCGGCCATGAGATGCTCCACGGTCGCGATGCTCGGACCTGCGGGATTGCCCAGAACGGTGCTGAGGTCGGTAGAGCCCACTTCGGACGCCAGCGCGCGGAATTCGACGACCGAACCGTCCTCCATGTTGCGCTGGAACAGAATGCCGGTGTCGGGATCGGAGGGATGGCATAGCATCGTCACCGGCTTGCCGCCGTGAACACCGATACCCGAAAGCGCGACCTGCGTCTTGAGTGTGCACTGATAGTCGATTGAGCTCTGCCCCATGATCCCCGTCCCGGCGTCACTTGCATTCGTCGTGCAAAAGCCGCGTTCCAAATGCCGGCTCCTCCCCAAGAACCGGCGCTCCGTGCCTGACGGACCGAAAGATAGATTGCACACTCCCACAATCCAAATCACGGTTTCTTACTTGTTGTAACGCGTTTTCGCAATTGTTAATATGCGATTAACAGATTGCAAAATAACGACTTTTTGAACAAAGTCAGGCGAGTTGGAAGCTCGCCTGACATAATGCGTTACCGATTGTTACGCCAATCAGTTGGTCTGGCGGCGTAAAAACGCGGGAATTTCAAGCTGATCGTCCTCGTGAATCGCCGGTGATGCGGGCGTCAGGCGACCTTGATCATCGAGCTGACCGCGGCGTGGCGCATAGGTCATGGCCTCGCGCGCGGTAATCCGCCTGACTTCCGGCGCCGGCTGGCGCAGTTGCGGCTCGCGCGGCGCCGCCGAAGCCGGTTTCAGCGTTGCCTGCTCTTCCTCGCGGCGCGCGAGACCATTGGTGAGCCGTTTCAACAGCCCCATCGGTCCGCGATCCTCGTGATCCCCATGAGCACTTGTTCCTGACTTGCGCGCTTCCATCTCGGCCTGCACCACGGGCGGGAAATCCTCTACCCGCGGCATTCGCGGCGCGGCAGTGCTCGTCTGCGCGGGCTGCTGCATTTCGCCCGCCGGATCCTCGAATTCGACCACGGACTCGGGTGCCGCCGGCTGAACGGACTCCGGCGCAACCGCGACACCGCCCTGGGCCGAATGGGCCGACTGGGCCGGAGGGCTCTGGAACAGTCGGCTCTGCGGCCGGAATTCGTCACGCGCGGCCGCGGCCGGCTGCATCAGTTCAGACTCGGCCTGCCGGATCGTGGCTGCGATCGGATCGGCGGCGCGGGCAACGGCTTCGGGCGCCGCCGGGCGAGCGGCTGCGGCAGCCGGCTGGGCTGCGGGGCGCTGCTGGGCCGGAGCGGAC
>JAIOIW010000066.1 GCA_019912385.1 Notoacmeibacter sp. | reverse complement strand
GCGACCGCCTCTTCGAGGCCGCTCATGTCGATCCCGCTTGCTTCGATAGCCGCGACTTTCCAGTCGGGAATATCGCCGCACAGCCGCCGGATTTCGTCTGAAGTGATGGCGATCGGTGACACGGGACACCTCGCTACTCTCTTTGTACCGGGCTGCATAGGACAGGTTGCAGGGCGGTATTGCATTGACGGCTGTCAAGGCATTTGCGATCGCGACCGCGATGGCAAAGACACGAGCCGAGGCACGATCCATATCAATTGGGAATACGCCGCCGTCCGGATACCGATCGATCCCCGGGTTTGCTTCCCGCCCGGATCGTCAGATGTGCGGCGAAGGCGCCTTCTATTTGCCTTCAAGCCTGGACGCGGCCACCCTGAAACCCGCCTTCAGCCACGACAGGGCCGGGTCGTTCGTCCTGTAGGTGTGCCACTGGATGGCCTGGCGCATGGGCGGGATCGCGAAGGGAAGCTCCAGCACCTTGACCGGCAGGTGTTTTGCCGCCGCCCGGGCGAGCCGGCGATGAAGCGTCGCCAGGCGCTCGGTCCCGGCGACGAAATAGGGCAGGGAGGCGAAACTGAATGTCACGGCATCGACGTCCCTGGTTATCCCAAGCTCACGCATGGCGGCGGTCTCGAAGGATATTGCGCTGTTGGGCGGCTGCATGACGGCATGGCGCTCGCTCAGGAAAGCCTCCAGGTCGAGGGCCGCGCCGACGCGCGGATGGTCCTCTGCTGCGATGCAGACGAAATCTTCCTGGTAGAGAACTTCGGCGGGATGGTCCTTCGAGCAATAGTCGCGCGGGATGATGAGCAGGTCCGCCTCGCCGCGTTCGAGCACCCGGTGCGGCTGATCCGACTGCGGAAGGAAATCGAACTTCACGGCGTATCTGGCCGCCGAAATCGACTCCAGGAACGCGGGAACCAGCGTAATCATGGAATAGTCCGAGACGTAGATGCGGAACGTCCGGTCGGCGGCCGCCGGATCGAAACGCGGCGTGGCCGTCACCGAAGATTCGATCCGGACCAGGATATCGCGAACCGGTTCCCGCAGCAGTTCGGCGCGGGGCGTCAGTTCCATCTTCCGCCCGACGGAAACCAGCAGCTCGTCGCCGAAATAATCGCGCAGCCTGGCGAGTGCGTTGCTCAGCGCGGACTGCGTCATGTGCAGCTTTTCGGCGGCGCGGCTGACATTGCGCTCCGCCAGCAGGATGTCGAGCGCGACGAGGAGATTGAGATCGAGGTTCTTGAATCGCATTTCGCTGCCGTTCGTTCCAATAACATATTTATAGAATCGATTTAAGATATTCCAACAGTCAATTTTCAAAATAGGATGAGCTGCCGTATCCCTGTCCATGGGAGGAATGGCGGCGCCTGGGAACAAGGCGGCGCCGACTTTGCGGCCTGCGACCCGGGATCGGGACGCGCCGTGAACCTCCCCAATGAACGATGCGGGAGGGCAGGTTTGTTCAAGTATTTTCCAACCAACTATGTCTGGAACCTGTCGGTCGACCTGTCGATCGAGATGGGCGCCCGGATCGGCGAGATTGAAGAGATGTGCGCGCCCCTGCAGGAGGCCGCCAGGCAGCCCGACGCGGCCGGGACGAGAGCTTTCCGCGAGCGCTGGGTGAAGATGGCCGACAAGCTCGTCGCGCTTGCCAGCGAGGACGAAGCGCGCGGGCGACTGATCTCGTCTGGAGACAAGCTTCTGCGCGCGTCCAATTACCTGATCACCGCAGAACGCCTTCAGGCACACGGTTCGGAAGGACGCCTGGCACTGTACAAGCGTTTCCTCGATATCTTCCTCAAGGGACTGGAGCACTCCGGCGCGAAGGCGCGGCGCGTCGAGATCCCCTATGGAGAGTCGCATCTTTCGGCGATCTACGTACCGGCCAGGGGCGTCGAGGGTCGCCAGCCCGTGCTCGTACAGGTCAACGGGCTCGATTCCACCAAGGAGATGAAATACCTCGTCGGCCTGCCCGAATGGCTCGCCCGGCGCGGCGTTGCTTCGCTGATCGTCGACCAGCCGGGCACGGGCGAGGCGCTGCGCCTGCATGGCCTGACCGCGCGCCATGACAGCGAGCACTGGGCCTCGCGCGTGGTGGACTGGCTGGAAACGCAGCCGGATGTCGATGCGAAGCGGATCGGCATCGAGGGCGTTTCGCTGGGAGGCTACTACTGCCCGCGCGCCGTCGCCTTCGAGCCGCGCTTCGCGATGGGCGTCGTTTGGGGCGCGAACCACGACTGGCGCGACGTGCAGAAAAGGCGGCTGGAGCGGGAGGGAAGCTTCCCCGTTCCGCACTATTGGGACCACGTGTGCTGGGTCTGGGGCGCCAAGGATGTCGACGAGTTCATGACGATCGCCGAGAATGTCCATCTTGATGGAATTCTCGACCGGATCAAGGTGCCTTTCCTCGTCACCCATGGCGAGAAGGATTCCCAGATTCCGCTCAAATGGGCGCAACGCACCTACGACCAACTCGTCAACAGCCCAAAGCGCGAACTGAAGATATTCACCGATCGCGAGGGCGGCGTTCAACATTCGAGCTTCGACAATTCCGCCAACGCGGGAGCGTATATCGCCGACTGGGTTGCCGAAACGCTCGGTGGCCGAACGGCCTGCAAATCAGAACATTGAAGAAACGAGGGATGAGGACATGAAAATCGTCGGCCTGGACAATCTGATCTTCGGCGTTGACAACGTGGCGGACTCCGCCCGGTTCCTTGCCGACTACGGCCTGACGCCGGTGGATGTGACCGATCGCGGTGGCCGCTTCGAAGCCATCGACGGGACTTCGGTCGAGATCGCGCATCAGTCGGACACCCGGCTTCCGGCGGCTCCCGCTCCCGGTTGCCGCCTGCGCAAGACCGTCATGGGCACGGCGGATGCGGCCACCATCGACGCCATTGCCGCCGAGCTCAGCCGCGACCGCGAGGTGAAACGCCTCCCTGACGGTTCGATCGAAAGCGTCGATGACAGCGGCTTCGTCATCGGCTTCCAGGTGACGGTGCGCCGGCCGTTTTCCCTTGCCGGCGAAATCTCCAACGCGCCGGGCAGTCCGATCATGCGGCCCGTGAACAGCCTCGGCATCATCGGCCCGGATGCGCCGATCCGCCCACGCTCGCTTTCGCATCTCGTCTATTTCGTGCCCGACGCGATCAAGGCGGAAGCCTTCTATGTCAACCGGCTCGGCTTCAGGTGCACGGACCGGTTCGCCGGCGTCGGTCCCTTCCTTCAGCCTGGCGGATCGCTCGATCACCATACCCACTTCCTGATCGGCGCGCCGCCTCAGGTGCAGGGGGTCGAACACTTCACGTTCCACTTCGGCGGCCCCAACGAACTGCTGGCCAACGGCTACCGCTTTACGCAAAAGGGTTATCAAGCCTTCTGGGGGCCGGGCCGCCATATCCTCGGCTCCAACTGGTTCTGGTATTTCAACAGCCCGTTCGCCTGCCATATCGAGATGGATGCCGACATGGACCTGCATGACGCGACATGGGCGCCACGCGAGGTTGCCCTTGGCGCTGACAACTCACAGACATTCCTTTTCAAGATGCGGGAGAAATGGGCGCCTGGTCCGGGCATACATACAAATGGCGATTATGCCTGACCGCGCGGGAGGCGTCCGGATCATGCTGTGCCCGGCAACGGCCATAGCTGAGGGGCGGGCCAAAGGCTTTGACCTCGCAGAGGAGGGGCAGGACACGATCTTCGTTGTCCGTTCCGGCGGCCGGCTTCATGGATTCGCGAATGCCTGCCCGCACATGGCGGGAGCGCCGATGGCCTGGCGCCGGGACGCCTATCTCAATTCCGCGGGCACGCGCATCGTCTGCCATGCCCACGGGGCGGAATTCCTGCCTGAAACCGGCGAATGCGTCCTGGGTCCGTGCGTCGGACAGCACCTGACCCCCGTCGATATCGAAGTCGTACCCGACGGCATGCTCGCTGTATGGCTCAATCAACAGAAAAAGCAGATTGTGGAGGAATGACATGGCGGCAGTTTCCAAGGTTCTCATCGTCGGGGGTGGTTTTTCGGGCATGGCCGCAGCCCTCCAGTTGCGCAAAGCCGGGATCGCGGTCGATCTGGTCGAGATCGATCCAGAATGGCGGCCGGACGGCGCGGGCATCACCGTCAATGGTCCGACATTGCGCGCGCTCGAAACGCTTGGCCTCTATGAGGAATTCGCCAAGTGCGGTTTCGTCTCGGACAGCGTCGAGCTGGTAGCGCCTGACGGTAGCAAGATCGGCGAAATCCCGACGCCGCGGCCAGTGGGTTCCGATGTTCCGGGCGGCGGCGGCATCATGCGCCCCGAACTCGGCCGCATCCTCGCCGAAGCGGTCAAGGCATCTGGCGTCTCCGTGCGCGTCGACTGCACATACGAGAGTATCGATCAGGATAAAGACAAGGCGACCGTCGCATTCACCGATGGAACCACTTCCTCCTACGATCTTGTGATCGCAGCCGATGGGGTCAGTTCCAAGACCCGCGCCCTGCTTTTCCCGGAGGTTGCGCCGCCGGTCTATATCGGTCAGGGCGTGTGGCGCGCGGTCCTGCCGCGTCCGGCGGAGATCATCCGCCCGCGCATGTGGCTGGGCGGTCCCGTCAAAGTCGGAGTCAATCCGGTTTCGCAGACCCGTATGTACTTGTTCATCACGGAAACCCGGCCGGAGAAGACCCATATCGACCCGGCTGAGTTTGCGGACATCGTGGCCGGCATGCTCAAGCCGTTTCCGGACCCGACAATCCAGGCGTTGATCCCGCATGTTCATGCGCCAGAGGCCGCCATCGACTACCGGCCGCTCGGAAACCTGCTCGTACCCGCGCCGTGGAACCGGGGCCGCGTCATCCTGATCGGGGACACCGTCGCCGCGACCACACCGCATCTGGCGTCCGGCGCCGGCATCGGCATCGAAAGCGGCATCGTGCTCGCCGAAGAACTTGGACGCGCCGAAAGCCTGCAGGAGGCGCTCGACCGTTTCCATGCGCGCCGCTGGGAGCGCTGCCGCCTCGTCATCGAGAACTCGGAAAAACTCTGCCGCATCGAGATGGAGAATGGCGACAAGACCGAGCACACCCGCATCATGCGGGAGTCCATCATCGCGCTCACGCAGCCGATCTGAGCAATCAAAACAGGGAGGGAATCATGACAACCACAACGGAAAAATGGCCGGGACGCATCGCGCTCATGGTTGCGCATTGCGCCGGCATGGTCGATCTCGTGGCGCTGCCGGTCTGGGTCGGTACGCTGATCTCGGCCTACGGGTTCGATCCGCAAGAGGCAGGCGGAATGGCAACGGTCTTTCTGGTCGGCGCGGTCGCGTCGAGCCTGTTCTTCGCGCCGCGCTTCAACAGGATCAATCCGCGCCTGGCCGCAACTGCGGGATTTGCCTTGTCGGCGGCCGCTTTCATGGCCGCTTCACTGCAGACCGGTTTCGTGGCGATGGCCGTCTGCCACGGCCTGGCCGGCATCGCGGCCGGGTGCGCGTTGAGCTTCACCCATGGCACGATCGGCCGCAGCGCGAATCCGCACCGGCTGTTCGCCATCGTCGGCATGGCTCTGGGTGTGTTTGCGATTGTGTTCCTGGGGGCGACGCCGAACATCGTTGCCGCGCTTGGCGGAGCGGCGCTGTTCCAGGTCTTTGCAGGCGTTATGGCTCTTGCCGCGGTCGTTTCGCTTTTCATGTTTCCGATGGGTGCGCGCCGGGTCTCCGATGGAGGCATGGAAGTGCTCGCGAAATTCGGCAAGCCTGTCTGGGCCGGCGTGCTGGGCGTGAGCACGATGGCCTTGATCCAGGCCATGGTGTTCAGTTTCTTCGAGCGCATCGGCGTCGACCGGAACTTCGGACTGCAGGCCGTGACAGGCGTCCTGATTGCGCTCGGCTTCGTCAATCTTTTCCCGGCGCCGCTCGCCGCGTTGCTTGAAAAGAGGTTGAGTGCCGAAAAGGTGGTGCTTGCCGGACCGCTGCTGCAGGCCGGGTTCGCGCTCGTCATCACGCTGAGCTTGACATTTATCCCCTATGCCGCCGCGGGCGCCGTCTTCGTATCGGTGATGATCTTCACCCACACATTCGCCTTCGGCCTGCTGTCGCGTCTCGATGCCAGCGGGCGCGCCGTGGCGGCGACACCGGCGATGCTGATGGTCGGGTCCGCGATCGGGCCGATCCTGGGCGGTACCCTGGTCAAGTTCTACGGCTATCCCGCGATCGGCCTGGCGGCCTGCCTGTTCGCCCTGATCGCCGTCGGGCTGTTCTCGCAGGCGAAAGGACGGGCATCGCCGGCAGCCGCGGCGATTTGATCCAATCAGTAAACCTGAAAAGAAAACGGGGCCGGGTCGCCCGGTCCCAGGGGAGAGATACATATGGGATTTCCATCCATTCATCGCGTCGTCACCGGGCACGACAGCGAGGGCAAGGCGATCGTGTCGTCGAACGGGCCACTGGCTGTCATGAAGGAACTCAGCCACATTCCTGGCACGGTGTTCCACGAGGTGTGGAGCACCAGCGGCACGCCGCCGGTCATCGCCAATGATCCAGACCCCACGATTGGCGACCTCGTGTTGCCGCCGCCGGCAAACGGCACGCGCATCCGTTTCGTCGACATACCGCCTGACAGCGAGGAGTTCCTCGCTCATGGCGCGGCGCGCATGAAGGCGGCCTTCAGCGAGATCGGGGACACCAAGGCGTCGACGGTGAGGGCGGATTCGCCGCATCCGCTGATGCACCGCACCGAATCGATCGACTATGGCGTCGTGATCGAGGGCGAGCTTGTCCTGGTACTCGATGACAGCGAGGTGGAACTGAAGCCGGGCAGCGTCGTGGTTCAGCGCGGCACGAACCACGCCTGGGCCAATCGCTCGGGCAGGACCTGTCGAATGCTGTTCATCCTCGTCGACGGCGAATACGATCCCGGAATCGCCCAGGCGCTGGAAAACAGGTAAGGCGGACCGCGGGCGTCGCCCGCGCGACGGAAAGAGGGGACAGGAGCCAGATCATGAAACTTGCAACGATGCAGGACGGAACGCCGGACGGGCGGTTGCACCTGGTGAGCCGGCACCATTCGCGTTGTGCGCCGGCGGATGCAGCCCGCACATTGCAGGAAGCAATGGAGAAGTGGGACGCCGTCGCGCCGGCGCTGGAAGCGCAATATGCGGCGCTCAATGCGGGCGGCGGCGAGGCGTTCGATCCCGCCAAGGCGGCCGCGCCTCTGCCGCGCGCCTGGCAATGGCTGGATGGTTCGGCCTATGACAGCCATGGCGCCCTGTTGCAGAAGGCTTTCAATGCGCCGCCGCTCGACATGCAAGGCCGGCCACTGATGTATCAGGGCATGAGCCACCAGTTCCTCACACCGCTGGCCGATGCACGATTTCCCAGCGAAGAAGACGGGATCGACTTTGAAGGCGAATTCGGCGTTATCACCGACGCTGTGGCGATGGGGACCAGCGCCGCGGACGCCCGCAAGCACATCCGGCTTGTCGTCCAGATCAACGACTGGAGCCTGCGCAAGCTGGCGCCGATCGAGATGAAGACCGGCTTCGGCTGGGTGCAGGCAAAGCCGGCCTGTTCCATGGCGCCCGTTGCCGTCACGCCAGACGAACTGGGCGATTTATGGCGCGATGCGCGCGTCGACCTTCCGCTGCTCGTGGACTGGAACGGCCGGCGCTTCGGGGCGGCGAACGGGTATCCGATGAGCGCGGGCTTCGACGAACTGGTGGCGCATGCGGCCTATTCGCGCGATCTCGTGGCGGGTACCGTCGTCGGCTCGGGAACCGTGTCGAACGACAACTACCGGGAAGTGGGTTCTTCATGTATCGCGGAACGCCGCGGGATCGAAATCATCGACCGCGGCGATCCAGAAACGGCGTTCATGAAGTTCGGCGACACGGTGCGCATGGAAGCCGCGCTGCCCGACGGCACACCGCTATTCGGCGCCATCGACCAGAGGGTCGTGAAGGGCTGAGCGGATGCGGGTCGTAATCACAGGCGCGTCGGGATTTGTCGGTAACGGCCTTGCAAGGCATCTCTGCGTGCAACCCGATGCGCTGGGCCGGCCGATTTCGCGACTCGTCCTGGCCGATCTGGGCGCGGCGGAGGCGAGCCTGGCAGGTCACGACATCGTCGAATGGCGCTGTGGCGATCTCACGGACCCGGCCTATCTGGATCTTCTGCTGGATGAACCGGTGGATTGCCTGTTTCACCTGGCGAGCCTGCCCGGATCGCTCGCGGAACGGGAGCCGGACCTCGGCTGGTCGGTCAACCTGACCGCACCGTTCGAACTGGCCCGCCGCCTTGGCCGCCAGGGCAGGCTGACCGGCCGCCCGCCACGCGTGGTCTTCGCCAGCACGATTGCCGTTTACGGCCCGTTGGGGCCCGAATCGGCCAGCGAATATAACGTGGCGCGCCCGGCGATCAGCTACGGCGCACACAAGCTTATGACGGAGATTCTGCTCGCCGACTTGTCGCGGCGCGGTGAGGTCGATGCCCGCAGCATACGCCTGCCCGGGATCGTCGCCCGGCCGGCAACGGAGAGCGGGCACGGTTCGGCGTTCATGAGCCTGCTGTTCTATAAGGCGGCAACCGGGGAGCCCTATGTCTGTCCGGTCGCGCAAGAGGCAACAGCGTGGTGGATGTCTCTCCCCTGCTGCGTGTCCAATCTCGTTCATGCCGCGCGCCTCGACAGCGCCCGGCTACCGGCGCGGCGGGTGTGGCAACTTCCGGTGCTGCACGCGCGTGTGGGCGAGGTGGTCGAGGCACTCGGCAGGCGCTATGGCGCGGGCAATGTCGGGCAGATCGCATTCGAGCCGAACGAGGCGATCGAAAGCCTGTTCGGGCGCTTCCCGCCAATCGTGACGCCGGAGGCCCTCGCTTTCGGTTTCATGGCCGACGCCGATACGGACGCGCTTGTCGCCATGGTCATGGGCGACTGATCCGGGCGGGCGGTCGTGCCGGCCATCTTGCGGGCGGTCGCAAACAGCGCTGGCTTTTTTTCGGAGATCGAAATAAATACTGCCAAACGGAATTCCACCGTGTCCGGCTTTGCGGATCTGCGCCATGCGCACCCCGCACGACAAGCGCCCGTGGGAGGCAGGTGCCGGAGTACGGGGACAAGCGCGGTT
>JAIOIW010000065.1 GCA_019912385.1 Notoacmeibacter sp. | reverse complement strand
CCTCGGCGGCTTCGAGAACGGCAATCTGCAGCGATTCCTTGGACCGGAAATGGGCGTAGAGGCCGCTCTTGGACATGTCGGCGCGCGTGGCGAGTTCGCCTATGGTCAAGCCCTCGAGACCGAGCTCGGCAGCCATGTGCAGAGCTTCGTCGAGGATCGTGGCGCGTGTGTTCTCACCCTTGGACATAAAACAACAATAGCACGACCGTTCGTTTTTATCAAGCGGGTCGCGTGGCGGCTTGAAGATTGCCCGCGTCGCGTTCCTCGTCCTTCGAAGTCGCGCTTCGCTACGCACCTCCGGATGAAGAGCGTGGCGTCGGACCATCACGAGGCGTCTTCGAACGGGAAGGGGGTGGGCTGCCAGTATTTTTCGACCTTGAACCGGCGGACGCTGTCCAGTTCCCGGGCATGGGAAAACCGCGCGAAGGCCTCGCGGTCGGCTTGCGGAAGGGCATTGCCGCATTCCGCGATATGGTCGCCAAGTCCCGGTGCGGCCCGATTCAGATACTCACGGTAAGATATGACCTCGTCATAGTAGATGACGAGGGAGTCTGGACCCTGCAGGATTTTCCTGGTGGTATCGAAGTCGCCCATTATGGCCGAAAGATGCGCCCGGTAGGCCGCGGGTCTGATCCCCATTGAATTGCCATGCCGGCTGCGAAAATGTGCTTCGATGTGTTCGAAGACGGCCTTGATCGTCGTCATCCGCCGTTGCCAGGGCAGCAATATCTCCTGGGCGATGGCGACGAACGCACTGCGGGCTGCCGGATCGCCAACGTTCCAGTGTAATCCGTCGGGGGAAAAAACTTCGTCGTACGGGCGATAGGCATCGAGCCCGTAGAGCCCGAACAACTCGCGCTGGAACGGCAGGACGACGAAAACGCCCTTCGTCGATCTGCGATCAAGAAGGATTCCCGACATGATGTGGCCGACCGGTGTGACCACCAGTTGGCGCCCGACCATCACCACGTCGGGATTGGCCGCCAGCAGCGGGGCGCACATCTCCCTGATCTGTTTTACCGTCGAAATCGCGATGGCCTCATTTCGATGACTATGATGATCGCATTGGGGCTTTTGTAGTCATATGCCGTCTCCCCGATTTCTATATTTCGTCGTAACAGCGTGGTCCGCGTTCGGGATATCAAATCGCGAACGCGTCAGTGTGCTTTTTGTGACCATTCGCGGCTAGCATCTTACCTATCGGCGGATTGCTGAAGCGTTATTGCTTAAGAAGAGGTTGGAAACCTTCAAGCGTTGCCAAAATTAATACGGTCTCGACGCCAAGTAGCTTCTTCTCCATTATTCTCGATGATTTTGTGATTCGTTCACCACACCTCGCGGACGCGCCTCTATAGCCGGGCCACTGCCCGTGAAAGGAGGTGAACGTAATGAGCAAGATCAAAATCGGTCGCAGCGCTGTGACCGGCAAGTTCGTTTCGGTGAAAACCGCGATGAACGAGCCGCGTACGCATGTGGTTGAGACCATCAAGAGGAAATAAGGGCTAGCCCTTGTCTCCGGCGGGGCGACGCTTCTTGACCGGGATGTCGCCCTGTTTCTTCTGATGGCCTGATTCGATTATGCGTTCGTTAATTGGCGGCCTCGGCGGTGTCTTGAGCGTCCGCTTCAACATCTCGTCGCCCTTTTCCTAGTCTTTGTTCTCATCGGTGTTTGACATGGAATATCCGTCCTACCTGAGCCGCATCCCAATTGAACCAACAATGGCAACTAGAAGGGAAGTTGGTACCCTATGCCAAGCGTGGTCCTTCTTAGACCTTGTGTCTGATATCCTACTTTACGGGCTGACCAACCCGAGTGATGAGGTTATTTCCATCCTCAGCGAAAAAATGGAAATGCGGTCAAAATGGGAAAACATATTCAAGTTGGCAAAGGATAAGTTGTCTGCTTCCGATCTTGCAGAACTGAAGACAATCAAAAAGCTAATCGAGACCGTTGCGAGTGACAGAAACATAATAATCCACGGTGAAGTAAGCGCGGACATAGCCGCTTTTCCGGCTCAAGCCTTCTGGACCATATGGAAAGGCGCGAATGCTGGAAAACGTTTCCCAATTTCTACCGAGGCAGCGCGTATCGTTTGTGAGAATGTACAGTACGTCGCCAATTCCGTTGTAGATCTGAATAAGAAACTCGGTTTTGGTACCCGCAAAACACACGGTGAGGTCGTCAAAGATTGGCCAATACCGCTCTAATTACCTACCGCGCTTTTCCCTACCGCTCTCGTATTGTCCAGTACAGCACGATATTCATTATTTGAAAGCCCCCAGCATAGCGGGCGTGATCTCCACTTTCTGATTTTTAGCATTCGCTTCTGCCGACCTGTCATGCTCGCAAATCAGCTAGGAAAGCCTTCCCTTTCTCTAGTATGAAATTAGGAATTACATCCGACATGGATAATTAATCCCCCCAATGACCCCACCGTCTCCCCCAATCCCTCCACTGGTTGCCAGCGCACGGGCCTTGTGCCATCGGTAGCGCATGGATACGCGCTCCAATCCGGCGCTCGAGGCGCTCGACAAACTGGTCGCAAGGCTGCACGCCCAGTCCCGAATCCGGGTCTGGTCGCTGGTCGTGACGTTTTTCGGCGATGCGGTGGTGCCGCGCGGCGGACGCGCGGGGCTGGCGGCGATCCAGGCGGTGATGGAACGGCTCGGCGTCGAAAAGGGCGCGGTGCGCACCGCGATGTCGCGGCTCGCCGCCGATGGCTGGGTGACGCGCGAGCGCGACGGGCGGCTGAGCTTCTATCGGCTCAACGCCGAGGGACGTCACGCCTTCGATGAGGCGACGCGGCGCATCTACGCGCCGGGGCCGCCGGTCTGGCCGGGACAGTGGACCACGGCGATCGTGCTGCCGGATGCGCCGGGCGGCGCATCGGACATACTGACAGCCGCGGGGTTCGCGCGGATCGGCGCGCAGAGCTTCCTGCGCCCGGCGACAGCGGGTGCTTCGGATGTCACGGACATGGAAGGCATCCTGCTGGTCACCGGCAAGGGAAACCAGCCGCCCGGCGTTCTGGGCCGGTTGTGGGAACTGGATCAACTGTCCGCGCAATACACGCGCTTCGTCAGCGCCTGGTCGGCCATGTCCGGTGCGATCGATGGCAGGGGAGGGCTTGCGGGCATCGATGCGATCGCCGTGCGCACGCTGCTCATCCACGACTGGCGGCGGATCGTGCTGCGCGATCCGGGCCTTCCTGCCGAGCTCCTGCCGGCCGGGTGGCCGGGCGGGGAGGCGCGGGCGCTGGCGCGGCGGATCTACGCGCCGCTGGTCGCACCCAGCGAAGCCTGGCTTGACGAGGCGGGGCTGCCCGCCCAGCGCGATGCGCTTGCCTTCGCCCAGCGTTTCGGTATCCAGCCGGAGATCGCGCTTGAAGCCGGATAGCCGCCAGAACCACAAAGCCGGTTTTCCTGAAACCGGCTGCGGCGAAATCTGCCCGTCATCGGTGGCGGCGTCCGGATATACGCGTTGTCGGAACCGCCGGCGATGGCAAAACTGACCCCGCTGCGCCTGCTGCTCTGGACAGGTGTCCGCATCGGGCTGATCGTATGTGTGGTCCTTGTCGCCGGGCAGCTGGTCGAGTTCATCAAGCAATATCTTCAATTCGACATCAGATCATCGAATGAAGTCGCTGTTCAAAGGGGGATTGCGCTTGGCACTTTGGCCTATGTGATCCTGACGGCGGTGCCGTTCGTTCCCGGCGCGGAAATCGGCATGGCGATGCTGAGCATGTTCGGCGCGGCCATCGCGCCGCTGATCTACTTTTCGACGGTAATCAGCCTCTGCCTCGCCTATGCGGTCGGGCGGCTGGTTCCGCCCCGAATGACGGCGGCGGGCCTGCGCTGGCTCGGGTTGCATCGCCTGGCCGACAGGATCCTCGCGACCCTGCAGATGAAGCCTTCGGACCGGCTGGACACATTACTGGAAGGAATCGACAGCCGCATCCTGCACATCGTCGCCAAACACAGGTATGTCGCGCTTGCGCTGATGATCAACATGCCCGGCAACGTGATGGTCGGCGGCGGCGGCGGCATTTCCATGGCCGCCGGCCTGAGCGGCATTTTCGCACCGGTTCCGTTCCTGCTGACCGTCATGGTCGCGGTGTCGCCGGTGCCCATCGCGATCATGATGTTCGGCTCCTGAACACCGGTCCGCACGCGCGCCGGCTCGCGCCGGCCAGCCACGACGCTTCCGTCAATCTCCCAGATACATGAAGGCGGCGGTCGCCGAGGCGGCGAGCTTGGCCTGGCCTGCCGCGCGTATCTCGGCGCGCAGGAAAGCCATGCGCTTGCCGTTGGATTCGACATTGATGCGGATCGCGACTTCGCCCGGCGGGACCGGGCGGATGAAATGCGCTGTCATGTCGACGGTCGTCACCGGCTTGAAGCCGCCGTTTAGCGCGCTCAGCGTCAGCACGCAGGCTGTATCGACCGCCGAGACCAGCGCCTGGCCGCAGACGACGCCGCCGCCATGCACGAGATCGCGGTTGTCGGCGAGGGCGAAATCGGCGCCGCTGGCGTCGATCGCCCTGGTGTGCAAACCCAGTTCCCTGATCCATGGCGCGAACATCTGCCCCAGGATCGCATCGGTTTCGCTCGTCCCCAACCTGTTCACAATATCCTCCAAAGCGTTACAAAGAATTGCGTATCATTCCAATTTTTGTTACATATTGATCGGCGGCGGCGCAAGAGCCGTGTACTCTGGAGGAAAAGTCATGTACAGCCAAGGGCTTATTGGCGCGGACACGCAAACCGACGAGGACGAGACTTTTCTCGCTGCCTTCCAAAAGCGCATCGACGCGGAGGAGAAGATCGAGCCGAACGATCCGATGCCGGCCGGCTACCGCAAGACGCTCGTCCGCCAGATCAGCCAGCATGCGCATTCCGAGGTCGTGGGCATGCTGCCGGAGGGCAACTGGATTACGCGCGCGCCGAGCCTGAAGCGCAAGGCCGCGCTGCTGGCCAAGGTGCAGGACGAGGGCGGCCACGGCCTCTACCTCTATTCGGCGGCCGAGACGCTGGGTGTCAGCCGCGACGAAATGAACGCGGAGCTCCTGGCGGGCCGGGCGAAATATTCCTCGATCTTCAACTACCCGACGCTGACCTGGGCCGATATCGGCGCCATCGGCTGGCTGGTCGACGGCGCGGCGATCATGAATCAGATCGCGCTGTGCCGCTGTTCCTACGGGCCGTATTCGCGGGCGATGATCCGCATCTGCAAGGAAGAGAGCTTCCACCAGCGGCAGGGCTACGAGATCATGCTGGTGCTGGCGCGCGGCACCGAAGAGCAGAAGGAAATGGCGCAGGACGCGCTGAACCGCTGGTGGTGGCCGTCGCTGATGATGTTCGGCCCGTCAGACGCCGACAGTGCGCATTCCGACCAGTCGATGAAGTGGAAGATCAAGCGCTTCTCCAACGACAATCTCAGGCAGAAATTCGTCAACGCCACGGTGCCGCAGGGCCATTTCCTCGGTCTGGAATTTCCCGATCCCGGCCTGAAGTGGAACGAGGAGAAGCAGGGTTACGATTTCGGCGAAATCGACTGGGACGAATTCTGGCGCGTGGTCAAGGGCGACGGGCCGATGAACCGCGACCGCATGGCGACGCGGCGCAAGGACTGGGCCGACGGAGAATGGGTGCGCGAAGCGGCGATGGCTTACGCCGAAAAGCGCAAGGCGCGCACGCAAGCGGCGAAAATCGCGGCCGAATAGGAGGAAACGGACATGAGCAGACAGGAAATACCGCTTTGGGAAGTCTTCATCCGGCCGCGTAACGGCCTGGCCCACAAGCATTGCGGCTCGGTGCACGCGGCGGACGCCGAGATGGCGCTGCAAGCGGCGCGCGATGTCTATACCAGGCGCGGCGAGGGCACGTCGATCTGGGTCGTGCCGTCGGTGGAGATCATCGCGTCGGACCCTGCGCAGAAGGAGGAGAATTTCGAGCCGACCGCCTCGAAGATCTACCGCCATCCGAGCTTTTACGAGATTCCGGACGAAGTCGGCCACATGTAGGTGGTCGCGTCGGGGTCTCTTGCCGGTTGGATAAGGAAAAAGACATGAATGACAATTTGTTCCAGCTTCTGATCCGCCTCGGCGACGATCACCTGATCCTGGGCCATCGCCTGTCGGAATGGTGCGGCCACGCGCCGTTGCTGGAGGAGGATCTGGCAATGCCCAACATGGCGCTCGACCTGATCGGGCAGGCACGGCTCATCTACCAGTATGCCGGCGAAGTGGAGAGCAAGGGGCGCGACGAGGACGATCTCGCCTATATGCGGATCGAGCGACAGTACCGCAACTGCCTGCTGGTCGAGCGGCCCAATGGCGATTTTGCCCACACCATGGCCCGCCAGCTCTATTTCGCGGCCTTCATGGAGCCCTATTGGAGGGCCTGCCTCAATTCGGCCGACGCGCGCCTGGCGGCGATCGCGGCCAAGGCGATCAAGGAAGTCGCCTACCATATCCGCCATGCCGGCGAATGGGTGATCCGCCTTGGCGACGGCACCGAGGAGAGCGCGCGGCGCATGCGCGAGGCGGTCGAGGCGCTGCATCCCTACACTGCGGAACTGTTCGACACCGACGCGGTGAGCGATGCGATGGACGAAGCGGGTATCGCTCCGGACCCCGCGATGCTGCGCGGCGAGTTCGACCGCACGATCGGCCAGATCTTCGCCGAGGCAGGTATCGCGGTGCCGCAGTCGAGCTACCAGCCGCGCGGCGGGCGAACCGGCATTCACGGCGAGGAAATGGGCCATATCCTGGCCGAACTGCAATATATGCAGCGTGCCTATCCCGGAGCGAACTGGTGAGCAACGTTTCCGGCAAGGCCGCTTCCGTCCGGCCCTTGCCGGAACAGCAGGCGCGCGCCTGGGCGGCCGCGGCATCGGTGCCAGATCCCGAAGTGCCCTGCGTCAGTGTCGCCGATCTCGGCATCCTGCGTTCGGTCGAGATCGACGCCGATGGCGCGGCGGTGGCGAAGGTGACGCCGACCTATTCGGGCTGTCCGGCCACGGTGGCGATCGAGCTGGCGATCGAGGGCGCGTTGCGCGAGGCGGGCTTCGAGGTGCGTATCGAGCGCGTCATGTCGCCGGCCTGGACGACCGACTGGATCACCGCCGAAGGGCGCGAAAAATTGCGCGCCTACGGCATCGCGCCGCCGAAAAGGGCGTCGAACTCGATCAGGGCGCTGTTCGGCGAGGAACAGGTCAACTGCCCCAAATGCGGATCGGCCGAGACCGAGCGCGTCTCGGAATTCGGCTCCACGCCCTGCAAGGCGCATTATCGCTGCCTCGCCTGCCGCGAACCGTTCGACTACTTCAAATGTATCTGACAGCCTTACTGTGAGGACCCCATGAGCCGCTTCCACGATCTCAAGGTTGCCCGTATCGATCGCGAAACGCCCGATGCCGTCGCCATAGCGTTCGACGTTCCCGACGATTTGCGCGCTGTATTCGCCTTCCGGCCGGGCCAGTATCTGACGCTTGCGGCGAAGATCGGCGGCGAGGAGGTGCGGCGCTCCTATTCGATCTGCTCGGAGGCCGGCGAACCGCAGTTGCGGGTCGGCGTACGCCGGGTCGAGGACGGGCGGTTTTCCACCTTCGTCACCGAGAAGCTGTCGGAAGGCGACATCATTCGCGTGATGGAGCCGGAAGGCCGTTTCACGCCCGATATCGGCGGCGCCCACGACTATCTGCTGGTCGCGGCGGGTTCGGGCATCACGCCGATGCTGTCGATCGCCAAAAGCGTGCTGGCACACGAACCGGAGACCACGGTCACGCTGATCTACGGAAACCGGCAGACCGGCTCGATCATGTTCCTTGAGGAGGTCGAAGACCTGAAGGACCGCTATATGGGTCGTTTCACGCTGATCCACGTGCTGTCGCGCGAGGACCAGGATGTCGACGTGCTGAACGGGCGCATCGACGGCGAGCGGCTGCGCATTTTCGCCAGGCACGGCCTTGTCGATCCGAAGCTCCATGACCTTGCTTTCATCTGCGGCCCGGGCGCGATGATCGACGAGGTGTCGGAGACGTTGAAGGAACTCGGCATGCCCGAAGGCAAGTTGCGCTTCGAGCGTTTCACGCTCGATGGCGAGGTGCCCGCGGCGCGGCCGGTTTCCGATGCGGCCCGGGCGGCGGCCAAAAAGGGCGTCGCCGTCGAGGTCATCGTCGACGGCATCCGCAAGAGCTTCTCGATCGCCGATCCCGGCCAGACCGTGCTCGATGCGGCGCACAAGGCCGGGCTGGAACTGCCCTATTCATGCGCTGGCGGCATGTGCTGCACCTGCCGGGCCAAGATAGTCGAGGGATCCGGTGAGATGGCCGTGAACTTTTCGCTGGAGCCGTGGGAACTGGAGGCCGGGTTCACGCTGACCTGCCAGACTCGGCCGACATCGGAAAAGCTGGTGCTCGACTTCGACGCGGTCTGACCGTTTCCGACCCGGACGTAAGGGGGTATGCCTGCCCGGCTCAGCGGGAAGGGCCACGCACTGGCGGGCGCTTTCGGACAGACCCGCACCAGCGGCCCAGGTCTGGCCCGGTCAGTCGCTCAGCAGCCGCTTGCGCTCATCGAACTCCTTGGCGTCGATCTCGCCCTTGGCGAAGCGCTCCTTGAGGATGTCGAGCGCCTTGTTGGACGTGTCGGTGGGTGCTGCGGCGCCCGCGGAAGAACCGAGCGCGCCGGTGGCGCGCAGCAGCCAGACGACGCCGATCACGATCGCCGCGAGAATCAGGATCATGAAGATCGGGCCGAAAAACATACCGAAACCTCCACCGTATCCATCGTGCCACATCATGCCGGGGCCATAGCGATAGCGATCATCGCTGCCCTGCTGGGCCAGCGCCACTCCCGCCGATGCCGGTGTAATCATCGTGCCTGCCATAAGGGACGTCATCGCATTGCGCATGGCCGGATACTCCTTTGTGTTCAAATTCATTCTCCGACAAAGTCTGCGGCCTGTCGTTGACAACGGTCAAGTTACGGTTTCGTTACCTGTCAACGGGAGGCGAGCTACCGGCTCAGCACGACATCGGCCGTTTCGGTCCGCTTGTCACTCCAGGAACCCGAGTACATCTCCAGGGTGCCGGACAATGGCGAGGTGAGCTGGAACAGGGTTCGTCCCTTGTCGTCCTCGCCGATCAGTTTGAACCCGTCGGCGCCGAGTTGGCCGGCGCTGGAACGTCCGGTATCCGGCCCGGACAGGCCGCGGCCGGCGAGCGCGCCGCCGCCGGTATCGGTGATTTCGGTCGTAAAACCACGTGAACCTTCCGGTGCCGCGCAACGGCCGTTGACGACGATCCGGTCCACGCTCTTTGCGGTGATCGTGAGCCTGCAGGTCAGTTTGCCGCTGCTTTCCGTCGTGGTCTGGCGCATGTAGGTGCCCTTGCCGCGCCACACACCCACGTAATCCGCAAGCTCGATGGCCGATGCGCCGGTACTGGCGGCGACAAGGAATGCGGCGGCGAGCGGGAGGAGGAGGCGCATCATTTTTCTTCCCCATTGGCGAACAGCCTGACGAAGGCCGGCAGCAGGAACAAGGAAGAAAAAAGCGCCAATACGAGGGCGGCCGACACGAGCTGGCCGAATACGGCGACAGACGGCAGGCTGGAGATCTGGGTGACGCCGAGGCCGGCAACGAGCAATACCGTGCTAGCGGAGATCGGCGAAACGGTGTCACGGATCGCCAGCGCAAGCGGCTCGGCTTCGCCCGCGATAAGGGCGCGCTGGTAGCGGTTGATGACGTGGATGGAATCGTCGACGGCAATGCCGAAGGCGATTGTGAAGGCCACGGCGGCGGTCATCGAAAGCTGACCGGTGGTCAGATAAAGCCAGGCCTCGACGCCGAGGATCGGGATCAGGTTGGGAATGAGCGACAGCAGCCCCATGCGCAGCGAACCCGTGGAATAGACCAGGACGAGAACCACCAGAACGAGCGCCGCGTAGAAGCCGAGTTGCAGGTCTGAGATCATTCGCGGCACCTCGTAGGCGGAGAGCAGCGGCAGGCCAACGATTTCGGAGACATCGGAAAGGCCGACGGCGGCGAGGCGGGCGCGCAGATCATCGGCGTAGGCGGAAATCTGGTTGGAAGTCAGCGACAGGTCCACCGGGACGGGCAGGAGGTAGCGCGAGCCGTCCATGGCGACATAGCGCTTGAGAAGCGGCTGGTCCTCCTCGGCAAGGCGCTGGATCTGCGCCGCATCCGGAAAGAGGCTCACGGCGGCTTCCGCCGAAGCATCGGGAAAGACCGCCCGGCCGGCGGCGGCCAGGCGTGCGGCATCGGGCGGATTGAATCCGGGCTTGCCGTCGGCATCGTCAACGACGACAAAAACCTGGCCGCTGCCAAGCCCCTTGTCCTTCAGCCGGTTTTCCAGTTGCGCCAGCGGGCCTGAGGCCCGGAGATGTTCCGACAGCCGAAACCCGGTCTCCAGTTGCGATTGCGCATAGGCAAGTAACGCAAAGAGGATGAGGGAGACGGCAAACAGCGGCCTGCGCCATGGCAGCAGGGCGACGGCTGCCCGCCCGATCGCCGAAAAGCCGATTGCCGTGCGCGGCGCGGCACGGGCGTCGTGCGGTTCCAGGACCAGGGCGAGTACTGGGACCAGCGCAAGCACGGCGGCCAGCTCGATGAACATGCCGGCAAAACCGCTCCAGGCAAAAGTATTGAGCGTGGCGCTGCCGGCAAGGCCGATGCCAAGGCACGCGATCGCGGTGGTGAGGCTGGTAAGGAAACAGGCGGGGCCGGTCTCGGCCAAGGCGTCGCGGATCGCTGCCGCGCCTTCCAGGCCGCGGCCACGGGCGCGCAGGATGGCGTAGTAGAGGTGCACGGCATCGGCGAAACCCACGACGATCAGCAGGGTCGGGATGATGGTGGTGATGGTGTCGATGGTGACGCCGGCAAGCGCGGCAAAGCCGAAAAACCACAACACGCCGACGATCGGCGGCAGCGCGGCGATGACTGCCGCGCGCCACGAGCGGAAGATGAGGAGCGCCAGCAAGACGCATAGCGAGATCGAGACGGTGGCCAGCATCCGCGTATCGCTGCGCAGCGCCTTTTCGATGGTGCGATGGATTTCGCCAAGACCGGCGAAGCTGACCTTCAACACCGCACCATAACTGCCTGCAATCGATTCGATTTCCGCGCGCGAAGCCGGTGACAGCACGGTCCCGGCATCCTGCTGCTCGATCATCAATACAACCAGCGTCATCGTGCGGTCGGCCGCCGTCAGGTCGCGCGCGAGCGGTTGGGTTTCCAGAAAGCGGTCGAGACGGGCGACGGGCGGCAATTCCCGTGCCGCTTCGGTGCCGAGCCATGGCTCGATCCCGCTACCGGGGCCGGGCAGGGCGAACAGCGAGATCGTTGCCGCCACGCCATCGACCAGTTGCAGGTCGGACACGAAGTCCTCGAGTGCGGCATAGGTTTCTGGTGCCCCGATATCCTCGGCCTCGACGACCAGAACCTCATCGGTGGAAAAAGGGTGGAAAGCGCGCTCCACGCTCGCAAGCGCGTTATAGACCGGCGTATCGGCCTTGAGGATGTCGGTGACCGAACCGTTGAACTCAAGCCCGGTGGAAAGCGCGGCGAGCGCGGCAAGCGTGACGGCGATACATGAAACGATCACGGCGCGGACATGGCGTGTGACGCCCGCACCGATCCTGTCCATCGCGAAACGCTTCATGCCGCCTGCCTGTATGTGTCCCCTGGCGCTAGAACAGCATGGGGGGAGCGGGATGGCAACATCGTCGATCCCGCCGCGGAACCTGCAAGCAGCCGTCCAGCGAGCAATGGCGGCCGACGGTTGCCAAATCCCGCCGTCCGGTGTCTAAGCGGGCGAAACGCCATCAACGCTTCCCGACATGCTCGACGTCCTGTCCATCACCGCGCCCGTCTTCATCATGATCGCCATCGGCTACGCGGTGGTCCGCTTCGGCCTGTTCGATGCGGCGGCGATGAGGGTTCTCGGCTCTTATGTCGTGGTGCTTGCCCTGCCGGCGCTGCTGTTCAAGGCGATTTCGCAGCGGCCGATCGCCGAGATCGCCAATCCCGGCTACCTGGCTGCCTACGCGGCCGGTTCGCTGGTGGTCCTTGCTGGCGGCTATCTCTATGCCAGGCGGGTGCAGAAGGCGGACGCCACCGCCGCTGCGTTCAGCGCCATGGGCATGGTGTGCTCCAATACGGGCTTCATCGGCTATCCGATCCTGCTGCTGACGTTGCCGGCGATCGCGGGTGTCGGGCTGGCGCTCAACATGATGGTGGAAAATATCCTGCTGATCCCGCTGCTGCTGGCGATCGCGGAAGCCGGGCGCGGCGGGCCGGTGCCGCTTGGCAAGACGATCGCGCGCACCGCGCGCTCCATGGCGCGCAACCCGATCGTCATCGGGCTCGTCGCAGGCCTTGCCGCCTCGCTTGCCGGACTGAAACTGCCCGAGCCGCTGATGAAGCCCTTCGACATGCTGGCCGCATCGAGCGCGGCGGTCTCGCTGCTGGTGATCGGCGGCACGCTTGCGGGTTTCTCCGTACGCGGCATGAGCGGCGAGATCGCGCCGACCGTTTTGGGCAAGCTGGTCTTTCATCCGCTCGCGGTGTTCGGTGCGACGGCGGCGCTGCCACTTGCCGGCCTGGCGCCGCTGACGGGCGAGATGCAGGCGGCGGCGGTAATCCTCGCCGCGGTGCCGATGATGGGCATCTATCCGATCCTGGCGCAACGCTTCGGGCGCGAGAAGGAAAGCGCGGTGGCGATGCTGGTGGCCACTGCGCTTTCGTTCTTTACCCTGAGCGCGGTGTTGTGGATCGCCACGACCTGGTTGCTGTGACCTGAAATCGGCAACCAGCGATGCCGGCCGCTATCGCTTCCGCTTTTTCAGTTCTGCGAGTACCTCTTCGGTGTGTTCGCCAACGCGCGGCGGCGGCCGGTCATAGACCAGCGGCGTTTCGGGGAGCAGGATCGGTGACCGCACGGCTGGCAGTTCCGTGCCGGCGGCGTCGGGGATGTCCAGCCTCAGACCGCGCGCGATAATCTGGGGATCGGCGAACATGTCGGCGATCGAGTTGATCGGCCCGGCCGGCACGCGATTGGCATCGCAGGCGGCAAGGATGTCCGCGCGGGGCCAGTTCGCGAGATAGTCGATCAGGCGCGCGCGCAGGCGGGCGCGGTCGGTCACGCGCGCGGGATTGGTCGCGAACGCCTCGTCGGCTGCGAGGTCATCGGCCTTGAGAAGCGTGCACAGGCGCTGGAACTGGCCGTCATTGCCGACGGCGATGATGATATGGCCGTCGGCGACCGGAAATACCTCGTAGGGCGCGATGTTCATGTGGGCGTTGCCCATCTGAACGGGCGTCACTCCTGAGACGAGATAGTTGAGGTTCTGGTTGCCGAGCACGCCGGACATGGTATCGAACAGGGCCATGTCGATCATCTGGCCGCAGCCCGTCTTCTCGGCATGGCGCAGCGCCGCCTGGATGGCGACGACGGAATAGAGACCGGTGAAGATGTCGGAGATGGCGACGCCCGCCTTCTGCGGTTCTCGGCCGGGTTCGCCAGTGATCGACATCATGCCGGACATCGCCTGGACGATGAAGTCGTAGCCAGCGCGGGGGGCGTAGGGGCCGGTCTGGCCGAAACCGGTGATCGAGCAATAGACCAGGCGGGGATTGAGCGCCGAAAGGCTTTCATAGTCGAGGCCGTACTTCCTCAGCCCGCCGACCTTGAAATTCTCGATCAGCACGTCGGCGTCGGCCGCCAACTCGCGAACCGTCTCTGCACCTTGCGACGTGGCGATGTCGAGGGCGATCGAGCGCTTGCCGCGATTGGTGGAGTGGTAGTAGGCGGCCGACAAATTGGCCCCGTCTGCCCCGGTCACGAACGGCGGCCCCCAGTGGCGCGTGTCGTCGCCGGTGCCGGGCTTTTCGACCTTGATGACATCGGCGCCGAGATCGGCCAGCAACTGCCCGGCCCAGGGACCGGCCAGAATGCGCGCCAGCTCGATGACGCGCACGCCCTTGAGCGGAGCGTCCCGACCGCTTGCATCGTCAGAAGGAGAACCGGTATCCGCCCGTCCCGAAGCCGCATCAGCCATGTTCGGCCACCGCCCTGCCTTTGGCGATCAGACGCTCCTTCTCGCGCATCAGCTTGCGCTGGTAGCGCGTCTGGACGATCTCGACCAGGACCATGGTGACGAGCACGAAATAGAAGGTCGCCTTGGACATTTCCACGACCTCGTGACCGAAGAAGGCAAGGTGACCAAGATGTCCGCCCTCGCTCATCAGCATGATGCCGACGAGGAGAAGGACAAACAGGCCGAGCACTTCGTACATGCGGTTCTTCTTGAGGAAGTTGGCCACCGCGTCGGCCATCAGGACCATCAGGGCGCCGGAGACCGTGATGGCGGCCGTCATGACGATGAAGTTCTCAGTCAATGCGACGGCGGAAAGAACGGTGTCGAAAGAAAAGACCAGGTTCATGGCGACGATCCAGAACAATGCCATTGCGATGCTGCGGCGGGCTCTGTCGCCCGCTTCGCTCTCACGCTCCTCGATGTTCATCATGTGGAAGATTTCCTTCATCGCCGTGTAGATCAGGAACACGCCGCCGGCGAGCACGATCAGTGCATGGCCGGAGAACGCGCCCTCGACAAATGGAGGAAAGTTCAGGTCGAGGAACGGATCCTGGAACAGTCTGATCAGTTGCAGCACCACGAACAGCAGCACGATGCGCAATCCGATGGCGAGAATGATGCCCCAGCGGCGCACGAAGGACTGGCGGTCCGGCGCCACCCGCTTTGCCTCGATGGAGATGTAGAGCAGATTGTCGAAGCCGAGCACGGTCTCGAGCGCGGTGAGCACGAGGAAGGTGGTCAGGTGTTCGAAGGTGAAGAGTTCGGCAAGCATCGGTCCCGTCCTGCGGCCTTGAATCGAGAATTGACGGGACTTGATTAGCAGATCAGGCAGAGAGGGCCTAGCCGGGAAGGGCGGCGCCGGTGCGGAGGGCGGTGAAGGACTTTTTCGAAGGCGACCCGCGACCAGGCCGGCCGGCCGTCTATGACGCGCGACCCTCCACGGGCATCCCCGCCGCTCGCCATTCGGGAAGGCCGTCCTCCAGCCGTCTGGCGTCAAAGCCGCGTGCGCGAAGCGCGGCAACCGCCTCGTATGACAAGACGCACCACGGTCCACGGCAATAGGCGACGATCTCGTGCTTGGGGTCGAGTTCGCCGAGCCGCGCCTCCAGTTCGCCAAACGGGATATTGACTGCGCCGGGCAGGTGAGAGACGCCGTATTCGTCAGGCGGGCGGACATCGAGGACCGTTACCAGGTCGTCGCGCGTTCTTTGCAACAGTTCCTCGCGCGAGACCGGCTCCATGTTGTCGCGTTCGTCGAAATAGGTGCGCCGTATGCGATCGACCTCGGCAAGGTTGCGGGCCGCGACACCGGATAGCGCCGCCATCAGGGCAAGCACGCTCTCGTCGGCGAGTCTGTAGAGCACGAACTTCCCTTCGCGGCGCTGGACGACGAGGCCCGCCCTTCTCAGTTGCTGCAAGTGATGCGAGGTGTTGGCGACCGAAAGGCCGACGCGTTCGGACAGCGCCTCGACTGAGCGCTCGCCCTGCGCCAGATGTTCGAGCATCTCGAGGCGGTGCTGCGATCCCAGTGCGCGGGCAACTGTCGCAAACTCCGCATAAAGCGCCTGTTTCGGGCCGATTGACATTTTCATGCATCCAACATTATATCATTCAAACGTATATTTGAACGTAAGCAAGAATCTCGTATCTCGCAAGGGGCCGCAATGACCGAACTGCTTCTGGAAAACGAACCACTGATCCGAATGGGTTTCTTTCTCGGCATCCTTCTGGTGATGGCGGGATGGGAGGTGGCGGCGCCGCGGCGCCGGCGGGAAATCCCCCGCCTGATCCGCTGGAGCAACAATTTTGCTGTCGTCGTCGTCGACACGCTGCTGGTGCGGTTGACCTTTCCCGTCGCTGCAGTCGGACTGGCCGTTGTGGCCGCAGACCGCGGCTGGGGATTGTTCAATGTCTTTTCGGTTCCCGCCTGGCTCGCCATCATTGCGTCGGTCGCGGTTCTCGATCTCGCCATCTACCTTCAGCACGTGATGTTCCATGCCGTACCGGCGCTGTGGCGGCTGCACCGCATGCACCATGCCGATCTGGAGTTCGACGTCTCGACCGGATTGCGGTTCCATCCCGTCGAGATCCTGCTGTCGATGGGCATCAAGCTTGCCGTCGTTGCCGTGCTGGGACCGCCGGTCATCGCCGTTCTCATCTTCGAGGTGCTCCTGAACGGTACAGCAATGTTCAACCATTCCAATGTCCGCCTGCCCGTTGCCCTCGACCGCATCCTGCGGCTCTTCGTGGTGACGCCGGACATGCACCGGGTGCATCACTCGATCCATCCGAGTGAAACCAATTCCAATTTCGGCTTCAATCTGCCGTGGTGGGACCGCCTGCTCGGCACCTATCGCGCCCAGCCGCGCGACGGGCACGAAGCCATGACGATCGGCATCGAGCAGTTTCGTACCCGCCGCGACCTGTGGCTCGACCGGATGCTGATCCAGCCGATCCTCGGCCCGGCGAGCGGCTATCCCATCAACCGTGAAAAGACTGAGAAGAAGCAATGAATACCCGACGTCTTCTGCCGCGACTCGTTCTCGCGCTTGGGATTGCAGCCGCGGTCGCCTGGGCCTGGACATACCGCGAAAAACTGGATGTCGCCGCCTTCGAGGCCTGGCTCGCAGGATTCGGCCTGTGGGCTCCAATCGCCTATCTTGGTCTCTACGCCGTCGGTACGGTCGTCTTCGCGCCGGGCTCGCTGTTTGCGCTTGCCGGCGGCGCCCTGTTCGGTCCGGTCTGGGGAACCCTGCTCAATCTTTCCGGCGCGACAATCGGCGCGAGCCTCTCCTTCCTGATCGCGCGCTACCTTGCCGGCGAATGGGTGGCCCGCAGCACGGGCGGCCGATTGCGGCGCCTCATCGAGGGCGTCGAGGCGGAGGGCTGGCGTTTCGTCGCCTTCGTGCGCCTCGTGCCGCTCTTTCCCTTCAATCTGACCAATTATGCGCTCGGGCTGACCCGGATCGGGTTCTGGCCCTACGCAATCACTTCTCTCGTCGCGATGGCACCCGGCGCGATCGCGTATACCTGGCTTGGCCATGCGGGGCGCGAGGCCCTTTCCGGCGATGCCTCTGCGATCCGCTACGGTTTGATGGCGCTCGGCCTCCTCGTCGCCATCGCCTTCCTGCCGCGCCTGGTTCGCAGGTTGCGGGCGGGAGCTGCACCGCAATGGATCGAACCCGACCTACTCGCCGACCTCCTGACGGAGGGCGGCGTCACTGTCGTGGACGTGCGGGGACCAGACGAATTTACCGGGCAACTGGGCCACATTGCGAGCGCCGTGAACATGCCGCTTGGCGAGATTGCCGGCCGCATGGCCGAGCTCGACGCGCAACGGGGCAAGCCGTTCGTGCTGGTGTGCCGGACCGACCGTCGCTCGGCCAGTGCCGCGGCGCTGCTCGGCGAGGCCGGATTTGACGATGTCCATGTCCTGCGCGGCGGGATGGAGCAGTGGAACCGGGACAGAAGGCCGGTAGAGACCGTGGCCGTCCTGAGATCATGACGCATATACGAAGTGGAGAATTCGAATGAAAACCCTGTTCATCCTCAACGATCCGCCCTACGGCACCGAGCGCTGCTACAACGCCCTTCGTCTCGCCCACACGCTTGTGAAGAGGGACCCAGAAGCGGAGATCACCGTCTTCCTGATGGCCGATGCGGTGGTCGCTGCCCGAAAAGGGCAAAAGACCCCGGATGGCTACTACAACATGGAGCGCATGTTGAAACGGGTCCTTGCCGGCAAAGGCCGTGTCCTCCTTTGCGGGACATGCATGGATGCGCGCGGCATGACCGACGACGACGTCATGGACGGCGCGGCCCGCAGCACCATGGACGAACTCGGGGAAGCAACAGCTTCGGCGGAAAAGGTTCTGGTGTTCTGACCCGCGGAATTGCGAACCGGACGCCGGCCGCGTTCCAATGTCCGGCCTTTGCCTACCCCGCCACCCGCTTCGCCCAGGCGGCGAAATCCTCCATCACCGCGTCGCGGTTGATCTCGTTGAGGCTTTCGTGGCGGGTGTCCGGCAAGACTCGCGCCTCGACATCGCCAAAGCCCATGGCCTTGAGCCGGCCGGCGAGCACGCGCGCCGCCTTGCCGCCACCGGTAGCAGGGTCCTTCTCGCCGCCGATCAGGTTGATCGGGAGATCGCGGGGGACGGCAGAGAAATTGCTGTTGTCCGCGCCGGCGAAGATCAGGTCGAACACGTCGCGCCACATGGAGACCGAGGCGTCCCAGCCACACAGCGGATCGTCGATGTATTTGTCGACCTCCATTGCGTCGCGCGACAGCCAGTCGAAGGGCGTGCGGGCGCCGGGTATCTTCCTGGCCCAGTCCTGGAAAGTCAGCCTGGGCAGAATGCGCGAGGGAACGTCGCTTCCAAGGCGCATGCGTTCCCAGGCGAGCAATCCCTTTGCGAGCCGGCCGAGCAGGCCGGCGGAGAAATTGGCGTTCCAGATTGCTGCGCCGGCCAGACCCTCGCGGTGCTTCAGCAGATAGTTGAGGGCGACCAGCCCGCCCATCGAGTGGCCGAAGATGATGACCGGCAGGCCCGGGTGGCTGCCGGCGATATGGGCATGGACGGCATCGACATCGGCGATGACCGCGGCCGCGCCGGCGGCGGCGGCAAAGACCCCGATCGAGGCATCGGGTGCCAGCGTCGCGCCATGGCCGCGATGGTCGTGCGCATAGACCTCGAAACCCTCGTGGGCGAGGAAATCGGCGAAGCGGGCATAGCGAGCGGCGTGTTCGGCGAGGCCATGATTGATCTGGACGACGCCGCGCGCCGGGCCCTCGGCTGCGCAATGGTAGAGATGGAGCTCTGCGCCGGTGGGCGAGGCGAGGGTGGAGGCCGAGAAAATGCTCATTCCTCAAACTGGCGCCGGGCGGCCCAAGCGGTCAAGGCCTTTTGTGACTGGCGCGCGCAGGCGCGGGGAAAAACATCCGCCGTGGCGCGATCGCATTGCCCCGCCGCGCGGTTTCGCCTACATAGCGCGCTCATTCATCCCCTCGTTTCAGGATTTGCGGCGCAACATGGCACGTCAGTTCATCTATCACATGGCCGGGCTCAACAAGACCTATGGTTCCAAGAAGGTTCTCGAGAACATCCATCTGTCCTTCTATCCGGATGCCAAGATCGGCATTCTCGGCCCCAACGGCGCCGGCAAGTCGACGGTGCTGAGGATCATGGCCGGCCTCGACAAGGAATATAACGGCGAAGCCTGGCTGGCCGAAGGCGCGACCTGCGGCTACCTGCCCCAGGAGCCGGAACTCGATCCGGCGCTCAACGTGACCGGCAACGTCATGCAGGGCGTGGCGGAAAAGAAGGCGATCCTCGACCGTTACAACGAACTGATGATGAACTACTCCGACGAGACGGCGGAGGAGGGCGCCAGGCTCCAGGACATCATCGACGCGCAGAACCTGTGGGATCTCGACAGCCAGGTGGAGATGGCGATGGAAGCGCTGCGCTGCCCGCCGGGCGACGCGACGATCGACAATCTCTCGGGCGGCGAGAAGCGGCGCGTGGCGCTTTGCCAGCTTCTGCTGTCGCAGCCCGACCTGCTGCTGCTCGACGAACCGACCAACCATCTCGACGCGGAGACGATCCAGTGGCTGGAAAAGCACCTGCGCGAATATCCCGGCGCCGTGCTGATGGTCACCCACGACCGCTACTTCCTCGACAACGTGACCGGCTGGATCCTCGAGCTCGACCGCGGCCGCGGCATTCCCTACGAGGGCAACTACACGGCCTATCTGGAGCAGAAGGCCAAGCGCATGGCCCAGGAAGGCCGCGAGGAAGCCGCCCGCCAGAAGGCGCTCAGTCGCGAAAGCGAGTGGATCGCGGCCAGCCCGAAGGCGCGGCAGGCGAAATCCAAGGCGCGCATCAAGGCCTATGACGAGCTGGTGCGGGCAGCCGAGGACAGGCGGCCCGGAGACGCGCAGATCATCATCCCGGCCGGCGAGCGGCTCGGGCAGATGGTGATCGAGTTCGACGGCCTGACCAAGGGTTACGGCGACAGGCTGCTGATCGAGGACCTCACCTTCAAGCTGCCGCCCGGCGGCATTGTCGGCGTGATCGGGCCGAACGGCGCCGGCAAGACGACGCTGTTCCGCATGATCACCGGCCAGGAACAGCCCGACGCGGGAACCATCCGCATCGGCGACACGGTCAAGCTCGGCTATGTCGACCAGAGCCGCGACACGCTCAACGCCAACAAGACCGTGTGGGAAGAGATTTCCGGCGGCAACGACATCATCAAGCTGGGCAGGCACGAGGTGAACTCGCGCGCCTATTGCGGCTCGTTCAACTTCAAGGGCGGCGACCAGCAGCAGAAGGTGGGCACGCTTTCGGGCGGCCAGCGCAATCGCGTGCACATGGCCAAGCTGCTGAAGGACGGCGGCAACGTCATCCTGCTCGACGAACCGACCAACGACCTCGATACCGAGACGCTGTCGGCGCTGGAGGACGCGCTGGAGAATTTCGCCGGCTGCGCCGTCATCATATCGCACGACCGCATGTTCCTCGACCGCCTCGCCACCCACATCCTCGCGTTTGAGGGCGACAGCCACGTGGAATGGTTCGAGGGCAATTTCCAGGAATACGAGGCAGACAAGGTGAGAAGGCTCGGGCCCGACGCGGTCAACCCGAAGCGGGTGACGTACAAACGGCTGACAAGGTAGGGGCCAGCGAAGACCGCCGGCAGATGCGGTGGCGCCTATCCCGAGCGCGCTGTCGGGTTGGCAATCCCCTACGCCTTTCGTCGTAGGCGGCGCCCCTTTCTTTCTTGACCATGCCGTTTTCGCGGTGCACAAGGCGCGTTCGAGGTCAAGCCGTGCGATTGCGTTTCGATGCAACGATTCGGGGCGGTCCGACACGCCGAAGGGGACGACAATTCAATGCGCCGTGCGGTCATTTCGGGAACTGGCTTGTTCGTACCGGAACCGGTCATCACCAATGAAGAACTGGTGAAAAGCTACAACAGCTGGCTGGAAAAGGCATTGGGCGAGCCGGAAAAGTGGGCCGGCTACGACCTGCGCCCCTCCACCGAAGATTTCATCGTCAAGGCTTCCGGCATCAAGCAGCGGCACGTCCTGGAAAAAGAGGGAATCCTCGACCCGGAACGCATGGTGCCGCGCATTCCCGAACGGCCGAACGGCGCGCTTTCCGTGCAGGCCGAGTTCGCGCTCGCCTCGGCGAAACAGGCGCTTGGCGCGGCAAATGTCGAGGCAAGAGACATCGACATGGTGATCTGCTCCTGCGCGCATCACCAGCGGCCCTATCCGGCGATCGCCATCGAGGTGCAGCAGGCGCTCGGCGCCGCCGGCGGCGGTTTCGACATGAACGTCGCGTGTTCGGCGACCACGTTCGCGCTCAACGTTGCGGTTTCGCTGGTGGAGAGCGGCAACGCTCGCCATGTGCTGGTCGTCAGCCCGGAGATCATGTCGGGCCATCTCAACTGGCGCGACCGCGAAACCCATTTCATCTTCGGCGACGCGTCAGCGGCGGCAGTGATCTCTGCGGAGGACGCGGTGCCCGCCGGCGAGGGATTTGCCGTGCGGGCGATCAACACGTTTACCCAGTTCTCGTCGAACATCCGGTCCAATTTCGGCTTCCTCAACCGGGCCGACGAAAGCGGTATCGGCCTGCCGGACAAGCTGGTTACCCAGTCCGGCAACAAGGTCTTCCGCGAAGTCACGGCCGCCGCCCACAAGTTCATCGTCGACATGCTTGCGGACAATGACCTGGCGCCCGACGACATCAAGCGCTTCTGGACGCACCAGGCCAACAAGCGGATGAACGTGGCACTGATCTCGCGCGTGCTCGGGCATGAGCCGTCCGGTGACGAGATGCCGCTTGTGCTCGACAAGTACGGCAATACGGCCGCGCCCGGCTCGCTGATCGCGTTCCATGAGAACCATGCCGATTTCCGGCCAGGCGAACTCGGCATGATGTGTTCCTACGGCGCAGGCTATTCGATCGGCGGGCTGATCCTGGAAAAGCGTTGAAGGCGGGACGGCTCCAAAGGCCGGCGGTCATTCCTCGCCCTCGTCCGGCGCATCGGGATCGAGCAGGCGGGTCGCCCGCCATTCGGTCAGCTTGTCGTTGATCGCGGCGGCGGTGAAATGGCGGGCGCTTTCGGCGTCGTAGCCGGTGTCGCGCAATTCGTCATAATCGGTGTACTGGTGGCGGACATGGGCGACGGTTGCGAGCCAGACCGCGATTGCGGGCGGAAGCGTGCGCATGTGGCGGGCGGAAGCCGCCGCCCGGACCGCCTCGATATCCGCGTAGGGCGCCATCGGCAGCAATGCGGTCAGCGCCCTGGCGATCGCGCGCTGGCGGCCCGTGCGCGCGGTCACTTCGCGTCGGACCCCGCGCGCCCGCTCGTCGCGTCAGCAATTGCATCGATCGACGGCATGTAGGGTTTGACATCGATCACCGGCGTGCCGTCGAGCACGTCGATCGCTTCAAGCTCAAGGACACCAGCCGAAAGATCAAAGCCGGTCACGCGGACAACATGCAGGCCGACCGGATTGGGTCTTACTGGCGAGCGCAGTGCAAAGACGCCCTTCGCGCCGCTGGCATGGCGCGGATGCTGCACGATCAGATCGCGCGGCGCCTTGTCGAGCCAGGTCAGGATGACGATGTGGCTGGTTTTCTCCAGGCCCGCCAGGCCATCACGAAAGCGCGCATCGATCTCCAGGCGGGCGCCGCCTCCCTTCTCGATCGCCTGGCGCATGTTGCGCGGGCATTCGCCGCGCTGCGTCCATGGCGAACGGACCCGGCCGATGAACACTACGTGCCCGTCTCCGGGAAGGGATGCGGGGTCGAAATCCAGCCGCTTCTCGCCGTCGCGCTGCTCGAACATGGCATCTCCCATCTGATCGTTATGCGACAGCGTCGCGTGAAGAAAAACAATTGGCGCAATCAGGCTATCGCCCTTGCGATTTGGCGCCGAATGACATAAAGATATGTTTATGTCTTTCGGAGAATGCAATGCTCGAACGACCCGGCATGCCGCTGAACAGAATGGTTGATACACTCAAGGCCGCCGCAGAATCCAGCCGGTTGCGGATTCTGGTGCTGCTTTCGCGCGGCGACCTGACCGTTTCGGACCTGACCGAAATCCTCAACCAGTCGCAACCGCGCGTCTCGCGCCATCTCAAGCTGCTTTTGGAGGCGAACCTGATCGACCGCTACCAGGAGGGATCGTGGGCCTATTTCCATTTGAGCGAGGCCGGTGTTTCGCGTGAACTGATCGACAGTATCGTCGGGCGGATCAATGTGGCTGACGCCCAGGTCGAGCGCGACATGGAGCGTCTCGCTCAGGTCAAGGAGCGGCGGCGCGAGCGGGCGACCGCCTATTTCGACGCCAATGCGGGCGAATGGGACACGATCCGTTCGCTGCACGCACCCGACGCGGCTGTCGAGGCGGCGCTTCGCAGGCTGGTCGGCGGCCGGCCGTTCCAGGCCATGCTCGACCTTGGGACCGGAACCGGGCGGATGCTCGAATTGTTTGCCGGCCAGTACAGGCGCGGCGTCGGCGTCGACACATCGCGCGGCATGCTGGCGATCGCGCGCACCAATCTCGACGAGGCAGGCATCACCCATGCGCAGGTTCGCCAGGGCGACATCTATGCGCCGCCGGTCGAGCGCGACCAGTTCGACCTGATCACCGTCCACCAGGTGCTCCATTACCTGGAGGACCCAGGGCTTGCGATCCAGCAGGCGGCGCGGTTGTTGCGCCCCGCCGGCCGGCTCGTCATTGTCGATTTCGCGCCGCACCATCTCGATTTCCTGCGCGAGGAGCATGCGCATCTGCGCCTCGGCTTCTCCGATGAGCAGATCGCCGAGTGGCTTTCGGCCGCGGGGCTGGAAGTGCTCGATCCGGTGCGGATCGACGACAAGGGCATGGACAATTCGCTTACCGTTCGCATCTGGACCGGCCGCGACCGTCGGCTGCTGATTGCCGACGAGGAACGCGCCAATATTCCCACGGAGACCGCTTGATGGCCAATAACCGATTTTCACGCGAACCGGGCACCGGCAAGCCGGTCACCGTCTCGTTCGAGTTCTTCCCGCCGAAGAACGAGGAGATGGAGGAGCGCCTGCAGGAGACCGTGAAGCGGCTGGCGCCGCTCGGCCCGCGTTTCGTCTCCGTGACCTATGGCGCGGGCGGCACCACGCGCGAGCGCTCGCTTTCGGCAGTCCGCCGGATCATCTCCGAGGCCAGCCTGCCGGTGGCCGCGCACCTGACCTGCGTCGATGCGACGCGAGAAGAGGTCGATGGCGTGGTCGACGAATTCGCCTCCCAGGGCGTGAAACATTTCGTTGCGCTGCGTGGCGATCCGGCGGACGGTGTGGGTGCGCGGTTTACCCCGCATCCGGGCGGTTATGTCAACGGCGCGGATCTCGTCGCCGGCATCAGGGCGCGCGGCGATTTCCAGGTTTCGGTCTCCGCCTATCCGGAGAAGCATCCCGAAAGCCCCGATTTCGCCACCGACATCGAGATGCTGAAGCGAAAGGTCGACAACGGGGCGACGCGCGCGATCACCCAGTTCTTTTTCGACAACGATCTCTACGAGCGTTATGTGGAGCGTGTGCGGCGGGCGGGAATCTATGTCCCAATCGTCCCCGGAGTGTTGCCGATCCACAGTTTCCGCCAGGTGGCCAATTTCGCGGGTCGGGCCGGCAGCCATGTGCCGCAGTGGCTCGCCGACCGGTTCGAGGGATTGGACGACGATCCGCAGACGCATCAGCTGGTCGCCGCGGCGGTCGCCGCCGAACAGGTGCTCGACCTGATGGATCGCGGAGTCGACGATTTCCACTTCTACACGATGAACAAGCCCGATCTGGCCTTTGCCGTATGCCACCTGATCGGAATTCGCGGCAACAACGCAAACGCGTCCGAACCGAAGGCGGCATAGAGCCGTTCATCTGCAAACGGAAGCAGTTTGATGCGTGGATTTTTCGGTCCGGCGAGAAGCGCGGGGTGGCACGGCAACAGCACCGTTGGCCGCGCGCGAAGATGTCTAGGGCGCGAATGACCAAGTCCACACAATCCGATTTGAAGATAAACGGCTCCGGGTGGGACCGCCCCTGTAAAAAACAAGGCCGGGCTCCTGGCCCGGCCTCGCGATTGTTCGCGGAGAATTTCTCCCTTCGCCGATTACGGCAATACACCCATCACCAGCAGCCCGATAAAACCGAATGCGGCGAAGAACACCAGCACATTGAGAGAACGAGTCAAACCCATGACAATCCTCCTTTGAATGCCTGTGTGGAATCTAGCCTGGAACTTTCGTCGTACAAGCGGATTCGTTGCTGCACCGCAGCGCATTTGGGGATAATCAAGCTGGCTCTAATATCCAAATAGTTGTTTTTGTTGATATATATTAGATTCTCGTTTTTTGTTAACACGCGAATTGAACGCGATTGTGCGGCGCCGCCCTTGTTGCCGCGCAGTATCAGAGGACCATTTCAAGCCATTTGCCGGCTGCCAACGCCACGTGATCACGTGCGAACCGCGACACGATCTGGACGCCGAGCGGAAGATTTTCCGCATTTTTCAGGCCGGGCACGTTGACGCATGGATTGCCGGTCAGCGTCCAAAGCTTGTTGAACAGCGGTACCCCGGTCGTATCGAGCCCGCGTGGCGCGGGACCGGGCGCGGACGGCGTCAGAAGTATATCCACCTGCTCGAAGAGCGCGGTCGTGCGCTTGCGGGCCCGCCGGGCGGTGGTACGCGCGGAATCATAGGCATCGGGCGTAATGAGCGCTCCGCGCTCCAGGCAGGCCAGCAGTGTCGGGCTCAACTTGTCGGCATGGCAGCGCAACTCGTGGCCAAGCGCAAGGTGGGCTTCGTAGTTCTGGACCGTCGAGTGGATTTCGCGGGCGGCGGCCAACTCGTCCGGTTCCTCGATCTCGATCACCGTGGCTCCTGCGCGCTGGGCGGCCGCGGCGGCATGTTCGACCGCGCTTCGCATCGATTTCTCGGCCTCGTTCCAGACGCTGGTCCGGTAGAGGCCGATACGCAGCTTCGCCGGATCGGCCGGCGCCGGATCGAGCGCGCGGCCGGTGGCGAGCGCAGCAAAATGGGCAACGTCGTCCACGGTCGCGGCAAAGAATCCGGTGGTGTCGAGCGACCATGAGAATGTCTTGCTGCCGACCGTGGGCACGAGGCGGAAGCCGGGCTTGTAGCCGGCGACGCCGCAGAATGCGGCCGGGCGTATGACCGAGCCGCCGGTCTGGGTGCCGAGCGCGGCGGGGATCATGCCGGCGGCGATGGCGGCGACGGAACCGGATGACGAACCACCGGGCGTGTGCGCGTGATCGTGCGGATTTACGGTCGGGCCGGGCTGGAAGAAGGCAAATTCGGTGGTCACGGTCTTGCCTGCGATCGAGGCGCCCGCATTGCGCAGCATGGCGACGATGGCAGCATCGGCGGCAGGGCGATGGCCGGCATAGATCGGCGAACCATAGGCCGTCACCAGATCGTGGGTATCGAAGATATCCTTGACCCCGACCGCGATGCCGGCAAGCGGGCCATCCGCCTGCTCGGCGCGCTGCAGAACCGTTTCGCGGTCCGCCCGCGCGGTGAAGGCGTGGATCGTACCGTCGAGCGTGTCAATTGCATCGAGCGAAGTGGCGACGGCTTCGCGTGGGCTCAAATCGCCGCGGGCGATTGCTTCCAGAATGGTTCGGAGCGACTGCATGGTTCCTCCCGGTCGAATTATCGGGAATCTCTATCGCCGTTGGAACACGCGTCCGTCAATGGTTATCAGGCCGAGCGCAATCAGCGCCAGACCGCCGATTTCGAACCCTCGAAGACTTTCGCCCAAAAAGAGCACGCCAAGCAGGATCGCACTTGCCGGAACAACCAGCGTCACCAGCGAGGCGTTGGTGGCGCCGGCCGAGGCTATCAGGCGGAAATAGAGGATGTAGGCAAACGCGGTCGAGACGATCCCGAGCGCGAGGACAGCAATCCAGATATCCGCGCCGGATGTCACCAGGGTTTCGGGTCCGGTGACGAACAGGATGACAGGCGTCATCAGGATGGTCGAGCCGGTCAGTTGGCCGGTGGCGACGAGGGCAGCGGGGACGGCCTTGAACCGCTTGGCGAAGATCACGGCGAACGCATAGGAAAGCGTCGCGCCGAGCACTGCGAGTTTCGGCCAGAGCGGGCCTCCGAGACCGGCCAGCGCAGACGGGCCGACCAGAATTCCGGTTCCGGCGATGCCGAGCATGATGCCGACGAGCTTGTTCCAGCTCAATTTTTCGTCGGCAGTCAGCAGGTTGGCGGCGATGACCGTCCAGAAGGGCGTCGTGGCGTTGATGATGGAAGCCAGCCCGGCGCCCAACTCACGCTGTCCGGTGAAGATCAGCGAGAACGGGATTACATTGTTGAACAGCGCCAGAATGAAGAACGGCAAGGCCAGCGGCAGGACCTGCCGAAATGAGGGGCCGCGCCACAACAGGTAGAGATGCAGGGCCGCCGCCGCGATCGCGACGCGGGCGAAGACGAGCACCAGCGGATGCATTTGAACCACCGCGATCCGGCCGAAGAAGAAGGCACCACCCCAAACCAGCCCGAGCACCATGAGCATGGTCCACTCGGTGCCGGTCATTGCGGTTCGTGATCTGGTTGGCATAGAGAATGCGCTCATTTTGTACGGTCCCGATGAACTCGCGCGATATTGTGCCGGGATCATGCGGCAAGCCACCCGAAACGCGCGCTGTTGCCATAACCGGTCAATTCTGGTCACGTGGCAGGATGTGAAGCCGGCGGATGGACAGTTTCCGATGCAGCGATTCAACACGGCCAGCGATGCGGCGATGACCATGCGCCCAGACGTTCCGGTCTATTGCTTTCGACCCGAGGTGCTCAAGGCCGAGGCGCGGCGGTTCATGGCGCTTTTCCCGGGCAAGACGGCTTATGCGGTCAAGACCAATGGCGAGGAGATGGTGCTGCGCACGCTGGCAGAGGCCGGGGTCGAGGCTTTTGACGTTGCCTCGCCCGCGGAAATCGCCGCAGTGCGCTCCGTCGCGCCGAAGGCGGAGATGCTCTACATGCACCCCGTCAAGGCCCAGTCCGACATCCGCCTGGCGCTGGAAAGCTATGGCATCCGGGTGATCGCGGTCGACCACGAGGACGAGGTGACCAAGGTGACGCGCGTGGTGCGCGCGCTCGACATCGATCCGGGGTCGATGACCGTGTTCGTGCGGCTGCAGACCAGGGGGCATGCGGCTTACGAACTGTCGAAGAAGTTCGGCGCGGCACCGGCCTACGCGGTGGAACTCATCCAGCGGCTGGCGCGCACCGGCTACAAGGTCGGCATCTGCTTTCACGTCGGCAGCCAGATCGAGGACCCCGATACCTATGAGCGTGCACTGCGCTCGGCCGACTGGGTGCGCAACCGCGCGGGCGTGAATCTTGCCGGCCTCGACATCGGCGGCGGCTTCCCGGCCGAATACGGTCACGATCCGCGTCGCAAGGTGGTCGAGATGCCGCCGCTGGAAAACCTGATGGACCGCATCCGCGCCGACCTGAGCGAATGGGCGTTCGACGATCTGCCGCTGGTCGCGGAACCCGGCCGCGTGATCGTCGCGCGCGCCTTCTCGCTGATCGTGCGCGTGCTGCTGAGAAAAGGACGGCGGCTCTACATCAATGACGGCATCTGGGCGTCGCTGTCGGACAGTTGGACCGGCAAGATCACGCTGCCCGCGCGTTTCATCCCCGATCCGGCGATCCGCAGCCGAAATGGCGATCCCGCCACCATCGTGCCGTTCCGCGTGTGCGGCGCGACCTGCGACAGCGTCGATATCCTGTCGCGGCCGTTCTGGCTGCCCGAGACGGTCGATACCGGCGACTGGATCGAGATCGGCCATATCGGCGCCTATTCCATGGCGCTGAGGACGCGCTTCAACGGATTTTATCCCGACACCTTCGTGGAAGTGGAAACGCCATTCGACGAGGGGGCGGCGCCGGAAAGCTTCGCCAGCCTGGAGACGATGGCGGATTAGCCCTCGGCGGCAATCTCCGCGAGTTTCGCCACCGTGTTCATGTTGCGCGCCGTGCCAGCCGCGGCGGCCGGGATCCTCAGCTTCGAGCGGCCCTGGCCGGAAGGATAGAAGACGTAGATCTCGCGTGCGCCCGGATGCATCACCTCGTCGGTCTGCCCCTTGGCGCGCTCCAGCGCGTCGGAGGGCGGCGGCGCGTCCAGGAATATTACGGCGACCTTGTTGCCCGGCTCGGACGAAAACGGATTGGCGTCGCGGATTGCCGCCATCTCCTCTGCGGTTCGTGCCATGACCCCGACAGGCTTTCCGGCATAGGTTGCAAGCCGCGTTTCAAGTTCCGCCTTGACCGCGCCTTCGGGCAGGTCACTGCCGAAGACGACATTGCCGGAGGCGATAAAGGTGCGCGGTCCGGCAAATCCGGCGTCTGCGCACATGGCGGCAAGCATGGTCATCGGCAGCTTGCCGGTGCCGCCGACATTGACGGCGCGCAGAAGGGCGACATAGCGGGTCATGGCGCTGCGATAGCATGGTTCGGCAGGCACGGGGAGGGGCGCGGCGGCGAAGTGCCGCGTTGCCTTGGCTTGCAGAGGCGCCATTTTCACAGGGCCGGGCGCATGACGCGCCCCGTTTTCCCAGGGAACCCCCGTGCCCAAACTGATCCGTTTCGTCCTCGTCAATTCGCTGATCGGCATGGTGATCGGCTGGCTAGTGGCGGCCGGCATCATCTGGTTCAATATCGGCGGTTTCGGAGAGCGGTTCGCGCAATCGTCCGACAAGCCGGTGATCGTGTTGATCATGGCGGTTTCCTTCGGCGTCACCTTCGCCTTCGCCTATCTGACGACGGCCATATTGCTCTTGCCGACAGACAAGGACGATTTCGACCGGCTCTGACCTCTTTTCGCTGCATTTCTCCCCTGAAGGCGGTGTGCACGGCCCGATGGCCGTCCTATGCTGATTCGACAGGGAGAATTGATGGAAGACGCAGCGCATACCAGCTTTCCACTTGTCGACATCGCCTTCGTTATCGTCATTGCGGTGTTGATGGGCCTCGGCCTGACGCGGCTGAAGCAGCCGCCGCTGGTCGGCTTCATCCTCGCGGGCGTGATCATGGGGCCGACGGGTTTCGGTTTCATCGCCGCTTCCGACAATGTTACCTCGCTTGCCGAGATGGGCGTGCTGGTGCTGCTGTTCTTCATCGGCACGGAAATCTCGCTGAAGGCCTTCGTCATCAGCCTGCGACCGGCCGTGATCGTGGCGGGCGGGCAGTTGCTGGTGTCGCTGGTGATCGGCTACGCGCTGTCCTGGCTGACCTCGGCAACCGTCGCGGAGGGGGTCGTTCTCGGTTTCATCATCGCGCTTTCCAGCACGGTGGTGGCGATGAAGATGCTCGACGACATGGACGAGCTGCGCGGCGACGCCGGCAAGATCACCATCGGCGTGCTGATCGCGCAGGATATCGCCGTCGTGCCGATGCTGATCCTGATCACAGCATTGAGCGGAGAGGAAGCCGATCCCCGGGCGACCGCGTTCAAGATCGCGGCGGCGGTCGCGGTGCTGGGCGTATTGCTTTGGTGGCTGGGCCGGCGGGGCAAGCTGCACCTGCCGTTTACCCGGCACATGGACAACAAGGTGGAGTTGCTGGCGCTCGGCTCGCTGGCCGCCTGCTTCGGCGCGGCGGCGGTGGCGGGTGCCGCCGGGCTGTCGCCCGCCTATGGCGCCTTCATGGCCGGCCTGGTGATCGGCAATTCGACAATGCGCAACAAGGTCATTCCGGTGATCGAGCCGATCCAGAGCATCCTTCTGGTGGTCTTCTTCCTCTCGATCGGGCTGCTGATCGACCTGCATTACATCGGCAGTCACCTCGGCACGGTGCTTGGCGCGGTGGTGCTGGTGACCGCGGCAAAGACGCTGCTCAACATTTTTCTGCTGCGCGCCACCGGACACGATCAGGACACGGCCCTGATCGCCGGATTGTCGATGGCCCAGATCGGTGAGTTTTCCTTTGTACTGGCCGCAGCCGCGTTTACCGGCGGGGTCATGGGCTTCGACTTCTACCGCCTGGCAATAACCGTCACCGCGATCACGCTCTTGCTGTCGCCGGCATGGATGTCGGTAATGCATCGCATCGAGAACATCGCCAATGACGGCTATTCGAGCTATCGCGAGGCGCTGGCGGAGGCCTATGCCAACGAGATCGAGAATGTCGGCGAGGGGCTGTGGTGGCTGAAGGTGCGCCGGCGCGCCTTCCGCAAGGCCGCTGCGCGGCGCAAGGCCCGCCGCACAGAGAGGCTGGCATCGGCAGCGGGCTCGGGTGAGGAGACCGCCCGTCCTCCGGGCGATGCCGGCGGGGCCGGTTCAACCGGCGAAGGCAAGCCAGAGTAGCACGAGCAGGCTGGTGAGCGCGCCGTTCAGGCCCATGGCGATGCCGGCGAATGTTCCGGCCAGTTCGGAAACCTGGAACGCGCGGGCGGTGCCTATCCCGTGCGAGGCGACCCCGGCGGCAAAGCCGCGTGCGGCGTAGTTTCGGATTTTCAGGGCATTCATCAGCGGCGTGACGATGATGGCTCCGGTAATTCCGGTGGCGATGACCAGGACTGCCGCGAGCGCCGGAATGCCGCCGAGGCTCTTGGCCAGTTCCATGGCGATCGGCGCGGTAACCGATTTCGGCGCAAGCGATGCCAGGATCTCGCGCGGCGCACCGAAAAGCCAGGCGATGGCGACGGCGCTTGCCGCGGCGGTCACGGAACCGGCGACAAGCGCTACGGCCATGGCGGCAAGCGAGCGACGCACTACGGCGATGTTGCGCCATAGCGGTACTGCCAGCGCGACCGTCGCCGGGCCGAGCAGGAAATGGACGAACTGCGCGCCGTCGAAATAGGCGGCGTAGGGCGTGCCGGTTGCCAGCAGGAGGCCGGCGAGCAGCGCCGCAGCGATGACGACGGTATTGGCCAGCGGATGACGGTTGACCCTGGCGGCAAAGGCGTCGGCGGCGACATAGGCGACGAGCGTCGCGGTCAGCCAGGTGAGCGGGGAAGCGGAAAGATAGACCCAGATCTGCGAGACAGGCGCGTTCATCCGCCGTCCTCCGGCTCACGTCCGGCAACGAGCAGGAAAACACCGACGGTGACCAGCAGGGTCAGTACGGTGGAGGCGACGAGGGCGACGATCAGTGCCAGCCCGAAGCGGGCCAGCATGTCGCCGTATTGCACGATGCCGACAGCGGCGGGCACGAACAGCAGCGACAGGTTGCGCAGGAGCGTGCGCGACGTCGTGTCCAGGCTCGACCCGGGGCCGCCGCGCAGTAGCAGAACGACGAAAAGCAGGACCATGCCTGCGACCGGGCCGGGAAAGGCGAAGGCCGGGAAGACCTGGCGCGTGGCAAGAACGGATGCCTCGCCGGCCAGCTGGCAGGCGAGCAAGGTGGCGAGAGCGCCTGCGATGTTGAGTGGCTGACTGCCTTGGCGACCGGACACGATCAAATCCCCCTCGCAGCAGGTTCACGCGCAGGAAATGCCCTGTCCAGTGGAAATTGCCTGAAGCTGTTTCAACCGGATGCGGTGGCGATCGGCCCTACAGCGCGTTCAAGAGCGCGGACGTCGGCCAGCCGTCAACGGGCATGCCGAGGCGCTTCTGCTCGGCACGGACCGCCTCCCGGGTGCCGATTCCAAGCACGCCGTCGATCTTGCCGACATCGTGGCCGCGGGCATCGAGCTTTTCTTGCAAGGCCTTCATTTCGTTGATGGAAAGGCCGGGCGATGGATTGCGCAAGTCGACTTTCGGCGCGCCGGTGAAGCGCGTCGCCAGGTAAGCCGCCGTCATCGTGTAGACGAAGGACTGGTTCCACTCCAGATAGACATTGTAGTTGGGATAGGCGAGGAAAGCCGGACCGTCCTTACCCATCGGCAGCAGCAGGCTGGCCTCCAGGTTTGTCACCAGTTCGCCGGTGCGCGGCTGAACGCCCCAGGCCGCCCATTGCGCCACGGGCAGGCGGGTCGTGCGCCCGGTCTGGTCCCAGGGCAGGTCGCGGGTCAGGCGCACTTCCTGGAGCCAGGGCTCGCCGGCGCGCCAGCCGAGATGCTTGATGAACCGCGCTGCCGTCATGATCACGTCGGGCTTGGAGCCGCGCAGGTCGACATGGCCGTCACCATCGCCGTCGATGCCATGCTCCAGGATGTCGGAGGGGAGGATCTGGACCTGGCCGATCTCGCCGGCCCAGGCGCCCTGCACGTTGACGGGAATGTCGCCACGGTCGAACAGTTTCAGAAGAGCGATGAGTTGCGGGCGGAACAGATGCGGCCGGCGGCAATCATAGGCGAGCGTGGTCAGTGCATCGAGCGTGTCGAAATCGCCCTGGACGGCGCCGAAATCCGTCTCCAGCGCCCAGAACGCCGTGATGACCGCGCCGGGAACGCCATATTCGCGTTCCGCTCGCGCGAAGGTGCTCGCATATTTCTGCAGGTTGGCCGCGCCATGTTTCAGCCTGTAGCCGGATACCATGCGGCTCGAGAATTCATCAAAGGACTGGGCGAAGACGCCCTGCGCGCGGTCGCGACCAATGACCCTCTTGTCGTAGCGCGCGCTATCGAATGCCGCGAGCCCCTTGGCGCCGACGCCGGCGGCTTGCGCTTCCGCCCGCAGTCCCGCCATCCACTGGCCGAGCTCGCCGCCGCATTGTTCGGCGTGAGCGGGAAGGGCAACGAGCCCCGTGAGCGTGACAGCGGCGGCGAAAGTGCGAAACGGCATCGGCGATCTCCCATCAAGTCATTCAAAATCATCATGCACGGACGGCAGGGATTGCCCCGCTCCGGCCGTACGGTTCTTCAAATCGCGTTTTTAGCCACCCATTCGCGCCATTCGGGGGCCGTACCGCGAAAGACGTTGATGTCGGTGTCGCCGCTGACGCCGGGTACGACGCCGGTGCCGGTATATTGCCAGAATGTCCAGCGTTCATTGGGATATTTTTCCGACGGGTGGCCGGCAACCGAACGCAGCCAGAACTCGGCTCCCTTGAACTTCCACAACTCGTTATCGCGATAAAAATCGAGTGTCGTGTAAACGACCGGCTTTTTGCCGTAATGACGGGTCAGGCGGTCGATGAAGACGGTCATTTCCTTGCGCACGGCCGCAGGCTCTGGGCGGAACTTGCAGGTCGGCGACTTGTGGTTCCACTCCATGTCGAGGACATGGGGCAGGCTGCCTTTTTCCTTCGGAACGTTGCGGATGAACCAGCGCGCCTGCTCGAAGGCGGGGCGGCAGAAATAGAAGAAGTGATAGGCGCCGCGGTGGACGCCCGCCCGCTTTGCGCCGCGCCAGTTCTCCTTGAACCGGTCATCGAGGATGTCGCCGCCTTCCGTGGCCTTGATATAGGCGAAGGATACGCCGGCGGCGCGCACCGAATGCCAATCGATGTCCTTCTGGTACTTGGCGACGTCGATGCCGTGAACCGGATAAGCCCAGGGCGAATGTCCGGTCCAGTCGTGCGGGTCGTTGTCGCGGAAGCGTGCCGCATAGGCGGTCGTCGGCAGCGACGCAACGCGGGTTTCCTCCGTCGTCGCGGCTTCGGCCATTTCGCGGGCCGGCGGCGCGACCGCGAGGTCAAGCACGTCCTTGCTCGACGAGGAGCAGGCGGCCAACGGCAAGGCAAGCAATATCGGCAACAGGCGGCGCAATCGCTGATCTCCGGCGAATCGGACGCTTGGACAAACTAGCCGAACTTCAGGCAGGAATGAACCGGCCCCTGCGTAAACTCGCGCCCCCTTGTCCGATCGCATTCAATCTGGTGCAAATTGGGGCCGGACTCGGGATAGTGTTGTGATATCACGTCGCCGGGACAGGGGGAAGAAACGATGCGCCTGATTGCAGTTTTGCTGAAGTGGCTTGTGGGTGTTGTCGTGGTGGCGCTCGTTGCGGCGGCGGCATGGCTGGTTGTCTCGCCGCCGGAACTGATCCGCGTTGCTAACAATTATGCCGCCAAGATCGTTTGCTCGAGCGTCTTCATCTCGGGGCGCGACGCCGGCGAGGTCATCGCGGTCGATCTGAAGGCGCCCGGCCATCCGATCTTCAAGGCGATCAGCGTGGACGTGGAAGAAAAAGCGGTGCGCGCGCGCCTGCTTGGCCTGTTCGGCACTGGAACGGCGGTTGTGCGCGACGGACTTGGCTGCGCGAGCGTACCCGATGGTGATCTCGCCTCGGCGCAGGGGATCGGAATTACGGTTGCCGCGCAGGCACCGCTCGACGACAAGGTGCTGTGGCCGCAGGGCGGGGCTGTGGAGCCTTCGCAGTATCCGGCGATCACAGCCGCGCTCGATGATCCGTCGCTGACCGGGCCGGGCATGCGCGCGGTCGTGGTGGTTCATGACGGCCGGATCGTCGGCGAGCGTTACGGTGCCGGCATCTCGAAGGATATGCCGCTGCTCGGCTGGTCGATGACCAAGACCGCCACGGCGGCGATCATCGGCACGCTGGTCAAGTCCGGCGACCTCTCGCTCGACCAGGCCGGGTTGTTCGACGCCTGGAAAGATGACGCGCGCAAGGACATCACGCTGGCGGCGATGATGGAGATGTCGAGCGGGCTTGCGTGGAACGAGGGTTATGGCGACGTCTCCGACGTGACGCGCATGCTCTACCTGAACAACGACATGGCTGGGTTCGCGTCGTCGAAGCCCCTTGATCCGGTAAACGGCAATCCGGAAGACGACCGGTTGTTCAACTACTCATCCGGCACTTCGGTGATGCTGGCGAATGTCTGGATGCGTGCGGTAAGGGGTGGCGATCCGCTGGCCTATCCGCGGACCGCCCTTTTCGATCCCCTAGGCATGAGAAGCGCGGTCATGGAAGCCGATGCCTCGGGCACTTTCGTCGGTTCCTCCTACATGTATGCGACGGCGCGCGACTGGGCGCGTCTCGGCCTGCTGCTCGCCCAGCGCGGCGCATGGGAGGGACGTTCGATCCTGCCGTCAGGCTATGTCGACTGGATGGCGAGGCCGGCGCCCGCTTCGATGGCGTCCTGGGGCAAGCCGGAATACGGCCACCATGTCTGGCTGCACGGGCCTGACGCCGGCACGCCCAAGGGCGAAGACCCGGACAAGGGCTTCGACATGCCCGCCGGTACGTTCTGGGCGCTTGGCCATGATGGCCAGTCGGTCGCCATCGTGCCATCGCTTGGCCTGGTGGTGGTGCGCATGGGCCTGACGCCGTCGGACCTCGGCTACAAGCCGCAGGGGCTCGTGACGGCACTGGCGAAGGCGCTCGCCCGATAGCGCCGCGAAGCAATCATTCAGCGCTCCCTTCGCGTGCCGCGCGGGCATTGTCGGCGACTTGTTGCAATGTCGCGAACAGCGCATCAGCCTGCGCGGGGCCGACGCCGGCGAGAAGGCCCTGATTCACCCGTAACCAGAAATCCTGAAGATGGCGCAGGCCTTTGCCCTTCTCCGTCAGGGAAACGTGGACCGATCGGCGGTCTTCCCGGTCGGGATCGCGCATGACCAGACCTTTCTCGGTCATCCGATCAATGATGCGTGAAACGGCCGGCGGATTGTTGTCGGTATATTCCGCGATCTCGCTGACCAGAAGCCCGTCTTTCCGCCACAATACCGAAAGGATTACCCATTGCGGGAGGCTCAGGCCGTGCGGTTCAAGCATGTCCTGGCACATCGCGTTGCAAGCAGCGGTCGCGACATTCAGCAGGCGTCCGAGGGCGGGAGGTGGTTTCAAAATACTAGTTGCCATGTAATTTATTTCCATGTAAATTATATACGACTCCTGCAACGAAGTGCAAGCCCGGGATCGGCTTCGCTCCTTAAGCGGTGCTCCCGGCAGGAAAACAAGCTCGAGAGGCGCATGACCAGACGGCCGTGGCGGCCAGTCTTTGCAGGCTGTCGGGCACGTTTGTGCAAGATAGGAGATCAAATCATGACAATGCGGAGCAGCGCGACCACCTACGGTAACGTCGCCGTGACGATTCATTGGCTGAGCGCAATTCTGATCGTCGCCTTGCTGGGATCGGGCTTTCGCTCCGGACAGGCCGTGGATACGGCGGACAAGGCGCAGTTTCTTGTCATTCACGTCCCTCTGGCGGTGGCGGTCCTGGCACTGACCGCTGCCCGGATCGTCTGGTGGTGGCATTTCGACGACAAGCCGATGTCGGTTGGCGGCGATCCGGCGTGGCAGATCCGGATCGCCGGTGCCGTTCATGTCCTGCTCTACATACTCATCATCGGAATGGGCGCGAGCGGTATCGGCATGATGGTCTTGTCCGGGGCAGGCGATATCCTGTTCGCGGATGGCACCGGACCGCTTCCCGATTTCGCGGACTATTTCCCGCGCGTTCCGCACGGACTGGGTGCTCGCGCCATGGTAGTGCTACTCGCCGTCCATGCGGTGGCAGCGCTCTACCATCACTTCGTCAAGCGTGACGCGCTGCTTCGGCGCATGTGGTACGGCAGTTCGTGACGGGTCGCGGGCAGTCTCATGCAAGTTGCCCGCAATCGGCGAGCAGGTCCTTGAACCAGGCAACCGAGGCATCGAACGGCTTGCCGCCGGCGATACGCTCGAACTCGATGGCGCGCAGGCGGCCGCCCCTGTCCTCGTCGTGGCCGATCAGGCCCGATATGCCGTCGAGTGCGGCCTGGACGCCGCTGTCGGTCATGGCCTTGATGAGACGCAGATCGTCGGCATTGGCCGGTGCGGAACGGGCGTAGTATCCCGATTTCTGCACCAGGGTTCGCTCCGCGCCGATCGCCTGGGCGAAACGGCTGGCGAACCAGTCGCCGACATTGACCTTGTCGAGCTTGACGTGGCCGAAGGCGTCGCGCGGCAGCGTCTCGCCGGCGGCCTCGCGCTCGGCCACGATCTCGTTCACGCAGGCGCCCTCGGAAACGAAGATGGTAACCGCGCCTTCGTCGCGCATCTTGCGCGCAAGCCGTTCTGACTCGGCTTCCATGTCGAAGGCGAGTTCGGGAATGTAGATGCCGTCCATCGCCTTCATGGCGCGGCTGAGCAGCATGCCGTCGGGAAAATCCCAGGCGGCGGCGATCGGCGCGTAAGCGCGGGCGGTCGCCGCGGTCAGCCAGCCGGAATGGCGGCCCATCACCTCGTGGATGACGAAGGTGTTCGGATTGGCGCTCTGCTCGTTCGACACGTGGTCGAAGAAATGGGCGCCGGCGTCGGCCGCCGACCAGGCGCCGAGCGACTGGCGCACCGGGAGGATATCGTTGTCGACGGTCTTCGGCAGACCGACGACGGTGAGGTCGTAGCCGTTCGACTTGAGCCAGGCCGCGAGTTCGGCGGCCTGGGTCGAGGTGTCGTCGCCGCCGATGGTGTGGAGGATGGTGATGCCGTCCTTCTCCAACTGGCGGGCCGCGATCTCGAGCGGGTTCTCGCCGTCCTTGACGAGGCCGCGCCTGGCGCAGTCCGCGGCATTGGTGAGCTTGACGCGGCTGTTGCCGATCGGCGAGCCGCCGGATTTGTGCAGCAGCGGCGCCTTTTGCCGGATGGCATCGGTAACCGGGATGGAGTCGCCCGTCAGCAGGCCGTGGTAGCCAGCGCGATAGGCGATCAGTTCTATGGAGGGATCGATCTCGGAATACCGCTCGATAAGGCCGCCGACGGCCGAGGACAGGCAGGGCGCGAGACCGCCGGAGGTGAGCATGGCGGCTTTGGGAGGATTTCTGGAGGACATGGTCTGACCGTTCGTGCGGTTGGAAGAACGGCGACACCCTAAGCGAGCGCGATCAGTTGAGAAAGCCGCTATCGGGTCGCAGCTGCGCCGAATCCCCAAAAAGCGGGTGTCAGGCGATCCCCTTAAGCAGAACGCCGACGATGTAGGCCATGGACGAAGCGGCAGAACCGATGGCGAAAGTTTCGAGCCCGGAACGCCACCATGGCGCCAGCGACCAGGCGCTCTTGGCCGCACCGATCAGGAAGAAGACGATTCCGGTGGAGAAGATGGCGGTTTCGAATGCCCGGTCGAGCCCGAATGCGAAGGGCAGCAACGGTACGGCGCCACAAATCATGAAGGCGATGAAGGTGACGATGGCCGCGCGCAACGGAACCGGCTGGGCGCGGGCCAGGCCGTATTCCTCGGCAAGCATCAGGTCGATCCACGGGCCTTCGCGGGCCGTGATCGCGTCGGTCGCCTCCTCCAGGTTGCGGCCGGACAGGCCCTTTGCGGCGAGGATCTGGCGGACCTCCTCGCGCTCGCCGTCCGGGTCGTGGAGGATATGTTTTCGTTCGATCTCGGTCAGCCTGGCGATGTCGTCGATGACGGTCTTCGTTCCGGAATAGTTGCTCGCGGCCATGGAAAAACCATCGGCGACCAGATTGGCCATGCCAAGGATCAGGACGATGGCGGGAGACAGGGCCGCGCCCATGACACCTGCGACCACGGCGAAGGTGGTGATCGAGCCGTCGATGCCGCCATAGACGAAATCGCGCAGATAGGACGGTTTCGTCTCGGCAGCGAGGCGTTTCGCAATCGCGTTGGCATCGTGGCTGTGTTCGAGTTTCATCGGCGGTCCGGGCTGCTGGTTTCGACGAAGACTAGCAGTGCCAGAATGCGCCGCATTGACTTACCTCATGGCGGAACGACGCCGGTCGCCGCTGCCAAGTACGGCATTGAGCTCGGCGCCCAGCAGGACCGATGCGGCGGTGATGAGGAACAGCACCAACGTGAGCAGGGCGGAAGTATAGCCGCCATAGGTCGTCTGGAAGCCGGAAATACGCTCTGCATAGAAGGCGAAGCCGTAGGTCGCCATGGCCCAGACCAGAACGGTCAGCGCCATGCCGGGCCATGCGGCGCGCAGCGACGGGCCGTTTTGCGGCAGCAGGCGATGAAAGGCGAACAGGCCGGCAAGCAGGACCAGTCCGCCGGTCAGCGGCACGAGGAAAATCGCGCCTTGCGGCATGGCAATGATGGTTCCCTGCGAATCGCGAACCGGAAGGGTCGCGACCTTCGACAGGGCGAAGGCAAGGCAGACCAGTGCGGCGATAGCGACCAGCGCCAGGGTGAACGACTGAAGGCGCGCGCGCAGGAAGGGCAAGCGCTGCGGTTGCCCATAGGCATTGTTGAGGCCGGTGCGCAGGGCCTCGAAGCCGTTGGCGGCCAGTAGCGGGGCGAGGATCGCGGCGGGTACGATGCCGGCGCCCCTGATGGCGGTGAGGACACCCTGGGCTTCGGCGATCATCGGTTCGGCGATCGACCGCGGCCAGACCAGGAACAGCAATCGCTGCGTGAAACCATTCACTTCGGGGTGGCCGACGAATTCGGCCAGCCAGCCGAGCAGGATCAGCAGCGGAAACAGCGCCAGCAGGCCGGACACCGCCATTTCCGCCGCATGCGCGGTTCCGCGATGGGCATTGAAACGGGCAAGGGCCGCAGGAAGGACCCTTATGATGTCAATTACCATATCCTCCTGCCGTCGGCGTCGTCACGATCACCGCTTCGCCGGCTTTCAGCGAAGTCTGGTCGCACGCTTTCAGCGTTTTGATCGTTCCGTCAAGCCGGCGCACCTCGGTCGCGCCGGTTTCGCCGTCGCCGCCGCCGGCAAACCCGCGCGGCGGGCTCGCCCTGTGCGACGACAGGATCGCGCATTCCATCTCTTCGCGGAAGCGGATCGTGCGCCGCGTGCCGTCACCGGCATGCCATTTTCCGTTACCGCCCGAACCCTTGCGGATGTGGAAATCCTCCAGCACGACGGGGAAGCGCAGTTCGAGGACCTCCGGGTCGGTCAGGCGCGAATTGGTCATGTGGACATGCACGCCGGACGTGCCGTTGAAACCATGGCCGTCATTCATGCGGCCGGCCGGCGAGCCCGAGCAGATGGTCTCGTAGTACTGGTGCCGATCGTTGCCGAAGGTCAGGTTGTTCATTGTGCCTTGCGAGTTGGCGAGCGCGCCCATGGCACCGAACAGCGCATTGGTGACGTGCTGCGAGGTCTCGACATTGCCCGCGACGACCGCAGCCGGGTAGGCGGGTTTCAGCATGCAGCCGTCGGGGATGATGATGTTGATCGGGCGCAGGCACCCGGCGTTCATCGGGATGTTGCCTTCCACCATGACGCGGAAGGCGTATAGAACCGCGGCCCGCGTGACCGGTTCGGGCGCGTTGAAATTGTTCCTCTCGACCGGAGACGTGCCGGTGAAGTCGACCGTCGCCTCGCGTTTGCGCCTGTCGACGGTGATCTTGACGCGGATCACCTGGCCGGTATCGGTCGGGTATTCATATTCGGATGCATCGGGCAGGCGCGACAGCACCTGGCGCACGCTCTCCGCCGCGTTGTCCTGGACGTGGCCCATATAGGCTTCGACGACATCGAGTCCGAAATGGACGACCATCTTGCGCAGTTCCGCGACACCGCGCTCGTTGGCGGCGATCTGCGCTTTCAGATCGGCGACGTTCTGGTGGACATTGCGCACCGGGTAGGGGTGGTCGGTCAGAACGGCGATCAGTTCCGCCTCGCGGAAACGACCCTTGTCGACGATGCGGAAATTATCGATCAGAACGCCTTCCTCGTCGACCGTCGTTGCCAGCGGCGTCATCGAGCCCGGCGCCGTTCCGCCGACGTCGGCATGGTGGCCGCGCGAGGCGACCCAGAACAGGATGTCCTTGCCGGAATCGTCGTACACCGGCGTGACCACGGTAATGTCGGGCAGGTGCGTACCGCCATTATAGGGGGCGTTGAGGGCGAAAACGTCCCCGGGGTGGATGTCGCGGGAGTTGAGCCGGATGACGGTTTCCACCGAGCGGTCCATGGAGCCCAGATGCACCGGCATGTGCGGCGCGTTGGCGACGAGACGGCCGTCGCGGTCGAACACGGCGCAGGAGAAGTCGAGCCGTTCCTTGATATTGACCGAATAGGCCGTGTTCTGCAGCGTCACGCCCATCTGTTCGGCAATCGACATGAACAGGTTGTTGAACACTTCCAGCAGGATGGGATCGGCGCCCTCACGCGACGAATCGCCGGTGCCGAGCGCGGCGACGCGCGGTTTCTTCTCGGTGCGGGTCAGCAGGATGTGGTTGCGGGCGGTGATCTCCGCGCGCCAGCCCGGTTCGACGACGACGGTCTGGTTGGGCTCGATGATGAGCGCCGGTCCGGCAACGCGGCCGCCCGGCGAAAGTTCGTCGCGGTGGACGACCGCGGCGTCATGCCAGGTTCCGTTGCTGTAGAGGGGGCGGGTTCGCTCTGCTGCGTGGTCCCGTATATCGACCGGCTGCTCGTCCTCGTGGCCGCCATGGTCGCGGCTGTCAGCGCCCTCGACACTGAGCGCCTCGACCACCAGCGGCTTGTCGTCGTAGACGAATCCGAACTGCGCCTTGTGGGCGGTCTCGAAATCGGCCTTCGCCCGGTCGATCGAAAAGGCGGAGAAATCGACCGGCAGGGCGGTGTCTGTGCCCTCGTAGCGTATCTGCAGGACCGGGCGAAGGGTGGCTTCATCGGCTCCGATGCCCTGGTTTGCCAATTCGGCGAGGACCTCGGCGCCAAGCGAATCGGTCAGAGCGCGGATATCATGAAGCGCCGATTCGGAGAGCGGTTTAAGCAACGCCTGCTGGCGCGAGGCGAAGACGGCGGCAAGGCCGATGCCGTAGGCCGACAGCAGGCCGGAAAAGGGATGGATGAGGACCGATCCCATGCCGAGCGCGTCAGCAACCAGGCAGGCGTGCTGACCGCCGGCGCCGCCGAAGCAGTTGAGCAGGTAGCCGGTGACGTCATATCCGCGTTGGACCGAAATCTTCTTGATGGCGTTGGCCATGTTTTCAACGGCGATGGTGATGAAACCCTCGGCCACTTCCTCCGCCGACTTGCCGTCGGGCGTTTCGGCGGCGAGCGTCTTGAAATTCTCTTCTACCACCGCGCGGTCGAGCGGCTGGTCCTGGCGCGGGCCAAAAATGGCGGGGAAGTAATCCGGCTGGAGCTTGCCGAGCATGACATTGGCGTCCGTAACCGCGAGCGGCCCGCCGCGGCGATAACAGGCGGGCCCCGGATTTGCGCCCGCGGAATCGGGGCCGACCTGGAAGCGGCCCTGGTCGTAGTGCAATACCGATCCGCCGCCGGCGGCGACCGTGTGGATGCGCATCATCGGCGCGCGGATGCGCACGCCGGCGACCTCGGTATCGAAGACACGCTCGTATTCGCCATCATAATGGGCGACGTCGGTCGACGTTCCGCCCATGTCGAAACCGATGACGTTTTCGAAGCCGGCGAGACGCGCGGTCTCGACCATGCCGACCACGCCGCCCGCCGGGCCTGACAGGATCGCGTCCTTGCCCTGGAACAGGTCGGCTGCGGTCAGGCCGCCCGAGGACATCATGAACATCAACCGTGGACCGTTGTCCCGGCCGCTGGCGCCAAGCTCCGAGGCGACCTGGTCGACATAGCGCGACAGGATCGGCGTGAGATAGGCGTCGACGACCGTCGTGTCGCCGCGGCCGACGAACTTGACCAGCGGCGAGACGGTGTGGCTGGCGGAGACCTGGGCAAAGCCCAGTCGGCGCGCGGCATCTGCGACCTGGCGTTCGTGGCCAGGATATTTCCAGGCATGCATGAAGCAGATGGCGACGGCATCGATGCCGGTATCCTTCACGCGCTTCAATTCATCCTCGACGGGTCCGAGCGCGAGTGCGGTTTCGACTGTACCATCGGCCAGCAGGCGCTCGTCGACCTCGATCACCTGCTCGTAAAGCTGTTCCGGCAGGATGATCTCCTTGGCGAAAATATCGGGGCGGGCCTGGTAGGCGATGCGAAGCGCGTCACGGAAACCGCGGGTAACGAACAGCGCCACGCGGTCGCCCTTTCGCTCCAGCAGCGCATTGGTGGCGACCGTGGTGCCCATCTTGACGTCCCCGACCGAGCCGGGCGCAATTGCCGCGTCCTTCGCCACGCCCAGCAGGTCGCGGATACCCTGGATTGCAGCATCGCGATAGGCTTCGGGGTTTTCCGACAGGAGCTTGCGCGCGTGCAGCGAGCCGTCAGGCGCCCGGCCGATGATGTCGGTGAAGGTGCCACCACGATCGATCCAGAAATCCCACCTGCCGCTCATCGCCATCTCCCGCATTGCGCCCGGCATGGACAGCCAAGCTTATCCGCGTATACTACAAATCAGCGACGTTTCGTCAACAAATTATAGATAAATTATCACTGAAGGACTTCCCCATGAATTCGCGAAAGGTTGTGACGGATACCGATCACATCCCCGGCCCGGTGGTCTCGGCGGCGCATCTGGCGGATGGAGCGATGCCGGCGCTGTCGGAGCTGGAGTTCGCTCTGGTGATCCAGAATAATGCTTATCAGCGCTGGATCACAAGGTGTGCGCAGGCGGCAGGAGGCGAGGGACTCTCGGCGATGGATGTGCAGATCCTGCACGCCATCAACCATCGCGAACGCGACAAGAGCCTGGCCGACCTGTGCATGATGTTCAATATAGAGGATACGCATATCGTCGCCTACGCCTTGAAGAAGTTGCAGGCGCAGGGGTTGGTCGAGCCGGGACGGCGAGGCAAGGAGAAGACCGCGCGAATCACTGCCGCCGGCTCTGCTTTGTGCACCCGCTATCGAGCTGTTCGCGAGAAGCTTCTGGTTGAATCTATCCGCTCGCTCGGATTGGACGAAAGCCGCCTCAGCGAGCTCGCCGGGCTGATGCGCGTACTCTCCGGCCAGTACGATCAGGCGGCGCGGTCAGCCGCCAGCTACTGATCAGGGTCCTGCCCCTACCGTTCCCGGGCTGTTACACGCCGTCAGGATTGTTGATGTGCCGAGGGCGGGATTGCGGGTCTAGGATGCTTAGTGCCGCGGGCGGCGGGCCAGCAAAGGAGCGATCCGATGCGCAAGACCCCTCTCATCGTCGCCGCCCTGGCCGCGTTGACGCTTGGTGCATGCTCGGACAGTGGCACCGACCAGACGCAAACCCAGAGCATCGATCAGAATACCGAACCTGCGATGCAGGAGAACGCGCCGGCCGCCGTGCCCGAACAAACGGATGAATATGCACCGCCGGCCGCGCCTGCCGATTGACTGCCGGGCGGTCGAACGGCGTTGCGCTTGCCTGCCCGTTTGACCCCGACTTGGTGCTTGCCTATCGTCGCGCGGCCATTGTGAAACGCGACGGAGAGCAGGCGCATGGACTATGTCCGGTTTGGAAAGACGGGTCTGAAGGTTTCGCGGCTTTGCCTGGGGTGCATGAGCTTTGGCACGCCGGGCGGGCCGACTCATCCCTGGGTGATCGACGAGGAGGCCGCGCAGCCCTTCTTCCGCAAGGCGGTGGAAAGCGGGATCAACTTCTTCGATACCGCCAACCACTACAATTTCGGCGATTCCGAGAAGATCACCGGACGGGCGCTGAAGGCCTATGCGCGGCGCGACGAGGTGGTGGTGGCAACGAAGGTCGGCCTGCGCATGAGCGAAGGCCGGCCCAATGACCGCGGCCTGTCGCGCAAGCACGTCTTCGACCAGATTGACCAGTCGCTTGACCGGCTCGGCATGGATTACGTCGACCTGCTCTATGTCCACCGCCTCGATCCGGGCACGGAGTTCGAGGAGATGCTCGACGCGCTGGAAGCCGTCGTGCGGGCGGGCAAGGTGCGCTATGTCGCGGCGTCCTCCATGTGGGCATGGCAATTCGCAAAGCTGCGCGAGATGCAGAAGGCGCGGGGTTACCAGCCCTTTGTCGCGATGCAGAATTTCTACAATCTGGCCTATCGCGAGGAAGAGCGCGAGATGATGCCCTATTGCGAGGCCGAAGGCGTGGGCGTGGTTCCGTGGTCGCCGATCGCGCGCGGTTTCCTGGCCGGCAACCGGCCGAAGGATGGCCAGGCCACCAACCGCGCCGCAACCGACAAGCTCGCGCAGGGGTTCTTCGGTTCGGCGCAGGATTATGCGATCCTTGCGCGGGTCGAGAAGGTGGCGGCGAAGCGCGGCGTCAGCCCGGCGCAGATCGCCTATGCGTGGGTGCTGTCGAAACCCTTCGTGACGGCGCCGATCGTCGGTGTCACGAAACTCGACCAGCTCGAGGAAGCAATCGGCGCGCTCGACGTCAAGCTGGACGCGGCTTCGGTTCGCTCTCTTGAGTCCGCCTACAAGCCGCGCGCGGTCATGGGGCACAGTTAGCGAAGGACCCCGGCCGAAATGACGGAAATTATTCCAATCGTCCATTCACTGCTTTAAACAGGCGCCATGTCGATCTGGTCCGATTTCGGCGCGTTCGTGACGCGCATGTCATCCACCGCGCTTTCGGGCGTCGTGGAGGCGGTGCGCACGGTGTTTGCCGGCGATCCGGAGACGCGCCGGCGAGTGGCCTTCTCCGTCGCCATGATCGCGCTGTCGGCCAAGATGGCGAAGGCCGATGGTGTCGTGACCCAGGACGAGGTGCGCGCCTTCCAGGAGATCTTCCACGTCCCCGAGGAAGAACGGCGCAACGTGGCGCGCCTCTATGACCTCGCCAAGCAGGACATATCGGGCTTCGAAGCCTATGCGCAGCGCATGGCCGGGCTTTGCGGAACCGGCGAACCGGGATGCCCGGTGATGGAGGACATCCTCGACGGGCTGTTCCATATCGCCAAGGCCGACGGCGTGCTGCATGAAAACGAAATGGCGTTCCTGGAGCGCGTCTCGGCGATCTTCGGGTTCGACGAAGCCGGTTTCCGGCGGATTTCGTCCCGCCATGTCGATCTGGGCACCGCCGATCCCTACACGGTGCTTGGGCTGGAACGGGGCGCTTCCTTCGAGACCGTTCGGAAACGATACCGGGCGCTGGTCTCCGAAAGTCATCCCGACCGGTTGATCGCGCGCGGCGTACCGGAGGAATTCATCGTCATCGCCAATGACCGCATCGCCGCGCTCAATGCGGCCTACGAGGCGATCGAGAAGGAACGCGTGCGGGCATGAAAGGCTCGATGCCTGATCATCGGGGTGCAGATGTCCGCCCGTCGCCCAATTTCGGGGAACGGCGCGACGGCAAGCAGGTCTCCATCCTGCTGCTGCACTATACGGGCATGCCTGACGGTCCGGGAGCTGAGGACTGGTTGTGCGATCCGGCAAGCGAGGTCTCGTGCCACTATATCGTGCATGAGGACGGGCGTGTCGTCCAAATGGTTCGCGAGACCGATCGCGCCTGGCATGCGGGTGCCGGCCAATGGGCCGGCGAGACAGATGTGAACTCGTGTTCCGTCGGTATCGAGATCGTCAATCCGGGCCATCCAGGCGGGCTGCCCGAATTCCCCGCCGTCCAGATCGACGCGGTGATCGCGCTTTCCCGCGGCATCGTCGAGCGGCACGCGATCGCGCCTGAACGGGTACTTGCCCATTCCGATGTTTCGCCCGGGCGAAAGCTCGATCCGGGCGAGAAATTCCCCTGGGATGTCCTGGCCCGCGCCGGGGTCGGCCGCTTTATGACGCCGTCGCCGATAGGCGGCGGGCCGGTACTTTCGCAAGGTGAGGTGGGACCGCCGGTCGAGGCACTGCAATCCATGCTGGCGCTCTACGGCTACGGCATCGAGATCAGCGGACGCTACGACGAACGCACGCGCGTCGTGGTCGAGGCGTTCCAGCGCCATTTCCGGCCCGCCCGGGTCGATGGTATCGCCGACCGCTCGACTGTCGAGACGCTGCACAACCTGCTTGGCGGGTTGCTGGTTTCGTAAATGCGGCCTCCGCTTTTTCGGGAAAGCTGCAGCCTTTCAAATCCGGCTCGGGCGGGCGGCATCCAGCAGACGTGCCAGGTCGCTGCTTTGCTGGCGGGTGTGCAGCGTGTTATTCTTTGTGATCGATGCAACTCTGCCGGGAGGGTTCGATATGCGACATGGTGTGATTTTTCTGCCAGGCATCGTAACCCCCGCCCAGCTTGCCTTCGCGGACCTGAAGCACGCGCTCGGCGACGATGATCGGATCGTGCTTCGCGACCTGGCGATTTACGACGGCGACACGCCGCCCAAGGGCTACGGGATCGATCTGGAGATCGCCGCGGTGCTCGAGACCGCGTCGAAATCCGGCTTCGATCGCTTCCACCTGGTCGGTTACTCCGCTGGCGGCGGGATCTCTACCGCGCTCGCTGCTCGCCATGGGGAGCGGATCGCGAGTTTGGCGCTTCTCGAGCCGGCCTGGTTGGGCAATATCGGCGCCAGCCAGAAAGAACAGAAGGCATTCGACGCGGCGATTGCCGCGGCGGAGTTGCCCGGGCCCGAGGCGATGGCCCACTTCGTCAAGCTGAACCTGCGCGAGGGGGTGGAGCCAACACCGCCGCCGCCAGGCGGTCCGCCGCCCTGGATGGCCTCGCGTCCGGCTGCTATCCGGGCAATCGGGCCTGCCTTCCACGCGCACCAACTCGACCCGGACGACTTGCGCAAACTGAAATGCCCGGTGCTCTATTTGCTTGGCTCGCTCAGCAATCCCGACCTTTACGAGGAGCGGGCAATGCGCGCGGCCGGGCTTTTTACTGACTTCACGATGGAGGTGTTCGAAGGGCGGCATCATTTCGATCCGCCCCACCGCGCAGAACCGGGACGCGTTGCGGATATGTTGCGCGCTCACTGGAGGCGAGCCGAAAAGGGCTGAGATCGATGGCGCTTGCCGCGGGGTCCCAACCGGATGGAGGGACGGCCCTTGCGACACCCGGGGAAACCCCAACTCCCACCTTTTTCGCAGGTGCGAAACAATTTTTAATTGAAAGTGATTTGCCGGGCCAAACTCTCAACCCATTGCCAATCCATTGCAATCGCACGGCAGGTCGAACAGCCGAGTGCGCGGCCTGGATCGTTTGATGTCAATCTGCTGCATGAATGTTGCGGCGCACCAACGACAAGGTAACCATGAAAAAGAAGAAGATTTTTGCGGTGGCGCTTGCCGCCGGACTGGCGGCGTCTGCCGCAATATCAGGGGCAGCCTCGGCAGAGGGCAATTTCGACTTCCACAAAGCCGGCCTGAAGGCGTCGGCTTCGGTCTCGGACAAGGCCGAGTCAGGCAGCGCAAAGCGTGAATCCGGCAAGGTTGCGCCGCGGGCATCGGGCCGTGCGGGCAATTACGGCGTTCTCATCAGCCGTTATGCCACGGCCTATGGCGTGCCGGTGGCGCTTGCTCACGCGGTGATCCGCGTCGAGAGCAACTACCGCGCCAGCGCGCGTGGCCGGGCCGGCGAGATCGGTCTGATGCAGATCAAGCCGGCGACAGCCCGCGCGATGGGCTATTCAGGCAGCGCCAAGGGACTCTACAATCCCGAAACCAACATCAAGTACGGCATGAAGTACCTCGCCGGAGCGCACAAGCTCGGCGGTGGATCGGTCTGCGGCACGATCCTGAAATACAATGCCGGCCACGGTGCGAAGCGCATGAACCCGGTTTCGGCGCGCTACTGCGCCAAGGTGAAGCGTCACATGGCCGGGATCTGATCGCCCGACCTGTCCCGGCTCAAGGCCGCCGCCCGTCAATGGGCGGCGGCTTTTTGTTTGCAATCTGCATGGCTTAACGCCTATCTAAGGGCCGTCAGCCGGCCGGGCGGCCGCGGGTGCAAGTGCCGAAAGGCCGCAGCCGAGGAAAGTCCGGGCTCCACGGAAACACGGTGCCGGTTAATGGCCGGCGGGGGCAACCCCAGGGAAAGTGCCACAGAAAGCAAACCGCCCCGCCTGCATTCCGGTTCTGCCGCCCCCAGCGGCAATGACCGACGAGCCGGAATGCTGGCGGGGCAAGGGTGAAAGGGTGGGGTAAGAGCCCACCGCGCTGCCGGTAACGGGAGCGGCACGGTAAACCCCACCGGGAGCAAGACCGAATAGGGATGGCGCGGGGGCGACCCCGGGGCGGTTTCCAGCCCCAGTCATCCGGGTAGGTTGCTTGAGGGCGTCAGCAATGGCGTTCCCAGAGGAATGGTCGCCACGTTCGCGCGCAAGCGCGGGCCATACAGAACCCGGCTTACAGGCCGGCTGACACTTTTCAAAACCGGACACGCTCGCCCTGGAACCAGCAGGTTTTCCGGCAGGTGGGCCTGCGTGCTGAATTCCCTAACGGTTCCTTAATCTTAATGGCTCATAAACCATCGAAGGCGGGCGGTTCGAAAGCTTCGCAGGGTGGCGGAAAACGGGCTGTTCGACAGGCTAATCCCATTGACGCCCATGTTCTCCCATGATACCCATTTTCGAGTTCGAAGTTTCAATCCGGTATTTGCGGGCGTTACGGGTGGGCGCGTGGCCGTAAGGTGCGCGCGAAGCGGGCGTTCAGCCGTTTCTAAGGATCGGGGCAGCGAACCCAAGGAGTGCCGCGGCAGCGCGGCTGGAGCCATGCAGCCCATTTGGTGGACGGAAACGGAAAAGGCGGGTCATGGACCGTTTTCTGTCGAACGGTGTGAACAGGATCGATGCGAAGGGGCGGGTCTCCGTGCCGGCGCATTTCCGTGCCGTGCTGCAGAAGCGCGGTTACCAGGAACTCTATGCGTTGCGCACGCTCGACATGCCGGCAATGGACGTGGGCGGGCTGGATCTTCTCGATCGCTACGAGGAGCGGATCGGGCTGGAGGATCCGTTCCTGCAGACGGCCGACGACATGTCGTTCTTCGCCCATGGCGACGGCGCCTTCCTGAAACTGGATGGCGAGGGGCGCATCACGATGACGGATTTCATCCGCGAGCACACCGGGATCGAAACGCAAGTGGCTTTTGTCGGACGGGGGAGGTTTTTCCAGATGTGGGAGCCGGACCGGTTCGCGGCGTATCGCGAGCAGGTGCGTGCACGACTTTTGAATCTACGCCGGGCGGCTACGGGGACGACGCCTGGCGGAGTGCCGGAATGATGGCGGGCCCCGGCAGCCCCATGGGCGCCGGTGGCGGACCGGCCCGCCACATTCCGGTTCTGTTACCGGAGGTCCTGGAAGCGCTTGCCCCGCGGCCGGGAGACCTTGTTTGTGACGGCACGTTCGGAGCCGGCGGCTATTCCCGGGCGATCCTTGAACGCGGCGCGTCGGTAATCGGTATCGATCGCGATCCCGGTGCCGTGGCGGCGGCAAAGGCGATGGCGGCAGAATTCCCGGGCCGTTTCCGGTTCGAGGCGGGGGTATTCTCGCGGCTGGACGAGCTTTGCGGCGAACCGCTGGACGGCGTGGTGCTCGACATCGGCGTGTCGTCGATGCAACTCGACGAGGCCGAAAGGGGCTTTTCGTTCCGTCACGACGGCCCGCTCGACATGCGCATGACCCGGGCCGGGATGACGGCTGCTGATGTCGTCAACACGTTCAAGTCCGGCGACCTGACACGAATCTTCGGGTTCCTGGGCGAGGAACGCCATGCCGGGCGCATCGCCCGGATGATCGAGAAGAGGCGCGCCGAGCGCCCGTTCCTGAGCACCGGCGACCTGGCCAAGGCCATCGAGGCGACGGTCGGGCGCAAGCATGACGACAGGATTCACCCGGCGACGCGGGTGTTCCAGGCGCTGCGCATCTATGTCAATGATGAACTCGGCGAACTGGCGCGCGCCCTGCTGGCAGCCGAAAAGGCCCTGAAGCCGGGCGGGCGGTTGGCTGTGGTCACGTTCCATTCGCTGGAAGACCGCATCGTCAAGCGCTTCTTCCAGGATCGCAGCGCTTCGGGCGGCGGTTCGCGGCACATGCCCGAGGCTGCCGTGATCGCGCCGACCTTCGAGAAGAAGGGCGGTGTTGTTGCCGCATCACAGGCAGAAGCGGATGCCAATCCGCGCGCGCGTTCCGCCAAGCTGCGCGCCGGCACCCGCACCGCCGCGCCCTCCCATGCCGCCGATCTTTCCCTGTTCGGGCTGCCGAAGCTGCCCGCACTTCCCGCCTTGCGCAGGTGAGCACCAATGTTTCGTACCACCGACATGATCCTCATCGCCGTAATGGTCGCCGTTGCGGCGTTCACCTACCGCACCAAGCATGAGACCGAAGGCACGATGCGCGAGATCGTGCAGCTGGACCGGCAGATCAAGCTGGAAGAGGAGACGATCGATATCCTCAAGGCCGACTGGGCGCTGCTGACCCAGCCGCACCGTCTGCAGAAGCTCGCCGATGCGTACGAAACCCAGCTTCATCTGAAACCGATCGAGCCGGGGCAGATCGTCGAAATGTCCGACATCCCGCAACGCATCCCCGATCCGGCAGGGGACGACGGACTTTCCGAGGCGATGGCGGCCACCGGGCGCGACGGTGTCAAGACGGGAAGTGTCAAGCCATGATGCCCGGCTGGATTTCCCGAATCGGCCAGCGCAAGCGAGCGGCTCCAAGCGACAGGATCGTCGTCGAGGGCGTCCGCAAGTTCTCCGGCGCGCGCGCACGAAACCGGATCGTCATGACCATGGCGGTGTTCATCGGGCTCTACGGCGCGATCGGCATCCGTCTGGCATGGCTGGCCGAGGTCGACGCGTCGGGCGACAGCAATCCGGTCGCAGGACAGCGGCTGACATCGCGGCCGGATATCGTGGACCGGAACGGCATCGTGCTGGCAACCGACATCACGACGGCATCGCTTTATGCCGAACCGCGGCGGATCGTCGATGCCGATGAGGCAATCGAACAGCTTATCGCCGTCCTGCCGGACATCGACTACGAGCAGACCTACCGGAAGCTGAAGAGTGATGCCGGCTTTGTCTGGCTCAAGCGCGAACTGACGCCGAGCCAGCAGGCGCAGATCCACGGACTAGGCATTCCGGGGCTCGGCTTCAGGGCCGAAAAGAGCCGCTTCTATCCCGGCGGTCCAACCGCTTCCCACATCCTCGGCCTGGTCAATATCGACAACCAGGGCATCGCGGGGATGGAGAAATACATCGACGACCAGGGCCTGGCCGATCTGCAGGAGGTCGGCCTTGCAACCGCACGCGACCTGGAGCCGGTGCCGCTTTCGATCGACCTGCGGGTGCAGCATGTCGTACGCGACGAACTGGTGCAGGCAATGAGCCGCTACCAGGCAGTCGCGGCCGGCGCCGCGGTACTCGACGCCAATACCGGCGAGGTGATCGCTATGGTCTCCCTGCCGGATTTCGATCCCAACAATCCCGTCGACGTCAACAACAAGGACCGGTTGAACCGGATGTCGGCCGGCGTGTTTGAGATGGGATCGACCTTCAAGGTCTTCACCACCGCGATGGCGCTTGATTCCGGCCTGGTCGGGCTCGACGACCGTTTCGATGCCTCGAAGCCGATCCGGATCGCCGGATTCACCATCAATGATTTCCACGGCAAGAACCGTTCGCTCTCGGTGCCGGAGATCTTCATATACTCCTCGAATATCGGCACGGCGAAGATGGCCGACATGATCGGTACGGAAAATCATCGTGCCTTCCTCGACCGCATCGGCCTGTTGACGCGAATGCGGACGCAACTGCCCGAGGTCGCGACACCGACAGAGCCGAAGGAGTGGAAGAAGCTCAATTCGATCACCATTTCCTTCGGTCACGGCGTTGCCGTCACACCGCTCCAGACCGCCATGGCAGCGGCAGCCGTGCTCAATGGGGGCCGGCTGATTCAGCCGAGTTTCCTGCCGCGCACGCGCGACGAAGCCGATGCGGGCGCCGTTCAGGTGCTCGACCCGCGCACCAGCGTGGCGATGCGTTACCTGTTCAGGCTCAATGTCGAGAAGGGATCGGGACGGCGTGCCGACGTGCCGGGCTACTTCGTCGGCGGCAAGACAGGGACTGCGGAAAAGGTAATCAACGGACGATACTCGTCGGCAAAGCGGTTCAATGCCTTCCTGGCGGGATTTCCGGCCGATGCGCCGAAATACATCGTCCTGATATTCCTGGACGAGCCACAGCCCGAAAAACCCGGTATCGGGGCGACCGCTGGACTGAATACCGCGCCCACGGTTGCCAATATTGTTCGCCGGTCGGCGCCGCTACTTGGCATCCGGCCCGAATTCGGCCACGAAAGTGGGGCGTTGCTTGCCGCGTATCGCTGAAACCGTATGCGCGCCGGCCGACAGGCCGGCGGTTCTGTTACCAAGACTGGGAATTCATGAAACTTGCGGAGTTTGCCGACTTTCTGCCGATCAGCGATGAAGCACCCGGTGCCATCGAGATCACGGGGCTGACCGCCGACTCGCGAAAGGTCCAGCCCGGCTGGCTGTTTGCCGCGCTTTCCGGCACGCACACCGACGGGGCGAAATTCGCCGCCGATGCGGTTGCCCGCGGCGCGGCCGCCATTGTCACTTCGCAGGGCACCGAGCTGTCAGGCGCCGGTGTGCCGGTTGTCCGTGTCGACGACCCGCGCCGGGTTCTGGCGCTGGCGGCGGCGCGATATTATGGCCGGCAGCCGGAAACCATGGTCGCGGTGACCGGTACTGCCGGCAAGACCTCCGTCGCTTCATTTGCGCGCCAGATCTGGGCGGCACAGGGGTTGGCCGCGGCCAGCATCGGCACCACCGGCATCAGCGCGCCGGGGCGCGAGATTTACGGCTCGCTGACGACGCCGGACCCAGTCGAACTGCACCGGATCCTGGCCGAACTGGCCGAAAGCGGCGTCACGCATGGTGCAATGGAAGCCTCGTCGCACGGGCTGGAACAGCGGCGCCTTGACGGGGTGAGGCTCAAGGCAGGCGGGTTTACCAATCTCGGCCGCGATCACATGGACTACCATCCGACCGTCGAGGACTATTTCGCGGCGAAGATGCGCCTGTTCGACACGCTCCTGCCCAAGGGCATGCCGGCGGTCATATTTTCCGATGATGCCTGGTCGGACCGGACAATCGCGGTCGCGCAAAAGGCCGGCCTTGAGGTGCTGACCGTCGGACGCCGGGGCAATCTCCTCGCGCTCAAACGCGACGAGCACGAGCGGTTCTGCCAGCATGCGGAGATCATGCATGACGGCACCAACTACGAAATCGACATGCCGCTTGCCGGCGAGTTCCAGATATCAAATGCGCTGGTGGCAGCCGGGCTGGCGATTGCGACCGGCACCCCGGCGGCGGACGCGCTGGCAGCCCTGGAAAAGCTCAAGGGAGCATCGGGCCGGCTGGAGCTGATCGGCCATACGCCGAACGGCGCACAAGCCTATGTCGACTATGCGCACAAGCCCGAAGCGCTGGAAAACGTGCTGTCATCGGTTAGACCCTTCACGACCGGGCGCGTTGTCGCGGTCTTCGGCTGCGGCGGCGACCGCGATCCGGGCAAGCGGCCGATCATGGGCGAAATCGCGTCGCGCTTGGCCGATGTCGTGATCGTGACCGACGACAATCCGCGTTCCGAAAAGCCGGAAGCAATCCGCGCGGCGATCATGGAGGCCGCGCCCGACGCCACAGAGATCGCCGACCGGCGCGAGGCGATTCGTACGGCTGTTGCCATGTTGCAGCCCGGCGACACGCTGATCGTCGCGGGCAAGGGCCACGAGATCGGCCAGATCATCGGCGACAAGGTCCTGCATTTTTCCGACCACGAGGAAGTGCGCGCGGCGCTTGCGGAGTCCGGCGCATGAACTGGTTGTGGACAACGGCCGATCTGGTCGACGCCATGGACGGGCGGCCGATCGGCGTGATGCCCGAAGGCATTACCGGGATTTCGATCGACACGCGCACGCTTGCCAGGGGCGAGGCGTTCTTCGCCGTCAAGGGCGACAAGTTCGACGGCCATGATTTCGCGACCGCTGCCATGGCGGCAGGCGCAGGCCTGCTGGTGGTCGCCGAGGCCAAGCTGCCGGCGCTGGGGCGTCTGCAAATGCCGAAGATCGTGGTCGAAGACGTGCTCGTGGCCATGGAGCGGCTGGCGGTCGCGGCGCGGGCGCGCACGAAAGCGCAGATCATCGCGGTCACCGGATCGGTCGGCAAGACGACGACCAAGGAAATGCTGCGCCACGCGCTTGCAGTCTGCGGGTCGGTTCACGCCTCCGAGAAATCATTCAACAACCATTGGGGCGTGCCGCTGTCTCTGGCCCGCATGCCGCAGGATACCACCTATGGCATATTCGAGATCGGTATGAACCATCCCGGCGAGATCACACCGCTGGTCAAGCTGGTGCGCCCGCACATCGCCATCGTCACGTTGATCGCCGCTGCCCATCTCGGTTTCTTCAGGAGCCTCGACGAGATCGCGCGCGCCAAGGCGGAAATCTTTTCCGGCGTCGTGAAGGGCGGTCACGCGATCCTCAACCGCGACGATCCCAGGTACAAGCTGCTTGCCAGGCTGGCGGGCGACGCGGGAGTAACGCACATCCACGGGTTTGGCGAAAACGCGCGCGCGCAGTTCCGTATGACCGACTACCAGGCGCAGCCGCCCGGTGCCTGTTTCGGCGCAAAGGTCGGCAAGCGGAAACTCGACGTCGAGATCGGTGCGCCCGGCCGTCACATGGCGCTCAACGCGCTCGCGGTTCTCGGTGCGGCGCAACTGGCAGGCGCGGATATCGAAAAGGCGGCGGGGGCGCTTGCAACCCTGAAAGCCGAAAAGGGAAGGGGCCGGCTACTGGCCTTCAAGCACCGCGACGGCGGGCAGTTCACGGTTATCGACGAAAGCTACAATGCCAACCCGGCGTCGATGCGCGCTGCACTGCAACTGCTCGGCGCGACACCCGTCGATGGCGGGCGACGCATCGCCGTTCTCGGCGATATGCTCGAGCTCGGCGTGCACTCGGCAAAGCTGCACAAGGAACTCGCCGGACCGATCGGAGAGGCCGGTGTCGACCGGGTTTTCCTGGCAGGTCCGGAAATCAGGATCCTGGCGGACAACCTGCCGGATCAGGTCGAAAGCACGTATCGCGAGGATGCCGATACCCTTGCGCAGTTGCTGGTGGAAGCGGTGCGGCCGGGCGACGTGGTCATGATCAAGTCGTCCAACGGCATTGGATTTTCGCGGCTGGTGGAGGCATTAACGAACAGCTGCGAGGCGGCATCGTGACCGATTCGCCGGCAGAGGGGGATCCGCGAGAGGAAAGCCATGTTCTATTACCTTGTTGATCTCTCGGAGCAGATCTCCGTGTTCAACGTCTTCCGGTACATCACGTTCCGTACCGGCGGTGCGCTGATCACCTCTGCGGTCATCGTCTTCCTGTTCGGACCGGCGATCATCAGGTCGCTCAGGGTACGCCAGGGCAAGGGGCAGCCGATCCGTGCGGACGGCCCCCAGACCCATTTCAAGAAGGCAGGCACACCGACCATGGGAGGACTGATGATCCTGTCGGGGATCATCGTCTCGTCGCTGCTGTGGGCCAACCTGGGCAACGTCTATGTGTGGTGCGTCCTGCTGGTCACGCTGGCTTTCGGCACCATCGGTTTCTACGACGACTACCAGAAGGTCACGAAGCAGTCGGACCGCGGATTTTCCGGCAAGGCGCGGCTGGCCGCCGAATTCCTGATTGCCGGCATCGCCTGCTGGGTGATCGCGCGTGCAGGCCAGCAGCCGTTCTCCACCTCGCTCACCTTTCCCTTTTTCAAGGACCTGATCGTCAATCTGGGGATCATGTTCGTGCCGTTTGCGGCCTTCATCGTCGTGGGCGCGGGCAATGCGGTAAACCTGACCGACGGACTCGACGGGCTGGCGACCGTCCCGGTCATGATCGCCGCCGCATCGTTTGCCGGCATCGCCTACCTTTCGGGTAACGCGGTATTCGCCGACTACCTGCAGATTCACTTCGTGCCCGGAACCGGCGAACTCGCGGTCCTGCTTGGCGCGGTCATCGGAGCGGGCCTCGGGTTTCTCTGGTTCAACGCGCCGCCTGCGGCGATCTTCATGGGCGATACCGGGTCGCTTGCGCTCGGCGGGCTGATCGGCACCGTGGCCGTGGCAACCAAGCACGAGATCGTGCTGGGGATCATCGGCGGGCTGTTCGTGCTCGAGGCGCTGTCGGTGATCATCCAGGTCGCGTCGTTCAAGCTGACGGGCAAGCGGGTGTTCCTGATGGCGCCGATCCATCACCATTTCGAGAAGCTGGGCTGGACGGAGAGCCAGGTCGTCATCCGGTTCTGGATCATCGCGGTGATCCTGGCGCTTATCGGCCTCTCGACACTGAAACTGAGGTAGGAATGATCGCGGCGGGTGCATATGCAGGCCAGAAGGTGGCGCTGTTCGGGCTGGGCGGCTCGGGCATCGCCACGGCTCATGCGCTTGCCGCAGGCGGTGCGCGGGTGGTCGCCTGGGACGACAACCCGGCGAGCGTCGAAAAGGCCGGGGCCCAAAGCATTGATACCGCCGATCTGCGGCAGGTCGACTGGCAGGGATTCGCTGCGCTGGTGCTGTCGCCCGGCGTGCCGCTGACCCACCCGGTGCCGCACTGGTCGGTCGACCTGGCGCGGGCGGCCGGCGTGCCGGTCGTCGGCGACATCGAGCTGTTTTCGCTCGAACGTGCCCGCCTGGCGCCCGAAAGCCCGTTCATCGCGATCACCGGCACCAACGGCAAGTCGACCACGACGGCGCTGATCTCCCATATCCTGTCGGCCAACAGGCGCGACGCGCAGATGGGAGGCAATATCGGGCGTGCGGTCTTGACTCTGGAGCCGTTCGCACCCGGCCGCCACTATGTCGTGGAATGTTCCTCCTACCAGATCGAGCTTGCGCCCTCGATCAATCCGAGCGCGGGTATTCTCCTCAATCTCACGCCCGATCATCTCGATCGCCACGGCACCATGCAGCACTACGCCGCGATCAAGGAACGACTGGTTGCAGGTTCGGACACCGCGATCATCGGCGTCGACGACAGCTATTGCGCGGGTATCGCGGACCGGCTGGAGCGGGCGGGAAAGACAGTGGTGCGGATTTCGGCGCGCTCGGCGCTGACCGACGGGCTTTATGCCGACGGCGCACAACTCGTGGAGGCGGCGGGCGGCGAGTTGCGCCCGGTCGTCTCGCTCCACGGCATCGGGTCGCTGCGCGGGCGCCACAATGCGCAGAACGCGCTTGCCGCGGTCGCCGCCTGCCGGTCGGTCGGTCTCAACGATGCGGAGATCGCGCAGGGGCTGAAAAGCTTTCCGGGCCTCGCCCATCGCATGGAGCAAGTCGCCCGCCTGGACAATGTGCTGTTCGTCAACGATTCCAAGGCGACGAACGCGGAGGCTGCCGCGCCGGCGCTCTCGAGCTTCGAGCGCATCCACTGGATCGCCGGCGGGCTTGCCAAGGAGGGCGGAATCGCCTCTCTCAAACCGTTTTTCGGGCGTATTGCCAAGGCTTATCTGATCGGCGAGGCGGCGCCCGCGTTTGCGGCGACGCTTGGCGACGATGTGGCCTATGAGATTTCGGGCACGCTGGAGGCGGCGGTGGCGCATGCCGCTCGTGACGCCCGGCGCGATGACGGCAAGGAGGCGGTGGTGCTGCTGTCGCCGGCTTGCGCCAGTTTCGACCAGTTCAAGAATTTCGAGGTGCGCGGCGAGGCGTTCCGGGCCGCCGTTGAGACTCTGGAAGACGTGCAGCCGATCGGGGGATGATGCGATGGTGAGCAGGGCAGACCGAGGTGCCGCGGCAAACTGGTGGTGGACGATCGATCGCTGGCTTCTGGCGGCATTCGTGATCCTGATGATGCTGGGCGTGGTGCTGTCGTTTGCGGCCAGCCCAGCGGTCGCCGAGCGTATCGGGCTCGACAGTTATCACTTTATCGAGCGGCAGATCGTCTACATGCTTCTGGCGCTCGGAGCGCTGGTTGCCGTATCCTTCCTGTCGCCGCGCGACATCAGGCGGCTCTCCTTCGTCATGCTCGCAGGCGCGCTGCTGCTGATGATCGCCACTCTTTTCATCGGGTTCGAGGTCAAGGGATCGCGGCGCTGGATCTATATCCTGGGCGTGTCGGTGCAGCCGTCGGAGTATCTCAAGCCCGCCTTTGTCATCATCTGCGCATGGCTGTTCTCCCAGCACGCCCGGCATCCAGAAATTCCCGGCAACCTGTTTGCGATCATCCTGGCTGGCCTGGTTGTCGCGTTGCTCGTTGCCCAGCCCGATCTTGGCCAGACCATGCTGATCGGCGGGACCTGGGCCGTGATGTTCTTCCTGGCGGGCATGCCGTGGATATGGATCGTGGCGCTCGGCGGAGTTGGCGTTGCTGGCGCAGCGGGGGCTTATTACGCCTTTCCGCATGTCGCCGGGCGCATCGACCGGTTCCTGACCGGCGAGGGCGACACCTACCAGGTCGACATGGGGCGCGAGGCGATCGTGCGCGGCGGCTGGCTGGGGCAGGGTCCTGGCGAAGGCACGATCAAGCGGGTGCTGCCCGACAGCCACACCGACTTCGTATTCTCGGTCGCGGCCGAGGAATTCGGCATCATCCTGTGCATGCTCATCGCTGCCCTGTTTGCCGCGGTCGTGCTCCGGGCGCTCGCGGTCGCGCTGAAGGAACAGGACGATTTCACCCGGCTGGCGCTGTCGGGGCTCGTGACCTTGTTCGGCTTGCAATCGGTCATCAACATGGGCGTCAACCTGCAATTGCTGCCGGCCAAGGGCATGACGCTTCCATTCATCTCCTATGGCGGCTCTTCGCTGGTGGCGATGGCGATCTCCATGGGCATGGTGCTGGCGCTGACCCGCCGCAGGCCCGAAAAACGCATGCAGATCGGCCATGCCGCCGGCCGGCGGATTGCCATGCGCGTGGCGGAGTAAGCCATGGCGTCGAAGGGCACCATCCTGCTGTCGGCGGGCGGAACCGGAGGGCACCTGTTTCCGGCCGAGGCGCTAGCCCATGAGTTGACGGCGCGCGGATGGTCGATCCATCTGTCGACCGACCGGCGCGCCGGCCGCTATGCGGGATCCTTCCTGGCAAAAGAAGTCCATACGATCCCGGCGGCGACAATCGGCGGGCGTAATCCGGTGGCATTTCTCAAGGCCGCGATGACGATTTGGCGCGGCTATCGGGAGGCGACCAAGATCATCAACCGCATCAAGCCGGCCGCCGTCGTCGGTTTCGGCGGCTATCCGACCCTGCCGCCCGTTTTCGCGGCGACGAGGCGCGGCATACCGACGCTGATCCACGAGCAGAACGCGGTGATGGGGCGTGCCAACAGGGCACTCGCCGCACGCGTCGACGCCATTGCCGGGGGGTTCCTGAGCGCAGCCGACAGTGTTCATGGCGCAAAGACGGTGGTCACCGGCAATCCCGTGCGCCCGGCCGTCGTCGTCGCAGCGGATACGCCCTATACGGCGCCTGACGGCGGGCCATTCCGCCTGCTTGTGTTCGGTGGCAGCCAGGGCGCGCAATACTTCTCGCAGGCAATCCCGCAGGCGGTCGGTCTGCTGCCCGAAGAATACCGCGCGCGACTTGCGATCGTGCAGCAGGCGCGACCGGAGGACGAGGCCGACGTGACGGCCGCCTTTGGCGCCCTGGGCGTATCCGCAGAGATTGCCCCCTTCTTCACCGACCTTGCAAGCCGGATGGCGAGCGCCCATCTGGTCATTTCGAGGTCGGGTGCCTCCACGGTTTCCGAAATCGCGGTGATCGGCCGGCCGGCTGTGCTGGTGCCTTACCCGTACGCGCTCGACCACGATCAGGCGGCCAATGCGGCGGCCCTGGCGGCGGAGGGCGGCGCGGAGGTGAGGGCACAGAAAGACCTCGATGCCGACGCGATTGCAACGCTATTGCGCGGTTACATGGATGAGCCGGAGCGGCTGAGCGCCATGGCCGTGGCGGCGAAGCGGGCAGGCAAGCCCGATGCGGCGCGGTTGCTTGGCGACCTGACAGAGGCTATTGCCTCGGGCATGTCGGTTGCCGAATACAAGAAAGGAGCTGGCGTATGAAGATGCCGCAGAACATAGGTCCGGTGCATTTCATCGGCATCGGCGGCATCGGCATGAGCGGAATCGCGGAAGCGTTGCATACGCTCGGCTATACGGTCCAGGGATCCGATGCGGCGGAAAACGCCAATGTCGTGCGGCTGCGCGAAAAGGGCATCACGGTCCATGTCGGCCAGAAGCCGGAGAATCTCGGCGACGCGGAAGTCGTCGTGGTATCAACGGCGATCAAGCGCAACAATCCGGAACTGATGGCTGCGCGCGAGAAGCTGCTGCCGATCGTGCGCCGCGCGGAGATGCTGGCCGAACTCATGCGGTTCCGCCAGGCAATCGCCGTCGGCGGCACCCACGGTAAAACCACGACGACATCGATGATCGCAACGCTTCTCGACGCCGGCAATCTCGATCCGACCGTCATCAATGGCGGCATCATCAACGCCTACGGGACCAATGCGCGCATGGGCGAGGGCGAGTGGATGGTTGTGGAGGCCGACGAGAGCGACGGGACTTTCCTCAAGCTGCCGGCCGATATCGCGGTGGTGACCAATATCGACCCGGAACACCTCGACCATTACGGCTCGTTCGACAAGGTGCGCGAAGCCTTCGCGACCTTCGTTGAAAACGTGCCGTTCTACGGTTTCGGCGTCATGTGCATCGACCATCCCGAGGTGCAGGCGCTGGTGGGGCGCATCGACGACCGGCGGATAATCACCTATGGCGAGAATCCGCAAGCCGACGTGCGGTTCTCCAATCACCGCATGGACGGCCCCGTCTCGGTGTTCGACGTCACGATCCGCGAGCGCAAGGGCGAGCCGGTGAGCGAGATCAAGGGGCTGCGCCTGCCGATGCCCGGCCGCCACAACGTGTCCAACGCGACTGCCGCGATCGCCGTCGCGCATGAACTTGGCATGTCGGCGGCGGATATCGCGCGCGGACTTGCCGGTTTCGGTGGCGTCAAAAGGCGCTTTACCCATACCGGAAGCTGGAACGGGGTGGAGGTGTTCGATGATTATGCCCACCATCCCGTCGAAATCCGCGCCGTGCTGCGCGCGGCGCGCGACGCCTGCAGGGGGCGGGTGATCGCGGTCGCCCAACCGCACCGCTATTCGCGGCTGCACGACCTGTTCAACGAGTTCGCGGCCTGCTTCAACGATGCCGACATCATCGCAGTGGCGCCGGTCTATCCGGCGGGCGAGGAGCCGATCGAAGGCGTCAGTTCGAGTGCTCTCGTCGAGAAGATCAGGGCTGCCGGGCACCGCGACGCGCGCGCGATCGAGGGGCCGCAGGACATTGCGCCGCTGGTGCGCGGCGTGGCGAGACCAGGCGACTATGTCATCCTTCTTGGCGCCGGCAATATCAGCCAGTGGGCCTATGCGCTGCCGCGCGAACTTGAAGGCGAGGCGGCGGCATGATCGATGGAAATGCCCTGATTGACCGGCTTGGCAGCCGGCTTGCGGGCTTGCGCGGGCGGCTGACGCCGAATGCGGGCATGAACCAGTTGACCTGGTTTCGCGCCGGCGGGCCGGCCGAGGCGCTGTTTCAGCCGGCCGACGAGGAAGACCTGGCGGAATTCATGCGCGCCGTGCCGGCCGAGATACCGGTCATGGTGGCGGGCATCGGCTCCAACCTGCTCGTGCGTGACGGCGGCATTCGCGGTTTTGTCGTCCGCCTGTCGGCCAGGGGTTTCGGCGAAGTGGAGGCGTTGTCGGAACGCCGTATACGTGCCGGAGCGTCGGCGCCAGACAAGAAGCTTGCCGCCGTCGCGCTTGAAGCGGGTATCGGCGGGTTCCACTTCTACCACGGCATTCCAGGCGCTGTCGGCGGTGCACTGCGCATGAACGCGGGCGCAAACGGCGTCGAGACGCGCGAGCGCGTCGTCGAGGTCAGGGCGATCGACCGGCAGGGCAAGCTGCATGTGCTGTCCAATGGTGACATGGGCTATGCCTACCGTCATTCCTCCGCCTCGCCCGATCTCATCTTCACCTCGGCGCTGATGGAAGGCGATCCGGCCGAGCGCGAGGAGATACGCGCCGCCATGGATGCGGTCCAGATGCACCGGGAGACCGTGCAGCCGATCCGTGAAAAGACCGGGGGCTCGACCTTCAAGAACCCCGAGGGCACATCGGCCTGGAAGGAAATCGACAGGGCGGGATGCCGCGGGCTGACGGTCGGCGGGGCGCAGATGTCGCCCATGCATTGCAACTTCATGATCAATACCGGTACGGCGAGCGGCCACGACCTGGAGACGCTGGGCGAGACGGTGCGCGCTCGCGTGCTGGAGAAATCCGGCATCCGGCTCCATTGGGAGATCAAGCGGCTCGGCCTTTTCAGGCCTGACCAGGACGTGCAGGAATTCCTCGGGCAACTGCTTTAGAGAACCGGCGTTATTTCGACAGGGTCGCGTCACACTTTCCGCAACAAGTACTCGCAAAGTTTGGGCGGTCGGGCTTGCCAGCGAATCAACTCTCTGATTCCTTGGGCTACGGGGGTTCCACATTGAGTCGCGTTTGCGCGCGTAGCGCGCAGCATGGTCCGGATGAAGCCGCCGGATCAGGCTTTCTTGCGTTTACAGGTTGCCGCGTCGTGCTGGCAGAAAGAGGTTGTGCGGATGGCGAAGAAACATGTTGCGGTGTTGATGGGCGGTTTTTCGTCGGAGCGACCGGTCAGCCTTTCGTCGGGCAAGGCCTGCGCCGACGCGCTGGAAGCCGAAGGGTTCAATGTCACACGCGTCGATGTCGATCGCAATGTCGCCGGCGCGCTTGCGGAATTGAGGCCCGACGTCGCGTTCAATGCGCTGCACGGTCCGTTCGGTGAGGACGGCACCATACAGGGCATCCTGGAGTTTCTGGAAATTCCCTATACCCATTCCGGCGTTCTGGCCTCCGCCCTTGCCATGGACAAGCAGAAGGCCAAGCTGATCGCCAAGGCGAGTGGCATTCCGGTCGCTGAATCGAAGGTCATGGACCGGCACGATTTTCCGACGAAGCATCCGATGAAGCCGCCCTACGTGGTGAAGCCGGTCGCTGAAGGCTCGAGCTTCGGCGTGGTCATCGTGAAGGAAGACCAGGCGCATCCGCCACAAATCGTGACGTCGCCTGAATGGCGGTACTCCGACCGGATCATGGTCGAGCGTTTCATCCACGGGCGCGAGCTGACCTGTGGCGTGATGGGCGACGTGGCGCTCGGCGTGATCGAGATCATTCCCCAGGGGCACGCCTTCTACGACTACGATTCGAAATATGTCGCCGGCGGATCAAAACACGAATGCCCGGCAAGAATTTCACCAAATATTTACCAAAAAATACAGACACTGGCGCTCAAGGCTCACCAAGCGATCGGATGCAGGGGCGTGACCCGTTCGGACTTCCGCTACGACGACCGCTTCTCGGAAAACGGGGAGCTCGTCTGGCTCGAAATCAATACCCAGCCGGGTATGACACCGACGTCTCTGTTGCCCGAAATGGCCCAGGTGGCCGGCCATTCATTTGGCGAACTGCTGAGTTGGATCGTGGAGGACGCATCTTGTTTGCGTTGAAAGCAGGAGCAGAAGCAAGAGCAGGTACTCCGGTGCCGGCGGCAGCCATGGCTGCCAACCGCTTCGTGTTGCCGCGCTATCTACGCCGCCCGGTGCGCAAGACGTCGCGCCTGCTTTCCGGCGAAAGCGAGACGCCGCGTTTCGCGACGACGGCGCTGACCGCCGGCTTCCTGTCCGCGACCGTTATCTACGGGGCCTGGCTCGGCGGTCATTTTCCCGCGATCGTCAAGGCGATAGCCGCGCATACTGGATTCGCGGTCAGTGAGATCGCGGTCACGGGCAACAAGCAGACTTCGGAGATCGACATTGTCGGAGCGCTGGGGCTCGACGGGTCGACCGCGCTGGTCGGCCTCGATCCGGCGGTCGCCCGCGCGCGCATCGTCTCGCTGCCGTGGGTTGAGGGCGCGTCGGTTCGCAAGATCTATCCGGCGACGCTGGAGGTGAAGCTGACGGAGCGCAAACCGTTCGCGCTCTGGCAACAAGGCGAGACGCTGAGCGTCATCGAGAGGGACGGCGCGATCATCGCGCCCTATACGGATACGCGTTTTGCCGCGCTGCCGCTTGTCGTGGGCGCGGGAGCGGCTGAGAGAGCGAGTGCTTTCATCCTGGGCATGGAGCGGTTCCCGTCCGTCGCAAGCCGCGTGAAGGGGTATGTGCGGATCGCCGACCGGCGCTGGGATCTGCGTCTCGACAACGGAGTCACCGTGCGGCTGCCGGAGCGCGGGGAGTTTGCGGCGGTCAAGCGCCTTGTCGACATGGAAGCTGCCGACGGCCTTCTGGAGCTGGATATCGTGGCGGTCGACCTTCGCTTCGACGACCGGGTCGTGGTGCAGCTTTCGCCGCGCTCGGCGGAGCAGCAGGCCGAGCGTGTCAAGGAACTGATATCGCGATCTCGAAATCACGAGGAACGGCGCATATGAACTGGCTGCCGTCGTCCCACGATCCCCTGCAGCGCCGTTCCGGTGTGGTGACCGTTCTCGATGTCGGTTCGAGCAAGGTGTGCTGCGTGATCGCCAAGCTGAAGCCGCGCGACGAGGCGGACATCCTGCGCGGGCGCACCCATGATGTGCGGGTGATCGGCATCGGCCAGCACAAGAGCGAGGGCGTCAAGTCGGGCGTCATCACCGATCTCGATCGTGCCGAGCATGTCATTCGCCATGCCGTTGACGCGGCGGAGCGCATGGCCGGCCTGACCGTCGACTCCCTTATCGTCAACGTGACGGCTGGACGGCTGCACAGCGACAACTATTCGGCGACGATCAATCTGGGTGGCCACGAAGCCGATGCCTCCGATATCAGGCGCGTGCTGGCCGCTGGTGCAAAGCAGGCCCAGGCCGCCGAGCGCGAAGTGGTCCATTCGATTCCCGTCGGATACACGCTCGACGCCGAACGCGGGATTCGCGACCCGCGCGGCATGATCGGCGATGCGCTCGGTGTCGACATGCATGTCGTTACCGGCGATGCAGCGCCGCTGCGTAATCTGGAGCATTGCATCAACCGGGCGCACCTGTCGGTGGATCGCATGGTGGCCACGCCCTATGCATCGGGCCTTGCCGCGCTTGTCAACGACGAGGCGGAGATGGGAGCAGCCTGTATCGATATCGGCGGCGGTACCGCTACGATCTCGGTATTTTCAGGCGGCAAGTTCGTCTATGCGGACGCCATTCCCATCGGCGGCAACCATATCACGCTCGATCTGGCGCGCGGATTGTCGACGCCGCTGGAGGTGGCTGAACGGCTGAAGGCGATGCATGGTTCGGCGCTTCCCAGCGCATCCGATGATCGCGATATCATTTCGGTGATGTCGATCGGCGAGGACGATTCCGACGTTCCCCAGCAAATTCCCCGCTCGACGGTGACGCGGATCATCCGCGCGCGCAGCGAGGAGATCCTGGAAATGATGCGCGACCGGCTCAACGCTTCGGGCCTCAGCCAGGTGGTGGGAAAGCGCGTCGTGCTGACGGGCGGTACCAGCCAACTGGCAGGCCTGCCGGAAGTCGCTCGCCGGGTGCTTGGCAGGAATGTGCGTGTTGGGCGGCCGCTCGGTGTCGCGGGCTTGCCGGAGGCCGCCAAGGGGCCGGCCTTCTCGGCGGCGATCGGTTTGCTGATCTACCCGCAGGTGGCGGGGCTGGAGACCAGCCGGATGAGGCATTCCCCGCTTGCCAGACTGACAGGGACAGGCGGCGGGTTCCAGCGAGTGGGACAGTGGCTGAAGGGCAATTTGTAGCAATCTGGGGCGGACGGCCCCGAAACAACAGGCCGCAGCGGCGTGGCGGCGAAAAGGCGGAAAGGACGAGGACATGAGTATCAACCTGCACAAGCCGGACATTACCGAACTAAAACCACGCATTACCGTTTTCGGTGTCGGCGGCGGCGGCGGCAATGCCGTCAACAACATGATCACGGCAGGCTTGCGGGGTGTCGACTTCGTCGTGGCCAATACCGATGCGCAGGCGCTGACCATGTCGAAGGCCGAGCGGATCATCCAGCTTGGCGCGCATGTCACGGAAGGGCTAGGTGCGGGCTCGCAGCCTGAGGTCGGCCGCGCCGCCGCGGAAGAATGCATCGACGAGATCGTCGACCACCTGTCGGGGACGCACATGTGCTTCGTCACCGCCGGCATGGGCGGGGGAACCGGCACCGGCGGAGCCCCGGTGGTCGCCCGGGCCGCGCGCGAAAAGGGCATCCTGACCGTCGGCGTCGTGACCAAGCCGTTCCATTTCGAAGGGCAGCGGCGCATGCGGCTGGCCGATTCAGGGATCGAGGAACTGCAGCAATGCGTCGATACGCTGATCGTCATCCCGAACCAGAACCTGTTCAGGATCGCCAATGAGAAGACGACCTTCGCCGACGCTTTCGCGATGGCCGACCAGGTGCTTTACTCCGGCGTCGCCTGCATCACGGACCTGATGGTGAAGGAAGGCCTCATCAATCTCGACTTCGCCGACGTGCGCTCGGTGATGCGAGAGATGGGCAAGGCCATGATGGGAACGGGCGAAGCCTCAGGCGAGGGCCGCGCGATGGCGGCGGCCGAAGCCGCGATCGCCAATCCGCTGCTCGATGAATCGTCGATGAAGGGCGCCGGCGGCCTCCTGATCTCGATCACCGGCGGGCGCGACCTGACGCTCTACGAGGTGGACGAGGCTGCGACGCGAATCCGTGAGGAAGTCGACCAGGATGCCAACATCATCCTCGGCGCGACATTCGACGAGGAACTTGAAGGCGTCATTCGCGTTTCCGTCGTGGCGACCGGCATCGACCGCAGCGCGACCGAGATTGGCGCTGC
>JAIOIW010000064.1 GCA_019912385.1 Notoacmeibacter sp. | reverse complement strand
CGTGGGGTATGGCCGTGGACGATGACTTTCGGGTGAAGGCCGGGGTAGTCCAGGAACACGTTCCGGATCCAGATCAGGTCGTCGCGCTGCTGCTCTTCCAGCGGGACGGACGGCCTTATGCCGGCGTGGCAGAAGAAATAGTCGCCAAACGATACGCTGAGCGGCAATTCGCCCAGAAAGTCGAGGTGGCGCTGCGGGATACGATCCCGCAGTGCCCGCGCCATTTCGCTTGCCCCGGACTGTTCCGCCGGATCGCCGTTCACACCATAGGACATCGCGGTCTCGCGCCCGCCGTTGCGCGCAAACAGCGACAGCGGTGACGGTTCGGCCAGGAACTCGATCAGCCCGAAATCGTGATTACCCCCAAGCATGATGTTGCGAGGATTACTTTCGCGCCTGTCGATCAGGAAATCGACCACGCCTTTCGAATCCGGACCGCGGTCGACATAATCGCCGACATGGATCACGCGCCAGTCGGCTGGCCGGTCGCGGGCGATTTCGGCGTCGATCGCCTCATGCATCCGCCCAAGAAGATCGAGTCGGCCATGGACGTCGCCGATTGCATAGAGGCGCATGCCTTCAGGCGCGGTCGCATCGAGAAAGTGGATGCCGCTGTTCACTTCGAATTGCCGACCACGATAATATGCAGGGCACGCGGGCCGTGGGCACCGAGGATGAGTGTCTGCTCGATATCGGCGGACCGCGACGGGCCGGAAACCAGGTTCACCGTGCGGGGCAACGGGCCCTTGCGGCTTGTCTTGCGTAATTTCGCCATCACGGCCTCCAGATCGCCGGTAATGTCAGCCGCATCGATGACGACAAAATGGTGATCGGGAAGCAGGTTGATTGTGGTCGGGTTGGCCGGACCGGAGGTCAGGACGAGTGTCCCGGTTTCCGCAATGCCCGCATAAGCATGGCTCACGCCGGCGAGGTCATTGCCGTCCGATGGGCCGGCCTTCACTTCGAGCGACTTTGCCGCCGCCCACGGCATTGCCTTCAGAAGAGGATCGCTGCCCATTCGCACCGAGGCCGGCAGGTTGCGGGCCCGCAGATAGGCGCTGACCGCCTTCGGCACGTCGTCAGGAGACGCGACGCGCTTGACCGTGGCCTGGACCGATTCTGCGCGCTCGATGAACATCTTCACCTGCTTTGCGTGACCGATCTGCGCGCGTCCGGGAATGATGCCCATGGGATGCTTCGAAAGCCGCTGCTTTACAGCCGCCCGCCGTTCGCCGTCCGTCGCAGCGCCGCCCAGCTGGCGACGCATGCGGCCCAGAATGGCATCACGCGCGCTCATGGCCGGGCCTCCTGCTTCAGCGCCTCGCGCTGCTTCCATTGCTGCATGAAGGTACGGCTTTCCGGCGCCGGGAGGTCCCTGTAGCGGGTCCAGCCGCCAGCGAGCGGCAGATATCGGTAGCGCCGCTTCGCTCCGCCAAACAGCGACAATGCCGGTATGGCAATCGACATGGCAAACGCGTAGAGCGCCGGCCTGCGCGCAAGAAAGGCCCAAAGGCCGAGGCCGACGCGCTGGGTGGCAGGATTGATGCCGCGTTCGAATTCGCGTTCGCGCCAGTGACGCATCATCTTCGGCAGCGGGATGCGCATCGGGCACACCTCCTCGCAGCGCCCGCAGAAGGTCGACGCATTGGGCAGGTGTCCGGCCTTGTCGATGCCGATCAGCGAGGGCGTCAGCACCGCGCCCATCGGGCCGGGATAGACCCATCCATAGGCATGGCCGCCGACCGTATGGTAAACGGGGCAATGGTTCATACAGGCGCCGCAGCGGATACAGCGCAGCATGTCCTGGAACTGGGTTCCGAGCATCGCGGAGCGGCCATTGTCGAGCAGGACGACATGATATTCGTCCGGCCCGTCGGGATCCTTGTCGCGTCTCGGCCCGGTTGAAAGCGTAGTGTAGACGCTCATCTCCTGGCCGGTCGCCGAGCGGGCGAGAACCCGCAGGATCTGCGAGACGTCATCGAGTGTCGGCACGATCTTTTCAAGCGACGCCACGACGATGTGGATGCGCGGAAGTGTCTGCGTGAGGTCTCCATTGCCCTCGTTGGTGACAATGATGGACGTCCCGGTCTCGGCGACCAGGAAATTGGCGCCGGTGATCCCGACGTCGGCCTCGAAATATTTCGAGCGCAGTACGCGGCGGGCTTCGTCGAGCAGGGTTTCCGGCTCGCTGAGATCGCGGTTTGCCGGCAGATGGTCATGGACGCGGCGGAAATCGCTTTCCACCTGATCCTTGTTGACGTGGATTGCCGGAGCAATGATGTGGCTCGGGTGCTCGCCGCGCAACTGGATGATGTATTCGCCCAGATCTGTCTCGACCGGCGTGACCCCGCATTGTTCGAGGAAATCGTTGAGGCCGATTTCCTCGGTGATCATCGACTTGCCCTTGGTGACGGTTCGCGCATCGACGCGCCGGCAGATGTCGAGAATGATGCCGCGCGCATCCGCCGCCGTCTCGGCCCAGTGCACGTGACCGCCGGCCTCGGTCACCTTCTCCTCATAGGCCTCCAGATAGAGGTCGAGATGAGCAAGGGTGTGGTTCTTTATGTCACGGGCGCTGTCGCGCAGCGCATCGAATTCGGGCAACGCATCGATTGCGACCTGGCGCTTGTGGATGAATCCCTCCCGCACCTTGCCGAGCGCCCTTTGCAGCGGTGCGTCTTTCAAGGCATCGCGGGTGTTCTGCTTGAACTGCGGGGATGTGATTTCGACGGCCATCAGTCGCTACCTCCGATCGGCGGCGTATCCGTCATGCCCGCCAGCACTTCCGCCACGTGACGCACCTGCGTGGTCGCGCCCTGGCGCTTCAGCTTGCCGGCCATGTTCATCAGGCAGCCGAGATCACCGGCCAACAGCGTGTCCGCCGCGGTATCGCCGATGTTTTCGGTCTTGCGGCCAACGATCTCGTTGGAGATCTCCGGGTACTTCACGCTAAATGTACCGCCGAAACCGCAGCATGCATCGGATTCGCCCATCTCGACGATTCTTGTGCCCCCGACGGTTTGCAGCAGCAGCCGCGGCTGCGCCTTGATACCCAGCTCGCGCAGGCCCGAACAACTGTCATGGTAAGTGATCGTGCCTTCGTAGGTCGCATCGACCTTCTTCACACCGAGGACATCGGTGAGAAAGCTCACCAGCTCGAAAACCCTGGCGGAAAAGGCCTCCGCCCTTGCCTGCCAGCCGGCATCGCCGGCAAACAGGCTTGGATAATGGTTCTTGAGCATCGAAGCGCATGATCCCGACGGGGCGACGACGTAGTCGAAATCCTCGAAAGCGGCGATGGTGTTCTCGGCGATCGCGCGGGTGTCGGCCCTGTCGCCGGAGTTGTAGGCGGGCTGACCGCAACAGGTCTGGGCGCGCGGCACATCGACGATGCAGCCCGCATCCTCCATCAGCTTGATCGCGGCAAATCCGACCGTCGGCCTGAACAGGTCGACCAGGCAGGTTACGAACAATCCGACTTTCGGCGACGGCTTATCTGACATGAGTGGCGTACTTCCTGATGTGCATGAAAAGGATTACCCGGCGCCGTCCGTTCGCTGGCGCAAGCGCAGGTTTGAAACGCGTTTCCAGTCACCGCTGCGCTCGGCCTCGGTCACCGATTGCTCCACGAAACGGATATGATCCTCGGCCGCCATGCGCGCCGCCGCCCGATCGCCCTTCATGACCGCATCGTAGATGGCGACATGCTGTTCCAGCAGTTTCGCGCGCGCGCCGGGGAAATTGTAGATCAGCGAGCGATTGTAGAATACGCCGTCGGAAAGCAGGCGATAGCAGGATCGCAACGTGTGGAGCAGGATGATGTTGTGCGCACATTCGCCGATCGCATTGTGAAATTCGACGTCGATTACCGCTTCCTCGGCGAAATCATCCTCCAGATGCGCCGCCTTCATGCGCTCGATGATTCCCGTCAGCAATGCCCGGTCATCGGCGGTCGCCCGCTGCGAAGCAAATTCGGCTGTGATTCCCTCGATCTCGCGGCGATATTCGAGATAGTCCGCTGTGGCCTTGTGGTGCTTGGCAATGAGCTCGCTTATCGGCGCAGTGAAAACCTGGCCTATGACGTCAGCCACGAAGGTGCCGCCGCCATGGCGGGTCACGAGGAGGCCGCGACCTTCCAGCGCCTTCAGCGCATCGCGCAGGATGGGCCGGGAGACATCAAACTGGCGGGCGAGCTCGCGTTCGCCGGGTAGCTTGTCTCCGACGCGGAGAATACCCTCCAGAATGAGCATCTCGATCTGCTGGACGACCTCGTCTGCAGTGCGCGAATGCCTGATCCTGGAGAAGATTCCGCTCACATTCAGGGCCTTGAACCATTTGCCGTATTTAATGGGATCACGGCCAAGTGGTCAAATCTTTTATCCACTATGTGCAAGACTGCGCCGCCGCGAGTGCGGACAGGCCGGTTGCCGGCGTGGTAGGATCAGTTCAGGGCAGTGCATCGGCGCAAGGACATGCGACATGGCGAATATGCGCAGCGAAACCGACACGTTCGGCGCGATCGACGTACCGGCGGACCGCTATTGGGGCGCCCAGACCCAACGGTCGCTGGCAAACTTCCGGATCGGGACCGAGCGCATGCCCGCACCGCTTATTCATGCGCTTGGCCTGGTCAAGCAGGCGGCCGTCCGCGCCAATGTCAGGCTCGCCGTGCTTGAACGGGAGACCGGTGCGGCCATCGACAAGGCGGCCGGCGAAGTCGCAGCAGGCATGCTCGATGACCACTTTCCGCTTGTCGTCTGGCAAACCGGATCCGGCACCCAGACCAACATGAACGCCAATGAGGTGATCGCCAATCGGGCGATCGAGATCCTCGGCGGAGTCCTGGGAAGCAAATCGCCGGTTCATCCCAACGACCACGTCAACCGCAGCCAGTCATCGAACGACACTTTCCCCTCGGCCATGCACGTCGCCGCCGCGCTTCAATTGCGCGATGCGCTGTTTCCCGCGCTCGGCCGGTTGCACGGCGCCCTGGACGGCAAGGCGCAAGCCTTTGCCCCGATCGTCAAGATCGGCAGGACTCACACACAGGACGCCACGCCGCTGACACTCGGCCAGGAGTTTTCCGGCTATGCGGCAGCACTGGCGCTCGGGCGCAAGCGCATCGCGGATGCCGCCGGCGATGTGCACGCGCTCGCCCAGGGCGGGACGGCCGTCGGCACCGGCCTCAACGCGCCCGAGGGCTTTGCGGGGATCTTCGCCGGCGAGATCTCGGCATTGACGGGCACTCGCTTCCGCCCCGCCGTCAATGCCTTCGAGGCCCTGGCCTCGCATGGCGCGCTTGCCAACCTGCATGGCGCGCTTGCCAGCCTCGCCGCCGACCTGTTCAAGATCGCCAATGACATCCGCCTGCTGGCGTCGGGACCGCGATCGGGGCTGGGCGAACTGAAACTGCCGGAAAACGAGCCCGGCTCCTCGATCATGCCGGGCAAGGTCAATCCCACCCAGGCGGAGGCGCTGACCATGGTTGCAGCCCAGGTCATGGGCAACCAGACGACCGTCACTTTTGCCGCCAGCCAGGGCCATTTCGAGCTCAATGTCTTCAAGCCGGTCATTGCCCTGGCCGTGCTGCAATCGATCCGCCTGCTCGCCGACGCCATGCGCTCGTTTGCCGACAATTGCGTGGCCGGTATCGAGGCCGACGAGGCCCGCATCGCCGAACTCGTCAACCGCTCCCTCATGCTGGTGACGGCGCTGACACCCGAGATCGGCTACGACAAGGCTGCGGCCATCGCCAAGGCTGCGCATGCCAACGGAACAACGCTGCGGGAGGCGGCGGTGGCAAGCGGTTTCATCGATGCCAAAGCCTATGACCGGCTCGTCCGCCCGGAGCGGATGACGGGCGCCAGATCTCCTGAATCCTGAACGATCTCGAATTCATCGTTCACAATATACGAACGAACTGTCTCGGCGCCCGGGTCTATCGGCCAAGGACGGAATCCCTATCTTGCGCCGACCAGAATCAAATGAGGGATATTCATGTCCAACAACGTGCTTCTTCTGATCGCTCGCATCCTGCTTGCGGTCATCTTCATCCTCTCCGGCATCAGCAAATTCGGCAACATCGCCGGCACCGCTGGCTATATCGGTTCTGTCGGACTTCCCGCCGCGACCCTGCTTGCATGGCTCGCGGCCGTCACTGAAACGGTTGCCGGTGTTGCGATCCTGGTTGGTTTCCAGACCCGGAACGCCGCCTGGTTCCTGGCCATTTTTTCGGTTTTCACCGGCGTGATGTTCCATTACGCGCCGGCCGACCAGATGCAGATGATCATGTTCATGAAGAACCTGGCGATTGCCGGCGGATTCCTGGCGCTGGCGATCAGCGGTGCCGGATCGATTTCGGTCGACGCGCGCCGCGCCGCCTGATCGCGCTGGACATTTTGTGTAAAAAAGCCCGGCCTTGCGCCGGGCTTTTTTTCAAACACGTTGCGCGTGCGTGATCCGGAACATGAGGACAAGCGCAACGCAGAGGATTGCCAGTACCGACAGAGCGTCCTGGGTTATGCTGCCAAGCCAGTCATGCAGGCCGACGCCGATCATGAAAAGACCGACGACAAACGCGAAGGTCAGGACCACGCAAGTCAAGGCACCGACAATCTCGCCACCGGACAGAAGCCGCGCGAGCGGGTCGGGATGTTTGCGTGCGAGCCAGCCGATTGCGACAAGGCTGACGAACAATAGGCCTAGGCCGATCAGGATATTCATATGAAGCTCCGCTATTCGCCCGTCGCGAAATGCGCGGGACGATCGGCGGAACGATGTGCGGCTTTGCGGTTGGCGGAGCCTGCGCGCTTGTTTCCGTTATGGAGGCGGTGCGCGCCGGACGCGTTCTGGCCGGACACCTCGTCCGACAACGCGGAGCATTATCCCGTTTTCCGGCGCTTGCAATTGAAATCTATAGCGTGAATCAAACCAGGCCGGCGACAGCAACCGCGATTTCGCGCGCGACCGGCGCATTCGGGCCGGCGAGCGCGGGTCGCGCCGTCACCAGGCAGGCTCGCGATCTCAGGATCACACCGTCCGACAGGATCTTGAGATGGTTGGCGCGCAGCGTCGAGCCGGTGGAGGTGATGTCGACGATGACGTCGGCGGAGCCCGACGCGGGTGCGCCTTCGGTCGCGCCGAGGCTCTCGACGATGCGATAGACCTGGATGCCGTGCATCTGGGAAAAGAACTGCTGCGTCAGCCGCCAGTACTTGGTGGCGATCCTGAGCCGCCGCCCGTGGCGCTGGCGGAAATCGGCCGCCACGTCGTCAAGATCAGCCATGGTGTCGACGTCGAACCAGGCGTCGGGAACCGCGACGATGACGTCGGCATGGCCGAAGCCGAGGCGGGCGGAGATTTCCACCTTGTCGTCCCAGGCCGGCAGGGTTTCGCGCACCAGGTCCTCGCCGGTAACTCCCATGTCGACCGTGCCCGCGCCCAGTTCGCGCGCGATTTCCGAGGCCGACAGGAAGGCAATCTCGATGTCGGCCCGGCCCTTGACCGTTGCGCGATACTGGCGCGCATCCGCCGGCTGCTCGATCACGTAGCCCGCGCCTTCCAGCGCAGCGACGGCCTGTTCCTTCAACCGCCCCTTGGAGGGCAGTGCGAGCGTCAGGGTCATGGCGTCGTTCCCCTTGCTGCCTCTATGCGATCCAGCCAGACGGAAAAACCGACGCCCGCAATCGGTGTCCTTGCACCGAGCAGGGTCAGCAGCCGGTCATAGCGGCCGCCACCGGCCAGCGTCTGGCGATTGCCGCGCGCCGCAATCTCGAACACAAGCCCGGTGTAATAGTCGAGCGGCCGGCCAAAGGCAGCATCGTAGGAGACCGTCGCGGGATCGACGCCGTGGCCGGCAATCGCGGCGACGCGGGCGGCGAAGTCCTCCAGCGCCGGGCCGATCGCGATCGCGGCCCTGGTGGCGAAGCTCTCCAGTGCGGCGGTCGCCTCGCCGAGCGGCACGTGGATGGCAAGGAAGTCCTGCAAGGCGCCCATCGCCTGCACCGACAGATGCACGCTTGCCAGCTCCGCCTTCTCGATCAGGCGGTGTGCAATCTCCTGCGGCGTGCGGCCGGCGTTTGGCGACAGGCCCGTCCTGTCCATGTGCCGTTCGATGTGTGCCGCAAGACCGGCCTCGTCGCGCGCATCGACCAGTCCGGCCAATTCGCCGTCGAGCGGCGAAGGCGTCTTGCCATTGGACAGATCGCCCAAGGCCGCTTTCAACTGGTCCGGCATGCCAAAGGCGCGGGCCAGCCGCATCTGCCAGCCGCGCGGCAGGCCGAGCGCCGCCAGCACCGCCTCGAACACCGCCTGGTCACCCAATGTCGTTGTGATCTCGTAACCGGGTAGCAGCAGCGCAATCAGCGCCGTGGCATCGGCCAGCGAGCGCGCATCGGCCTCGGTGATCGCCGGATCGCCTAGATCCTCGATGCCGGCCTGGAAGAATTCGCTTCCGCCGGCGCGGCGCTGCCGGAACACCTCGCCGAGATAGGCGTAGCGCCGCGGCAGGTGCGCGTTCGCCGCGATGTGCTGCATGCAAACCGGAATGGTGAATTCCGGGCGCAGGCACAGGCTTTCGCCGGTCTCGCTCTCGGTGAGGAAAATGCGCCGTCGCAAATCCTCGCCCGCCATGTCGAGAAAGGGGTCGGCCGGCTGGATCACCGGCACGTCGACCACCTGCGCGCCGCGACTGGCGAACAGCGCGAGAATGGAATCGGCCGTGGCGGGATAGCGCGGGGTCATGGTCAGGACTGCATCCGCTCCCTTGCCTGCTCAGCCAGCAGCTTTTCGACCTCGGCGACAAGATCGATCTCGGCGATCTCGAACTGGCCGGGCCGCGTCTCGCGCCATTCCTCGTTGCTTTCGATCGCGGCGGCCTGCTTGCGGCCCTCGATCATGTCCTTGACCTGCACGACGCCGCGTTCGCGCTCGTCGGAGCCCTGGATGATGGCGATCGGGCAATGGCGGCGGTCGGCATACTTGAGCTGGTTGCCGAATTTCTTCCAGTTGCCCTGGTACATCTCGGCCCTGATGCCGGCGGAACGCAGCAACTGCGTCATGTGCTGGTATTTGCCGAGCGCCTGCGTATCGCCGTCCATGACCGTCACGAGGACCGGCGCGACGACATCCGAGACATCGAGCTTGCCGAGGTTCTTGAGCGCCGTCATCAGGCGCGAGACGCCGATGGAGAA
>JAIOIW010000063.1 GCA_019912385.1 Notoacmeibacter sp. | reverse complement strand
GGCGATGCGCGTCAACATCATGTTGAGGTTTGCAGACAGGCGATCGAACTCGTCCCCGGCGCCGGAAACCGGCAGCCGGCCGGCAAGGTCACCGCCCATGATGCGCCGGCTGGCAGCTGATACAGCATCGATGCGCTTGAGCGCCCGGCGGCCGACGAAGAACCAGATGAGAAATCCGCCGGCGGCCATCATGCCCAACGCGAAGACCAGCGCCCTACGGACAACCATGCGCATGCGCTCCGGTTCGCCCAGGTCGCGCCCGACCATCACGATCAGGCCGTTTGGCAGGTGGAAGACTCGGGCAAGCGCGTGATGCGGCAGCCCTGATCCGATTCGCACGGTCTCGCCGTAGCGCACATAGGCGAATGGTTCGGTCCAGCCCTCGTCATCGAGAACGCCGGGCTGCAGGCTTTCGACGTTTCCGCTGAGGATACGGCCCGTCGGATCCGCTATAAGATAAAGGCTCGCCCCCGGCTGGCGCGACAAGCGGTTGATGTTGCGTACCAGCAGCGGCAAGCCGCCGCGCGTGTAATATTCCGAAAGATCCGTGATCTCCTCGTCGATCGTGGCGCGGGTCTGCGCCGTGAGCATGCGCACCGACAGCGAGGTCATGTAGAACACGAGCACGACAGCGCAGGCGGCAAACAGCAGCACGAACAGGGCGGAAAGCCTTGTCGCTGTCGTGTTGAGAATGGCAGGAAAGCGCACGGCGTTTACCCGGCCTTGAGCATATAGCCCGCGCCGCGAACCGTATGCAGGATCGGCGTGTCGAAACCCTTCTCGATCTTCGAACGCAATCGCGATATATGCACGTCGATCACGTTGGTCTGCGGGTCGAAGTGGTAGTCCCACACATTTTCCAGCAGCATCGTGCGGGTCACGACCTGGCCGGCATGGCGCATGAGATATTCCAACAGGCGGAATTCGCGCGGCTGGAGCGCAATCTCCTGCCCGGCACGGCGTACGCTATGCGACAGACGGTCAAGTTCCAGATCGCCGACGCGATAGAGCGTCTCGACGTCCCTGGCGCCGCCGCGACGATTGAGTGCCTCAACGCGCGCCAGCAACTCGCTGAACGCGTAGGGCTTTGTCAGATAGTCATCGCCCCCGGCCCGCAAGCCGGTAACTCGGTCGTCCACGTCGCCCAGCGCCGAGAGAATCAGGACCGGCGATTCGTTGCCGCGCGCCCGCAAACCCGCGATCACCGACAGGCCGTCGCGTCGCGGCAGCATCCGGTCGACCACGAGCACATCGTAGTCGCCGCTGTCGGCCAATGCGAAACCGGTTTCGCCGTCGCCGGCGACATGGGCGAGGTGGCCGACCTCCTCGAATGCCTTTGCCAGATAGTCGGCCGCTTCGCGGTCATCTTCAATGACGAGAATCTTCATGCCGTCATTCATAACGGATTGAGAGGCGACTTGGGACTGGCAAATCATCGTCTCGATCTCCGGGAGGAAGGAGCGGCAGCGGGTGATGGGGCCCGCTGCCGCATGCGGACGGAAAGGAACACGAGAACCGTCCGCTCACGTACCTGCCCTCCCGCCTCGGGGGTGTTTGGGGCGGGAGGAGCGGAACGTGCGTCAGCCTCGGGTGACCGGCAGGGCCACGAAGCGGTTGGTCGAATTGCGTTCCACCTGGAGCAGAACGGCCTTGCGCCCGGCCTTGGCCGCGTCCTCGACGATCGCTTCGATCGCCTTGGCGTCGCTGACCGGCGTGGAGTTGACGGCAACGATGACGTCGCCGGCCTGGATGCCGCGCTCTTCGGCGTCGCTGCCCGGCTCGACATCGGTGACGACGACGCCGCGGCCATCGTCGGCCCGGGTCACCTTGAGACCGAAGCCATCGAGCGAAGCCGGTTCTCCAGGGGTCGAGGGCGCCGGCGTTCCGGCCAGTTGGTCGGGCTTGGGCAGCAGTCCGAGCGTGACTTCCATCGACATGGATTCGCCATTGCGCCAGACCTGGACCGCAACCTTAGTGCCCGGCTGCATGCCGCCGATACGGCGCGCCAGATCGCGCGGCGTGTCGACCTTTTCGTCATTGACGGCGGTGATGATGTCGCCCGCCTTCAGGCCGGCTTTCTTGGCAGGGCTGTCGTCCTGCGGTTCGGAAACCAGTGCTCCGGACGCTTCCGCCAGGCCTAGGGATTCGGCGATATCCTTGGTGACCGGCTGGATCTGCACGCCGAGCCAGCCGCGCTCGATCTGGCCGTCGTCGATCAGGTCCATTACCACCTGCTTCGCGATCGACGAGGGGATGGCAAAGGCAATGCCGACATTGCCGCCGGAAGGCGAGAAGATTGCCGTGTTGATGCCGATCACCTGGCCTTCCAGGTTGAAGGCCGGGCCGCCGGAATTGCCGCGGTTGACCGCCGCGTCGATCTGGATGAAATCGTCGTAGGGGCCGGCGCCGATGTCGCGCCCGCGGGCGGAAATGATGCCGGCGGTCACGCTGCCGCCTAGCCCGAAAGGATTGCCGACCGCGACGACCCAGTCGCCGACGCGGACCTTGGAGTCGTCGGCGAAGTCGACATAGGTGAATTCACGGTCGTCATCGACCTTCAGGACGGCGAGGTCGGTGCGGGGGTCGGTTCCGACAAGCTTGGCGTCCAGTTCGTCACCATTGTCCATCACGACGGTGAATGCCGCGCCGTCGGAGACGACGTGGTTGTTGGTAACCAGGTAGCCGTCGGCGGAAATGAAGAATCCGGACCCCTGCGACGTCGGACGCAGGTGGGGCTTGCGGTTCTTGCCCTGCGGCTCGGCGGGCGCCTTGCGGCCGCCGCCGAAATCGCGGAAGAAGCGCTTGAGCGGATGATCGTCGGGCAACTGGTCGAAGCCCGGCATGCCCGGCATGCCGAAAGAGAAACCGTCATTGCTGGCCGGCTGGATGTCGGACTTGACGCGAACCGAAACAACGGCCGGCGAGACCTTCTCGACAACATCGGCGAAGCTCGGCACCTGCGGCGCGGTGACTCTCACGGCATCGGCCAAGGCCGGCTGGCCGGTGTAGGCAGCGACGCCAGCGCCCATCGTCGTCGCTATGGCGACAGACGCGGCTGCGGCAAGAAGACGTGTGCGAAGCGGTGTATTCGAGTTCCTCGTGCTCATGGGAGCGAAATCCTTTCCTCTGACCGGCGCGTACTCGCGCCTTGAGAAAGGATATCTAGGTGGTCACACCTTACGGCGCACTTTCCGCGGCATGAATTTTTCGTAATCTTCGCGCTTTCACCGCTTCAGTTCGGTCCTGACTTTCGACGCGTGCTCCAGCGTTCGGTGAACCGGGCACTTGCCGGCGATCTCTACGATCTTGTCCTCCAGTTCCTGCGGCACACCGCCTTCGACGACGATGGTCCGGTGAAAGCGATCAATCTTGCCGCCGCGCGCCTTTTCGTCCTCGGTACATTCCGCGCAGTCGGCGGTGTGCACCTTCTCGTGGCTGACATCGACACTGATGCGGCCAAGTTCGATGCCCTTGCGGTTGGCGTACATGCGCAATGTCATCGACGTGCATGCCCCGAGCGCGGCGGACAGGAAATCATAGGGCGAAGGACCCGAGTCGAGGCCGCCGACTGATTCCGGTTCGTCGGCAAACAGGCGATGGCGCCCGGCGAGCACCGTGTTCTGGTACTGCCCCTCCCCTGTTTCGCTGACGCGGACATGCTCGAATGCCTCGCCACCCTGCGGCCGGTCTTCGGGCAGATAGCGCGACACCCATCCGGCGATGACCGCAGCGGCGAAGCGAGCGTCCTGTTCCTTGCTCAGCAGGTGGTCCGCGTGGTCGAGCGACACGAAGCTCTTGGGATGGCGGGCGGCCTGGAAAATGGCCGCGGCGTTGTCGATTCCGACGGTCTGGTCGACAGGCGAGTGCAGAATCAGCAGCGCCTTTCGCATCGAAGCGATGGCGTCGGCAAGCCGGGATCTTTCGACGTCTTCGACGAATTCCCGCGAGATCGTGAACTGGCGCCCAGCCAGCGAGACGGCCGCTCTGCCCTTGTCCCTGATTTCATCCAGCGACGATCCGAAGCTGTCCAGCACATGGGCGGCATCGGCCGGCGCGCCGATGGTAACGACCGCCGTCGCTTCCTTGACCATTCCGGCGATTCCCAGCACCGCGGCGCCGCCGAGCGAATGGCCGATCAGGATCGCCGGCGCTTCGAAATTGGCGCGCAGATATTCGACCGCCGACAGCAGGTCGGCACAGTTGGAGGAGAAGCTGGTGGAGGCGAATTCGCCTTCACTGGAACCGAGGCCGGTGAAATCGAAGCGCAGCACCCCGATGCCCTCGCGGGCGAGTTCGGCCGAAATCCGCCGGACGGCCAGCAGGTCCTTGGAGCACGTGAAACAGTGCGCAAACAAGGCGTAGGCGCGAACCGGACCGTCGGGAAGATCAAGCCTGGCGGCAAGCTTGGCACCGGAATGCCCGGGAAATTCTATCTTTCTGAGTGTCGAAACCATTTGCTTTTCTCCCGGCGGTAATTCGAGTCGCCGGAATCCTAGCAAATGCGTCAGTCACCATCGTGTAAAATCTTGTCCAATTGTGCCTGTTCGTCGGCAGACAGCGCCTGCTGGGCGCCGCGCCGCCTGTTCCTCGCGTTCAGGGCGAGAACAAAGCCGCCGCCGAGCAGCAGCAGGATCGGGGTGCCCCACAGAAGCGCGTTGCGCGCGCTGAACCGGGGCTTGAGGAGCACGAACTCGCCGTAGCGCGAAACGACGAAGTCGATGACCTGCTGATCGGTGTCGCCGGCCGTCAGACGTTCGCGGACGAGGATGCGCAGGTCACGGGCAAGGTCCGCATCGCTGTCGTCGATCGACTGGTTCTGACATACCATGCAACGCAAGTTGGCGGAGATCGCGCGCGCGCGGCTTTCCAGCGCCGGGTCTGCAAGGACCTCGTCGGGACGCACCGCTTGTGCCGGCAAGACCGAAAGGGCCAGCAGACCAGCAGCGGCAAGCGTAGAGGCCAATCTTGCGCGTTTCACGACGAAGCCTCCGCCGATTGCATCAGCCGGGCGCGACGCGAGGGCGCGCCGACCCGCAGGCGCCGGTCCGACAACGAAACGATGCCGCCGGCGATCATGACCAGCGTTCCGAGCCAGATCAGGGTTACCAGGGGCTTCCACCAGACGCGCACGACCAGTTGACCGTTTTCGCCCGGATCGCCCAGGGAAACGTAGAGCTGGCTGAATCCGATCGTCTCGATACCGGCCTCCGTGGTGGGCATGCGCCGGGCGGTGTAGAGGCGCTTCGACGATCTGATGGTCGCGACAAGCGCGCCATCGCCATCGACAAGCGTGAAGCGGGCTTCGTCGGCGGTATAATTGGGCCCCTGCAGGGGCGTCATGCCCTCGAAGCGGAGCGAATAGCCTGCGACATCGAGCTTGTCGCCGGGCTGCATGGTCAGGATGTTCTCGGTCTGGAAAGCGCTGACCCCGATGATGCCCAGAACGGTCGCACCAAGCCCGAAATGGGCAAGCGCGGTGCCGAAGACCGAGCGCGGCAGGCCTTTGAAACGCCGCAGCATGACGCCGGGAGAAGCTGAACCGGCACCGGCTTTCAGCGCCAGGTCGGTCAGCGCGCCTGCCATCAGCCAGGCGGCGAGGCCGATCCCGAGCGCAGCGAACAGGGCCGTCCGGTCGACAAAGAGCAGAACTGCTGCAACCGACGCAAAGCTGATCACCATGGCTGCAACGAGACGCTGCAGGACAGCGCGAAGGTCGCCGCGTTTCCATGCCAGCAGCGGACCGAAGGGTACCGCGATGAGCAAGGGCACCATCAGCGGGCCGAAGGTGCGGTCGAAGAAAGGCGCGCCGACCGATATCTTGTCCCCGGTGACTGCCTCTAGAAGCAGCGGATAAAGCGTTCCGACCAGAACCGTGACAGCAGCGGTGGTGAGGAACAGGTTATTGAGAACCAGCGCTCCCTCGCGCGAAATCGGATGGAACAGGCCACCCGACGAAAGCGTCGACGCGCGCCAGGCAAACAGCGCCAGCGAGCCACCGATAAACAGCGTCAGGATAACGAGAATGAAGACGCCGCGACTGGGATCGGAGGCAAAGGCATGGACAGAAGTCAACACGCCGGAGCGGACAAGGAAAGTGCCGAGAAGCGAGAAGGAAAAGGTAATGACGGACAGCAGGATCGTCCAGATCTTCAGCGCCGACCGCTTTTCCATCACGATGGCGGAATGGAGAAGCGCTGTGCCGGCAAGCCACGGCATGAAGGAGGCGTTTTCGACCGGGTCCCAGAACCACCAGCCGCCCCACCCAAGCTCGTAATAGGCCCAGTAGGATCCCATGGCGATACCGCCGGTCAGGAATACCCAGGCGACCAGCACCCAGGGACGCACCCAACGCGCCCAGGCGGCATCGATGCGGCCATCGATCAGCGCGGCGAC
>JAIOIW010000004.1 GCA_019912385.1 Notoacmeibacter sp. | reverse complement strand
GTCAAGCGGATCGCCGTCCTTGCTCAGTCGCTCAAGATGCTCGGAAAGGGAAAACAGGCTCTCGGGATTCATCGGCGCACCTCCATGAAGCCCAATGAATCATATCGCCCCTCAAATGACGAGGTTTTTGCGGGCGTCCAGGTATTTCGGCAATGGCGTTGGGGCCTTTTGTATGTCCGCGTTGAAGTCCACAAATATGTCGTGGAAATCGGACGGGTAGAAACCGAGGACGGAAGAGTTGCCAAAATAGTATTTGTTTCCTGCCAGCCGTTTCAGGAAATCAGGCAGTTTCCACCATTGGATATAATGGTTCCGCAGCATGAACAGGCCGAGATTGCGATCGAGTTCCTCGACGAGCTTTCCGATATTGCCAAATATGATGGTATCGAGGTCGAAGAACAGCGTCGGCAGGGTTTCATCCAGGATGCCCGGGGCAAAGATCGACAGCTTCAGCCGACACCCCCTTTTGAGCTCGTCGAAATCAGCCGAAAACGGCGGAAACGGCTTGATCACAATATCCGGATGGTAATTGCTGTCCGGACTGTCGGTGAAGCAGAAGAAGCTGAAAGGCCGGTCACAGTATCGCCCGATCGCGCGACGCATCCGGTTGACGATCTCGGAATCGTATTTGGTTTCCCATTTTACAACAACGACTTGGATCGTCTCAACCATTCTCTCGACTCTACTTTAGCGATTTCTTTCTATTCTCGCGGCAGCGCGTTTCACCAGTATTCCCGGGCGGCAATAAGTGGCGCTGGTCCGTCGAACCCATTTGTCCTGGATCCTTACCGCAACGGCCCGATACGGCGAAGCGCGTCAATCAGGTCCTCCGCCATGGCGCCCGGGTCGGCGAGACGGCCGGTTTCGCCATGTAGCCAGACCGCCGCGCAGGCAGCCTCGAACGCAGCCATGCCCTGGGCGAGCAACCCTCCGGCCAGCCCGGCGAGCACATCCCCCGAACCAGCCGTCGCGAGGGCCTGTGTGGCATTGGTGTTGATCGCGGCCCGCCCGTCGGGGGCCGCGATAACCGAGTCGGCGCCCTTCAGCACCACGACGGCGCGCGAACGGGCCGCAGCCCGGCGCGCGCGGTCGAGTTTGGAAAGACCCGGGTCGTCAGCAAGATCAGGGAACAGGCGCCCGAATTCACCCTCGTGGGGCGTGATGACCACGCCGCCGGTTTTCACCGCGGCAATCATTTCGAACAACCGGCCGGGTGTGCCGGCAAAGGCGGTCAGCGCATCGGCATCGAGTACGATACCCTTCAGACCTCGGTCCCCGGACGCCCAATGCACGGGCGACAGGATCGCGGCGACGAAAGCGCGCAATCGGTCGGTCACGCCAAAGCCAGGGCCAATCACCAATGCCGACGTCTTTCCCTCGCCGAGAAACGATCCGAGATCCCCGACATTGTCCATCGCCCGCAGCATGATCGAGGTCAGGTGGCAGGCATTGACCAGCATTGCGGATGGCGGCGACAGTACCGTGACCGCCCCAGCCCCCGATCGCGCTGCAGCCATGGCAGCCAGCCGGCCGGCGCCTGTCGCCGATGGCCCCCCCGTAAACACGCCCACCGCGCCGCGGGCATATTTGAATATCTCGGCCGGGTGAGCGGGCAGCGCTTCCAGCCACAATGCGGGCCCGTTTTCAAATGCGGAGGGCTTGATCGTCTCCAGCACCTGCGCCGGGATCCCGATATCCGCAACGACCGTCTCGCCGCAGAGCTGACGGCCAGGATACAGCAGGTGCCCCGGCTTCTTGCGAAAGAAGGTCACGGTCAGATCGGCCACGAAACTCGCGCCGGGCGGTGCGCCGCTGTCACCGGACAGGCCCGACGGCAAATCGACCGCGACGACAGGGACACCGGCGCGCTCGACACGGCCGGCAAGGTCGGCGAGCGTGTCGTCGAGGGGTTTGGAAAGACCGGCGCCGAACAACGCATCGACAACCAGGTCATGATCCCCGGGAACGAACCGGTCCAATGGCTCCGCTGCGACAGGGCAGCGGGCGGCGGCATGCGCGGCGTCGGTTCCCTCGCGCGGCAGCATTAGCGCATACAGCCTGACCGGGATTCCGTCTTCGGCAAGCAGCCGGGCCACGACATAGCCGTCACCGCCATTGCTGCCGGGACCGCAAAGCACGGACGCCTGTCCCGTCGCCGGGAAACGCGCCAGGATTTCCCGATGGATGGCCCGCCCCGCATTCAGCATCAGGCCGTAACCGTCAAATGGCCCGCTCGCGATGGCAAGCGAATCCGCCCTGCCCATTTCGGCAGGAGTCAGAACTTCCGGTCCGCAGTTTGGCTTGGCGTCCATGCCCCGTTCCTGTAGCACATGCCAGTATTGTCAGGCCATGCGCCGGCACAATCACTTAAAGCGATTAATTCTTGTGCATATCGCCTATTTTTTAGTCACTTTTTTGACCGGTCAGCCATTGTCGCCCCGCGCAACCTTCTTCGGCAACCGCGGCGGCACCGGTTTCAAGTTTGATCAATCGCCGCAATCCCGGCGCATAGCGGCGGGCATTTGTATCGTTGTCGCGCAGTCGAAAACGCCTGGACTTGCAGGCATGATCTGGCATGGTTCATGCATTCAGTTAAGCGGATCGGGCGTCAGCCCGTGATTCATCTAGCGGAGGCCTTTCATTACATGAAAAAGATCGAAGCGATCATCAAACCCTTCAAGCTTGACGAAGTGAAGGAAGCCCTTCAGGAAGTCGGCCTGCAGGGGATCACCGTCACCGAAGCAAAAGGTTTCGGTCGTCAGAAGGGCCACACCGAGCTCTATCGCGGCGCCGAATACGTCGTGGACTTCCTGCCGAAAGTGAAGGTTGAAGTCGTCCTTGGCGACGATTCCGTTGAAGCGGCAATCGAAGCGATACGCAAAGCGGCGCAGACAGGGCGTATCGGCGATGGAAAAATCTTCGTCTCCAATATCGAGGAAGTCATCCGTATACGCACGGGCGAGACCGGAATAGACGCTGTCTGACCGGATTGAACCCGCAGAAATCCAATCGTCATCACACAGGGAAAGACAAAATGACGACAGCCAATGACATTCTGAAACAGATCAAGGACAACGACATCAAGTTCGTCGACCTGCGTTTTACCGATCCCAAGGGCAAGATGCAGCACGTGACCATGGATGCCAGCATCGTCGATGAAGACATGTTTGCCGACGGCACGATGTTCGACGGCTCGTCCATCGCCGGATGGAAAGCCATCAACGAATCCGACATGGTGTTGATGCCCGACACGGCGACCGCCCATGTCGATCCCTTCTTCGCCCAGTCGACCCTGGTTTTGATCTGCGACATTCTCGACCCGATTTCCGGCGAGGCCTACAATCGCGATCCGCGCGGCACTGCCAAGAAGGCCGAAGCCTACATGAAGGCCGAAGGCATCGGCGACACGATCTTTGTCGGTCCGGAAGCCGAATTCTTCGTGTTCGACGACGTCAAGTACAAGGCCGATCCCTACAACACCGGCTTCAAGCTTGACTCCACCGAACTGCCGTCCAACGACGACACCGACTACGAAACCGGCAACCTTGGCCACCGTCCGCGCGTCAAGGGCGGCTATTTCCCGGTTCCCCCGATCGACTCCGAGCAGGACATGCGTTCGGAAATGCTGTCGGTCATGTCCGAGATGGGCGTCGCCGTTGAAAAGCACCACCACGAAGTGGCGGCAGCGCAGCACGAATTGGGCATCAAGTTCGACACCCTGACCCGCAATGCCGACAAGATGCAGATCTACAAATACGTGATCCATCAGGTCGCAAACGCCTACGGCAAGACGGCAACCTTCATGCCCAAGCCCGTCTATGGCGACAACGGCTCGGGCATGCATGTGCACCAGTCGATCTGGAAGGATGGCAAGCCGACCTTCGCGGGCAACGAGTATGCAGGCCTGTCCGAGAGCTGCCTCTTCTACATTGGCGGCATCATCAAGCATGCCAAGGCAATCAACGCCTTCACCAACCCGTCGACCAATTCCTACAAGCGTCTGGTCCCGGGCTTCGAGGCACCGGTTCTGCTCGCCTACTCCGCGCGCAACCGTTCGGCATCCTGCCGCATTCCGTTCGGCTCCTCGCCGAAGGCGAAGCGCGTCGAGGTCCGCTTCCCCGATCCGACGGCCAATCCCTATCTCGGCTTTGCCGCGATGCTGATGGCTGGTCTCGACGGCATCAAGAACAAGATCCATCCCGGTCAGGCGATGGACAAGGACCTCTATGACCTGCCGGCGAAGGAACTGAAGAAAATCCCGACCGTTAGCGGCTCGCTGCGCGAGGCGCTGATGAGCCTCGACAAGGATCGCGGCTTCCTGAAGGCCGGCGGCGTCTTCGACGACGACCAGATCGATGCATTCATTGAACTGAAGATGGCCGAAGTGCTCCGTTACGAAATGACACCGCACCCGGTCGAATTCGACATGTACTACTCGGTCTGACCCCGACCGGTTTGCACGATACGAGCCCCGGCGGAGACGCCGGGGCTTTTTTCTGAAAGGCGTATCGCCAGGCAAACCCTGCGAACTGCCTCCCGCCGCCGCGCTATGACAGTGTTCTTCGGCGTCATCTTCGCCGGTCTGTTCGCCATCCTCATCGGATATGTCAGCCTCAGGCGGTCGGGAATCCATTTCTCGATCCTGACGCTGGCTTTCGCCCAGATGAGCTTCAACCTGGCCTATTCGGAACTGACGCCGACCACGAACGGCAAATCCGGCCTGCAGTTGACGCTGCAGGATCCTCGCATCATCGACAATGCCATCGCGACACCTGGAGCCGGCCTGCCGTCGGCCACGATGTTCGGCATCGACATGACCGGAAACTGCGCTTCTACTTCTCCGCGGCCGCACTCATCGTCTGCTTTTTCCTGACCCTGCTCAATGCCTGCATCGGACGCCGGAGATCATTGCCGACCAGACCCTGCGCGACAACGTCATGATCCCGGCATTCGCACGCCGCGACGGGGTTCGTTCAGGTTCAACGCCATGGCGGCTGTGAGCAGCCAGAAGGACATCCGCGAGAAGGCGGAACACACGCTCAAGGATGTCGGGCGGCGAGCAGCAGATGCTGGCTGTTGCCCGCGCGCTGGCCCGCGACATCAAGATCCAGATCTTCGACGAGCCCTGTGAAGGCCTGGCGCCGGTCATCGTCCAGCAGATCCGCGAGATCGGCATCACGACGATCATCGTCGAGCAGAATGCGGTTGCGGCGCTGCGTTTGTCCGACCGCGCAGTGATCATGGATACCGCACATGTCGTGTTTTCCGGCAGTGCAAGAGAGGCGCTGGAGAACGAACAACCGCGCCGCGACTATCTGGCCGTCTGCCATTTGGCCTGGTCGGCCAATCGAGAACCTATTTTAACAAAAATACTGTTTATTTATGGATGTTTATTACAAATACTCAAATTATTGTGTGAAGAAAATCAACGGCCGCCTTCATCTCCGTGAAACGTGCCCGCCGCCGGGCCGACGCCTCGTGATCCTCACCCCACTGCTGGATGTTCCAGTCCTCATCGACATGCGCGGCTGCCCAGGCAGTTTCCACGTCGATTTCGCCCGCTCCGACCGCAAGCGCCAGCAGCGCCGAACCGGTCAGTGTCGTCATCGTGTGCAGGCAGGCGATGCGAAACGCATCTGGATATTGTCGCAGGTGAATACCGACCGCTGCGACCGCTTCACGCGGCTGCTCGACGTGCATGACGCCTTCTGCAAGCACGAACCGCGCGCCCAGCGCATCGCGCACCCAGCCCATAATCGGGTCCCAAGCTTCGTTCTGACGTTCCACGAGGCTTTGAGGGGTATCGGCGCGGTAGCACAGAAGGTCGGACGCGCTGAACCGCAGGATGTCCTCGGCGACGGCCTGGATATCGGCGGCAACGCCGTCAAGCGCCGTGTTGACCAGCCGGGTCACGGGCATCGTTGCCGGATCGATCACGTCCGCCTGCCGGGCGAATTCGTCGGCGACCAGGCGGGCTGCGGCTTCACTCGGCATTACCAGAGGCTTGCGCGCCGGTGTCTTGACCGATTTCCCGTCAAGATTGACGGCATAGCCGTCGTCGACGGGCGCAACGTCCGCGCTCTTGTAGAACCGTTTCGGCAACGGCTTCAGCATCTGTTTCTGGGCACGACGAACCGGATCGGCATCCGACAGCCGGATATCATCTTCGAGATCGGTGAGTATTTCGCGCATGGTCCTGCTCATTCGTCGAGATAGGCCAGGAGGTCAGCCGGTACGCCCAGAATAGTTCCGGCTCCATTCGCAACAAGATCGTCCGGCGCGCCATATCCCCAGGATACGCCAATGCCGGCCGCCTTCGCCGCCCTCGCCATTTGCATGTCATATATGGCATCGCCGACAACCATTGCATCCCCCGGATCGACACCTGCTTCCCCGCAGCATTCCAGGACCATAGCCGGGTGCGGTTTCGAGGGACAATCGTCGGCCGTTCGTACCGTGCAGAAGGCATTCCCGAAGCCGTGCGTCTCGATTATGGCCTTCACTCCGCGCCGCGACTTGCCCGTCACGATGCCCAGCAGCAGATCCGTACGGGCAGAGAGCACGGAGATCAGATCGGCGATTCCGTCGTAGAGGCGCTCGCAGAAGCCCGGCGCGGCACGCATCGCCACGAAATGGCTTTTGTAGCGGTCGGTCAGCGCCGCGATTTCGGCGTCGGGTTCGCGCCCCAGGAGGCGTGCGATCGCCAGGTCGAGCGAAAGCCCGATCACGCTTTGCGTTTCGGATAGCTCCGGCGGTATGAAGCCCGCCTCGGCAAATGTCGCAACCATGCAATCTTGAATGAAACCGCCGGAATCGACCAGCGTGCCGTCGCAGTCGAACAGGACCAGTTTCAAATCTCATCTCCGGCGGATTCGTCGAAACCGAGTAGGTTCCACGCCTGAACCATGTGCGGCGGTAGCGGCGCGGTGACGTCAAGCGTGCCGCCATCGGGGTGGGGAATGACGATGCGGCGGGCATGCAGGTGCAGCCGGTTCTGGAGGCCCCCGGGAAGCTCCCAGTTCTGGTCGGCCTCGAAGTATTTCGGGTCGCCGATGATGGGACAGCCGATATGGGCTGCATGAACACGTAGCTGGTGCGTGCGCCCGGTGTAGGGCTCCATCTCCAGCCACGACAGCGCCTGGCCCGCCTGTTCGATCACCCGGTAGTGCGAGATCGCGTGGTCGGCATCGTCCTCGCCGTGATTTGCCACGCGCATCCGGTCGCCGCCTGGGGCCGTCTCCCTGACGAGCCAGGTCGAAATACGCCCTTCCCGCTTTTTCGGCACGCCCCTGACCAGCGCCCAGTAGGTTTTTCTTGTTTCACGCGCGCGGAACGCCGCCGTCAGCTTCACGGCTGCGCCGCGCGTGCGCGCGACCACGAGCACGCCTGACGTCTCCCGATCGATGCGATGTACCAGCCGCGGTTTCTCGCCCTTCGCATTGCGCCATGCTTCCAGCATGCCATCGACATGGCGCGTGATGCCGGAACCGCCCTGGACGGCAAGGCCTGCCGGCTTGTTGAACACGATGACCTTTGCATCCTCGTGCAGCACCATGCGGCTCAACACGTCGCCATCGGCGGCATCGCGCATAGTACGTGTGGTCAACGGCCGCGTATCCTTCATGTCGATATCGAGCGGCGGAATACGCACCACCTGGCCGGTGGCGAGCCGCGTTTCGGCCTTCACGCGCCCGCCATCGATACGTACCTGACCGGTGCGCAGCAGTTTCTGCAGCGCTCCGAAGCCGAGGCCAGGCACATGCAGCTTGAACCAGCGGTCCACCCGCATGCCGTTTTCGTCGTCGTTGACGGTTACCTGCTCGACGCCTGCCATACTTCCACTCGCTACCTTCGAAGGGCGGTTTTCGCGCCGCTTTTGAACCCATTCTTCGCTATTGTACAGATCACCGGCGATGCGAATTGTCCTTGACCCGTCCTGCCGCGCCAATAAGCTCGACACGGGGCAGGTTTCGGGGCCGCGTTTTCCCGCGCAGCGCCGGCAGGGCGGAATCTCCATGGCGAAGGACTATGCCGACGAGCGGGGATTTTTCGGCGAGCAACCGGCTCGCGAAATTTCCGGTAGACCACCCGGCGATGCGCCGGCGCATGAGGGCAAGGTTGCCGTGGCGTCGTCCAATGCAGGCCATCGCGAGAGGCTGCGCGCGCGCTTCCAGGAAGCAGGCGAGGACGCTGTCGCCGACTATGAAATGCTGGAGCTCCTGCTTTATCGCTCCATCAGGCGCGCCGATACCAAACCAATCGCCAAGGCCCTGCTTGCACGGTTCGGCTCGCTGGCGGGCGTTCTCGGCGCACCCTGGCACCTGCTTTGCGAAGTGCCTGGTGTCGGCTCGTCGGTCGCACTCGATCTGAAGATCGTAGCCGCAACGTCCAAACGTGCCCTGAAGAGCGAAATCCGCAAACGAGAAGTGTTGTCATCCTGGAAGCAGGTCATCGACTATTGCCACGCGGCGATGGCACACGAAACGCGCGAGCAGTTCCGCATCCTGTTCCTCGACAAGAAGAACGTCCTGATCGCCGACGAGGTGCAGCAGACCGGCACTGTGGATCACACGCCGGTCTATCCGCGCGAGGTCGTGCGCAGGGCACTCGAACTGTCGGCCACGGCGATCATCCTCGTTCACAACCACCCGTCAGGCGATCCGACACCTTCGCGCGCGGATATCGAAATGACCCACAGGATCGCCGAAGCGGGCCAGTCGCTCGGGATCACGATTCACGACCACATCATCATCGGCAAGGACGGGCACGCCAGCCTGAAGGGCCTGCAATTGTTCTGACGACCGGGCTGGTACTACCTCAGATCACCTGGCAGCAGATCGACCGGCATGTTCTGATAGGCGACCGGACGGAGGAAGCGGCGTATCGCCATAGCGCCGACGGAGGTTGCCCCGAAATTGGTGGAAGCCGGATAAGGCCCGCCATGAACCATCGCATCACAGACCTCGACACCGGTCGGATATCCGTTGGCTAAGATACGTCCTGCCTTGCGCTCCAGGATCGGCATCAGCGCCTGGCCGGCCGACATATCCGCCTGGTCCAAGTGAATCGTGCAGGTGAGCTGGCCTTGCAGCGAACGCGCCACGCCGAGCATTTCATCGAAATCGGCCACGGTGACGATCAGGCCGAGCGGTCCGAACACTTCCTCGCCGAGAACGTGATTTGCAAGCCAGTCCTTTCCGGACACGCGGAAGAGATAGGGCGTCGCATTGCGCAGGTTACAGGTGGAAGTCAGCAGTTCCCGGACGCCTGAAGTGGCGGCTACGCGGTCACGTCCCCGGCGATAAGCCGAGGCTATACCGTCGGTCAGCATGGTCTGCGCGCCGACGGGCTCGACCGCGGCACGCGCCGCTTCGGCGAAGACTTCGGCGTCGTCGCCAGCGATCGCAACGACGATTCCCGGATTGGTGCAGTACTGGCCGGCCCCCATCGTCAGTGATCCGGCCCAACCCCTCGCAATCTCGCCGCCGCGCCTTTTCAGGGCCTCCGGCAGCAGGAACATCGGGTTGGTCGATCCCAACTCGCCGAAGAAGGGGATCGGTTCCGGCCGTTGCGCGCAAAGATCGAATAGAGCTCGCCCGGCCCCGAGCGAGCCGGTGAAGCCGACCGCCCTGACGAGCGGATGGGTAACGAGAGCCTGCCCGACCTCGATGCCGTTCGACTGGACCAGCGAGAAGACACCCGGATTGATACCGCAGCGCTTGACTGCGGCATCGATGGCCTGCGCCACGATTTCAGCCGTGCCGGGATGAGCGGGATGCCCCTTGACCACGACCGGGCAACCCGCCGCCAGCGCCGAGGCCGTGTCTCCGCCGGCGGTCGAAAATGCCAGCGGGAAATTCGAAGCACCGAATACGGCGACGGGACCGACCGGTCGCTGCACGAGCTTGATATCGGGGCGCGGGAGCGGTTGGCGGTCGGGTAGCGCTTCGTCATGGCGGCGGTCCAGGTAATCGCCCTTGAGAATGTGGCTGGCAAAAAGACGCAACTGGCCGGTCGTGCGGCCACGTTCGCCGACAAGGCGGGCTTCCGGCAGGCCGGTTTCCTGCGTGCCGATCTCGGTAATCGCATCGCCGCGTGCGTCGATCTCGTCGGCAATGGCATTGAGCAAGGCTGCGCGCTCCCCGCGCGCCGAATAACCGTAGGACCGGAACGCCTCTTCGGCCGCCACCGACGCTGCATCAACCTGTTGCGCCGTGCCGATCGCGAAATCACGCTGGGGGCCGTGCGCGGGCTGTGATTTGAATGTCGCTTCACCCCCAACCCAGTTACCGGCGATGAGATGTTTTCCAGTCAGCATATCCGTTCCTTCCAATTCGATTCCATGTAACGTGCCGGCCCCACCCTGCTTAATGCATATCGGGGCAGGTCTTGAAAGGTGGCTACTTTCCCCATTTCAGCGCGATCAGGTCCAACTCGCCGGCAAGCTGAAGCAGCCGCGTCTTCGTCCTCTCCGACAAGGGCTTGAGCGGATGGCGAACGCGATCGCTGCGGATGACGCCGCCCGCGGCAAAAACGGTCTTGCAGGCACGCAGCCCGCATTGACGGTTTTCATGGTTGATCAGGGGCAGGCACTTTTTCCACTGCTCGAGCGCGGCTGCATGGTCACCAGCACGGTAGTGCATGACGATCGGCCGGATCTGCTCGGGGAACATCGCCGAAGTCATCGTGCCGGTCGCGCCCGCATCGAGATCGGCCAGCAGTGTCACTGCCTCTTCGCCGTCAAACGGACCATCGATGTAATCGCCCGCGGCTTCGATCAGCGCAGCCAGCTTGTCGGCGGCAAACGGGCACTCGAGCTTGAAATAAGAGACGTTCTTCAACTCCCGCGCCATGTGGGCGAGAAGGTCGACGCTGAGATTGACGCCGCTCAACGGCGCGTCCTGCACCATGATCGGGATCGAGACTGCATTGTCGACAGCGGCAAAGTGCTCGTAAATCCCTTGCGGCGCGGGATAGAGACCCGAACCGTGATAAGGCGGCATCATCATCACCATCGCAGCGCCCATCGATTCCGCCTCGCGCGCCCGCCAGACGACCAGGTCGGTCGAGAAATGGCTGATCGTGACAATGACCGGCTTGCGTCCGGCGACATGTTCGAGGCACAGCCGCGTCAGCATCGCGCGCTCCTCGTCCGACAGCAGGAATTGCTCGGAGTAGTTGGCGAGGATGCAGATGGCGTCGACCCCCTGGTCGATCATGCAGTCGAGTACACGGCGCATGCCGTCTTCGTCGACCGTGCCGTCGTCGTGAAACGGGGTTGGCGCTATCGGCAGTATTCCGGTCAGGATCTGGCTCACTGAAAAATCCTCTCAATCAATCCTCTGGGCGACCGTTAGCGCGCCACCCGGTCCAGTGCGTCATACGCTGCAACCGTTTCGCGCGCGCGCCGGGCGATCTCTCCGGCGCTGTCACCGGGCTTGTAGAGTGCTGTTCCGATTCCGAAACCGGCCGCTCCGGCGGCCCACCAGTCGGCGAAATTCTCCTTGCCGGCCCCGCCGACCGGCCAGAGCCCGGCATCGGAAGGAAGAACCGCCTTCAGGGCCTTCAGGCCGCCGGGACCCGCAACCGAGGCCGGAAAGAGCTTGAGTTGCCGCGCGCCTGCCTTGATGGCGGCAAAACATTCGGTCGCAGTGAACACGCCTGGCATGCATTCCATACCAAGTGCCAATGCCGCCGAAATCACCGCGCTGTCCGTGTTGGGCGCGACAATGAGGCGTCCGCCAGCCGTGGCAACCTTTTCGACGCCGCCAGCGTCCAGCACCGTACCGGCACCGACGAGTGCTTCATCGCCCAGCAGGTCTACCAGTATGCGAATGCTATCGAAGGGTTCCGGTGAATTGAGCGGCACCTCGATCATGGTGATCCCCGCATCGGCCAGAGCACGGCCGGCCGCAGCGGCTTCGCGCGGCGTAATACCACGCAGTATCGCGACGATATTGCGCTTCATGTGCCTGTGACCCTTTGTACCGTTCGCGCCAATGAAATGCCTGCGAGTGTCAGTTCCGCCGCATCGTGCGATACCGCCTTGTATCCGAGCGCGTCCAGCGCCGTCGCATAGGAAGCAGCCACGGCACCGCCGCCGACGACATGGATCGCCCGTTCGCCCAGTTCTCCTACGACAGCACCGATTTCAGCCCCGATCAGCAGTCCCGACAATCTGGAGCGAAGATTGCCGGCCGGCGGGGAACCCAGCAGAGGCCCGGCGCGAAGCGAAAAGAGCGCTCCCGGTACGGAAGCGGGATCGGCCGCGGCCTCGCGAACGGCATCGATGAAGTCGTTCTTGTCCCACCCGTCCGCGGCCACCGTATGCCGGAGGATCGAGTGTTCCGCCAGCAAGGAGAACTGCTCGCCAGTCAGGAATGTACGGAACCGCTGCACCTTGCCGGCACCCAGCGTCACCCATTTGCTGTGTGTGCCGGGGAAACACGCCGTGCCTTCAAAGCCCGGCTTGGCTATGAGGAGCCCGGCTAGTTGTGTCTCCTCGCCCCGCATCACATCCGGAGGACTGGCCTGGCTGAGCCCGGGGATGATATGCACGTCCAGCCGTTCGTCGCGCGCGCGGACGGCAACCTGCTTTCCGGGCAAGACGGGTTCGCAGGGCACTTTCCGATAGGGCGCCTCCTGCCATCCCTGCCGCGCGCCGGCCATGCCGCATATGACGATTTCGGTTCGCCTGCCCTTGGCGAGCCAGAGAGAAATGATCTCCAGCAACGCGCCTTCGAATTCCGGCGGAGAAAGCCAGCCCATGCCGCATTCGGATACCGCGCCCGCAAGTACCGCGCCGCTATCCGACATCGCCCAGGCACGCAGGCGGGTCGTTCCCCAGTCGACGGCGATCCACGCTGCTTCAAGATGGGTTGACACCTGCATTTCCCATTTGGAACTCGACAAGCAAGGCGGCTCCTGCATCGTCACAACCAACCGGCGGCGGCGTACAAGGGGATGCGCAGGTGACATCCGGCCGCATCTCGAGCAACTTGTCGATATTCGGGTGGTTCTCGATGCCGCCAATACTCGCGTGGCGCCCCGCCCTGGCTGCAGTTTCGAACGCGCCGGTTATCGGAAGCGACAGCAAACACCGATCGCGCGCGATCCTTGTCGCGCGGGTGGTGACTGTGTTGTCGGGCAAACTGGTCAATGCATCATCCTGTGAGGTTCAGTGCGAGTCCTTGCCCACCGCATTGCCGCGGCACCCATGCAGAAAGTCGAAATCGGCGCCGGTATCCGCGCCGGTGACATGGTCATGATAGAGCCTGGCGTACCCGCCAGCCGGTGGCGTAAACGGGCACTCCCAGGCGGCCAGCCGCTGTTCCAGTTCAGCGTCGGAAATATCGAGATGGAGCCGCCGGTCCGGCACGTCGAGTTCTATGAAATCACCGTTTCGAACGATCGCCAGCGGTCCGCCGGCCGCAGCCTCCGGGCTGGTGTGAAGGACCACCGTTCCATAAGCGGTGCCCGACATGCGCGCATCCGATATGCGGATCATGTCGGTGATGCCCTTTTTCAGGACCTTGGGCGGTAGGCCCATGTTGCCGACTTCCGCCATGCCTGGATAGCCGCGCGGCCCGCAGTTCTTCAGAACCATGATGCAGGTTTCGTCGATATCGAGCGTATCGTCGTTGATCTTCGTCTTGTAGTCGTCGATGTCCTCGAAAACGACAGCGCGGCCGCGATGGACCATGAGAGCCTCGCTTGCCGCGGACGGTTTCAGGACCGCACCATTGGGCGCGAGGTTTCCGCGCAGCACGGCAATGCCACCCTGCCGTGTCAGCGCCTTGTCGACGGGGCGGATGACATCCTCGTTCCAGTTCATGGCATCCTTGACCTGGTCCCATTGCGTCCCGCCCGAGACGGTCAGCGCGTCGCGGTGAAGAAGTCCGCCCTCGCCCAGCATCTTCAGCACGACAGGAAGGCCACCGGCATAGAAGAACTCCTCCATCAGGTATTTCCCTGAGGGCATCAGGTTGACGACGGTGGGGACGTCACGGCCCAATCGATCCCAGTCGTCAAGCGTAAGGTCGACGCCGACGCGGCCCGCCAGCGCCAGCAGGTGAATAACCGCATTGGTGGAACCGCCAATCGCTCCATTGGCGCGGATCGCGTTTTCGAATGCCTCGCGGGTCAGGATATCAGAGGGCTTGAGGTCGTCCTTTGCCATCTGGACGATGCGCCGGCCTGTGAGTTGCGCCATTACCCTCCGACGGCTGTCGACGGCGGGAATGGCGGCATTGCCGGAAAGCGCCATGCCGAGCGCCTCGGCCATCGAGGCCATGGTCGATGCCGTCCCCATCGTGTTGCAGGATCCCGCAGAGCGACTCATCGCCTGCTCGGCTTCCAGAAAGTCCTCGCGGCTCATCGTTCCCGCCTTGATCGCTTCCGACATCTGCCAAAGCGCAGTTCCCGAGCCCACGCGCTCGTTGCGGAACCAGCCATTGAGCATAGGCCCGCCGCTGACCGCGATGGCGGGAATGTCGACCGACGCCGCGCCCATCAGCAGGGCGGGCGTGGTCTTGTCGCAGCCGACCATCAGGACAACCGCGTCGACCGGGTTGGCGCGAAGCGCCTCCTCGACATCCATCGATGCGAGGTTGCGATACATCATCGCGGTCGGCCGCAAGGCGCTCTCGCCAGTCGAGAATACCGGAAATTCCACCGGCAGGCCGCCGGCCTCGTAAACACCGCGCTTCACACGCTCGGCGAGATCGCGCAGATGCGCGTTACACGGCGTCAGTTCCGACCATGTATTGCAGATCCCGATCACCGGTCGGCCGTCGAACAGGTCTGCCGGCAGACCCTGGTTTTTCATCCACGAGCGATGATAGATATTGTCGCGCGAGGTCCCGCCGAACCATTCCGACGAGCGGAGCTTGCGCGGCCACTGGGCCGGTTTGAATACCACTTAAATACGCTCCCTCAACCCTGTTTGCTTTTGCTGAATATGTCCGAGGATGACAGCAGCGAGCAGTACCAACCTGGTGATCGGTCCCTCTCCCGCATTCTGGCGACGAGTCCGCTTTCTCATGGGACCTGCGCCCCGGTGGTCGCCACATAGACGGCATAGACCGATTTTGTTGCGGTGATGAAAAGCCGGTTGCGCTTCGGTCCCCCGAAAGTGAGGTTCGCGACCATTTGCGGGATCTTGATCTTGCCGAGCGCGACCCCCTCCTTGTCGAAGCAGAGAACGCCGTTCTGGCAACTGGTCCAGACATTGCCATGAATGTCCGTGCGGAAGCCGTCCGGCACGCCCGGGTCGACCTCGCAGAAGACGCGGCCGTTGGCCAGCGTATTGTCGTCCCTCACATCGAAGGCTCGGATGTGATGCGGCCCGTCGGGATCGTGGCTGCGCCCGCTATCGGCAATGTAGAGGATATTTTCGTCCGCCGAGAAGGCAAGGCCGTTCGGCTTGTTGAAATCGGTGGCAACCGGTTTCAGGTGACCAGTCTTCGGATCAAGGCAATAGACATGGCAACCGTCCTGCTCGCGCTCGGTCTTGTAGCCTTCATAGTCCGACATGATCCCGTAGTCGGGATCGGTGAACCAGATCGAACCATCGGATTTTACAACCACGTCGTTGGGCGAGTTCAAAGGTTTGCCCAGATGGCTGTCTGCGAGCACCGTTACGGTGCCGTCAGGTTCGGTGCGCGTCACGCGCCGCCCGCCATGCTCGCACGAAACCAGCCTGCCCTGCCGGTCGCGCGTGTTGCCGTTGGCGAAATTCGACTCTGCACGGAAAACGGAAACGCCCTGCCCTTCGATCCAGCGCAGCAGGCGTCGATTGGGGATGTCGCTCCAGACCAGCGCGGAATGATCGTTGAACCAAACCGGGCCTTCAGCCCAGCGGCAGCCGGAGAAGAGTTCCTCGACTTCCGCAATCGGCACTGTCAGATCGTAGAAGCGGCGGTCGTAATACTCATAGCTGTCGCCAACCAGGGCCATCTCTGTCCTCCTCGTATCTAGCGTTGCGGCTTGTCTCCACCGGCAATCGTGATGATGGCGACGATGATCAGACCGGTCATGATCAGCCGGATGCCGGCGCTGGTGCCGAAGGTGTTGAGCATGGTGACCAGCAGAAACATGAAGATTGCAGCACCCCAAATGCCAGCCACATTGCCTTGGCCGCCGGCAACCGAAGTGCCGCCGATAACCACGACAGCTATGGAAGCAAGCAGGTATTCCTCACCCATGTTGAGCGAGGCGCCACCGGAAAAGCCCGCCAGCAAGAAACCGCAGATCGAGGCAAGCACAGCGCTCATGACATAGGTCCTGAACCGGATGCGCTCGACATTGATACCGGCCAGCGCAGCGGCGCGCATGTTTTGGCCGATGGCCGAGACCGAGCGCCCGTAGATGGTTCGGTTCAGGACAACTGCCATGAAGGCGGCGAGCGCGACGACGAAGATGGCAAGCACCGGCACATGCATGATCTGCATGGTTGTGAAATCAGCCAATAGTTGCGGCGGCTTGACCTTCAGGCCGCGCCCGTAGGAAATCGCAGTCGACAGCACGAGGAAACTCGACGACAGGGTCGCGATGATCGGCGGGATCCGCAGGATACGGATCAGCATGTAGTTGAACAGGCCGACAGCCAGCCCGCAGGCCAGCGATGCGGCAATGCCGATCAGCAACATGGAATTGTCGCCGCCCATCAGTTTCATGGCGACGGCGCCGGAAAGCGCAATAGTCGCGGGGATCGAAAGATCGACATTGCCGGGACCCGTCGTGATGACGAACATCTGGCCGATCCCGACGATGACCGTGAATGTCGCGAATGAAAGCGCGGCCGTGATGATCTCGGCGCCGCCCTTGCCGCCGGTGAAGGTCACCGTGGCCAGCCAGACCGCAATCATGCCCAGATAGGACCAGATCCAGCGTTGCTTGAAGATGGATTTGGCGATGGCTGTCATGGATCAGGCCTCCCGCCGCTTGATGAGCGCACGCAGCGCCAGCACTATGATCAGGATCGCGCCTTGCGCGCCGATCTGCCAGTCGGGCGAAATTTTCAGGAAGATCAGGAATGAACCGGTAAGGGTCAGCGTCAGGGCTCCGATGACCGCACCGGCCGGCGACACGCGGCCGCCAACGAACTCGCCCCCGCCAAGGATGACGCCGGCGATGGAGTAGAGCGTGTAGCGGTCGGCGATATGGGCGTCGGCCGCCGACGTCAGTCCGATCAGCGACAGTCCGGCCAGGACACCGAAAAATCCGGCGGCCGAGTACATGACGATCTTGATTTTGAGAAGCGACCAGCCGGCGCGCTCTATGGCACGCGGATTTCCGCCGGCTCCACGCAATGTCGCGCCATAGCTGGAACGCATCAACACGATATGAACGACCACAGCGATCACCGCTGCCGCTATTATCGGGAATGGAACCCACGGCGTTTTCAGCCCCATCAGCGCCTTGATCCAGGCCGGCGCGGTGCCGCCCGGTGTGGGCAGGATGAGAACCGCGATGCCGAGCCACACGAAGGACATGCCGAGCGTGACGACAATGGAAGGCAGGTTGCGCCAGTGAACCAGCGCACCGAGGGCGCCATAGGCCGCAATACAGGCCACCAGTGCCAGCACGCCCAGTGCCGGATCATCTGCAAGCAAGGTCGCGCCGATGCTCGCTGTCAATCCGACGAAGGGGCCGATCGACAGGTCAAGATCATTGACGGTCAGGATGAACATCTGCGCGATTGTGGCCAGCGCGATCGGCACCGCATATTGCAGCATCAGGTTCAGGCCGAAGTAACTCATGGCACGCGGCTGGAGGTAGAAGATCGCCGTCAGCAGAATCACGAAAGATGCTGCCGGGAGCGCGGAGCGCAGGAACTTCGGATTTACCACGCGGTTTATCAAGCTCATGCCGTTTCCTCGAACGAGGATTGAAGGACCTTTTCTTCGGTCAGTTCATCGCGCGACAGATCTGCCACGATGCGGCCCGACCGGAACACATAGGTGTGGTCACAGTTGTTCAGTTCATCCATCTCTGTGGTGTACCAGAGGAAGGTACGGCCGCGTTCGGCCTCGGCGCGGATCAGGTCATAGACCTCCAGCTTTGTACCGACATCCACGCCGCGCATCGGATCGTCCATCAGCACGATTGCAGCGTCCGATCCGAGCGCGCGGGCAAAGAGCGCCTTTTGCTGATTGCCACCTGACAACGACAGGATGTTGTCGTCCATGTCGGGTGTCTTGATCTTGATCCGGTCGCGCCATTCGTCAGCCATTCGCCGTTCCGCGGACGGATCGATCAAACCGTAGCGAACCATGGAGCGCAGCGAGCGGATCCCGACATTGCGCGCGATCGACCAGATATGGAAAATGCCGTCGGATTGGCGATCGCCTGCAACCAGCGCCACTGGTCCATCGACCTGCGTGCGGACCTGGCGCTTCGATGCGGCCCGGTAGATTTCCAGAAGCGTGGCTGTCTGGCCGTGGCTTGCAAGCCCCGCCAGCCCTATGATCTCGCCCTTGTGCGCGACGAGCGCGCGGCCGTCCGGTTGCTTTTGCGGTATGGCGGAGACAACGACGGGTGTTTCGCCGCGCTTCTTCTCTGCCTTCAGACGCGCTTCGATGCGTGCCTCCTGGACAACATTACCCATGGCAGCGACCAGACTGCTGCGGTTGAAGCCCGTGGCCGGTTTTTCGGCGACGACCTTGCCATCCTTCATCACAACGATGCGGTCGGCATAGTCCAGAATCTCGCCCAGTACGTGGGAAATCAGAATGCAGCTAAGGCCTCCGGCGACTGCTTCGCGGATGTGCCGGAGCAACTGTCCTGCTGTGACGGCGTCCAGCGACGAGGTTGGTTCGTCAAGTATAACGAGATGCAGGGGCCGGTCGGTTACGGTAAAGGCGCGGGCGATCTCAACCATCTGCCGCTTGCCGATCGACAGGTCACCGACCGCATCGTCGCCCCCGACACCGTGTCCCGGAAATATCTCGTCCAGCTTCCCAACGATGAGCGCCTCTGCGCGCTTGCGCCAGCCGATACCCTTTAGCGACGGGTGTACGATTTGCGCGTTCTCCGCCACGGTCAGGTTCGGGCAGAGCGACAATTCCTGGAAAACGCAACGAATGCCGTTCTGATTGGCCGCTGCAACGGAATAACGGCCTGCAACAGCGGCGCCATGGATTTCCATGGCGCCGCTGTCCGACGAGATGGTGCCGGCAAGTATGTTCATGAGAGTCGACTTGCCGGCACCGTTGTGACCGACGAGGCCCAGGCACTCGCCTGGCGCGACCGCGATGTCGACGCCAGCCAGTGCGCGCACGGCGCCATAAGCTTTCGCAGCACCCGTCAGGGCGACGATGTGTTCGCCTTTTTCGCTCATATACAGAGGGCCCCGTCTGTTCGCCTTACTTGCCAGCCACCACAGCCTGGGCGTCTTCGAGCGAGTATTCGACGTTTGCGACGCCGCCGGCCTCGGTCGTGGCCAGGCTTTCTTCGAGCGTGTCCTGATTGATCTGCAGGAACGGCACGGTCAGGTCCTGGGGAACCTTTTGACCATCTAGAATCATCTGGGCAACCCAGAAAGCAAGGGTGGAAACGCCCGGAGCAATCGAAACCGACATGGTCTCGTATCCGTTTGCGTCCTTCTGCTCCTTCCACCAAGCCAATTCATCCTGGCGGTTGCCCATGATGATGAGCGGTGTCGGGCGGCCAGCGGCCTTGAAGGCTTGTGCTGCGCCATAGCCGTCACCGCCCTGGGTGACCACGGCTTTGACCTCGGGAAGCGACGGCAGAATGCCGGCAACCGCCTTCTGTGCAACGTCCTGCGCCCAATCGCCATGGACCGAGCCGACGATCTTGAACTGCGGATGCTTTTCCACGCCCTGATGGATGCCGGCGGATATCTCGTCATCAACGAAGACGCCGGCAAGGCCGCGGATTTCAAGCAAGTTGCCGCCGTCAGCCATCTTGTCGGCAAGATAGTCTACCTGGACAGCGCCCATCTTCTTGAAGTCCACCGCGATACGGTAGGCGCACGGCTCGGTCACGATGCCGTCAAAGGACACGACGACAATGCCTGCGTCACAGGCCTGCTTGACGGCGCCGTTGAGCGCATCGGGCGAAGCGGCATTGATGACGATGGCGTCATAACCCTGCAGGATCAGGTTCTGGATCTGCGCGGCCTGTTCGGTCACCTGGTTTTCGGCAGTGGTGAAAGCAGGCGCTTCGGCCACGACACCATCGGCAACAGCCTTGCTGGTGACCTTTTCCCAGCTCTTCAACATGGCCTGACGCCAGGAATTGCCCGCATAGTTGTTGGAAAGCGCGATTTTCTTTCCCGATGTATCAGCCTGCGCTGGCAATACAGCCAAGGTTACCGCGGCTGTAGCCAATGCGATCATTGTCTTTTTCAACATTTTTTCCTCCTGTGACATGTTGAAACGGGCGGTGTGCCCTTTTAGTCGACCGGATTCTGATTCCGGGTTTTTCGCGCCGGTATTCCGGCCGAAATCACGTCTTCCAGATCCTGCCGAGCCTCGGTCAGGAGCTGAAGCATTGTCGCGCGCGCGCCTTCGGGTTTCCGCGCCTCTATCTGCTCGAAAAGCTGCACGTGGCGCGGAAGCGACAAGTCTCGCGCGCCAGGTTTGCGGTCTGAAAGCTCGAAGCTCTGGGCAAGGGCCGATTCGATCAGATAACCGAATGAAGCGAGCAATTCGTTGTGCGATGCGGCAAGAATCGAGAGATGGAAGGCCAGATCCGACTCGACCCACTGGCGGTTGTTTGCGCCCGCCGTCTTCATGGCTTCGATTGCTTCGCGCATGGTCCCGATTTCCTCGTCGCTTGCGCGCGTGGCCGCCATCGTGGCCGCCGCCGGTTCGATGATCTGACGAAACTCGAACAGCGACCTGGTAAAGCCTTCGGTCGGACCGGATTCAAAACTCCACGACAGCAGGTCGGGATCGAGCATGTTCCATTCGGAGCGAGCGCGCACGCGGGTGCCGGTTTTCGGGCGCGACTCGACTAGGCCCTTGGCGGCAAGCACCTTCAGTGCCTCGCGATATGCCGTCCGGCTGACCCGAAGATCGGAACTGGCAGTTTCTTCAGTTGGCAGGTTTTCGCCGGGCATGATCTCGCCAGAGAAGATACGCATGGCAATTTCATGGGCGACCTGCCCGTGAATGCTCCGGCGCGAAAACGTGCGGCTGTTGACCGATTTTCGAAACACGCCTTCCTCCCTTGGCGTTTCCGGCAAACAGTATGAGGTTAGGTCCCTGTCCTATTACTCATACAATATGTTTATAACATCATTCAGATCGGGCCCGCTGTCAATCCGCGTGTGGCGGACTATTTTGGCGACCGCTTCGCGGCCTCGTCGGCCGTCTTGGGCACAGTTACCTGCGCGCCGATTGACGTTTCACCTGACATGAGTGCCATGCGCGCTGCGATATCGGGCACCGCGAAGCATGCCGAAACCTGAATCGGAATTACCGGGAAAATCCTATGGAACATTCCCGGGCGAAAATGCCTTGGAGAGGTCGCAACGCGACGCAATGAGGGATACCGGGCTCATCCAGCAGAGACAGGCGAACACCAATGCCCACGCCCGCAAGGCGATTGAGGACAAGTCGAATCTGCCCGGATCACCTGATCCCTCGAATGAAACAGATTATCAGTCCGCCTACTCGGCGCCTGGCCGACATCGTTCTGAAAGCGCTGTCCGAATTCGACAAGCCATTGCGCCGGGGTAAGCCCTTCGCCTTGTTATCGGTTCGGTTATTTACTTGAGGATCGAAGCCGGCGAAACCGATCTCCCCGGTTTGGTACAACCGGAAAGCCCTGCGAAAGCGCGCAAGTTCTCGCGGGCCCTTCCCGGTCGCTCCGGACGGCCGATGCACAGATGCATCACTTGAATCTCAGACCGCGAGCCGCGATCTGTGGCTTTCGTAAGCGCGATCCCAGTACTTCCTGAACCAGAAGGAATATTCGCCCGGTTGCCGGCGGAGCGACGACCGCAGGGTGCTCACATCCATCCACTTGTAATCCATGACCTCGGCGGCATTCGGTGACGGTTCTTTGTCACATGCGCCCGCAAAGACGTGGACGTATTCGTTTTCGATCAGCCCGTTGGAGAACCGGGCAAGGTAGCTCGTCTCGAACAGTGGGAAAAAATCGCAGCGCATGCCCATTTCCTCCACCAGCCGACGCCTGGCGGCATCATGGACGTCCTCGCCTGGCCTGGGATGGCTGCAGCACGTATTCGACCACAATCCGCCGGAATGATATTTCTCGACAGCGCGTTGCTGGAGGAGAAACCGGCCGTCGCCATCAAAGATGAAGACCGAGAACGCCCGGTGCAGGATCCCCTCCCTGTGGACATGCAGCTTTCCGGCCTCTCCAACGCCATTGCCCTTTTTATCGACAATGACGACCCGTTCGCCGCCATCGTCGTTCACCGGGACTTCTGATTTCATCTCTTGCCACCTGTACGACTTCGCGCCGGTTCCCTGCCCAGTTCGCATTGCCTTGGCAACAATCCGGTCGAATTGGCCCGGATCGCGGATCCTTTGCGCGATAAGGTTGAGTACTTTCTCGCTATTCCACCCGTTGGGCAACTTGACTTTCGTCAAGGAGGGAAACTGGCGCTCGCAAATGATGCGGCGAGTCATTCGGCTACCCTGGGGAGACATCAATGGTTGAAAACGCTGGTACAGAACAATCGGCCGCGCCTGCTGAACGAATCCCGTTCATGCAACGGCTTCTCGATAATCCTTTTCTGCTGCTCTTTCTCGGCGTCGTGATTCCGACGGTGATCTACATCCTCTGGGGCGTGATGGAAATCGCTCAGATTCCGTTGATGAAATAGGAGCGGGACATGGCCATTCATCCTCCACAGTCGCGGGTCTGGTGGAACGAACCCGTCGCCAAGGGCGAACTCGTGTGGATCGCGATCGCCTTCGTCTGGGGCCTCATCATGTTCTTCATGATGATCTACTGGCACTATTATGGAAAACAGAACCTGTCATCGGAAGTCGGCCGCGTGGACCTGGCCGTCTATGAGCAGAAGGTCATCGATTTCACGGACGCATACACCGTTCGCGAGGAAGGCGACACGGGCGTTCCCGTCGTCAAGCCGCCGGTGGGCGGCGATGCCTACATGCTGGCACGCACCTTCGAATGGTGGCCCATTCTCGAACTCGAGAAGGGCAAGACCTACAGGCTCCACCTCTCGTCCGTCGATCTGCAGCATGGTTTCTCGCTGCAACCCACAAACATCAACATCCAGGTTCATCCGGGTCTGGAGCACGTCGTCACCGTCACGCCGACAGAGGTCGGATCGTTCGGGGTCATCTGCAACGAGTACTGCGGTCTCGGCCATCACGTCATGACCGGCCGGATCTATGTCGTCGAACCGGGCCAAGGAGGCTGACATGGCGAATACAGCCGTAGGCACTGGCGTCATCGGGACGCTTGCCACAAAATTCAGAACCTGCCCGGCAACCGGGCTTCAAGTTGACCTGGCAGCCCAGCGCCTCATCAAGGCCAATGCGGTCGCCGCGGTCGTCTTTCTTGCCATCGGCGGTCTGTTCGGCCTGATGGTGGCGCTGACGCGCTGGCCGGCAGTCCATCTTCTGTCGTCGGACATGTTCTATCTCGTCCTGACCGCCCACGGCCTGGACGTGCTTCTGCTGTGGATCATCTTCTTTGAAATGGCAGTGCTCTATTTCGCCTCCGCGGTGATCCTCTCCAGCCGAATCGCGGCTCCGCGATGGGGATGGGTGGCGTTCGCTCTGATGGTGGTCGGCGGCGTGATGACCAATGTCGCCGTCCTCCAGGGTGATTCGAGCGTGATGTTCACCTCCTATCCGCCGCTTCAGGCGCAACCGCACTTCTATCTGGGCCTCATCCTGTTTGCGGTTGGCGCGCTCATCGGCTGCTTCATCTTCCTCGGAACGCTGGTGATCGCAAAGGAGGAAAAGACCTATGAGGGGTCGATACCGCTCGTCACGTTCGGTGCGCTGACAGCCTGCATCATCGCGGTGTTCACGATCGCATCGGGCGCCATCATCCTGATCCCGACATTCCTGTGGTCTGTCGGATACATCAGCAATATCGACACGCTGACCTACAAGCTGGTCTGGTGGGCCATGGGCCACTCCTCGCAGCAGATCAACGTCTCGGCCCATGTCGCCATATGGTACCTGATCGCCGCCGTCACGGTCGGCGCCAAGCCGCTTTCCGAAAAGGTCAGCCGCACGGCGTTCCTGATGTACATTCTGTTCCTCCAGCTTGCCTCCGCCCACCATCTGCTGGTGGAACCGGGCCTGAGCTCGGAATGGAAGATCGTCAACACGTCTTACATGATGTACCTCGCCGTCATGGGCAGCATGATCCACGGCATGACGGTGCCGGGATCGATCGAAGCCGCCCAGCGCAAGAATGGCTTCACCCGCGGCGTATTCGAATGGCTGCGCAAGGCACCATGGAGCAATCCGGCCTTCTCCGGCATGTTCCTGTCGCTGGTCATGTTCGGCTTCCTGGGGGGCATCTCCGGTGTCGTGCTCGGTACCGAGCAGCTCAACATCATGATGCACAACACGCTTTACGTGCCCGGTCACTTCCACGGCACGGTGGTCGCGGGAACGACCCTTGCCTTCATGGCCGTCACCTACCTGGTCGTGCCGCTTATCTTCCAGCGTGAGATCATCTGGCCGAAGCTGGCGAAATGGCAGCCCTACCTGTTCGGCCTGGGCGTGGCGGGCATATCGCTCTTCATGATGGGTGCCGGTACGCTCGGCGTCTCGCGCCGCCACTGGGACAACGCCTTCACCGACGCCCTGTTGCCCTATAACTATCCCGACGTCGCATCGCTGATGATGGGGCTCAACGGGTTGTCGGCAATCATGGCGGCCACGGGCGGCGCGCTCTACGTCGTCATTGTTGTCGGCAGCATCCTGTTCGGCAAGAAGGTCGATGCCACCAACGCTGTCTCGGCCCTGGGGCCGATGCCCAAGAAGGTGGTTCAGGAGGCGGTGTCGAAATACGGCAGCGCGGGGACCTGGCACCTGCCCGGCACCTATGTCCTGGTCGCCATCTTCTTCGGTTCATTCGTCCTCTACTACTTCGTGAACTGGAAGTACCTGTCCGAACTCTGGCCGATGCAGTAAGGAGAACGACCCGATGAGCGCCGCCGCTGTTCTACTCGTCAAGGACGTCCTGTCGATCTTCAAGATCAGGATCGGTGTAGCGATCATGATGAGCGCGATCGGCGGCGTGGCCATCACGCCGGGCAGGATGCCCGAAATCTGGCAGATAACGGTGCTGGCCGCGGCGGTGTTCCTCGCCTCGGCCAGTGCCGGCGCCTTCAACCAGTGGGCGGAGGCTGATCTCGACCGCACCATGAAGCGAACCGCCAACCGGCCGTTTGCGTCCGGACGCCTCCACGCCGGCTCCGGTTGGCTCGCCGCGATCCTTGGCCTGCTGGCGATCGCGGTTACCCTGGCCTATTGGTCGGCCAACGGCTGGGCCGCGTTTTACACCTTTGCCGGCGCCTTCGTGTACGGCATCATCTACACGGTCTGGCTGAAACGCCGCAGCTGGACCAATATCGTCGTCGGCGGCCTTGCCGGCAGCTTTGCCGTGCTGGCTGGGGCAGCCGCCGTCGGCTCGGCATGGCAACCAGAACCGCTCATCCTGGCGATCGTCCTGTTCCTGTGGACACCGCCGCATTTCTGGAGCCTGGCGATCGCCGCTCAAGACGACTACCGCGTAGCGAAAGTGCCGATGCTGCCCGTCATCTCGGGGCCCTCGGTTACTGCCAAGGTCATCCTCGCGCACAGTCTCCTGCTCGTCGGCCTGTCGTTGCTGCCGGTCTTCTGGTCGATGGGGCCGGTTTACCTGGCCGGCGCAGTCATAGGCGGGTCGCTGTTCGTGTGGACCAGCATCCGGCTCGTCCGCATACCCGACCGCAAGAATGCCATCCGCAATTTCCTCGCTTCGCTTCTGCAATTGGTTCTGCTGCTGGGTGGAGCGGTTGCCGACCGCATGATTGGTGCACTGTGACCGAAAAAATTCTTATTGCGGCGTCCATATGCATTTCGCTTCTTTCCGCCCCGGCCGCGTGGGCAGGCGAAAAGGAAATCCAGGCGATCGAGCAGTCGCAAGGTGTGATCGGCGACGAAGTACCCGATTTCACCTTTACCAATGTCGACGGCACGAAGGTGAACTTCGCCCAGTTCCGCGGCAAGCCGCTGCTCGTGACACTGATCTACACGAGTTGCGCCGATGTGTGTCCGGTGATCATCGAAAGCCTGGCCACGGCATCCGAAGTCGCCGAGGAAACGTTCGGCGCGGGCAGCTTCAACATAATGGCCGTCGGCTTCGATACCCGCAACGACACGCCCGACCGCATGCGCAGCTTTGCAAGAGCGCATTCGGCTGGCGGCGACAACTGGTACTTCCTGGCTTCCACCGCCGATACCGTCGACCGTTTTGCCGCAGCAGTTGGCTTCGACTACCAGGAATCGGCCGGCGGCTTCGGCCACCCCGCGCAGGTTACCGTTATCGACCGGGAGGGCAGGATCTACAGCCAGGTCTACGGTTCCCTGTTCGATCCGCCGGCGATCGTCGAACCTCTGAAGAGCCTGATTTTCGGCGGCGAACGTCCCGTCTTCTCGCTCGCCGGCCTGGGTGACCGTATAAAGCTCTTGTGCACGGTCTATGACCCGCGCAGCGGCCGCTACTATTTCGACTATTCGATCATCTATTCCATTCTGGCCGGTGCCCTCAGCCTGCTTGGCATTCTCTATTTCCTCATCCGCGAGGCGCGGAAATCAATCCGGGCGGGTGGTGCCTGAGCCATGCAGAAGTACACTGCACCGCTACGCGTCCTGTTCGACGCCGCCGAAAGGCTGCTTTCCAGGTTCTTCCCGCCGGAATGGAACCCCCTTCTCAATCTCGGCGCCCTCGGTTTTTTCTTCTACTGGATCATCACGGCGAGCGGCATCTACGTCTACATCTTCTTCGATACCGGCGTGTGGCAGGCTTACGCTTCCGTCGAATACATGACGAACGACCAGTGGTACGCTGCCGGATTCATGCGCAGTTTTCACCGCTACGCCTCCGACGGCCTCGTGATCGTGATGCTGCTGCACATGTTGCGCGAATTCTCGCTCGGACGGTTCCGCGGTATCCGCTGGTTCAGCTGGATAACGGGCATTCCCGTGCTGCTGTTCGTCTATGTCGCCGGCATCACCGGCTACTGGCTGGTCTGGGACAAGCTAGCGCAATATGTAGCGATCGTCTCCACGGAGTGGCTCGACCACCTGCCGTTCTTCGGTCAGTCGGTGGCGGGGAACTTCCTGTCGCCCACATCGCTGGAAAGCCGCTTTTTCACGCTGATGATCTTCATGCACATCGCCGTGCCGCTGATCGCGCTGATCGTGCTGTGGCTTCACCTGCAGCGGGTGACGAAACCGCGTATCAATCCGCCCCGCGGGTTGGCGATCGGCACCGGGCTTTCGTTATTCGTGCTGTCGGCGGTCTACCCAGCCGTCAGCCAGGCGCCCGCAAACCTGGCCGAGGTCCCGGGAAGCGTCGGCCTCGACTGGTTTTATCTCGGCGCTTATCCCCTGCTCGAAAACCTGTCCGGACCGGCTACCTGGACAAGCGCCGTCGTGGCGCTTCTCGTCGTCGCCGCCATACCCTGGCTTCCGCCGATGAAAAAGCCGGCTGCCGCCGTTGTCGATCTCGCAAACTGCAATGGCTGCTCGCGCTGCCTGAACGACTGTCCCTACAACGCCATCACCATGCAGATGCGCAGCGACGGGCGCCCGTTCGAAGGTGAAGCGGTGGTCGACCCCGACATGTGCGTGGCATGCGGAATCTGCGCCGGCTCCTGTCCGACATCGACACCCTTCCGGCGGATGAGCGACCTTGTTCCCGGTATTGACCTGCCGGACCGCACGATCGCCGACATCCGCGCCGATGTGCACGCCGAAGCAGAGCGCCTGTCGGGCGATGTCCGGATCATGGTGTTTGGCTGCAAGAATGCCGAAGTCGCCGCCACCGTCCGCTCGAACAGTGTCGGGGTGGTGTCGCTCAATTGCACCGGGCAACTGCCGCCGTCCTTCATCGACTATGTCATCAGCCGGCGGCTCGCCGAGGGCGTCGTCATTGCGGGCTGCTCCGAAAATGCCTGTTACAATCGCCTCGGCACGAAATGGACGACAGCGCGGATCGAGGGCTCGCGCGATCCCTTCCTGCGGGCCAGCGTGCCACGTGAACGATTGAAGACCGTTTGGGCCGGACGGCTTGGCGCCAGAATGCTCAGGGCGCAGATCACGACATTCGATGCCGTACTATCCGCACTTGGACCATACAGGACACGACATCAGCGCGTAGCCGCGAAAACGACGCGGGAGGCCGCCGATGATGAATAGGTTCACCGGCTATCTCGGACAGGCAGTGTTCTATGCCTTCGCTGCGGCACTTGCCGGCTATTTCGCGACCCGCCCGGTCTATCGGCAGGTGCCGGCAGACCAGGCGCAGATCAAGCTGATGATCAAGCACGGCGGCGTGCGCGTCGAGGATTGCAGGAAACTGACGACGCAAGAGCTTTCGAAATTGCCGACCACGGCGCGCCGGCCGATCGACTGCTCGCGCGAAAGGTCGCCCGTCACCGTCCTGCTGTCGATCGATGGCGAACCGATCTACCAGGCTGAACTTCAGCCGACCGGCCTGTCGAAGGACGGGCCGTCAAAAGCCTACGAAAAGTTCCTTGTGCCGGCGGGTCGCCATCTTGTCGAGGTGCGGCTACGCGACGATGTAAGGGATCAGGACTATAAATATGAAGGCCGGCTGGATGCTGATCTGAAGCCCTGGCAGAACCTTGCGGTCGAGTTCGATGCCGAACGCGGCGGTTTTCATTTCAGGTAGGACGGGACAATGGCTCTGATTGATTGGCGCAAGGAATTCGAAACCGGCATCGCCGACGTCGACCACGAGCACCGCGAACTGATCCGCCTCATCAACACGCTTCACGACGAGATCGAGGCCGATGCCGAAAAGGCGCAGGTCCAGGCGTTCCTCGGCGAGGTCTTCGCGAAGATATCGGCGCATTTCGCGCTGGAAGAAACGATCATGCGAAAGCACGGCTATGACGAATATCTCGAGCACAAGGCCGAGCATGAGGAACTCATCGACCAGTTGCGCAACATCATGGATGAAAGCGAGATTGACTACAGCAAGGCACTGTCGGGCGTGATCCGCGACTGGTTCGTCAACCATTTCAAGTCGAAGGATGCCCGCCTTCATGCAAGGTTGGGCGTGTGACCTTCCCGCCGCAAGGACGTCATATACGGCAAATCCTCCGCGGCCGGCCGCATGAACCGATATGCACTTCGAATTCAATGATTTGAAAATGCGCAGGCGTCGCGATGCCGACGCACGGCGTCCTGTTTGAAAATTTGACCAGTATCGGTTTTGTCAATCATGGCCTCCTTGCCTCAAAGGCAGCGAAGAAGGCGTCTTCGAATCCGGGGGCAATTCAAGTTGAATGCTGAGAGCCCTTGCGACGCGGGCCGATCCACATGTCACGGTTGATGGCGTCAAGCGGTCGGTCCGGCCAGGGACCAGCCTATTGAAATGGGGGATGGTGTCTCGCGCCGGGAACGGGACGTAGTGTGGCGGTGATACGATGAATGCGATCTCGCCGATCGCCGATCACGGTTCGCGCCTCGGATTGGCCTCTTCATCGCCAATAGTGCCGGTACGGGAAGCACCCGGAAACCGCTGTTGGCCATAGAGCCGGCGCGCGGACGCCAGCTTGATCCGGTTTGCTGCTCGAAGTGCACTGCGGCCTGATCGCGCATCAGCTTGAAAGCGTCGCGTCTCTGCCGGTTGCTCACCCCGCGCCCCTTGGCGTAACAGAAACGGTGGAGGCCCTAATCAGCGCCGGAGGAAAGTTTAGTGGCAGGTCCCGCGGGACCTGCCTGCGGCAGGACTTGCGGGCCCCTGATGCGGTTCAGATCCGCCGCCGCCAACGCAGGAAGCCCCCCGTGCGGGAGGCTCCTAAGCGCTTGATATCGTGTTGGAAAGTTGGTTGCGGGGGTTGGAT
>JAIOIW010000062.1 GCA_019912385.1 Notoacmeibacter sp. | reverse complement strand
AGCCCCAGATAGAGCGCGGCGAGCGCGACCACCGCCGGGACTGCCTGGACGAACAGGATCTTCGTGTTCGCGGTCGCCGCGCCGAAGATTCCCGCGACCGCCACGCAGGCGAGGAAGAAGGTCTTGATCGCCATGCCGCCGTCCGCGGCCGTGAGGCCCCAGACAAGGCCGGCGGCGAGAAAGCCGTTGTAGAGACCCTGGTTGGCGGCCAGCGCCTTCGTTTGCGCGGCGAATTCTTCCGTCGTTGCGAATACCTTGCGCCCGAGCGGCTTGTCCCAGGCGACCATCTCCAGAAACATGAAATAGAAATGAAGCGCGGCGACGAGCCAAACGAGTACGGTGGCAATCATGAAAGTCCCCCGACACGACCAGACGGAGTAGAGAGCAGCATTCGCCAGCGACCGCAAGCCATTTCGCCGACGACGCTGGACAACGCCATGAGCGCCCGTTTCAATGCGCCGGCGGCATCCTCGATGTCACCGCAGGAGAACGGGTGAGCATGGATACGGACATCATCATCGTCGGCGGCGGACTTGCCGGCCTGGCCGCGGCGGCCGAACTCGCCGACCGTGGCAGGTCGGTCGTGGTCCTCGACCAGGAACCGGAGCAGTCGCTGGGCGGCCAGGCCTTCTGGTCGCTGGGCGGGCTCTTCTTCGTCGACAGTCCCGAGCAACGGCGCATGAAGATCCGCGATTCCCGCGACCTTGCCTGGCAGGACTGGCTGGGATCGGCGCAATTCGACCGCGAGGAGGATTACTGGCCGCGCCACTGGGCGGAAGCCTATGTCGATTTCGCTGCCGGCGAGATGCGCCCCTGGCTGCATGGCTTGGGCATGCGCTGGTTTCCAGTGGTCGGCTGGGCCGAGCGCGGCGGCGCGCTGGCGGATGGTCATGGCAATTCGGTGCCGCGCTTCCACATCACCTGGGGCATCGGGCCCGGCGTGCTGGCGCCTTTTATCAGGCGCGTGCGCACCCATGAGGCAGACGGTCGCGTGACGCTGAAATTCCGCCACCGCGTCGACCGCATCGTCACGACCGACGGCGCGGTCACCGGCGTCGCCGGAGCGGTGCTGGAACCCTCTTCGGTCAAACGCGGGCAGCAGTCCTCGCGCGAGGTCACCAGCGATTTCGAACTGTCCGCCGGCGCCGTAATCGTGACATCGGGCGGCATCGGCGGAAATCACGAACTGGTGCGCAAGGCCTGGCCTGCGAACCGGCTCGGCAAGCCGCCGAAGACCATGGTCTGCGGCGTGCCCCACCATGTCGACGGCCGCATGCTCGAAATCGCCGGGCAGGCCGGCGCCGCCACGATCAACAGCGACCGCATGTGGCACTACACCGAGGGGCTCAAGAACTGGGACCCGATCTGGCCCAATCACGGCATCCGCATCCTGCCGGGCCCGTCGTCGCTGTGGTTCGACGCGCTCGGCAACCGCCTGCCCGCGCCCTGTCTGCCGGGCTTCGACACGCTGGCAACGCTGAGGCACATCCTTTCCACCGGCTACGACTATTCCTGGTTCGTCCTCACCCAGGCGATCATCGAGAAGGAATTCGCCCTGTCGGGCTCCGAGCAGAATCCCGACCTGGAGTCGGGCAAGTGGAGCGCGGTGCTGAAAAGCCGGCTCGGCAAGGGCGCACCGGCCCCTGTGGAGGCGTTCAAGCGCCATGGCGCCGACTTCGTCGTCAGGAACAATCTCCACGATCTCGTGGAGGCAATGAACGCGCTGAGCGGCGAAAACCTGATCTACCGCGACCATCTGGAAGCCCAGATCGTCGCCCGCGACCGCGAGATCGAAAATCCCTTCTCCAAGGATGCGCAGGTCACCGCCATCCGCGGAGCGCGCAATTATCTCGGCGACAGGCTGATCCGCACCGCCAGGCCGCACCGTATCCTCGACCCGGCCAAGGGCCCGCTGATCGCGGTGAAACTGCACATCCTGACCCGCAAGTCGCTGGGCGGCCTGCATACCGACCTCGATGCCCGGGTGCTCGATGGCACCGGCAATCCCGTACCCGGCCTTTACGCGGCGGGCGAGGTGTCCGGCTTCGGCGGCGGTGGCTATCACGGCTACAATGCGCTGGAGGGCACATTTCTCGGTGGATGCATTTTCTCCGGGCGTGTGGCAGGAAGGGCGGCAGCACAGACATGACATCTTCCGGACGCGACATGGAACTGACGAACCAGGACATCATCGATCTCGTGGCCTTCCGGCGCGAGTTGCACCGCTTCCCCGAAATCTCGAACGAGGAGGCGGAGACCGCCCGCCGCGTCATCGAATTCCTGTCCCCGACTGAGCCGGACCGGATCCTGACCGGGCTCGGCGGCCACGGCGTGGCGGCGGTCTATGACAGCGGCGTACCGGGCCCGACCGTGCTGTTCCGCTCCGAACTCGACGCGCTGCCCATCGAGGAGCGTTCCGACGCCCCGCACCGCTCCGCCGTGCCGGGCAAGTCGCACATGTGCGGGCATGACGGCCACACCGCAATTCTGGCCGCCCTGGGGCGCCAGTTCGCCCGCCGCAGGCCGGCGCGCGGGCGCGTGGTACTGATGTTCCAGCCCGCCGAGGAGACGGGCGACGGCGCGGCCGGCGTGGTCGCCGATCCGCGCTACGGCGAGATCGCACCCGACTTCGCCTTCTCGCTGCACAATTTTCCGGGCACGCCGCTCGGCCATGTGCGGCTCAAGCCCGGCGTCGTCGCATGCGCCTCGCGCGGCATACGCATCGTGCTGGAAGGCAGGACGGCGCACTCCTCGATGCCCGAAACCGGCACGTCGCCGATGCCGGCCGTCGCCGCGCTGATGCCTGGGCTCACTTCCCTGAGCCGCGGCGGCTTTGCCGAAGACGATTTCGCACTGGTGACGGTGACCCATGTCGAGATGGGCGAGGCAGTCTTCGGCATCGCGCCCGGCCGCGCCGAGGTCTGGGCGACGTTGCGCACGCGCCTCGACGAGCGGATGGACGCGCTGCGGGCGCGCGCCGAGGAACTGGCGCGCAGCGCCGCCCGCGAAAACGGGCTCGCCTGCGAAATCGGCTATCACGAGATCTTCGTCGCCTCCATGAACGACCCGGAGGCCGTGGAACGCCTGCGCGCCGCGCTCGACGCCGAAGGCATAGGCCATGACGAAGACCAACTGCCGATGCGCGCGTCGGAGGATTTCGGCCGCTTCGGGCACACGGCGAAATCGGCGATGTTCTTCCTTGGCTCCGGCGAGAACCACCCGCAACTGCACAATCCCGACTTCGATTTCCCCGACGACCTGATCGCCATCGGCGCCCGCGTCTTCATGCGCACCGCGAGGGACTTGCTGGGGTAGGGGGGACACTATAGGAGTTTTGGCCGGAAGCTGATTTGTGACAGGGAGCCGGATATGTGCCGCGGCTGGTACGAATGACCGATATGTAACCGGCAACGGAATGTCAGCTTTTGATTTCCAAGATGGCAGTGACGAACGTTAAGAAATTGTTCGTTTTGAACCAATTATGATGGCCTCTCGCAACAACTGGACACCAAATTGAAAGCAGAAAAATTCTACGAGTCATACCTTAAATGTGAATTTCTAAACTATTTGAGATTGGGCGATATCATCAATGTCCGCTCATCAATCGCGTCTGAATATGTCTTGGGCAATACCGGACGGCGGGCCGATTTGGCAGTTCACAATGGATCGAGGTTCATCGGAATAGAGGTTAAGAGCCGTCACGATACACTGGCCAGACTGCGAGATCAATTGGATGTATACACTGCGTGTTTCGATGACGTCATGATTGTTCTTGATGAGCGCCACGTCGAAGAGGGATTAGAAATCGCTTCTGCTGATGTGGAGGTGTTTGAGGTAAATCGCAAAGGTGATGTAAGTCTTCGGCGGGCAGCGGAGATCAAGCCTCGGATCGATCCCAATACGCGGTTGCAACTGCTCACAATACAGGAATTGAAGAAGCTCACTGGCTATTGTGGTAACGCTCCGGCAAAAAAGAGGTTGCTTCTCGAAGAAGCCAAAAGTCTGCCAAAAGACGCCATTAGTGAGGCTATAGCGGTAGCATTCAGGCAAACTTTTTCAGATACATCACAAAATTTTTGGCGGCATGTGAAACGTAAACGAGTGACGCCAGATGCACTTTGCCACTTAAGCCGATTTGCCTCGGAGCGGATCAGGCTACGTGAAAAGCAGTATGAGAAGGCCCGCTTCTGGGACGCTTGGCGGCAAGATGCATTTATTGCTCTTCAAGAGGCTACCGCCTAGAGGTCGGTCCACTCAATCTCGGCAGCGGGCTCGGGCGCTCCAGCTTGCATATACATATGAATGTTGATCCGAGCCGAGGTCGGCATTTTAGGCGAGTAGATCGCACTCTCCTCCCCCGCTGCTGTCCTCTTAATCATTTCTGTACCCCATATACCATGATCAATCCACTCGGGGCACGTCGTCGCGCGATTAGCTGCGATCTGATAGGCTTCATCGCGATCCTCTTCCTCCGCTTCGCGGAAAAATTTCCATTTGGCCGATAGCGCGTTATCAATGCGAGGTGCCGGTGAGCCGCCCCCACCATTCTGTTTTTCAGCCCGGACACTAGCTCTGTCGCAGTAAATATGATTATCGTATCCAATCTGATCGGCAACTAGCGTGTAAAATCTTCGTTCAAATATCTCCTGCTCAAGGAGATCGGCAAATGATATTGGAAATGTTGAAGCAGATACAGAAATAAAACAATCCGGCAACTGCTTCCTAATTGATTTACATGTATTTACCGCAATCAATGTCTTCGTAAGAATATTCTTGTCTTGCCGTTGAAAGTCCAGTATAAAGTAAACATCGTTGTTATATGGATATGATTTGAATAGCTGAGCAATATTTTCAGCAAGACCGAAAATCTGTTCATGCAAACGCACTACAACGCCACGCCCCACGGCCTTGAAGGCGTGTATCTGCGGCGCGATCGATCTTGGATCAGAGAGTTGAACTACGGGAGTGAATGCCTCGTTTTCCTCAACGAAATCCCTCCAAGCGGCGTAGCCATTATTGGGGTCTCGTAACTCGTCAAATACGTCATGGACAGGACGTCGAGCACCGTCAAAGACTTCATCAGTAATATCAACGATGATTGGCTTCCCTGCGGTGCTGGCGGATACCTTTGCGAGAGTGCTTGGAAATTCTTTGGCAGTTGTCCATGGCTGCAGTACCACAAATGGGAGAATTCCGGTCTTGGCGTAAGGCGGAAGCTCCTCCAAAGCCTGCATTTCCGAGGGACGAACACTAATAATTGGGACGTAGTGAAACGCGTTGAAGTCCATCCGACTTGACCCTCCAACTCATGGAATACCTAACCGAATCTTCATTGCTGCTTCGGAAACATTGAACTTATCAGCGAGAAAACCAATGACATTGTCAACCCTTAGGGTTCTTGCTGTGACCATCCACTCGTCAACTAGATTTTGTGGCATTAACAGATCGGCAGCCAAGCGATTTGCTTGCGCCTCTCTTCGGTCCGAAAGCGATGAGCGGTAAAGAGCGTCGTCCGTAATTCCATCACCGATTTCGTCGCGGTGTAAGAGAAAATGTCCGATCTCATGGGCGACCGTGAAACGCTGGCGGCGAGCGGAGTCGTTACGATTGACCCTGATGATGTACCGCGCAGCATTTTCCGGGTCTGGGCGAATTTCACCCGAAATACCGTTCGGCAATGTTGTCGCAATAACCTTTAACCCGAGTGCGTTAGCAATCGCTGAAAGGCGGATAGGCGCACGGTCTTGAGTTTCTTGAATAGTCGCAATCGTTCCTTGATCTAAGGAATGCCATTCGCGGCTCATCATTTTTACTCTCCCTAGTCCGTAAAGGGCTTTTCGTCAGCTTGTTCTTCTCTTTCAGCGCGTTGTGACGCGTCATTCAGGAGGATGCTATCAATACGCTCCACCAATACCTTACGTAGCTCACCGTTCTGAAGCTGGTCAGAAACGTGTTGGATAATTGCCGCCTCTGTTTTCGCAGCGAATGGGCCATCAAGAAGCAACTTCTCCAAGTGATTCTTAGATGACGTTTCGGTGATTTTTTGAAATTGCGAATATCCCCACAAAGCGAGGATCGCGATAAAGATGGCAAGAATCGTTATCACCACGGTCACTGCTGTAAGCATTACCGTGATAAAGTCTGTGTATGACATGCTCACGTCCTGCATCTGCGCTGGTGTGACCTTAATTGTTATTAGACTGCCTACAGTGATGGTAGCACCTAATAAAACTCCTGCGAGAAAAATCGGAAAGCGATCAGATTGCTGATAAATCGACACGCACCGAATCCTTCTATGATGTTCCCATTATGTTCACTATTGCGATTTTGACAAGTCCAACGCGACAGCGGTTGTAGAGTAGGTCGCGACTTGCGGCAGCTTGCAATGAATGAGTTGAGAAACAGGAACGTTAGAAAAGAGGGCGTGAAGCGGTCATCCGGCCGAAGATTGCATAACACCCCAGCCATGGTTGTTTTCAGCCCCCATAAATTTCTATCCACGCCCCTCGCCGCCGCCCTTATCCTTGGCCCATCGCCTTCCGTGGGAGCGGGTCATGAACCGATGGCTTGCGGGGGCGGCCGGTGGCCCGGCGGCTGAAGCGTTACGGTTGCGCGAACGCGTGGATACAGCTCGTCCTTTGGCCGGGTGATCTGAGTGTGATCTTCGGCGTCCCAAACCGCTTGCGAGCGGGGCGGGTCAGGGTCCGGAGGCAAAGCGGGCGTTCACGGGGAAACCCGGAAGGAGGCCTTGCCGAGCGAGAATCATATTTCACCGGGACGGGCGGTTTTCGGATCGCACCAGACTAACTCAGACGCGCGAGACGACAACCGCCCGTCTTTCCCCTCGATCAGGGGAGTGTTCTTGGACAATGGCCAGACAGCAGATTTGCTGGGCGTGGCGGCGATGACGCGCGGCTTATCTCCACCCCTTGCGGGGGAGAAAGCCTTTTCTTGGTGTTAGCGAAGCGACAGCGAGCTAACCCTTAGAAAAGGCAAGAGGGGGGAATTCGAACTGACCTCGAGATCCCCCCTCTTGCAATTTCTAGCGCT
>JAIOIW010000061.1 GCA_019912385.1 Notoacmeibacter sp. | reverse complement strand
TCGGAGACATGACATGACCACTATCACCCGCCGCGGCTTCCTCGCCGCTACAGCGGCTGTTTCAGCCACGCTTCTCGTTCCCGCCAGCGTTCGCGCGGCGTCCGGCACGCAGACGCTCACCGCCACCACCCGAACCATTGACGTGCGGGGCCGCGCCGCCACCGTCATGGGGCTGGTCAACGCGCAATCCGGCCTCGGCCTGACGTTCGAGCCCGGCCAGCAGTTTCGCGTGGACCTCGCGAATGCGCTTCCGCTCGACACGATCGTCCATTGGCACGGCCAGATCCCGCCCAATGCGCAGGACGGGGTGCCGAACACCAACCCGATGCTCAAGCCCGGCGAGACCCGCGCCTACGACTTTGCCGCGCGGCCCGGCACGTTCTGGATGCACAGCCACATTCCGGCCCAGGAGGTCGGGCTTCTGGCCGCGCCGCTGATCGTGCGCAGCGCCGGAGACCTCGCCGCCGACCGGCAGGAGGTCGTGCTGTTCCTGCACGATTTCTCCTTCATGGCGCCAGAAGAGGTGCTGTCCCAGGTGACGAGCGGGATGGGCATGGACCATGCCGCCATGGGCTACGGGACGGCGCAACCCATGGGGATGTCCGGCATGAACCACGGGGACATGGGCTCGATGACGGGCGGCATGGGCACCATGATGATGGGCGGAACGGGATCGATGGTAATGGATCTCAACGATTTCGAGTTCGACGCCTATCTTGCCAACGACCGCACGCTCGACGACCCCGAAGTGGTGCGCGTCGAACGCGGCGGCCGGGTGCTGCTGCGGGCGGTGAACGCCTCGGCCATGACGTCCTACTGGATCGATCTCGGCGCGGCCGGCGGCCGTCTCGTTGCCGTGGACGGCGAAGCCGTCGTTCCCGTTTCGGCGTCCCGTTTCGGCTTTGCGCCGGGCCAGCGGCTGGATATCGAGATCGCTATGCCCGTCGATGGCTCGGCGCTGCCGGTGCTGGCGCTGCGCGAAGGCGCGCGCGAGCGCACGGGGATCATCCTCGCGCCGGCGGGCGCGACCGTCGCGCGGATCGGGGAGGCGTCGGATGCCGGGCATCCGGCCTTCTCCGGCGACTTGTCGCAGGAATTCGCCCTGCGCGCGGCCACCCCGCTTGCCGCGCGCCCCGCCGACAGGACGCACATGGTCATGCTCTCCGGCTCGATGATGCCCTATCTCTGGGCGATCAACGGCCGGACCTGGGGAGACCATATCCCGGTCCCGGCGCGCAGCGGCGAACGCGTCGAGGTGACGTTCCACAACATGTCGGCGATGGCGCATCCCATGCATTTGCACGGGCATGTCTTCCAGGTCCTGGGCGTCGGCATGCAGCGATTCGAAGGCGCGCTGCGCGATACCGTGAACGTGCCGCCGATGAACATGGTCACCATCGGCTTTGACGCGGGCGAAGCCGCGCCGTGGATGTTTCACTGCCATCACATGGGCCATCTGGAAATGGGCATGATGACCGAGCTCTCGGTTACAGCCTGAACGGCGGCCGGGCCGGAGCGCAACCTCCGGCCCGGCATTTTCAACCGCCGGCCCATCCTCGTGAAACCGCCGTCGTGACCCTCGTCCCCACGGAATAGGCTGGCGCGAGCGCTTAACCGATACCGCCCCGATCAGCCGCCAAATCCGCACCGCTTTTCGTCCTCACATACACGTCAATCACCTCCCAGAAGTGATTGCGGATGTGACCTCGCACCACGTCGAGATGCTGCGCGCGGCCATAACTGGAGCCGGGCTTGCGATAGGGGATGCGAGTAATGCCCTCGTCGTAGATATTGGCCTCGATCGTTTTCTGAGCCTTGCGGAACCGGCGGATCAGTTGCTCGACACTCTGGCCGCGACGATCCAGAACGCCCTGCCTGTTTACCTCGCGCAGGGTTCCGCGCGGCGGCTGTGGCGGCTCGCCCTGCGCCAGAAGGCTGAGGTTCAGCGCGAAACTTTCGTGCCAGGCTAACACATGGGCCAGCATGTCCAGCGCGTTCCAACGTTGATTGATCATGATCCCGAAATCCAGGTGAGGCACCTGATAGAGCCGGATGAAATTTTCGACCTCCTGCCGCTCTGCGGCCAGAATACTGTCGATTGCCTTATTGTCGATCATGGCCTGTCTTCGGCGATCCTCCCCTCATATCTCCCCGAAGTCCCCGCCGCGGCCCTTGCCGGAGGAAAAGCGCGCGGCGCCGCCCATGCCTTCCGTGCGGAAGGCGTAGACGCTCTTCCACTCGCCTTGCAGCGCGTCTGCCAGGGTGAGCGACCACTGCGAAAGCGCGCTCTTGCGGTCGGCGCGCAGGCAGGCTTGCGGGAAGCGGGCGATCTCGCGCGCAAGTTCAAGTGCGGTCTGGAGGGCCTCTCCATCCGCACAAAGCCGGCTGGCCAGCCCGATCGCCTTGCATTCTTCGGCGTCCACCCTGCGGCCGGTGAGGATCAGGTCCATCGCCACGCCGTGGCCGACGATGCGCGGCAGGCGCACCGTGCCGCCGTCGATCAGCGGCACGCCCCAGCGCCGGCAATAGACGCCCATATAGGCGGACGCCTCCATCACGCGCAGGTCGCACCACATCGCCAGTTCCATGCCGCCTGCGACCGCGGCACCGGAGATCGCCGCGATCACCGGCTTGGACAGCACCAGCCGCGTCGGCCCCATCGGGCCGGGGCGCGGCTCGGCGGCCGGATCGTCCCAGCCGGCGTCGAGGTCGAGGGCAGCGAACCAGCGCTCGTCCATGCCGGAAGCCGCCGCCTTGAGGTCGAAACCGGAGCAGAACGCGCCGGCGATGCCGGTCAGGATCGCGACCCTCTGGCTGTCGTCACGCTCGAAGGCGATGAAGGCGTTAAACAGCGCGGCCGCCATCTCGGGGTTGACCGCGTTGCGCGCCTCCGCCCGGTCGATGGTGACGATGGTGATGTCGCCGTCTGTTTCGCTGCGGATGGTCATGACACAATCGCCTCCTCGTATTCGCCGGATAGCGCCAGCCAGCCTTCCTCGGCCTCGGCCAGTTCCGCGACGACAGCAGCGCGCTCCTTGGCAAGCTGTCCGGCCTTCTGCGGGTTCTTTTCATAGAGCGCGGGATCGGCCAATTGAGTTTCGATCGCCTGAATCCGTTTGCCAAGTCTTTCCATCAAGGATTCGGTTTCCTTGATCTTTTTGGCAAGCGGCTTCAGCGCTTCGCGCCGTTGTGCGGCCTCGCGCCGCTGGTCGGCCTTCGAGGCGCCGTTCGCCTTGCCCTGTCTGTCCGCGCCGTCGCGCCTGGCAGCGCTGGTGATCAGCGCGCGGTAGTCGTCGAGGTCGCCGTCAAAGGGCGCGACCGTGCCGTCATGGACCAGCCACAACCGTTCCGCCGTCGCCTCGATCAGATGGCGGTCGTGCGAAATCAGGATCACCGCGCCGGTGAATTCGTTCAGCGCGTCGATCAGCGCCGCCCGGCTGTCGATATCGAGATGGTTGGTCGGCTCGTCGAGGATCAGCAGGTTCGGCCCGTCGAAGGCGGCAAGCCCCATCAGCAGCCGCGCCTTCTCGCCGCCGGACAGGTTTTTCGCCGGCGTATCCATTTTTTCTGTCGCCAGCCCCATCTGCGCCACCCGCGAGCGCACCTTCGCCTCGGGCTCCCTGGGCATCAGAGCCCGCACATGCGCCACCGCGCTCTCCTCCGGCCTCAGATCGTCGAGCTGGTGCTGGGCGAAGAAGGCGACCTTGAGATTGGGCGAGATGGTCAGCGTGCCGGATTCGGGCGTGAGCCGCCCGGCGATCAGCTTGGCGAAGGTAGACTTGCCATTGCCGTTCTTGCCGAGCAGCGCGATGCGGTCGTCGGCGTCGATGCGCAGGTTGAGCCTTCTCAGCACGGGTGCGCCCGGCGCATAGCCAACGGCCGCATTCTCCAGCGCTATCGCCGGCGATGCGGCGCGCTTCTCGGGTTCTGGAAAACGGAACGGTGCCACATGGTCGTTGACCGCCGCGGAAATCGGCTTCATGCGCTCCAGCGCCTTCAGCCGCGATTGCGCCTGGCGCGCCTTGGACGCCTTGTAGCGGAAGCGCTCGACGAAGGCCTCCATGTGCTTGCGCGCCGCTTCCTGCTTTTCGCGCGATTTTTCCGCCAGTTCGGTCCGCTCGGCATGCTGGCGCTCGAACTGGTCGTAGCCGCCGCGCCACAGCGTCAGCTTGCCGTGCTCGAGATGGGCGATCGAGTTGACGGCGCGGTTCAGCAGGTCGCGGTCATGGCTGATCAGCAGCACCGTGTGCGGATATTTCGCCAGGTAGGACTCCAGCCACAGCGTGCCTTCCAGGTCGAGATAGTTGGTCGGCTCATCGAGCAGCAGCAGGTCCGGCTCGGCAAACAGCACGGCGGCGAGCGCCACGCGCATCCGCCAGCCGCCCGAAAAGCTCTTCGCCGGGCGCTTCTGTGCGTCGGCGTCGAAGCCGAGGCCTGCCAGGATCGCCGCCGCGCGGGCCTCCGCCGAATGCGCCGAAATGTCGGCAAGCCGCGTCTGGATCTCGGCGATGCGATGCGGATCTGTCGCATGCTCCGCTTCCGCCATCAGCGCGAGACGCTCGGCGTCAGCCTTCAGCACGATATCGATCAGCGGCTCGTCCGTGCCCGGCACCTCCTGGGCGACCTGGCCGATCCTGGCGTTCTTCGGCAGGTGGATCGCGCCGGTCTCCGGCGCAAGCTCTCCGGTGATTGCCCGAAACAGCGTCGTCTTGCCCGCGCCGTTGCGCCCGACAAGGCCGGTCTTGGCGCCGGCAGGCAGCGCCAGTGTCGCGTGGTCGAGAAGCAGCCGCCCGGCAATACGCAGCGAAAGGTCGGATAGTGTGATCATGGCCCGGCCTTGTGCCGGATGGCGAGGGGAGAGGCAAGGGGTTCCACCATGGCGGGAACCCGTTTTCGGTCCTTCCCTTCCGGAACGAAAACATCAAATATGCTGACGCAATGAGATGACGACGGAGACTCCCAATGACCATCCTGCTCTATGATCTTGTCGGAACGGACATTACGCGCCCCTTCAGCCCCCATTGCTGGAAGGTCGCGATGGCGCTGGCGCACAAGGGGCTGGATTTCAAGCGCGTGCCGACACCGTTCACCGGCATTGCCAAGATCGAGGGCGGCGTGTCGAAAACCGTTCCGGTGATCCGCGACGGCGAAAAGGTCGTCGTCGATTCCTTTGCCATTGCCGAATATCTGGAGGACGCTTATCCGGACCGTCCCCCGCTGTTCGACGGCGCGGGGGGCAGGGCCCTTTCGCGCTTTGTCGAAAGCTGGTCCCAATCGGCCGTTCATCCCTATGTCGGTATCGCCGCGCTGGTCGATATCCATGACCGGCTCGAACCGGCGGACCAGGAATATTTCAGAACGACCCGCGAGGCGCGGATCGGCAAGGCGCTCGAAGAGGTACCGGTTGGGCGTGAGGGCAAGCGCGACGCGTTCCTCAAGAGCCTCGATCCGATCCGCCTGACGCTGAAGCGTCAGCCCTTCCTGGGAGGCCAGGCGCCGCTGTTTGCGGACTACATCGTATTCGGCGCCTTCCAGTGGGCGCGCACCATCAGCCCGTTCGAGTTCCTGCCTGCGGGCGATCCGGTTCACGACTGGTTCGAACGCTGCCTCGACCTGCATGACGGCCTTGCGCGCAAGACGCCCGCCTGCACCTGAACCCGCCGTCCCGGCTGCAAATCGCGTCCCGCGCGGGTTTCGTTTTCCCCGGAACTGCGCTATAGCGCCCGCGAAACGGCGCCGCGTCTGCTTCACAGGCGGCGCCGGCCTCATATCTGAATCTGCTTCAAGGAAATTTCCATGGCGATCGAACGTACCTTTTCCATGATCAAGCCGGACGCAACAAGGCGTAACCTGACCGGCGCCATCACCAGGGTTTTCGAGGAGAACGGCCTTCGCGTCGTCGCCTCGCGCCGGGTGTGGATGAGCCGTCGCGAGGCGGAAGGCTTCTACGCGGTCCACAAGGCGCGCCCCTTCTTCGACGAGCTTTGCGAGTTCATGTCGTCGGGCCCGACCGTCGTGCAGGTGCTCGAAGGCGAGAACGCGATTGCCAGGAACCGCGAAGTGATGGGCGCAACCAATCCGGCCGACGCCGCGGAAGGCACCATCCGCAAGATGTTCGCCCTGTCGATCGGCGAGAACTCGGTCCACGGCTCCGACGCCCCGGAGACTGCGGCGCAGGAAATCGCCTACTGGTTCTCGCAGACCGAGATCGTTGGCTGAATCAACATCCGAGGCAATATGCCTCACCTGTTGAAAACAAACGAGAAAAGCCGGGTTTACGCCCGGCTTTTTTCATGGCGGAACATTAACCCTGTTCTGCAATCAATCCGACACGTAAAAATGACATCATGCATGCGGAAAGGGATGTTGTGGCGCATCGCGTCACGGTTCTTGCCAGGAGCGCAACGCAATGTTTGAACACCGCGAATATCATTTTCGCGAAATTCTCGCTGACGGCATTGTCCACGGCGTCGCCATCCTGGCGAGCGTTGCCGCGGCCAGCACCCTTCTCGCTCTTGCTGCCGTCTCCGTCCAGCCGGCGCTCCTCGTCGCGCTCGCCGTATACTCGGTGACGCTGATTGCGATGTTCTCGTTTTCCGCCGCCTACAACATCGTCCCGCACAAGTCGGTCAAGCCGCTGCTGCGCCGCTTCGACCAGGCGGCCATCTTCCTCAAGATCGCCGGCACCTATACGCCGCTGACCATCCTCATCGGCTCGATGCTTTCCTATATGGTGCTCGTCGCGGTGTGGACCGCCGCGCTTGCCGGCGTGGCCCTGAAGATGGTCGGGCAGATGCGCCGGGACCGATATTCGATCCCGCTCTATCTCGTTTTAGGCTGGGCGAGCCTCGCACTGGCATGGCCGATCGCAAAGACGATGCCGACTGTCGATGCGGTGCTGATCCTCGCCGGCGGGCTCCTCTACACCGCCGGTCTCGTGTTCCACACCTGGCATTCGCTGCGATACCAGAATGCGATCTGGCACGGTTTCGTGGTTCTCGCCGCGTCCTGCCACTTCACCGCCGTCGCCCACGCCTCATTCGCGATCGGCGCCTGACCACCGCTCCAGCGCCTTGTCGTCGGCGTCTTTCGCGTCCACCCAGTTTCCGGCGCTGCCGTCCTTCAGATGCTCCTTCTTCCAGAAGGGCGCGCGGGTTTTCAGATAGTCCATGAGGAAGGATGCGGCCTCGAATGCGGCATGGCGGTGCGCGGATGCCGCGACCACGAGCACAATCTGGCCGCCCGGTTCGATTTTGCCGAAGCGATGAATGGCGATGAGGCCGGTCAGCGGCCAGCGTTCGGCCGCCTGCGCCGCAATCCGCGCGATCTCGGCTTCCGCCATGCCCGGATAATGCTCCAGTTCGAGGGCGGCGAGCCGGCCGCCTTCGTCGCGGCATAATCCGGTGAAGGTCACGATTGCACCGACATCGTTGCATCCCGCCGTCAACCGCGCGATTTCGGCGCTAATGTCGAAATCCTCGCGCTGGATGCGTACGGTCGGCGTGACGTGGCGGGTCATCGAACTACCCCCCGGTCATCGGCGGAAACAACGCGATCTCGAAGGGCGTGCCGAGTTTTTCGGTATGGTGGACATGCTCCATGTCGAGCGCGACGCGGATCGCATTCTGATGTTCCAGCGCGGACTCATACTCAGGCCCGCGCGTCTTCAGCCATCCCAGCAGGTCGCGAACGGTCGTCACCTCGGCGGGGATGTCGACTTCCTCTTCCCCCTTGCCGATCCGTTCGCGAACCCAGGCGAAATAGACGATCCTCATAGGCTCCTCATCCCTCAACCACGTGTTTCAGCCCCGCCTTGAAGTAGTCGTAGCCGGTGTAGAGCGTGACGATCGCCGAAATCCAGAGCAGCGTCAGCCCGATCTGGGTCGTATAGGGGAGAACTTTGTCGCCAGCGGGGCCGGCAAGCAGGAATCCGATCGCGACGAGCTGGATTGCGGTTTTCCATTTCGCCAGTTGCGTTACCGGCACCGAGACCTTCAGGTCCGCCAGGTATTCGCGCAGGCCCGAGACCAGGATCTCGCGGCACAGGATGATGATCGCCGCCCACAGCGACCATCCGGCGATCGTGCGGTCGGTATCAGCGGCGAGCAGCAGGAGGCAGGTGGCAACCAGCAGCTTGTCGGCAATCGGGTCGAGCATGCGCCCGATATTGGATTGCTGCTGCCACATGCGCGCAATATAGCCGTCGAAGAAATCAGTGATGCTCGCGATCGAAAAGATGGCGAGCGCGCTCCAGCGCGCCATGTCGCTCGATTGCAGTCGCCCTTCGAAGAAGAAGCAGACAACGATGGCCGGGACCGCGAGAATCCGCCCGTAGGTGAGCAGGTTCGGCAGATTGTAGGCGCCGTTGGCCATGGTCGCTCCTTCATGTTCGCACGACCGCTATTGAAAAGCAGATAGGCTGCAGGCTGGCAACCAATCCAGCAGGTAAAACCACCGCCTGGTGAGCGAATCGGGCCTTTATCCTAGCTGTTCTCGTGAAAATGATCGTAAACTTGGCGCGCGATCTGGTCCGAAATGCCATCCACGGCCAGAAGATCCTCCAAGGCAGCACCCGAAACCGCCTTGGCAGTTCCGAAATGGTGAAGCAGCGCGCGTTTGCGCGCGGGGCCGATTCCTCCGATCTCGTCGAGGGGGTTCTTCACCATCTCCTTCTTGCGGCGGGTGCGGTGCGAGCCGATGGCGAAACGGTGTGCCTCGTCGCGCAGGCGCTGGATGAAGTAGAGCACCGGGTCGCGCGGCGGCAGCGAAAAATCGGGACGTCCTTCCACGTGGAACCGCTCGCGCCCGGCTTCGCGGTCGGCACCCTTGGCGACGCCGATCGCCGTCACGCAGTCGTCGATGCCCAGTTCCTTCAAGACCGCGCGCACCTTGCTCATCTGGCCGCGTCCGCCGTCGATGAGGATCATATCCGGCCACGCAGGAAAAGCGCCGTCGTCGGCCGCTTCGCCCGCGCCGTCCGTCTCCGCCCGGTCCGGTTTGACATGTTCTTTCAGCAGGCGCGAAAAGCGGCGCTGCATGACCTCGCGCATCATCGCGAAATCGTCGCCCGGCGCGATGTCCTCGCCCTTGATGTTGAACTTGCGGTACTGGTTTTTCACAAAGCCTTCCGGCCCGGCAACGATCATGCCGCCGACCGCGTTGGTGCCCATAATATGCGAATTGTCATAGACCTCGATTCGCCGCGGCACCCTGTCGAGCCCGAATGTCTCGGCGATGCCCTTGAGCAGGCGCGCCTGCGACGATGTCTCGGCTATCCTGCGGCCGAGCGCCTCGCGCGCGTTCTGCATGGCGTGGTCGACGAGGTCCTTCCTTTCGCCGCGTGCCGGCACCGTCACGGCCACCTTGCGATTGGCGCGCGTCGACAGCGCCTCGGCCAGCAGCATCTGGTCCTCGACCGCGTGCGGCAGCAGGATCAGGCGGGGACTCGGCTTGTCGTCGTAAAATTGCGCCAGGAAAGCGCCCAGCACTTCGGCGGGCTCCATGGAGGCATCCGCCTTGGGGAAATAGGCGCGATTGCCCCAGTTCTGCCCGGTGCGGAAGAAGAACACCTCGATACAGGTCTGCCCGCCGTCCTGGTGGATGGCGAAGACGTCAGCCTCCTCGGTTCCCTGCGGGTTGATGCCCTGGTGGCTCTGCACATGGCTGAGTGCCGACAGGCGGTCGCGGAATACCGCTGCGCGTTCGAAATCGAGCGCTTCTGCCGCCTCCTGCATGGAATGCGCCATGTGCGCCTTCACCCTGGAGGATCGCCCGGAAAGGAAATCCATCGCCTCCTTGACGAGTTCGTCATAGGCCTCGGGCGTAATCTCGCCGGTACACGGGCCGGAGCAGCGCTTGATCTGGTAGAGCAGGCAGGGGCGGGTGCGGCTGTCGAAAACCGAGTCCGAGCAGGTACGGATCAGGAATGCCCGCTGCAATGCGTTGATTGTCCGGCCGACAGCGCCCGCGGATGCGAACGGCCCGAAATAGTCACCCTTGCGCGAACGCGCGCCGCGATGCTTGAAAATACCGGGAGAGGGATGGTTGCGCGTCAGCACGATATAGGGAAACGACTTGTCGTCGCGCATCAGCACGTTGAAGCGCGGGCGCAGCCGCTTGATGAGGTTGGCCTCCAGCAGGAGCGCCTCGGTCTCGGTGCGCGTGACCACGAACTCCATCGTCGCCGTCTCGCGCACCATGCGGGCGATCCGGTTGGTGTGGCCGCGCCCTTGGGCATAGGAGGTGACGCGCTTTTTCAGGCTGCGCGCCTTGCCGACATAGAGAACGTCGCCCGCCGCGTTGATCATGCGGTAGACGCCAGGCCGGTTGGGCAGGTGTTTGACGAAGAGCTGGATGGCCTCGGCGCCGGTCTTGCCCTGGGTATCGACCCTGGCCTCGCCCCAGTCCATTGCCGGCAGAGACATGGATTCAGTTACCGCTTCGGCTTCGTCGTCCTCGATCATGACCGCATTCGGATCGAACCCGGCGATGTCTTTTGACGAACCGGCCGTCTTTCGTTCCGAACCGCGGTGCTTGTCCGCCCGCCCGGTCATTCCGTAATGCCCGCGATATCCGGCGTCTGCCAGGCCAAGTGCTGGCCGCCGTCGAGCGCGATCATCTGCCCGGTGACCGAGCGCGCTTCCCACAGGAACCGGATCGCCGCGCCGAATTCCTCCAGCGCGGGCCCGCGCTTGAGCAGCAGGCCATCGATCTGCCGGTCGAAGTCGGACTGGTTCTGCCGCTCGTTTGGCAGCGTCGGGCCGGGGCCGATCGCATTGACGCGAATGCGCGGGCTGAGCGCCTGCGCCATGGTCCGCGTTGCCGTCCACAGCGCGGATTTCGACAGCGTGTAGGAATAGAAGCGCGGCGTCAGCGCCCACACGCGCTGGTCGATCATGTTGACGATCAGGCCCTCGCGGCCGTCGGGCAGCGCGGCGGCCATGTCGCGCGCAAGCAGCGAGGGCGCCAGCACATGGGTTCGGAAATGGCGCTCCCATGTTACGGCATCGAAGTCGGTGACGCTGTCGTCTTCAAACACCGAGGCGTTGTTGACCAGCAGTTCCACCGGCCCGAATGCTCGTTCGGCGTCTGGAACAAGCCGTGCGACCCCCGCGTCATCGCCGAAATCGGCTTGCAGCACCACGGCCTTGCCGCCGGAATTCGTGATTTCGTTGGCCAGTTTCCCGGCATCCTCGCATGTGGTGTTGCAATGGATGGCGACGGCAAAACCATGCGCAGCGAGATCGCGGACGATCGCCGCGCCTATGCGGCGCGAACCGCCGGTTACCAGTGCCGTTGCCTTGCTATCCATACGTTGTGCCAGTTTCCGATCAGGGTCCGGGCTCATCGATATGGCTGGAATGGCGATCGATCTGGTGTCGAACTGCCGCGTCAAAGCCATTGGCCGGGGGAACTACCCCGCCCTGCGGGCTTTTCCTTGCATTTCTCGTCATCTCGAACGCCATTCCAGCCATATCGATGAGTCCGGACCCTGGTGGTTCGTTTCCAACATTTGCATCCCGTTTGTTTCGGCCGCGAGGGCAAATGCTGGAATCAAGGAAACCACTAGCAAGTTCATGAATCGAGTGGAACTTTCAAATTTGACATTCGATTTCGAGGTCGACATCAAACGGGTATCGAATGTCAAATTCGTTCCACTAGAATACCGAATAAACATAGGCGGCGAATCCGGCAAGCATAGCCCCGCCGATCGCCTTGCCGGCCTCGAGGCGCGTAAATGCGAGGAGAGCGACGGCCGCCGAGGTCACCACCATGACCCACATGTCGACATGAATGATGCGCACACCGATCGAAATGGGGATGATTGCGGCGGTCACGCCGATGATTCCCAGGATATTGAACAGGTTGGAGCCGACGATATTGCCGATCGCCACCGCCGATGTTCCGCGCCAGACGGCGGCCATCGTTGTTGCCAGTTCGGGCAGAGAGGTGCCGACCGCGACGACGGTCAGCCCGATGGCTTCGTCGGAAATGCCGAGCTGGCCGGCGATCGCGCCGGCCCCGCTTATGGTCAGTTGCGCGCCGAGCGGCAGGCCTATCAAGCCGCTTGCGATGCTTACACCAATGCGGAACGGGTCGTGCGGCAGCTCGCCGATCTCTTCGTGATAGTCTTCCTGCGGCTCGTGTCGTGCCCGCGAGTTATGGGTTTGCCAGGCGAGGAAGCTGCCAAGCGCCACGAGAAGAACGATACCTTCGACCCGGTTGAGCAATCCGTCCGCCATCATCCACATGAAGACTGCCGTTGCGATCAGCATCGCCGTCATGTTTCGCCTGAGCCCTGGCTCGGTCGTGGCCAACGGCGCGATCATGGCCGGGAGTCCGACCACCAGAAGCACGTTGGCGATGTTGGAACCGACAACATTACCGATCGCGATCCCCGGTGAGCCGGAGAGCGCCGCCTGGGTCGAGATGAACAGTTCGGGTGCCGAGGTGCCGAATGCGACGACGGTGAGGCCGATGACGAGTGGCGAGATACCCAGATTCTCGGCAAGGCCGACAGAACCGCGCACCAGGTAGTCGCCGGCAATCACGAGAACGACGAGGCCTGCTACGAGGAACAATGTGCTGAGAAGCATCGGAAAATCCGGATTGATGGGGCGCGTCCGCCCTATATAGCGTTGACCCGTGAAAGAGCCAAACGTCGCCCGCCATCTTTCTCCGGGAAATGCGTTGCCGAAAAGCCACATCCCCAAATCGCCGTATTCCAGCCGGGAAATCCCCTACATTCTGCAATTCTTTCAACGCAATAAGCGCGAAGAATCCACGCTGTACGGAGTTTTGCCGCAGCTGCTCCTCCTCCCATGGCTGCGGTATCCGTTACGCAAAATGAACGCGGCACAGGAGTACGTGCTTATGAGACAGAAAATCTATTATTCCCGTCCGCTCGTGCTGGCGGCCGGAATGGCGGTCATCCTGGCCGGGGTTCCGGCGCGCGCGGCGGATGTTGTCGGCGAGGAACCGCCGGTCCCGGCGGCCGCTCCGCTGGAAAACCCGCCGGTCAACACCTGGTCGGGTCCCTATGTCGGCGTGTCCGGCGCCTATGTGTTCGGCCGCGCCCGCTACAGTCTTCCGGCGGCCGGGTCGTTCGCCACCAATGGCTGGTACGGCAATGTCTTCGCCGGCTACGACCACCAGATGGGTCCGGTCGTCATCGGCATCGAGGGTGACATCGGTTACGGCTCGACATCGGGCGGCAACGGCGTTGCGTCCTCGCGCACCCGCGTGGACGGCACACTGCGCGCCCGTCTCGGCTATGCACTGACAGACGATGTACTGGCTTACGGCACCGGCGGCCTGGCGGCCGCCCGCCTGACGGGCGAAGAGGGTGGAACAAGCCAGACACGTACCGTCCTGGGTTGGACGGCAGGCGCTGGTGTCCAGGTCAAGGTGACGCAATCGGTCTTCGGCAGGCTGGAATACCGCTACACCGATTTCGGCAACAAGACCTTCGCGACCGCATCCGGCGCGAACACCTTCTCCAACCGGGAGAACAAGCTGCTTCTCGGCGTCGGCGTCAAGTTCTGAGCAGTCACGACTCGGGAAAGCGGGAAGCCGGACGGTTCACGCCGTCCGGCTTTTTCCTTGAGCGACCGCCTTGCGCCCTATTTGGGAAGCAGGGCAGCCAGTTCAGGGAATTTCTCGTCGAAACGCTTCGTCCAGCGCACCAGCCTTGCGCGCCCGCGTTCCCATTTGCCTTCGAAGCGCAGGGACAGGTAGCCGAGCGTCGCCCGAAGCGCGATGTGGCCGGCAGTGATCTTCACCGGCAGGCGCGGCGGGGTCGCATTGAGCTGGTCGAGCGCCCGCGTTACCTTGGTCCATTGCTTGTCGAGCCAAGATTGCTCGATTTTTTCCGCCGGCCTGAAACGCCGCTCATAGACATGGGCGAGCAGGCAATCGGCAATACCGTCGGCCAGCGCTTCGAGCGTTTCCGCTTCGGTCCGCTTTGCGGCATTGCGCGGGAACAGCGCGTTTCTAGTCTCGCGGTTGATGAACTGCGTGATCGCACGGCTGTCATAGACCGATCGGCCGTCATCCGTGATGAGGACGGGGATCTTTCCCAGCGGATTGTTGCCCACCAGGATTTCAGGCCCGGCATTGGTGTCGATATCCACGCTTTCGAAAGCGTAGCCGGCATGAGTTGCGGCCATGCGCGCCTTGGCAGAGTAGGGCGAGGCGCTGGAATAAAGTATCTTCGGCATGAGGGCTGATTGCTCCTGAATCGGTTTCGTTTCGGCGAGGAAGCTATTGCGGCGGCGGCCCGGGCGCAATCCGCCGATTGCAATGCATTATCGCGCGGGCACTTGCACCTGGTTGAGGCGGCAGGCCTGGCGGTCGATTGCCGGGCAGGAGCGGAACTCGAGATCCCCGGTCATGCAGATGCGGACCTCGCGTAGATAGCGGTGGTCGCAGGTAACCGCGATGCCGTCGGCCGGCAGTCCACGGTTGGCTTTCAGGAAGGCCTGCTCAGCCGTGTGCGGATTGGCCGTCCCGCCGCCTATTCCCGGCGGAATCCGGACCCGGTTCCAGGCCGCTCGCACGGTCGCGAGGTAATCTTCCTGCGACAGGCCGGCGCAGGTGCCGTGCTTGCGCCACTGGTAACCAACGAGGCCGGCGGACGGCATGATGTCGAGCATGGCGGAAGCCAGTTGGCGCGGCACGCGCGCCGGCTCGCCGCTCGCGCAATTCGCCGGGTAGCCCTTTTCGAATTGCGGCCACAATCCGTGGACGATGAAACCCGCGGGGCCGCCGGCGCTGCATTGTTCGCGGTCGGCCCCCGCGCCTTCCGCCGCGCAATAGCTCGGCGACCAAGAGAGCGACAGGACATAGAAGTCAAAGCCCGAACCCGTCGGTAGGGGATCGTTCCGCGGGGCCTCGCTTTTCGCGGGTTGCGCACCGGTTTCGGCGGCCCTACCGGTCGCCGTGTCATCACAGGCGCAGAGTGCCAGGACGAAGAGCACGGCAACACCGGTGAAGATGCTGCGCAAGATCGCGCTAGCGCAGGATCCGGCACGACGCATTGTAAACGTTCCAGCGGTCAAAGCCGGAAACGCAGAACTGCACGCCGTCGCCGATCGAAGCGAATCCCATGCGCCATTCGATCCTGTACCAGACCGAGTGCCGCCGCCCGTCGGAAAGCGTGGCCGTCGCCATGCAATAGCGCTCCGAGGTCCTGATCTTCTCCGTCGCCGCAATGAACCGGTGCTGGTGGATGCGATCGAAGGAGACGATGTCCACCTGGGGCAGGTGCGGCACGTGGCGAACCTGGTAGGCGAAGCGATGGGTGATCGACCGCAAGACGGCGGTGTTGTCGCAAGTGTCGGCGCGACCGATGAAATCGAAGGCGGATGCAGGCGCCGAAAACAGCATCGCGCCAATGAGGACGCCGGACAGTGCGAAGGCCTTTTTCATCATGGTCGCCTCGTTTCGGCCGAATCGGGATCGAAAGCACCGCCGGACTTTGCGGCGTACCGGCAATCAGGTCAAGCGTGCGCCTGTTCGCCGGCGATCACCTCGACGCTTGTCCGCGCCCTGCCGTCTTCGGCCATGAGGCGACCGATGGCGGGCAGGAACACCGCGCATTCGCCGGCAAGCGGGTAGGGCGGGTTGACGACGATCATGCCGGTGCCGTCGAGCCGACCATCGGGCGAGGGCGCCCTGATTT
>JAIOIW010000060.1 GCA_019912385.1 Notoacmeibacter sp. | reverse complement strand
CGTACCCGGGCCGGACTGACCCTTCGCTCGGTTGGCGACAGCCATTCATCGGCGCATTCGCTCGGCATCAACGTGGTCCTCATCCGTTACCTGGCGGTGATCTGGGGTGGCGCTTGCGCCGGACTTGGCGGCGCCTACCTGTCACTGGTCTATACGCCGCAATGGGTGGAGAACATGACCGCGGGCCGCGGCTGGATCGCGCTGGCGCTTGTGGTCTTTGCCTCATGGCGGCCGTGGCGGGTGTTGGCTGGCGCCTATCTGTTCGGCGCGATCACCATCGCGCAGCTGCACATCCAGGCGATCAGCCTGAACGAACTGCAATTCCTGCCGGCCCCCGTGTTCTGGCTTGCCGGGCTGGTCAAGTCAGTTCCCTCGCAATTCCTTTCCGCGCTGCCCTATCTGGCAACCGTGGTGGTTCTCGTTCTAATCTCTCGAAACAGGCGACTGACGATGATGAACACGCCGGCCTCCCTGGGGCAGCCGTTCGTGGCGGATCGCTAAAGAAGAAAAGACGTGAATGCCCTGAATACGACCTGCAACAAGTAAGAGGTGTGAAATGAAGAAGACATTCCTGGCGCTCGCGGCCTCCGCGGCGGTTCTGGTCGGCGGCGCGACAAGCGCCTCGGCCCAGATGGAAAAGGTAAAGGCCTGTTTCATCTATGTCGGCCCGATCGGCGACTTCGGCTGGTCGTATCAGCACCATCAGGGCCTCCTTGAGGTCGAGGAAGCCCTCGGCGACAAGGTCGAGACCGCCTATCTTGAGAGCGTACCCGAGGGCGCAGATGCCGAACGTGCGATCGAACGCTTTGCCCGGTCCGGCTGCAACATCATCTTCACGACGTCATTCGGCTACATGGACGCCACCAACAAGGTCGCCGCCAAGTTCCCCGACGTGAAGTTCGAGCACGCTACGGGCTACAAGCGCGAACATGCCAATGTCGCTACCTACAATTCCAAATTCTACGAAGGCCGCTACGTCCAGGGCCAGATAGCGGCCAAGATGTCGAAGGCAGGAGTTGCCGGCTATATCGCGTCCTTCCCGATTCCGGAAGTGGTCATGGGCATCAACGCCTTTGTTCTGGGCGCGCAGTCGATTAATCCGGAATTCAAGCTGAAGGTCGTATGGGCAAACACCTGGTTCGATCCCGGCAAGGAAGCAGACGCTGCCAAGGCGCTGATCGATCAGGGCGCCGACATCATCACGCAGCACACCGATTCCACCGCCCCGATGCAGGTGGCGGCCGATCGTGGCGTGAAGGCATTCGGGCAGGCTTCGGACATGATCGAGTTCGGCAAGGAAACGCAGCTCACCGCGATCGTGGATGACTGGGGACCCTATTACGTCGAGCGCGTAAAAGCCGTGCTGGAGGGCACCTGGGAACAGCATGACGTGTGGGGCGGCATGACCGAAGGCCACGTCGTGATGGCGCCCTACACCAACATGCCCGACGACGTGAAGGCGATGGCCGAGAAGACCGAAGCCGCCATCACGGACGGTTCGCTGCATCCGTTTACCGGCCCGATCACCAGGCAGGACGGCACGGATTGGCTGAAGGCGGGAGAGGTCTCCGACGACGGCACGCTGCTCGGCATGAACTTCTACGTGATGGGCGTCGACGACAAGCTGCCGCAATAAGCCCACGGCAATACAAGGACCGGAAGGGCGCTTCGGCGCCCTTTCTCGTCTCAGCCGCCAGGAACGCGCCAGGTTCGCAACAAGGCGAGAGAATCGACCGCGGCGGCGAAGCGGCGGACGATGAACCGCCGGGCGGGCTGTTCGACGAAACGGGCGATCAGCCATGAAAGCGCGATCAGGCCCGCAACCGCAAGCGCGAAAGCCTCCCAGCGGCCGACCGCAGGGGTCAGCCGGTTGAGCGCGATGTAGCCGACATGCTGGTGCAGCAGGTAGAGCGGATAGGTGAGGGCACCTGCCGCAACCATCCACGGACGTGGTCTCAGGCGACCGCCAAAAACCACGGCAGCGACAACAAGCAGATGGATGGCGGCATTCGCCGCCAATAGCGAGGAAAGCGAAGGCGCGATACCGTAGGCGCCGAGCATCCAGTCGCGCGTTGAGCCAAGCGCATTCATCGAGGCCAGAAATGCGGCGACGGCAAGGGCGATTGCTTCCAGCGTAACGCCGCGCGACGTCATATGGTGCAGCAATACGCCGCCGATGAAAAACGATGCATATTGCGTGACAAACAGCAAACGCGCGGCCTCGCTGCCGATCGCGAACTCGTTGAGCATGGCAAGGGCGAGCCATGCGGCCATCAGCGGCAGTTTCCAGCGCTCGAAGACGCCCGCCAGCAGGGCAAGCGATACCCAGCCATAGAACACGATCTCAAGCACGATGGTCCAATAGACGCCGTCCATGAAGGGATGTCCGAATACGGGCGCCAGCATGGTGAGATTGGCGGCGTAGTGCGGCAGGGTCGCGGAGAGCGGCGCCATGCCGAAAAGCGCGATTGCCAGCGCCGTCATGCTCATGCAGGTCAAATATCCGGGATAGAGCCGCGCGAAGCGGGCAATGGCAAAGGCCGTAAACCCACGGTTTTCGGCGGACCAGGCGATGACGAAACCGGAAATCAGGAAAAACAGGTTCACGCCCAGATAGCCATAGATGGCGACATCGGCAATCTCGGGGTAGCCGGCTTCCAGAAAGCGTTCCGCACCGGCCGAACCGCGAAAGCCGAAATGGAAGATTACGACCGCGAAGGCCGAAAGGAGACGCAGCAAATCCAGTGACGCCAGACGTTTGTCGATGGTGTATTCGGCTGTCATGGGCGAACATCCCGTGCGGTTGCCTGAGGGAAATTAGCCCTAACGGACGGTTAAGAACACCGACCGCACCCGTTCGTTGCCAACAGGGTGAACGGGCAGGGTTAAAGATAAAATTCGATCAAACGGCTGTGCCGTGAAGATCGTATGCGTCGCTCGCCTCGATCTTCACCGTCACGATGTCGCCAACGCGCAAGGGACGGCGCGAATTCACGTGGACGACACCGTCGATTTCCGGCGCATCATATTTCGACCGGCCGGTTGCCGTGTTGCCCTGCGTCGCATCGATAATCACGGGGAGGCGCTTGCCCACCTTCTTCTTCAACAATTGCGCAGATATTTGCTGCTGGCGCGCCATGAAGCGGTTCCAGCGCGCTTCCTTGAGTTCTTCGGGGACCGCCTCAAGACCGAGATCATTGGATCTCGCCCCTTTTACCGGTTCATATTTGAAACAGCCGGCGCGGTCGATCCTGGCTTCGTCCAGCCAATCGAGAAGCTGCTGGAATTCGTCCTCGCTCTCCCCGGGAAAGCCGGCGATGAAGGTGGAGCGGATCGCAAGATCGGGACAGATGTCGCGCCAGCGCTTTATCCGCTCCAAGGTCTTCTCCTGATGGGCCGGCCGGCGCATGTTCTTCAGCACAGACGGGCTCGCATGCTGGAAAGGGATGTCGAGATAGGGGAGGATCCTGCCCTCCGCCATGAGCGGGATGACCTCGTCGACATGCGGGTAGGGATAGACGTAATGCAGGCGGATCCAGATACCGAGTTCGCCGAGTTCGCGGGCGAGATCGATGAATTTCGCACGGACCTCGCGATCGCGCCATAAACTCGTTTGATACTTTAGATCAATACCGTAAGCACTTGTATCTTGTGATATTACGAGAATTTCCTTGACACCGGCAGCGGCCAGTTTCTCCGCCTCCCGGAGGACATCGGCCGCCGATCGCGAAACAAGGTCGCCGCGCAATGCGGGAATGATGCAGAACGAGCAGCGGTTGGAACAGCCTTCGGATATCTTCAGATAGGCATAGTGGCGCGGGGTCAGCTTCACGCCCTGCGGCGGCAGCAGGTCGAATTTCGGATCATGCGCCGGCGGAACGGCCTCGTGCACCGCCGCCATCACGCTTTCATAGGCCTGCGGACCGGTGACCGCGAGCACATTGGGATGTGTCTTGCGAATGACGTCCGGTTCGGCGCCGAGGCACCCCGTGACGATAACCTTGCCGTTCTCCGCCAAGGCCTGGCCGATGGCTCCCAGCGACTCGTCGCGCGCGGAATCGAGAAACCCGCAGGTGTTGACGACAACGAGATCGGCGCCGTCATGCTTGCGCGTGATCTCGTAGCCTTCCGCGCGCAGCCGCGTCACGATGCGCTCGGAATCGACCAGCGCCTTCGGGCAACCCAGACTGACAAACGAGACGCGCGGCGCGGCCATGGCACTTCTTCCTCTTAGGCCCTGCGGACGGATTGGAGACGGATTTCGCCGGAGCGATCGGCGTTCAGGGCCAAGCAAAACCGACGCTCGCGATTTCGCCCCATCGGGACGGAGGTTATTCGACGGCCATGGGCGGCAAACGCCCGGCCCTTCGGGTGAGACGGGAGGCGTCGATCTGCCGCAAAAAGCCCCTCGGTCGTACAGCCGGTACGCCGTTCGTGTCTTTTCACGGCATCTCTCGCCTCTTGTCTCACGAAATCCATCTCCAATCCGTCCACAGGGCCTAGTTCAACAGCCCGGCGTGCTTGAGCGCCGCGTCGATCGCATCGGCGGCCGGCTTCTCGACCGGGACCATGGGCAGGCGCAAGGCGTTCTCAACACGGCCAAGGCGGGACAGCGCATATTTGGCGCCCGACACGCCGGCTTCCAGGAAGATCGCCTTGTGCAGCGGCATCAGCCTTTCCTGCAACTGAAGCGCCTGAGCGTGGTCGCCGTTCAGCGATGCCGCCTGGAACTGGGAGCAGAGACGCGGCGCGACATTGGACGTGACCGAAATGCAGCCCACGCCGCCATGGGCGTTGAAGCCGAGCGCAGAGGCATCCTCGCCGGAAAGCTGGATGAAATCGGCGCCGCAGGTGATGCGTTGCTCGCTCACCCGCTCGACCTTTCCCGTGGCATCCTTGACACCACGGATATTGGAGAAGTCATGGGCCAGCCGGCCCATGGTCTCCGGCGTCATGTCGATGACCGAACGCGGCGGGATGTTGTAGATGATGATTGGCAGCGTGGTCGCCCGGGCAACCGCGGCGAAGTGCTCGTAGAGGCCACGCTGGTTGGGCTTGTTATAGTACGGCGTGACGACGAGCACGGCATTGGCGCCAACCTTTTCGGCATGCTCGACAAGCTCGATCGCTTCGCGGGTATTGTTGGAACCGGCTCCTGCGATGACCGGCGCCCTGCCCGCCGCCGTCTTCACGCACAGCTCGACGACGCGGCGATGCTCCTCATGACTGAGGGTCGGCGACTCGCCGGTCGTCCCCACGGGCACGAGGCCGTTCGTGCCTTCCCCGATCTGCCATTCCACCAGTTCGCAAAAGGCTTTTTCGTCAAGCATCCCCGCCCTGGTGAAAGGGGTGACGAGTGCCGTGAACGAGCCTCTGAACATTTTTGCGAACTCCGAATGTGGCGTATTGCGGGAACCAACTTGCTGTAGCCCCTTTATGGGCGGCGCACCATAGTCTTGCCAAAGCATTGCGGCAAGGGTGGATCATCGGGACGTACGCCTTCCCGGCAGCGGATATGGATATTTCGAATGGCGGCGGTAACCTTTCGTTTACGACCTCTTCACCGGTGCAAGATAGCCTTTCGGTCGCGCCAGGCCACGAGTGGGCCCGGCGCGCCCCTTTCGCGCAACCGCAAGGCCGTGATCGCCGCCATGACGAGATCAATTCCCTGTCGCGCCACAGCCTTGGCGATCGTTCTTCTCGCCGCAACCGGACCGGTGGCGGCCGGATGGCTATTGCCGGATGGCGACGTGCCGATACCCCGTGCCCGACCGGCCGCGGCCGGGATCGTGATCGACACCCAGGCAACCGGAACGGTCCCGGTCGAAAGGGTCAGCGAGACCTTGGGGGAGGTTCAGTCCGGCGAAATCGAAGCGCTCAAGGCCGGCCTGGACGCGCTTGCCAGCGACGATTTGGCGGCGGCGCGCGCCATCCGCGACCTGCTGGCACGCAATTCGCTGGATTGGCGGATTCTTGCCTGGGGCATCGCGCTGCGCGGCGGCGCGGACGTGCCGCGCAGCGAAATCGCGGCGGCCGCGACGGCCTTGCCGGAATGGCCCGGCATGACAGTTCTCAGGCGCAACTCGGAACGCGCGCTCGCGCGCGAAAATCCGCCGGCGGCGGAGGTGATCGCGGCGTTCGGCGCGGCGCGGCCGCTGACCATCGAAGGCGCAATCGTCCTTGCCCGCGCCCATGTGGCTCTCGGACGCCAATCGGATGCCGCGACCGTGCTGGCCCCGCTCTGGCGCACCGAAAAGATCGCGGGGGATGTCGAGATCGCGGTCCTGAGCGAGTTCGGCAAGGTGATCCCGCGTGCGGCCCATTGCTACCGCATGGAACGGATGATGTATGGAGACGGCATCCGTTCCGCCGAACGCGTCGCCAACCTTTGCGGCCGCCCCAGGCTGCAAGAAGCCTGGGCCGCCGTCATCCGGCAGGAGAAGGACGCCTATCGGCTACTGTCGGCGGTTCCCGAGAGTCAGCGGACCGCCGGCTACACTTATGCCCTGGCGCGATATCTGCGGCGCGCGGAAAAGTTCCGGGACGCCGCTGCCGCGATGGCGAAAGCGCCGCGAAACGAAGAGGCCCTGATCGACCCGGACCAATGGTGGACCGAACGCCGGGTGCTCTCGCGCGAACTCATCGACATCGGCGAGTACACGTTGGCTTACAGAACCGCCGCCGGCCACGCCGCCGAAAGCCCTGCCATGGCCGCGGACGCCGAATTTCACGCGGGCTGGTATGCGCTTCGATTCAGGAAAGATGCCCAGGCCGCCGCGAGGCACTTCGAAAAGATCGCGCAGATCGCCGACGGCCCGATCTCCAAGGCGCGCGCATTGTACTGGATGGCGCGGGCCGCGGAGGCCGGCGGCCCCGGCAACGCACGCACCCACTACGAACAGGCCGCGCGCTACGATACTGCGTTCTACGGCCAGATCGCGGCGGAGAAACTCGGGCGCAAAGCCCTCACCACGGCCTATCCGAAACCATCTGCGGCCGACCGGAGACGTTTCGAGGCGCGCGATGCGGTGCGCGCCATCAAGCGGATCGAGGCCGCGGGGCATCCCGGGCGCGCAGATACGCTCTACCGGGATCTGGCCCGGGAACTCGACAACCCTGGCGAACTGGCTCAACTCGCGGCGATGGCGGAAGAGCGCGGCGACCACTTTCTGGCGCTGCGGGTCGGCAAGATCGCCGCGTCGCGCGGGCTCGACACCGGTACGCTGACCCATCCGATGGGTGTCATTCCGTCATCGGCGGACCTGTCATCAGCCGGAAAGGCGCTTGCCTACGCGGTTGCCCGCCAGGAAAGCGAATTCAACATCGGCGCGGTATCGCCCGCCGGCGCCCGTGGCCTGCTGCAACTGATGCCGGCCACAGCCCGTTCGGTCGCCCGCAAGGCCGGTCTTGCCTATTCCGCCACGCGGCTGACGAGCGACGCCGCCTACAACGCGCTGCTTGGATCGAACTATCTCGCCGAGCAGTTGTTGCGCTTCGACGGCTCCTACGTGCTTACCTTCGCCGGCTACAATGCAGGTCCCCGGAAAGCCGAGGAATGGATGTCGCGGTTCGGGGATCCCCGCGGCAAGAGCCTTGAGACCGTGATCGACTGGATCGAGCGCATTCCCTACGGAGAAACGCGCAACTATGTCCAGCGAGTGATGGAAAACTACCAAGTCTACAAGCAGCGCATTACCGGAGAATTCGATATCATCGGCGATCTGCGCAACGGGCGCTGACCCCAATTGCCTGCCTTTATCGCTTACTTACGGTCGGATATAGGAAAACGGGGCGACCAAGCCGACCGCACGGCGAACCGGGACAATATCATGGGCAACAGCGGCGAATACCGGGATTTCCATTACAATGCCAAGGACGGGCTGAAGCTACACGCGCGCATTTACAAAGCTGCCGGCGGCGCTTTCCTGCCTGTGATCTGCCTTCCGGGACTGACCAGGAACGCCCGCGATTTCCATGAACTCGCGCTCCACCTGGCCAATCACGAAAAACGGCCCCGCCGCGTGGTGAGCTTCGACTATCGCGGCCGCGGCGGCTCGGACTATGACCGGGACTGGAACAATTACAATGTGATGGTGGAAGCCGACGATGTGCTTGCCGGCATGGTAGCGATCGGAATCGAGCACGCCGCCTTCATCGGCACGTCGCGCGGCGGCCTGATCATGCATGTGCTTGCCGCGATGCGGCCGGGCGCAATGAAGGCCGGCATCCTCAACGACGTCGGGCCGGTGGTCGATGGCGCGGGCCTGGCACTGATCCGCTCCTACCTGGAACGGGCGCCAAAACCCCGCAGTTGGGAAGAGGCTTTCGCCCTGCAGAAAGCGGCAGCGAAAGAGACTTTTACGGCCCTGGGCGACGCCGATATCGAACGCCTTGTGCGTGCCCTCTATCGCGACAGCGCAGGCAAACCGGTGGCCGACTATGACCCCAAGCTGCTGAAAACATTGACGAGTGTCGACCTGAGCAAGCCGCTGCCGGAATTCTGGCCGCAGTTCGTCGGCCTGACGGCAATGCCGCTGATGGTCATCCGCGGCGAGAATTCCAGCCTGTTGTCGGAAGAGACGGTGCGGCGGATGAGGGAATACGATCCCGACCTTGAAGTGCATACCGTGCCCGGACAGGGCCACGCCCCCCTGCTGGAGACCGCGGGCCTGCCGGAACTGATTTCCGCCTTTCTCGCCAGGGTCGAGGCGAAAAGGTAGTGCGCACGGTGGCTTTTCGATTTCGCGGATCTGAAACGACAAAACCCGGCGGTTTCCCGCCGGGTTCTGCTCAGGTCAGCTTGTCAGCCGATCAGAAGGAGCGCGTGAAGCGCAGGAAACCAGACCAGGTGCCGTTGAAGCCAGTGGTTCTGGCATAGGCAACCGCAGCGCGGACTTCGAAGTTGGTGACCGGGGTGTAGACGACTTCACCCTCGACCTGCCAGCCATTCGGGAAGCCGTAGGCAGCACCGTTGAAGTACTGCGCGGCCAGCGTTGCGCCGAACTGCGAGTTGAACTGGTGGTGGTAGGAACCCAGGATCGACCAACGGGCCACACCGACGGCCGGAACACCCAGACCGGCGTCGTAGAACGCGCCGTAGGCAACCGCCGCATTGGAGGTGTAGTAGCCGATCACGCGCAGCGAGGAGCCGGGCATGTTCGGAACGTTGATCTGGACACCAGCCTGCACGCCGACGCCGGCAGCCGACTCATCCCAGCCGAGCTTGGCCCACACAGCGCCCCAACCGGCGTTGTAGGAAGCCACGCCGACGACGTCGGGAACCCAGTTG
>JAIOIW010000059.1 GCA_019912385.1 Notoacmeibacter sp. | reverse complement strand
GTCATTCGCGAGCATCCCGTGCTGCTGAACCGCGCCCCGACGCTGCACAGGCTCGGCATCCAGGCATTCGAACCGGTGCTGATCGAAGGCAAGGCAATCCAGCTTCATCCGCTGGTCTGCACCGCCTTCAACGCCGACTTCGACGGTGATCAGATGGCCGTCCACGTACCGCTCTCGCTGGAAGCCCAGCTCGAAGCGCGCGTGCTCATGATGTCGACCAACAACATCCTGCACCCGGCCAACGGCGCGCCGATCATCGTGCCGTCCCAGGACATGGTGCTGGGGCTCTATTATCTATCGATCATGAACCAGAACGAGCCGGGCGAAGGCATGGTGTTTGCCGACATGGGCGAACTCCATCACGCGCTCGATTCCGGCGTCGTGACGCTTCACTCCAAGATCAAGGGCCGCTTCAAGACGATCGATGCCGAAGGCAATCCGGTTTCGCAGATCTACGAGACCACGCCTGGACGCATGATCGTCGGTGAACTTCTGCCGAAGAATGCCAATGTACCCTTCGACATCTGCAACCAGGAGCTCACCAAGAAGAACATCTCGCGGATGATCGATCAGGTGTATCGCCACTGCGGGCAGAAGGAGACGGTCATTTTCTGCGACCGGATCATGCAGCTTGGCTTCGGCCACGCCTGCCGCGCCGGCATTTCGTTCGGCAAGGACGACATGCTGATCCCCGATTCCAAGGCCAAGCTTGTCGCCGAGACCGACAAGCTGACCAAGGAATACGAGCAGCAGTACAATGACGGCCTGATCACCCAGGGCGAAAAGTACAACAAGGTCGTCGATGCCTGGGCCAAGTGCTCCGAGAAGGTCGCCGACGAGATGATGGCCCGCATCAAGGCCGTCGAATTCGATGAGGAAACCAAGCGTCAGAAGCCGATGAACTCGGTCTACATGATGTCGCATTCCGGTGCCCGTGGTTCGCCGACCCAGATGCGCCAGCTGGCCGGCATGCGCGGCCTGATGGCCAAGCCATCGGGCGAGATCATCGAGACCCCGATCATCTCGAACTTCAAGGAAGGCCTGACCGTTCTGGAGTACTTCAACTCCACGCACGGCGCTCGCAAGGGCCTGGCCGACACGGCGCTCAAGACGGCAAACTCGGGTTACCTGACACGCCGCCTCGTCGATGTCGCGCAGGATTGCATCGTCAACCTGGCTGATTGCGGCACCGAGAATGGCCTGACCATGCAGCCGATCGTGGATGCGGGCCAGGTGGTCGCATCGATCGGCCAGCGCGTGCTGGGCCGTACCGCGCTCGACGATGTGGTGCACCCGGTCACCGGCGACGTGATCGTCAAGGGCGGCACCATGATCGAGGAGGCCGATGTCGAGTTGATCGAGAAGGCCGGCGTCCAGACGGTGCGTATCCGTTCGGCGCTGACCTGCGAGGTCAAGACCGGCGTTTGCGGCGTGTGCTACGGGCGCGATCTGGCCCGCGGGACGCCCGTCAACATGGGCGAGGCGGTCGGCGTCATCGCGGCGCAGTCGATCGGCGAGCCGGGTACGCAGCTTACCATGCGAACGTTCCACATGGGCGGAACGGCACAAGTGGTCGATTCCTCCTTCGTCGAGGCCTCCTACGAGGGCATTGTGGAGATCAAGAACCGCAACGTGGTGCGCAACTCGGAAGGCCATCTGGTCGTCATGGGCCGCAACATGTCCGTGGTGATCAAGGACGAGGCGGGCAAGGAGCGTGCCTCGCACCGTATTACCTACGGTTCGCGCATCTTTGTGGACGATGGCGACAAGGTGAAACGCGGCCAGCGTATCGCCGAGTGGGATCCCTATACCCGTCCGGTCCTCACCGAGGTGGCCGGCAGGGTTGCGTTCGAGGATCTCGTCGACGGAATGTCGATGCAGGAAGCGACGGAAGAGTCGACCGGCATCACCAAGCGCGAGGTCATGGACTGGCGTTCGACGCCGCGCGGCAGCGACCTCAAGCCCGCGATCGTGATCGAGGGCAAGGACGGCAAGCCTGCCAAGCTCGCACGCGGCGGCGAAGCGCGTTACCTGCTTTCGGTGCAGACCGTGCTGTCGGTCGAGCCGGGCGCCCAGATCAAGCCGGGTGACGTGCTGGCGCGTATTCCGATGGAAAGCGCCAAGACGAAGGACATCACCGGCGGTCTGCCGCGGGTGGCCGAACTGTTCGAGGCGCGGCGGCCGAAGGATCACGCCGTCATCGCCGAGATTAGCGGCACGGTCCGGTTCGGGCGCGACTACAAGAACAAGCGCCGCATCATCATCGAGCCGCATGAGGAAGGTGTCGAGGCGACCGAGTACCTCATCCCGAAGGGCAAGCCGTTCCACTTGCAGGACGGCGACACCATCGAGAAGGGCGACTATATCCTCGATGGCAACCCTGCACCGCACGACATCCTGGCGATCAAGGGCGTGGAAGCGCTTGCTTCCTACCTCGTCAACGAGATCCAGGAGGTCTACCGCCTGCAGGGCGTGTTGATCAACGACAAGCACATCGAGGTGATCGTTCGCCAGATGCTGCAGAAGGTCGAGATCACGGAGCAGGGGGATTCGGTCTACATTCCCGGCGACCATGTCGACGTTATCGAATTCGACGAGGTCAACGATCGCCTGGTCGAGGAGGGCAAGCAGCCCGCCAAAGGTCAGCCGGTGCTGCTCGGCATCACCAAGGCTTCGCTGCAGACGCCGTCCTTCATCTCTGCCGCCTCCTTCCAGGAGACGACCCGCGTGCTGACCGAAGCCGCGGTTGCCGGCAAGGCGGATTCGCTGCAGGGCCTGAAGGAGAACGTCATCGTCGGACGCCTGGTGCCCGCGGGTACCGGCCGGGCGATGAACCAGGTCCGCCGCATTGCGACCGCCCGCGACGACCTCATCATCGAGGAACGCCGCAAGAGCACGGGCGCCGAAGCGGCAACCGAGATGCTGACCGACATGTCGGGCGCTGCCGAGTAGCCGCAGCTTCCCGATATCCGTAATCGACGGCCGCCGGATCGCTCCGGCGGCCGTTTTCGTTCCGCGGCCGCCAGGCGGTCAAAAACATCTAAATTATCAACCAGTGTGAATTCGTTCACAGACTGAACATGCGGCAGATGTAAAATAGTTTACGCGGCCAGTCGATCGGGTCTTTGACCTCCCAAGGCCGCGAGACTTGGGTCGCCTGGGCAATGCCCCGCCGGGCGGCCCATTTTTATTTTCCGGCGTGAACCGGTTCGACTGTTCAACTGAGGCGCGGGTGGCTGGAGCCGTTCACTTCAATCGGCCCCATTTGATCGCATCACGCTCTAGCTGTCGATTTCGAATGTGATGACCGAAACCTCGCCCTCGATTGCGCCCTGCCAGGCCGAAAGGTGCGGTTCCTCGTCGGGTTCGCCTTCCAGTTCGCCGATCTGGTCGAATTCGGCTTCCGCATAGCCTTCGCCTGCCAGCGCATCGAGCGCTCGGCGTACGGCGCTGTCGTCGTCGGGCGCGGTCAGCAGCACATGGACACCCGTTGCAGGCATGCCTTTTTCGCGCCACACGCGTCCGATGATGATCGTTACGGGCTGCTCAACGTCATTGTCGTTCATGGCGGGTCTCGTCCGGTGATTCCTGGGCATCAATGCCATATGCTCCCGTTTGACACCACTTGAAGTGAAGGTACAACGGCGCGCTGGCGAAAAAGCGTCGGCAATCCTTGTCGCGACGCAATATAATTGCGCTATCCGGGCGTTCGTCCGCGCGCCAACGATTAATTCGCATAAACACTTGACGGACATGGGGCAGAAGGGTAATACCCCGCCATCTGAGCCGATGTGAGGCCGGTTTTTCAGGGCGACGCGCCTTGGAGTTTCGCCTCAAACAGGGTTCGTTCTACGAGCGACGCACATTTCTGTGGCACGAAGCGGAAACGCTTCCTCTGCGTTGTTTTCGGGCAGGACCGCCGATTGGTGGTTTATGCCCGTTTCGCGCATGAAATGACGCCTCGAATGAGCCCTGAACCGGGCGAGACACGGAATTGATAGTCAAGGGGAAGGTGGAATGCCTACCGTCAACCAGCTGATCCGCAAACCGCGCATTGCGCCGGTGAAGCGAAACAAGGTTCCGGCCATGCAGGCCAACCCGCAGAAGCGGGGCGTATGCACGCGCGTCTATACGACGACGCCGAAGAAGCCGAACTCGGCCTTGCGCAAGGTGGCCCGCGTGCGGCTGGTGAACGTCTATGAGGTGAACAGCTATATTCCCGGCATCGGGCACAACCTGCGGGAGCACTCGGTGGTGCTGATCCGCGGGGGCCGCGTGAAGGACTTGCCGGGCGTGCGCTATCACACGGTGCGCGGCACGCTGGATACGGCACCAACGGAAAACCGGCGCCAAGGCCGCTCCAAGTACGGCACGAAGAAGAGTTAGCCGGTGCCCGCACAACGCGGGAACCCCCGCGCTGCCCAAGAGGGCGGCCG
>JAIOIW010000058.1 GCA_019912385.1 Notoacmeibacter sp. | reverse complement strand
GATGCGTCCCGCGCCGCGGGCCTTCAGCATCTCCAGCGCCGCGCGCATCGTCGCGCCGGTCGCGATCCCGTCGTCGACCACGATCACCGTGCGCCCTTTCACCTCGGCCGGCGGTCGCCCGCCGCGATAGAGCGCCTTGCGCCGCTCGATCTCCTTCAGCAGCGGCTGCGCCATCTCCTCGACGTCCGCACGCCGCAGGCCGAATGAAGTCGCGATTTCCGTGTTGATCGCGACATGCGGATCCTCGCCATCGACGATCGCGCCCAGCGCCAGTTCCGGCTGGCCGGGCGCACCGATCTTGCGCACGAAGGCGAGATCCATCGGCACCGCGAAACGGCGGCAAATTTCCGCGGCGACAGGCACGCCTCCGCGCGGCAGTGCGCAAACGAGCGCATCGCCTGGAACATGTCCGGCGAGCCGGTCGGCCAATTGCCGTCCTGCATCTGCCCGGTCAGCAAATTCATAAGCCATGGTTTGCCCCCCCTCATGACGATCGCCAAGTTAAAAGGCAAAAAAAAGGCCGGATCGACGATCCGGCCAATATAGCTTTGGAAGTTGCCGGTGGGGCAAGACTTCCAGAGGGGAACACTCGGGAGCGCCAATGGGAGGAGGAATGCGCTCCGGAGATGATTGAGATATGGCCATTAACAGGTTAACAGACAACGCTCATTTGTGCATTGCACCTATGCAGATGATGCATGGCTGCGCAATCTCCCGTCGTTTGCGCGCCGCCCGCTGCCGTCAGAATGACCAGCTGCGCGCTTTCGACAGCAGGAAGTCCCGAAAAACATTCAGTTTCACCTGGTTGCGCATCGCTTCGGGATAGCAGAAATAGGTATCGAACGAAGGCACCTTGGTTTCAGGTAGCAGCTGAACGAGGCCGGAATCCTTTTCCACAGCATAATCGGGCAGCATCGCGATCCCGGCGCCGCGCTGTACGGCGCGCTTGATCGACTGGATGTCGTTGATCTGCAGGACCGCCTGCAATTTCTCGCCGTCCGGACCGGGGACCGTTTCCAGCCAGTTGACGTCGCGCAGATAGGGCGTGACAGGCTCTCCGAACGTCACGAGGCGATGATTGGCAAGGTCCGCGACGCTCGACGGCTTGCCGTATTTGTTGATATATTTCGGCGCCGCATAGAGGTGGAAATGCACCGTGAACAGGCGTCGCTGGATCAGGTCCGGCTGCTGCGGTTCGCGCAACCTGATCGCACAGTCGGCCTGCCGCGTGGTCAGGTCCAGCTCTTCGTTGGAAAAGACCAGTTGCAGCCGGATTTCCGGATACAGTTCGAGGAACTCGTCCACGCGGCTCGCAAGCCACACCGTCCCGAGACCGACCGTCGTCGTGACCCTGAGCGTCCCAGACGGCCTGTCCGTGGTCTCCGTCAGCCGGTTGCGCACCGCATCCAGCTTCAGCAGGACGTCATGGGCCGTCGTGTAGAGCATCTCGCCCTGTTCGGTCAGCACCAGTCCGCGCGCGTGGCGATGGAACAGCGGCACGCCCAACTCGTGCTCCAGCGCGCTGACCTGCCGCGAGATCGCGGATTGCGACAGGTTGAGCGCCTCGGCGGCATGGGTGAACGATCCCGCCTGCGCGGCGGCATGGAACACCCTCAGCTTGTCCCAGTCGACTGGCATCATTGTTCCCCTCGTCCGCGCCGCCTCCCTTGCGGCCCGGTATTGTTACACCGGTCGACTTATTCCGCCGCTTCCAGCGTCGCTTCCTGTTCGGCGAGATAGCGCTCCGCCTCCAGCGCCGCCATGCAGCCCAGGCCCGCCGCGGTCACCGCCTGGCGAAAGACGTCGTCGGTAACGTCTCCCGCCGCGAAGACGCCCGGAACATTGGTACGCGTGGAATCCGCTTCGGTCCACAGGTAGCCGTTGGGTTTTTGTTTCAGCTTGCCCTCGAACAGCGAGACCGCGGGCGCATGGCCAATCGCGACGAACACGCCGTCGATCGCCATTTCGGTCGCCTCTCCGGTCTTGATATTCTTCAGCCTGACCCCGGTGACCGATGGCGGCAGCGGCGGCTTCGGCCTGTTGCCGGTGATTTCGTCGATCACGCTGTCCCAGACGACCTTGATGTTGTCCTTCTTGAACAACCGTTCCCGCAGGATGCGCTCCGAGCGCAGTTCGTCGCGCCGGTGCACCAGTGTCACCGACTTGGCGATGTTCGAAAGATAAAGCGCTTCCTCGACCGCCGAATTGCCGCCGCCGACGACGATCACGTCCTTGTTGCGGTAGAAGAAACCGTCGCATGTGGCGCAGGCCGACACGCCGAAGCCCTTGAACGCCTGCTCGCTTTCGGTGCCGAGCCACTTCGCCTGAGCGCCCGTGGCCACGATCAGGGCGTCGCAGGTATATTCCGCGCCCGAATCGCAGGTCAGCCTGAACGGCTTCTTGTCGATATCGACGGCGGTGACCATGTCGTTGACGATTTCCGCCCCGACGTTCTTTGCCTGGTCGAGCATCGCCTGCATCAGCTCGGGCCCCATGACCGGGTCGGCGAAGCCGGGATAATTCTCGACATCCGTGGTGATCATCAGCTGGCCGCCCTGGTCGAGCCCGGCGATCAGGAGCGGCTTCAGCATGGCGCGGGCGGCATAGATGGCGGCGGTGTAGCCGGCCGGCCCCGATCCGATGATGATGACGGGAGCGTGCGTAGCGGACATGACGGTCTTCCTCATGAAACGTAAAAAACGGCGCGGCCGCGCAATGAGCCGCGCGTATCTCGATGATGTTGGCGGTGATCTAAGTATTCATGGGCCCTTTGTTCAACCCTGTGCGCTGTTTTCGCACAGCGTGTTGACAGCCCGCGCGAATGCCGGGCGGATTGGCCTCGGCGGCGAATTGACCTATGAGTTGTCGCGGGGCGCGCCGGATTCGCGCCGGCAGAAACGGAGTTGAAGGCGCTGCAAGCCGATCTCGACCATATTGACTGGAAGATCCTGAAGGAACTTCAGGACGATGGCCGCATGACCAATGTGGAGCTGGCGCGCCGGGTCGGCATTTCCGCCCCGCCCTGCCTGCGCCGGGTCAAGCGGCTGGAGAGTAGCGGTATCATTCGCGGCTACAGGGCGATGCTCGATGCCCCGGCGCTCGGTTTCCCGGTCGTCGCCTTCTGCCTTGTCGGCCTGCACCGCCAGAGCGAGGCCGACATCCGCGCCTTCTCCGAACTGACGCGGACATGGCCGATCGTGCGCCGCGCCTGGATGATGTCCGGCGAGACAGACTTCCTGCTTCACTGCGTGGCAAAAGACCTCTCCAGCTTCCAGGATTTCGTGATCTCCAGCATTACGGCCGCGCCCAATGTCGATACCGTGCGCACGGCGCTCACCATCCGCCAGGTCAAGGATGAGGGCCTGGTGGCCATATGAGCCTCGCCGAAGTCGAAGCGTCCGGCCTCCGCCCGCCCGTCGTCGCGATCCTGCCCTACGGCACCAGGGTGAACTGGCGGCTGGCGCAGATGCCGCTCGACAAGTTAAGCTTCCCGCTTGGCATGCCTGCGTCGCTGCGCGGCAAACGGATCGCAGACCTGGGACCGGACGATCACTTGATCGCCTATCTCACCTCGCGAATTCTCTACATGCCGCGGCCCGGTGTCCGGGCCGCGATTTCGGTCATGGTGACGGAACCGAAAGCCATTCAGGGCCGCAAGATGGCCTGGCTGCGGACGGTATGGCGGCGCTTCCGTTTCGTGCTTACCCGCGACTCCTGCCTGCTGGCCGCCCTCCCCAATGCCGTGCGCTTTGCCTCCGCCACCACCTGGGTACCCGACTGGCGCGAAATCGACGCGACGAAAACGAACATGACGTCGCTCATCGCATCTTCGCGGGCAAACCTGGAAGGTCACATCCTGCGCCACCGGATCGTCGACTGGCTGCGCGAAAATCCAGCCATCGAGGCCGATATCATGGGACGCGGCTACCGACCGTTCGACCGGAAATCGGACGGCCTTGCGCCCTATCGTTTCTCCGTCATCATCGAAAATGTCCGCGAGCCGTCCTACTTCACCGAGAAGCTGATCGACTGCCTGCTGTGCAACACGGTGCCGATCTACTGGGGCGCGCCGGACATCGGCGAGTTTTTCGATACGCGCGGCATGTTGATCTGTAACAGCGCTGACGATATCAAGGCCGCGCTCGCACGATTGACGCCAGCCGATTACGACAACCGGCGCACTTTCATCGAGAAGAACCGCGAACTGGCGAGCGCCCATGCCGATCACGAGTTGAACGCCGCACGTCTCGTCCAGGCACACGCATCCGATCCGGGGAACCCGCAGAAATGACAAGCGTCGCGAACAAGAAACGCAAGATTGCCCTCATCACCGGCGTGACCGGCCAGGACGGCGCCTATCTGTCGGAATTCCTGCTGAAGAAGGGCTACGAGGTCCACGGCATCAAGCGGCGGACCTCGCTGTTCAACACCGCGCGCATCGACCACCTGTTCGAAGGCGAATACGGCCAGTCGGGACGTTTCGTGCTGCACCACGGCGACATGACCGATTCGTCGTCACTGACCCATATCCTGCAGCAGACGCGGCCGGACGAGGTCTACAACCTCGCCGCCCAGAGCCATGTCGCGGTCTCCTTCGAGGAGCCGGAATACACCGCCAATTCCGACGCGCTGGGCACGCTGCGCCTGCTGGAGGCGATCCGCATCCTCGGCCTTGGCGAGCGGACCCGCTTCTACCAGGCCTCCACGTCGGAGCTCTACGGCCTGGTGCAGGAGACGCCGCAGACCGAGCGCACGCCGTTCTATCCGCGCTCGCCCTATGGCGTCGCCAAGCTCTACGCCTACTGGATCACGGTCAATTACCGCGAGGCCTACGGGCTCTACGCCTGCAACGGCATCCTGTTCAACCACGAGAGCCCGATCCGCGGCGAGACCTTCGTCACCCGCAAGATCACCCGCGCGCTTGCCCGCATCAGGCTCGGCCTGCAGGACACGCTGAAGCTCGGCAATCTTGACGCCAGGCGCGACTGGGGCCATGCCCGCGACTATGTCGAGATGCAATGGCTGATGCTGCAGCAGGACGAGCCTGAGGATTTCGTCATCGCCACCGGCGTGCAGTATTCGGTGCGCGACTTCGTGAAGGCGGCGGCCGAGGCGATCGGCATGACCGTCACCTTCGAAGGCGAGGGCGTGGACGAGATCGGCCGCGACGACAAGGGCCGGGTGATCGTCGCCGTCGACCCGCGCTATTTCCGCCCCACCGAGGTGGAAACCCTGCTGGGCGACGCCTCAAAGGCGCACCAGAAACTCGGCTGGCGCCCGCAGACCTCGTTTGCGGAACTGGTGCGCGAAATGGCCGAGGCCGACCTGGAGGAGGCCCGCGCCGAACAGCGCGACGCCGCCCACAGGGCCGGGAACTGAGCCGTGAGGATCGTGCTGACCGGCGGTAACGGAATGGTCGGCCGCAACATCGTCGAACATCCCCTCGCCCGCGCGCACGACATCGTCGCGCCGTCGAGCCGCGAACTCGACTTGACCGACGCTTCGGCGACACGCGCCTTCATCGCGGATATCCGCCCGGATCTCGTGATACATGCGGCAGGCCGTGTCGGCGGCATCCAGGCCAATATCGCCCATCCCGTCGAGTTCCTCGTCGACAACATGGACATGGGCCGCAACATCGTGCTCGCCGCGCGTTCGGCGCGCGTGCCGGGGCTCCTCAATATCGGCTCCTCCTGCATGTATCCGCGCAATGCGCCCAATCCGCTCACCGAGGAGACGATCCTCGCCGGCGAGCTCGAGCCGACCAACGAAAGCTATGCGCTGGCCAAGATCGTGACCGCGCGGCTGTGCGACTACGTGCGCACCACCGATCCGCAACTGGCCTACAAGACGGTCATCCCGTGCAACCTGTTCGGCGTGCACGACAAGTTCGATCCCGCCGTGTCGCACCTGCTGCCAGCGATCATCCGCAAGGTCCACGAGGCCAAGGCCGGCGGCTGCGAGGCGGTCGAGATCTGGGGCGACGGCACGGCCCGGCGCGAGTTCATGTTCGCAGCCGACATGGCCGAAGGCATCTGGGCCGCCGTGGACGGTTTCGAACGTCTGCCGGGCACCATGAACATGGGCGTCGGCACGGACCATTCGATCAACGAATATTATGAGGCGGTGGCG
>JAIOIW010000057.1 GCA_019912385.1 Notoacmeibacter sp. | reverse complement strand
ATCGCTGACGCGGCGGCTGGCCGTGTCGTGCCCCATGACGAAGCCATGGCTGAAATCTATTCCGTTATCGACGCGGCCGAAGTGACGCGAGCAGGCAAACCGTGAAGCGGCCGGTTATCTGGGCCCGCGAAGCGCTGGATGACATCAAACAACAGGTTGTTTTTATCGCGCAGGATAATCCTGCCGCCGCAAGACGGGTTGCGGATCGTATTCGAGACGCGGGCAAGGCCCTTGGCGACATGGCGACGGGCCGTCCCGACCGGGTAACAGGCAGCTATGAAAAAACCCTCGCCCGGTTTACCGTATATCGTCGCCTACGCGCTGCAACCGGTTGCCGGGCGTGAAACGTCGTGATCCTACGCATCATTCACACGTCGCGAGATTGGCAGACCGAGGGTTGGCCGCAGGAGTATCAGGGTTGAGACTCATTCAGATCCAGAATGCGATGAGCGTGGCAAGGGCGACGGCGGAGAGGAAGTTCCTCGCGAGTTTGTCGTAGCGGGTTGCGATGCGGCGGAAGTCCTTGAGCCTGCGGAACGCAGCTTCGATGCGCGAGCGATCCTTGTCCCATCGCTGGTGGCGCGTTGCTAAGTCGCATGGACATGAGGTGCGCTTGGTCGATCTGAAGGTCGGTCGCGATCTGCGGCGGAATTGTCCGGCGCCTCGCCGAACACGAAATACGCCGTCATGGTGATCATGAACACGAACAGGAAATCTTGGATATCGTGTCCGAACATGATGCCGAACGTTCCGGCCAGCGCGTAGTCCGCGACGATGGCCACCATGAGCGCGAAGCCGATCTGGCCGAGTGCGTCGCGGCGATGGCGAGCCGCAAAAACAATTGGTGCGAACAGGACGGCAACGATTAGGACAAGGGCAACCATCCCGCCGCGGGCCATGGCGTCAATCGCGGCATTGTGCAGATGCGTGTAGCCGAATGAAAAACCAAAATGCGACAGCGTATATTGGGGGAAGTATGCCTGCATCTGCGCACGGCCATATCCGAAAACCGGAGATTGTAAAAACAAATCAATTCCATAACGCCACATCAGGACACGTTGTCCCAACGAATTGTTGTAGTTGCCGGCATTGAACACCGCATCGATATCGCGCTCCAGCGCTGTGAAGCGCTCGGGCATCAGTGCATATCCGGCCGCAAGTGCGATCGTTGCTGCCGCCGTTGTCGTAACGATTGAGCGTCGAACCATCAGGTGGGTGGTGCCGGGTGTCCGATTGAACCACAGGAGGATCGCGGGCACGATCACAAGTCCCGGCCACAGGCCGCGCATTCCCGACATCAGCACGCAACCGGCTGCGAGCAGCGCGCCGGCCGCCATCGCGAGGCGCTTCCGCTTGTTCCCTTTGCCGCGCAGATATCCCGACAGGCTGATCGTGAACATGATCAGCGTGACCAGGGCGAAGGGGCCGGGATTGCCGGCGCTACCGGAAACCCGCACTGTGTACAGGCTCAATTGGATGACGCTGAGGACGAACGCCGCCGCCGCACCCGCCGCGCTCCCCCATTCGAGCGCGCTCATCAGCTGCGCGCGTCTCGACAGAGCGTAACGCGAATAGAGCGGCAGAAAGGCCAGAAACGAGAGACGCGTGGCGGCAAAAGCGAGATTTCGGCGATCGTCGAAATGCACAAGCGCGAGGGCGAATTCACCAACGACGAATATGGCGAACACGATTGTAATGGCAAGGACACCCCGATCGCGTACGAGTGCATATTCTCGCCGGGCAAGTCCGATCAGCGCGGCGATGAGGGCGCCCGAAACAAGGAAGGAGATGGCGCTCCCCCCGATACCGCCTACACCCGCCACGATTGCCGTGAACCACCGATTGAGAGTGTCCGTGGGAGGAAACATCAAGGCAAAGCACCTGATTACTATTCTGGGCGCTGGCAACCGAAGCAGTTCGTGTCTTGGCACCGACTTGCAGGAAGCGTTTACGCGACCCTCGAGAAAAATCAAGTTCTCAGCAATCGGCGATTGAGGCGGTCCACCTAATCGACATTGCCAATACCATGATTGTCGGAAAGGGTCCCCGTCATTTTGCGAACGAACGCCTTGGCCAGTGACCTGCCACGGAACTTTCATCCGGCGTTGATTAGAGCCTCGACCGTTTCTGCTCCGATACCATTCTCTGGTCCGCCGGAGGATAGAGTTTCCGGCCTGTTTCACGATGGCGGGCTGGTGGCGCCAACGGGATTCTGCAATGCGATCGGGACGTTGTATCCGATCGCGCTATGAGGACGATCCTCATTGTACAACTCAGCGACGGAACACCCACGGGACCGGCATTGAGCGCGAGCTTCTTTATCCATGGCACCCTTGGGCTGGGCGGCAGGTCCATATCCATGAGGTGATCGAGAAGGGTGCCGCTGCGGTCTTCCGCTGCAGTCT
>JAIOIW010000056.1 GCA_019912385.1 Notoacmeibacter sp. | reverse complement strand
CGCAAGGCGCTCTATCGCGGCGGGCGACCGCCGGCCGAGGTGAAAGGGCGCACGGTGATCGTGGTCGACGACGGGATCGCGACCGGCGCGACGATGCGCGCGGCGCTGGAGATGCTGAAGGCCCGCGGCGCGGGACGCATCTTGCTGGCGCTGCCAGTGGCGCCGGCCGACACGCTCGCCGCGCTCTCCGGGCTGGCCGACGAGATCATCTGCCTTTTGACCCCGTCGTGGTTCATGGCTGTCGGTGCGCATTACGATCGGTTCCACCAGACAAGCGACGACGAAGTGACGCGGCCGATGGCGGCGCTCGCGAGCCCGAAAGCGGATCAGCCGAGCCGATAGGCCCATTGGCGGAACGGTCTTCCTTCCTTCACGGCCCGCTCCGGGCCTCGCGCCGCGGCTCTATGGGGCCGCCTGCGCCCATGTACCGGGATCGTCGAGCCGCGACAGGATGCCGGACACGATCCCGCGCAACCAGCGATGGGCCGGATTGGAGGTGCTGCGCTTGTGCCACAGCATGCAGATCTGCACCGGGCCGACCGGCATTGGCGGGACGTATATCGACAGGCCGAGGCGCGGTGCGAGCTTGCGGGCGAGTTGCTCGGGCATGATCGCGACCAGATCGCTGGCGGCGATCGCGGTGGCCACGCCGCCCATGACCGGCATGGTCATCACGACGCGGCGCTCGCGGCCGAGCCTGGCCAAGGCGGCATCCCCCATGGCGCGCAGATTGCCTTCCGGCGAAAAGACGACGTGTCCAAGGTCACAGAACAGGTCGATCGGCACGACGGTTCCGGGTTCGATGCCCGCGCGTTGCAGTCGCTGATGGCCATTGCGCGCGATCATCACAAAATTCGAGCGGTGGACGGGCGTGCTCTCGACCCATGGCGGGTATTCGGTCTTCGGGATGATCGCCAGATCGATCTCGCGATCTTCCAGCGTATTGACATAGTTGTCCGGGACGAGATCGACCTGCTGCACCTGCATGCCGGGCGCCAGACGCGACAAGGTCTCGGCCAGCTGAGGCATCAGCAGTTCGGAATAGAAATCGGAGCCGGAAATCTTGAAATGCTGCGTCGAGGCGGCGGGATCGAAACGGTGGGGCCCGGACAGGAGCGATACGAGGTCGTCGAAGATGCGGCGCAGCGGAAGTTCCAACTCACGTGCGTAGTCAGTCGGTACGAGGCGCTGGCCCTGGCGCACGAACAGCGGATCGCCAAGGGCATGGCGCAGGCGCGCGAGAGCGGCCGAAACGGCGGGCTGCGAGAGACCGACGCGTTCGCCAGCCTTCACCGTCGATTGCTCCTGGAGCAGGGCGTCAAGAACCCGCAGCAGGTTGAGGTCGAATGCCAATAAATTCATTACATTAATTTATATCATTAAAAATATTCATTTCAATTATGTATTGGAATGCCCGATTCTTCCCGCGACCGAAACGTTGACCGGCTCGAGGAGGAACCGCGATGCAGGATAAAAAGGCGCCCTACAGTGTGGAATGGCTGGGAACGGCGTACCGGGTCCTGCTGACGCCGGAGGAGACCGACGGGCATCTCGGCCTGTTCGAGAGCCTCGATCAGCCGGGCTGGAGCCGTTCATCTTCAAATGGAATCGTTTGAACGCCGGGATTTTGCGATCCGGCGAGGAGCGCGGGGCGACGCGGTGCGAGCACCGTTAGCCGCGCACGACGACGTCCGGGGCGCAAAAGACCAAGTTCACACGATTGCAGTTTGCCAATTCCTTCAAAGGCATACCCTGCCTGGCTTGGCGGTCTTTTCCGCTCCGGCATCGTCGAAATCCTCGCGCGATGATCACATCGCGCTGCGGTGTTCTCCTTGCCGACACGAAAAATCCACGCCATCAAACTGCTTCCATTTGAAGATGAACGGCTCTACGGACCGCCGCGCCATATCCACAACAAGGAGGACGAGACCTTCTACATCCTGTCCGGC
>JAIOIW010000055.1 GCA_019912385.1 Notoacmeibacter sp. | reverse complement strand
CCGATGGAATAGACATGCACCAGCGCCGACACCGTGTTGACGACGACCAGCATGACCGCGGTCAGCGTGTCGATCCTCAGCGACCAGTCGACCGACAGGCTGCCGGAGTCGATAAAACGCATGATCGGTACGATCAGAGTTTCGGCCTCGTGCGCCATGGCGGCCGAGAAGAAGGCGACCCACGACAGCAGCGCGGAAACGACCAGCAGCCCCGAGGTCAAATATTCGGATGCCTTGGCGCCGATCGAGCGGCCGGCAAGGCCTGCAATCAGGAAGCCGACGAGCGGAAGGAAGACGATTGCCTGATACATGAGCAGCGGTTCCTCAGCCCTTCATCATGTTGACGTCCTCGACCGCAATCGAGCCGCGATTGCGGAAGAAGACGACGAGAATTGCAAGACCGATCGCGGCTTCGGCGGCGGCCACGGTCAGCACGAACAGCGCGAAGACCTGGCCGACGAGATCGCCGAGCGCGGCGGAAAAGGCGACGAAATTGATGTTGACGGAGAGCAGGATCAGCTCGACCGACATCAGGATGACGATGACGTTCTTCCTGTTGAGGAAGATGCCGAACACGCCGAGCGTGAACAGGATCGCCGAAAGCGACAGGAAATGTGAGATGCCGACTTCCATGGTTCAGATTCCCTTGCCCGTCTCGACTTTCTTGATTTCGATCGCGGTGGCGGGATCGCGTCCGACCTGCACGGAAATGCTTTGCCGCTTGATATTCTCGCGATGGTGCAGCGTCAGCACGATTGCGCCGATCATCGCGACCAGAAGCACGATGCCCGCGATCTGGAAGTAGTAGATGTAGTCGGTGTAGAGGATGTCGCCGAGCGCCGCCGTATTGTGACGCGCCGCGATATCGGGCGTGGGTAGCGCCACGCTGCCGGCCAGGTCGGGCGTAAATGCGTATCCGCCCAGAACAACGACAAGTTCGCCCAGTAACACGATACCGACCAGGGCGCCGATCGGCGCGTATTGCAGCGCGCCGCTTTTCATCTCGGCGAAATCGACGTCGAGCATCATGACGACGAACAGGAACAGCACGGCCACGGCCCCGACATAGACGACCAGCAGGATCATCGCCAGGAACTCCGCGCCCGTCAGCAGGAACAGCGCGGCGGCGTTGATGAAGGTCAGGATCAGAAACAGCACGGAATGCACCGGATTGCGCGAAGCGATGACCATGAAGGCCGACGCCACCGCAATGAAGGCGAAGAGATAGAAAAACGCCGCTGCCAGTCCTGTGAGCATGAATGCCCCCGATCTTCGATTGCGGGAAGGCTTGCCTTCCCCGGCCGGACCTCGGAATGGTCCCCTCGCCGGCCTGCGTGTCCTTTAGAGCGTTTCTGGCGACTGCAAAACAGCCGAAAGGCTCCGATTGTGATTTTTCCAGAGGCTTGCGCCTCCGTGTCGTCTGTCAACCTGTCCTAGCGATAGGGCGCATCCATCGCGATATTGCGCGCGATCTCGCGTTCCCAGCGATCGCCGTTGGCAAGCAGTTTCTCCTTGTCGTAGTAAAGTTCCTCGCGGCTCTCGGTCGCGAATTCGAAATTCGGCCCCTCCACGATGGCATCCACCGGACAGGCTTCCTGACAGAAGCCGCAATAGATGCACTTCACCATGTCGATGTCGTAGCGCACCGTGCGCCTGGTCCCGTCATTGCGGCGCGGACCGGCCTCGATCGTGATCGCCTGGGCCGGACAGATCGCTTCGCACAGCTTGCAGGCAATGCAGCGCTCCTCGCCGTTGGGATAGCGCCGCAATGCGTGTTCGCCGCGAAAGCGCGGGCTGATCGGGCCCTTCTCGTGGGGATAGTTGATCGTGTATTTCGGCGCGAAGAACTGCCGCATGGTCAGCACGAACGCGCCGACAAATTCTTTCAGCAGCAGGGACTTCGCGGCTTGTGCGAGGGCTGCCATCGTCATTCTCCAATCACATAGGGCGCGGCAAACCAGCCGACAGCCGGTAGAAGCAGGAACTGGACCAGTCCGGTTATCCTCAACGCCCTCTTCGTTTCGTCGAGGTCGACCCGCCGGGCCAGCATGTTGAGCACCGCGAAATCGATCGCCGCGATCAGCGCGCCCAGCAATGCTCCGATCAGCCCCGCGCTCATCTCAGGCCACCAGTCCGGTAAATTTCAGGAATGCCGCGGTGGCCACGACCATGAACAGCGAGATCGGCAGGAACACCTTCCAGCCAAGACGCATCAGCTGGTCGTAACGGTAGCGCGGCACGAAGGTCTTCACCATGGCGAACATGAAGAACACCATGCAGAGCTTGAGCACGAACCAGATCACGCCCGGCACCCAGGTGAACGGCGCCATATCCAGCGGCGGCAGCCAGCCGCCAAGGAACAGGATGGTCGTCAGCGCGCACATCAGCAGGATCGCGATATATTCGCCGAGCATGAACAGCAGGTAGGGCGTCGAGGAATATTCGATCATGTGACCGGCGACGAGCTCGGACTCCGCCTCCACCAGGTCGAAGGGCGGACGGTTGGTTTCGGCCAGCGCCGAGATGAAGAAGATGATGAACATCGGAAACAGCGACAGCCAGTGCCAGTCCAGGAACGTGTTCGGCAGGCCGAGATTGGTGCCGAGCCCGTCCTTCTGCGCCAGCACGATATCCGTCAGGTTCAGCGACCCGACCGCCAGCAGCACGGTCACGATCACGAAGCCGATCGAGACCTCGTAGGACACCATCTGCGCGGCCGAGCGCAAGGCACCCAGGAACGGATATTTCGAGTTCGACGCCCACCCGCCCATGATCACGCCGTAAACCTCGAGCGAAGAAATGGCGAAGACATAGAGAATGCCGACATTGATCGAGGCGACCGCCCAGCCTTCGTCCAGCGGAATGACCGCCCAGGCGGCAAACGCAAGGACCGCCGAGACGAGCGGCGCCAGCAGGAAAATGCCCTTGTTGGCGCCGGCCGGCACCACGGGTTCCTTGACCGCGAACTTAATGAAGTCGGCGAACGACTGCAGCAGGCCCCAGGGGCCGACCACGTTCGGCCCGCGGCGCAGCATCACCGCCGCCCAGATCTTGCGGTCGGCATAGAGGATGAACGCCGTGAAGATCAGCAGCGCCACCAAAAGCAGTAGCGACTGCCCGAGGATGATCAGCGCCGGCCAGATGTATGTGTAGAAGAACATTTCCATCGGGCCTTACTCCGCTGCCTGCTTGAAGCCGTTTTTCGCCAGCGCCGAACACTCGGCCATCACCGCCGATGCGCGGGCGACCGGATTGGTCAGGTAGAAATCGGCAACGGCGGACTTGAACGGCGCCTTGTTGAGCCGCCCGCCCTTCCTGGCGAGGGCCGCAACGGCCGCGCCGTCGCTTTGCGCGATTTCGTCGATTCGGGCAAGGTGCGGATGCGCCTCGTAGAGCGCCTTGCGCAATTGCGCCAGCGAATCGAACGGCAGCTTGTGGCCGAGCACGTCCGAAAGCGCCCGCAGGATCGCCCAGTCCTCCTTCGCCTCGCCCGGCGCAAAGCCGGCGCGCGCCGTCATCTGCACCCGGCCCTCGGTGTTGACGTAGGTCGCCGACTTTTCCGTGTAGGCCGTCGCCGGCAGGATGACGTCGGCGCGGTGCGCACCGGCATCGCCATGCGTGCCGATATAGACCGTGAAGGCATCCCCGATCTTGTCCATGGCGATCTCGTCGGCGCCAAGCAGGAACAGGACATTCAGTTCCCCCATCATCGCCGACGCGTCCTTGCCGCCCTCACCCGGCACGAAGCCGATATCGAGGCCGCCCACACGCGCCGCCGCGGTGTGAAGAATGGCAAATCCGTTCCAGTCGGCCGTCACGGCACCAACCACATCGGCGATCTTGGCAGCATGGGCGAGCACCGCCGCGCCGTCTGCGCGCGACAGCGCGCCCTGTCCGACGAGGATCAACGGCTTCTTCGCCTTCTTCAGAACCGGGAGGAACTTGCCCTTGCCGTCGGCCAGTTCCTTCAGCGTATCGGTACCCGCGCCAAGCAGTTCATATTCGTAGCGCAGATCGCCCGCGTCGCCGATCACGCCGATAGGGAAGTTGCCTGCACGCCAGCGCTTGCGGATGCGCGCATTGAGCACCGAAGCCTCGAAGCGCGGACTGGAGCCGATGACGAGCAGCGCATCGGCTTCCTCGATGCCCTCGATGGTCGGATTGAAGACGTAGGTTGCGCGCCCGGCAGCCGGGTCGAGCGCGGCGCCGTCCTGGCGGCAATCGATATTCGCGGAGCCGAGCGAGGCCATCAGCGCCTTGAGCGCGAACATCTCTTCCACGCCGGCCAAGTCGCCCGCGATCGCGCCGATCTTGTCGCCGGAGGTCTTGGCCACCGCGCGCTTGACCGCATCGAACGCTTCGGCCCACGATGCAGGCTGCAGCTTGCCGTGCTTCTTCACATAAGGCCGGTCGAGGCGCTGGGTTCTAAGCCCGTCCCATACAAACCGGGTCTTGTCGGAGATCCACTCCTCGTTCACCTGCTCGTTGACGCGCGGCATGATGCGCATCACTTCGCGCCCCCGCGTATCGACGCGGATCGCCGATCCGACCGCGTCCATCACGTCGATGGTCTCGGTCTTGTTCAATTCCCACGGCCGCGCCTGGAAGGCGTAGGGGCGCGAGGTCAGCGCGCCGACCGGGCAGAGATCGATGACATTGCCCTGCAGTTCGGAGGTCATCGCCTGTTCGAGATAGGTGGTGATCTCGGCGTCTTCGCCACGGCCGATCAGGCCGAGCTCGGAAATGCCGGCGACCTCGGTGGTGAAGCGCACACAGCGCGTGCAGTGGATGCAGCGCGTCATGATCGTCTTGACCAGCGGGCCGATATACTTGTCTTCCACCGCGCGCTTGTTCTCGTGATAGCGCGATGCGTCGACCCCGAAGGCCATCGCCTGGTCCTGCAGGTCGCATTCCCCGCCCTGGTCGCAGATCGGGCAGTCGAGCGGATGGTTGATGAGCAGGAACTCCATCACGCCTTCGCGGGCCTTCTTGACCATCGGCGTGTTGGTGAAGACCTCCGGCGCCTCGCCATTCGGGCCGGGACGCAAGTCGCGCACGCCCATCGCGCAGGACGCAGCGGGCTTTGGCGGTCCGCCCTTCACCTCGACCAGGCACATGCGGCAGTTGCCAGCGATCGACAACCGCTCGTGGAAACAGAAGCGCGGTACCTCCGCACCCGCGTCCTCGCACGCCTGCAACAGCGTGTAATGATCGGGTACCTCGATCTCTTTTCCGTCGACCTTGATCTTCGCCATATTCGTTCCACGTCCCCGCGGTTTTCCCGCCAGAATTTGTCCGCCGGGCGGATGCAGTCACCCGCCCGGTCACATTCCTATTTCGGCTCCTTGCCGAATACCTTCTCATACTCGTCGCGTCCGCCCCGATCGAGGGCAGCCGCCTGCTCGATCCAGCCGTCCCGCTCGATACGGCCCTTGAACGACAGGTAGTCGTCGACCCAAGCGATCTCCGCCGGGCTCCAGTCGGCGATCTGCGCGAAGGTCCAAACCCCCAGATCGTTGAGCATCTTCTCCAGTTTCGGCCCGATCCCGGCAATCATCTTCAGATCGTCGGCGACCTCCGGTCTGTCGATCCGCTTCGGCGCGACGAAATCCTCCGGCAGTAGCGCTTGGCCCGCCGGCGCCTGCGCCTGGTCTGCAAGTTCCGCCGCTACCCGGCTGCTGTCCTCCACGACATGTTCGATCTCCGTCGCCACAAAATCCGCTTCGTCGGCGACTTCCTCGGTTACATGCTCGGACACTTCCACGAAGTCGCGCGCTGCGCGCTCCATGTCGGCAAGTGCCGTCCGGGCGGCGCCGGCAAGAAAGCCGAACGGCCAGGACATCGCGAATGCCTGTTCGTCGCCCTCTTCTGCGTTCCAGAACCAGGCGGCCGGCATCAAGGCGCTGTCGATGGAATGCAGGCGGTGAGCGACCCCGGCCATGCCGTGGATTGCACCCAACCACGTGCCCCAGGCCTGCGCGACGACGCCCGCGCCCAGCGCCGCGGCAGCGGCGGGCGAGCCGAGGACGGGCGCAGTCAGCCCATCCGCATTCATCGCATCGCTCCAGGTCTTCAACATCGTTTCCATCGGTTTGGCGTCAATTGCAAAGTCTTCGGGCAGTGAGAACATCGACATCGGACACTCCTTTCGGGTCCTGTTGATACCCCTCAGCCGTTTGCCTCACACGGAACTGACGCCCGCTTCCCTATTCCGCCGCGACCATCACCGGTTCCACCCGGTGACTGTTTCGCGAAAATTCGTCAATTCGCCGCTCGATTTCCGGGCGGAAATGGCGGATCAGCCCCTGGATCGGCCATGCGGCCGCATCGCCCAGCGCGCAGATCGTGTGGCCCTCCACCTGCTTTGTCACGTCGAGCAGCATGTCGATCTCGCGCTTGTGCGCTTCGCCGCGCACCAGGCGCTCCATCACCCGCCACATCCAGCCGGTGCCCTCGCGGCACGGCGTGCACTGGCCGCAGCTCTCGTGCTTGTAGAAGTAGGACAGGCGCGCGATCGCCCGCACGATGTCGGTCGACTTGTCCATCACGATCACCGCTGCCGTTCCCAGGCCGGAGCGCAATTCGCGCAGGCCGTCGAAATCCATCGGCGCGTCCATGATTTCGGCGGCCGGCACCAATGGCACCGACGAGCCGCCCGGGATGACCGCCAGCAGATTGTCCCAGCCGCCGCGAATGCCGCCGCAATGGTGCTCGATCAGGTCACGGAAGGAAACGCCCATCGCCTCCTCCACCGTGCACGGATTGTTGACGTGCCCGGAGATGCAGAACAGCTTGGTGCCCTTGTTGTTCTCGCGGCCGAACGAGGAGAACCAGACCGCGCCGCGCCGCAGGATGGTCGGCGCAACCGCGATCGATTCCACGTTGTTGACCGTCGTCGGACAGCCGTAGAGGCCGACATTGGCCGGGAACGGCGGCTTCAGCCGCGGCTGGCCCTTCTTGCCCTCGAGGCTTTCCAGCAGCGCGGTTTCCTCACCGCAGATATAGGCGCCGGCGCCATGGTGGACGAACACGTCCATATCCCAGCCGCACTTGTTGTTCTTGCCTAGCAGGCCGGCCTCGTAAGCCTCGTCGATGGCACGCTGCAGCGCTTCGCGCTCGCGCATGAACTCGCCGCGCACATAGATATACGCCGTGTTCGCGCCCATGGCGAAGCCGGCGAGCAGGCAGCCCTCGACCAGCGTGTGGGGATCATGGCGCAGGATCTCGCGGTCCTTGCAGGTGCCCGGCTCCGATTCGTCGGCATTGACGACCAGATAGTGCGGGCGGCCGTCCGACTGCTTCGGCATGAACGACCATTTCAGCCCGGTCGGGAAGCCCGCGCCGCCGCGCCCGCGCAGGCCGGACGCCTTCATCTCGTTGACAATCCAATCGCGGCCCTTGTCGATCAGCGCCTTGGTGCCATCCCAGTGGCCGCGCCTCATCGCGCCTTTCAGCGAGGTGTCGAACTGGCCATAGATATTGGTGAAGATGCGGTCCTTGTCTGTCAGCATGCCCCTCACCTCGGTTCCTTGCCGAAGACGCGGACATATTCGTCACGTCCGCCCTTGGCGAGCGCCTTGGCCTGTTTCGCCCAGTCCTCGCGCTCGATCCGGCCCTTGAATTTCAGATAATTGTCGACCCACTCGCGCTCGGCCTTCTTCCACGCAGCGATCTGCTTGAAGGTGAAGATGCCGAGCGAGTGCAGGATGCCCTCGATCTTCGGCCCGACACCGGAAATCATCTTCAGATCGTCCGGCTCGGCCGGCTTCTCGGCGGCTGCGGGCCGGTTGCGATCGTCGAGTGCAGGAGACGCCGCTATCGCGGCTACCTTCGCAGTTTTGGCCGCCGGCTTCGGCGCCGCCTTGGATTTCGCCGGCGACGAAACGCGCACCTTCTTCTCGATCGCAGCCTTGTCCATCAGCGTGGTCAGGCCGGAAGCGGGAGCCGAAAAGGTACGGCCGTTCTGCGGTCCGGGCTTGATCGTATCGCCCTTGCCGGCATCGAATGCATCAATGATTTCTTCCAGCCGCTCAGGCGTCAGGTCCTCATAGGCATCCTTGAAGATCATGACCATCGGCGCGTTGACGCACCCGCCCTGGCACTCGACCTCTTCCCACGACAGTGTGCCCGCCTCGTTGAGGTGGAACGGTTCCTCGTGGATGCGGCTCTTGCAGACCCGGATCAGTTCGTCGGAGCCGCGCAGCATGCAGGGCGTGGTGCCGCAGACCTGGATATGGGCCTTCGAACCGACCGGGCTCAACTGGAATTGCGTATAGAAAGTCGCGACCTCGAGCACGCGGATCTTCGGCATCTGCAGCATGTCCGAGACGTGCTCGATCGCCGCCTTACTGACCCAGCCTTCCTGCTCCTGGGCCAGCATCAGCAGCGGGATGACCGCCGACTGTTCGCGGCCCTTGGGATATTTCTTCAGCCACTTCTTCGCTTCGGCAGTCATCGCCCGGTTGAAGGCGAAGCCGCCCGGCTGGCGATGATCTTCTGCAAGACGACGCACGGACATCAGCGATCCACCTCACCAAACACGATATCAAACGAGCCCATCAGCGCGGGGACGTCGCCGAGCAGATGGCCCTTGGCGATGAAATCCATCGCTGCGAGATGCGCGTAGCCCGGCGCACGCAACTTGACCCGGTAGGGCTTGTTGGAACCATCGGACACGAGATAGACGCCGAATTCGCCCTTGGGCGCCTCGACCGCGGCATAGACCTCGCCGGCGGGAACCTTGTAGCCCTCTGTGTAGAGCTTGAAGTGGTGGATGAGCGCCTCCATCGAACGCTTCATCTCGCCGCGCTTGGGCGGAACGATCTTGGCCGAGGTGTTGGATACCGGCCCGGCCTTTTCCTCGCCCAGCAACAGCTCGATACACTGCCGCATGATCCGGACCGACTGGCGCATCTCTTCCATGCGCATCAGGTAGCGGTCGTAGCAGTCGCCGTTGTTGCCGACCGGGATGTCGAAATCCATCTCGTCGTAGCACTCGTAGGGCTGCGATTTGCGTAGATCCCATGCCACGCCGGTGGAGCGGAGCATGACACCGGAGAAGCCGCGCTCCCACGCCTGCTCCTGCGTGAACACACCGATATCGACGTTACGCTGCTTGAAGATGCGGTTCCCGGTCAGGAGATCGTCGAGATCGCCCAGCGTCTTCAGGAACGGATCGCACCAACGGGCGATGTCTTCCACCAGCTTTTCGGGAATGTCCTGATGAACGCCACCGGGACGGAAATAGGCGGCATGCATGCGCGCGCCGCAGGCCCTCTCGTAGAACACCATCAGCTTCTCGCGCTCTTCGAAGCCCCATAGCGGCGGGGTCAGCGCGCCGACGTCGAGCGCCTGCGTGGTCACGTTCATGAGGTGGTTCAGGATACGGCCGATCTCGGAATAGAGCACGCGGATAAGCTGGCCGCGTTTCGGCACCTCGACGCCCGCCAGCCGCTCCACCGCAAGCGCAAAGGCATGCTCCTGGTTCATCGGCGCGACATAGTCGAGCCGGTCGAGATAGGGCACAGCTTGCAGGTAGGTCTTGTGCTCCATCAGTTTCTCGGTGCCGCGATGCAGCAGGCCGATATGCGGATCGGCGCGCTCCACCACCTCGCCGTCGAGTTCAAGAACGAGGCGCAAAACACCATGGGCAGCAGGATGTTGCGGACCGAAGTTAATGTTGAAGTTTCGGACGGAATGCTCGGTCATGATTTCGCCTTTTCATCGCCCGGCAGCACGTAGTCGGTGCCTTCCCAGGGCGAGAGGAAATCAAAATTGCGGAATTCCTGCTTCAGTTCGACCGGTTCGTAGACGACGCGCTTGGCCTCGTCGTCGTAGCGAACCTCGACGAAGCCGGTCAGCGGGAAATCCTTGCGCAGCGGATGCCCCTCGAAACCGTAGTCGGTGAGGATACGCCGCAGGTCCGGATGGCCGGAAAACAGGATGCCGTAGAGGTCGTAGGCCTCGCGCTCATACCATTCGGCCCCCGGAAAGATTCCGGTGATCGAGGGAACGGGCGTCTCCTCGTCGGTCTGCAGCTTGACGCGGATACGCTGGTTCTGGCGCGGCGACAGCAGGTGATAGACGACATCGAACCGTTTCTCGCGGCTGGGATAGTCGACGCCCGACAGATCGATGAACGAAATGAACTGGCATTGAACGTCGTCCCGCAGGAACGCGAGCACCGACAGGATGTCGCCCGCCGCCACGAGGAGCGTGAGCTCGCCATAGGCGATGACCGCGTCCTCGACCTGGGCATCGAGCTTTTCCTTGATATACGCCGCGAGGTCTTTCAGCGCTTCTTCGGTCATGTCGTCCCCCTCACCGCTCGATCGTGCCGGTACGGCGGATCTTCTTTTGCAGAAGCATCACGCCATAGAGCAGCGCTTCGGCGGTCGGCGGGCATCCCGGCACATAGATGTCGACCGGCACTATGCGGTCGCAGCCGCGCACCACCGAATAGGAATAGTGATAGTAGCCGCCGCCATTGGCGCACGAGCCCATGGAGATCACGTAGCGCGGCTCGGGCATCTGGTCATAGACCTTGCGCATCGCCGGAGCCATCTTGTTGGTCAGCGTGCCGGCGACGATCATCACGTCCGACTGGCGCGGAGACGCCCGAGGCGCAAAGCCGTAGCGCTCCGCGTCGTAACGCGGCATGGACGTATGCATCATCTCCACAGCGCAGCAGGCAAGGCCGAAGGTCATCCACATTAGCGAGCCGGTGCGCGCCCATGTCACCAGCGCCTCCGTCGACGTGACGACGAAACCCTTGTCGGAGAGCTCGCTGTTCATTTCGCCGAAAAAGCTGTCGTCGGCCCCGATCGGCTTGCCGGTCGCCGGATCGATGATGCCCTTGGGCTGCGGGGCTATGAGGGTCGAGTTATCGCTCAATCCCATTCCAGCGCTCCCTTCTTCCACTCGTAGATAAAGCCGATGGTGAGCACGGCAAGAAAGACCATCATCGACCAGAAACCGAGCCCGCCGACCGCGCCGAAGGAAACCGCCCAGGGAAACAGGAAGGCTACTTCCAGGTCGAAGATGATGAACAGGATCGAGACCAGGTAGAATCGCACGTCGAATTTCATGCGCGCGTCATCGAAAGCATTGAACCCGCACTCGTAGGCGGAAAGCTTTTCAGGGTCCGGGCTCCTGTAGGCCAGAAGGAAAGGCGCCACCATCAGCGCGATGCCGATTGCCGCTGCCACGCCGATAAACAGGATGATGGGTAGATATGAGGTCAACAGATCGTTCATGACCGTGCTTTCTTTCGCTCGCGGCGATCGACAATGCCCCTTGGCAGTCGCGGCGGCGCGCCACACTTGTCGGTAAGCCGGCGGGCGCCACAGGGCCATGTTGCAACGCGGCGAGGGTTAGCGCAGCGGCATAAGCTGTGCAAGCCCGCCATAAGGTAAAAGCTGCGATTTTGAACCGGAATTCGAAAAAACCACCCGGCGCGGACCAAGCTGTTGCGATAAGTCCGGGTTGCTGATTTGGATAGGATCCCGCAATTCCGCCACAAGGTGGATCATCAAGGAAATACCGGAGGCGGCAGAAATGCAGGAATCGCTCGAGAGCTGGATTGGAAGGACGCAGGAAATCCACGACCGGACCGCGACGGGCCCGCTGGAAAGGCTTGCAGCCCTGCTCGACCACGAAACGCCCCCTTGGCCCTCTGGCGTCGTGCCGCCGCTCGGCCACTGGCTCTACTTCCTGCCCCATGATCGCCAATCAGAACTCGGAGCCGATGGACACGCCCGGCGGGGCGGCTTTCTCCCGCCCGTCGCCCTGCCCCGGCGCATGTGGGCCGGAAGCCGGGTCACGTTTCACGCGCCGCTGCCGCTCGAAACCGACGTCATGCGCCGGTCGACGATCGAAAACGTCGAGGAAAAGACAGGCCGCAGCGGCAGGCTCGTCTTCGTGACCGTCAGGCACGAGATATTCGCATCGGGCGAACCGGTGCTGACCGATTGCCACGACCTTGTCTTTCGCGAGGCGCCCGGGAAGGAGCCTGCGGCTCCACCACGTGGCGAACCGGCACCCGCCGCCGGCATATCCATGAGCCGCACGGTCACGCCCGATCCGGTCATGCTGTTCCGCTATTCGGCCCTGACCTTCAACGGACACCGCATCCACTATGACCATGACTATGCACGCAACGTGGAAGGCTATCCCGGCCTCGTCGTTCACGGACCGCTGACAGCGACACTCCTCCTCGACCTCTATTCCAGGCACCGGCCCGACGCGGTTGTCTCGGCATTCGAGTTCCGCGGCGTGTCGCCCCTGTTCGACACCGGCTCGTTCAAGCTGCTCGGTATCGAAAACGAAGATGGCGCCGATCTCTACGCTGTCGACGGCGCAGGATATGTCGCCATGAAGGCGCGGCTGACCGCACGATGACAGCGGGCACCGCCCGGCCAACCGCGCAAACGTGGATGCGAGAGCCCATCGCCTGCCAAAGGATGTGACCATGACCTCGATGACCGACGGCCACCACGAACTTCGCGAGGCGCTTCGGGCGCTGTGCGCGGAATTTCCGGCCGAATACCATCGCCGCCACGGCCAGGCGGAGACCTACCCTGAAGAATTCGTCGACGCCCTGACCCGGGCGGGCTGGCTCGCCGCCATGATTCCCGAGGAATACGGCGGCTCCGGGCTCGGCCTGACCGAGGCAACGGTCATCATGGAAGAGATCAATCGCTCTGGCGGCAATGCCGGCCATTGCCATGGCCAGATGTACAATATGGGTACCCTTCTGCGGCACGGATCGAAGGCGCAGAAGGCATACTATCTGCCAAGGATCGCCTCGGGCGACCTGCGCCTCCAGTCGATGGGCGTCACGGAACCGACCACCGGGACCGACACGACGAAGATCAGGACGACGGCGGTGCGCAAGGGCGACCGCTACGTCGTCAACGGCCAGAAGGTCTGGATCTCGCGCATCCAGCACTCCGACCTGATGATCCTGCTGGCCCGCACCGCCCCCCTGTCTGAAGTGAGGAGAAAGTCGGACGGCATGTCGATCTTCCTGGTCGACCTGAAACAGGCGATCGGCCACGGCATGGAGGTCAAGCCGATCCGCAACATGGTCGGCCACGAAACCAATGAGCTGTTCTTCGACAATCTGGAAATCCCGGCGGAAAACCTGATAGGCGAAGAAGGCAAGGGCTTTCGTTATATCCTCGACGGTCTCAATGCCGAGCGCACGCTGATCGCCGCCGAATGCGTCGGCGATGCCTGGTGGTTCATCGACAAGGTGACCGCCTATACAAAGGAGAGAACGGTGTTCGACCGGCCGATCGGGCAGAATCAGGGCGTGCAGTTCCCGATCGCCCGCGCCTATGTCAACACGCGCGCGGCAAACCTGATGCGCTTCGAGGCCGCGCGAAAATTCGATGCCCATGCCGACTGCGGTGCCGAAGCCAACATGGCAAAGCTGCTGGCCGCCGACGCGTCATGGGAGGCCGCCAATGCCTGCCTGCAATTCCACGGCGGGTTCGGCTTCGCCTCCGAGTACGATGTCGAGCGCAAGTTCCGCGAAACCCGGCTCTACCAGGTCGCGCCGATCTCGACCAATCTCATCCTTTCCTACGTCGCCGAACATGTCCTCGGCCTGCCCCGATCCTTCTAGCCGGGTTTGATTCCCAGCTTGCGCAGACGATAGTCGAGTTGTGCCCGCGTAATCTGCAAGAAGCGCGCTGCCTCGGCGACATTGCCATTGGCGCCGGCAAGCGCATCAGAGTAGGCCTGACGCTCCATTTCCTCGAAGGAACGCGGTTTCGCCTGCCCTGCCTCTTCCTGAAGGGGCGTCCTGCCAAGGCGGCCCTCGCTTGTCAGCGCCACGGAAAACGAAGGCAGCAGCTCCGATCCGGAGAACAGGTGGACCAGGTCGATCTGCCCGCCTTCGTCGGCATAGACGACGCCCCGCTCGACTAGGTTCTGGAGCTCCCTGATATTGCCGGGATAGTCGTATTTCAGCAGCGCGTCGGTCGCCTGGCGCGTGAAGCCCAGCACCACGCGGCCATGGCGTTCGCAATAGGCCTTGAGGAAATGCGCCATCAGCAGCGGAATGTCGTCGCGCCGTTCGCGAAGCGGCGGGATCGCGATCGGGAAGACGCAGAGGCGGTAATAGAGATCCTGGCGGAACCGACCGGCGGCAACCTCTGTCGCGAGATCGACATTGGAAGCAGCGGCGATGCGTACATCGACAGGTATGGATTTGCTGCCGCCGACGCGTTCGACCAGGCGTTCCTGGAGGGCACGCAACAATTTGCCTTGTGCCGAATAGGCCAGCGACGAGATTTCGTCGAGAAACAGCGTGCCGCCGGACGCCCGTTCGAAATAGCCCGGACGCGATGCGGTCGCGCCTGTAAACGCTCCCTTGTCGACACCGAACAATTCTGATTCGACCAGGTTTTCGGGAATAGCCGCGCAGTTGATGGCGACAAACGGGCCGTCGGCGCGGCGGCTCAATTTGTGAAGCTGATTGGAGAACAGCTCCTTGCCGACGCCTGATTCGCCGGTGAAAAGCACCGTCGCCTCGGTTGCAGCGACTTTCTCCAGAAGATGGCGCGTGCGTACGATGGCCGCCGAGACGCCGACAACGGTCTCGCCGCGGCCGGCCACAATCGGCATATCCTTGCCCGCAGCACTGCCCGCCTTGCGCGCCGGATAACTGCGCCGCCCTTTCCATTCGAGCCCGAAATAGGCCCGCTCCGGCGCGTCCTTGCCCCATGCGTCCGCGTTCTGGCCAACCACCACGCAACGCTTGGCGCCCATGCCGGCGCACTCGGTCTCGCGGAAAATGACCGGCTTGCCGAACAGTTTTGTCGTGTAGCCGGACGGATAGCCCGTCTGCATCCAGCATACCGGATCGGTCGAGACGCCGTAGCTCGACAAATGCTCGGCCGCTTCAGACGAATCGTCCCAATAGAACTCCCCGAAATAGGTCCCCTTGTTGCCGTCGAACTCGAAGTGCTTTGTCGTCACCTTGACGAAGCCTTCAAGCGTGTGGACCCGCGGACCGGCCGCAAGCGCATGGGTCAGGTCCTCTTGCGGGAACCGCTTCTGGATCAATTCGGCGTCGCGTACGCCCTGCATGTAGCCGACCCGCATGAAGATGGCCCTCGCGACCTCCATGCCGAACGCGTCGATGATTTCGGCGCGAAGCCGCCCGAGAACCTGCGATTGCATCAACACCATGCGCTGGTCGTTCAACCAGATCCGGCCGTCGCCCAGCGCGAAATGCAACGCCTCGGTGAGATCCTCGAAAGTCGGCGCAGCGCTGTTCTCCAACTCGCTGCTGGCGCCCCGCGCCATGATTTTCGCCGCGCGCCTTGATGCCTCGGCAAGTGAAATACGTGATCTGGATTTCTGCAACGCTTGTCCTCCAGAGGAAATGAATTCACGAAATCATGAACGATGGAAGTCCTTTTTCATGAAATAATGAATCTGCATGCAGTGCCGTTTTCCAGCCCGCAGGCATCGCGCCGGGAGCACGGCGTCCGCGTTCACCCTAATATTTTGATTATACGTTATAATTTTTTGCGGCCGCCCGCAGGAAGAGAAAGTGCGGGCGATCTGGCATGCCCCTTGCAATTCTCCAACCGGGCTCGCCTGAGAAAGCGGGCATGGGAGGAGATCGGTCAATCCGGTCGTCGGCGTTTGAGGTCCAGGACACGAGTCCGAGGCCGCCGGCGAAGCTTTGCCGGTGACCGGCAAGCCGGCCGATGACACCTCCCATGCAGGCCTTGCAGGCAACCGGCCATCCAGCCGGACAGGCACAGAATTTGTGAAACGATGTCGGGAGGACAGTCATGAACGTAGAGAACCAGCAATTCATCGCTGTAGAGAAGTGGCAGGGCAAGGCCCTGTTCTCCGATTGGCAGGCAACGGGCGCTGGCACATGCGAGGTGCGCGATCCCTCGACGAACGAGTTGCTTGCGACCGTCGGCTTCGGTGACGCGGCCGACATCGCCAGGGCAGCCGCCGAGGCCCGCCAGGCGCAGCGTGAATGGGCCAGGACCCTGCCCACCGTGCGCCAGGCCATCCTCAACAAGGCCGCTGACCTGCTGGAGCGGAATGCCGGGGAACTGATCCCCTGGATCATGAAGGAATCGGGTTCCATCCAGCCCAAGGCCGGCATCGAGATCGAGCACGGCGCCCTTTTCATCCGCAATTCCGCGACGTTGGCGACGCAGCCGAACGGCATCATGCTGGCCGGCTTCGATAACCGCACCAACTATGCCAAACGCGTTCCCCACGGTGTCGTCGGCGTCATATCGCCATTCAATTTCCCGCTCGTGCTCTCGGTTCGCGCCATCGCCTCGGCGCTGGCGCTCGGCAACGCTGTCGTGCACAAGCCCGATCCGCGCACCCCGATCACAGGCGGCATCATCATCGCCCGCATCTTCGAGGAAGCGGGTCTGCCCAAGGGTGTTCTGCAAATCGTGCCGGGCGGCATCGAGGCCGGCGAAGCGCTCTGCACCGATCCCAACATCGCCATGGTCTCGTTTACCGGCTCCGCCAGGGGTGGCTCCAGGGTTGGCGAACTGTGCGGCAAGCACCTCAAGAAGGTCCAGTTGGAACTCGGCGGCAAAAATTCCCTGATCGTGCTGGAAGATGCCGATCTCGACATCGCCGCGTCGAATTCCGCCTGGGGCGCCTTCCTGCACCAGGGCCAGATTTGCATGGCGACCGGCCTCATCCTCGCCCACGAAAGCGTGGTCGAGGGACTGACCGAGCGTCTCGTCGGCAAGGCGACCCATCTGCCCTGCGGC
>JAIOIW010000054.1 GCA_019912385.1 Notoacmeibacter sp. | reverse complement strand
GTTCCGGTGATCGCCAGCGATGCCGGCCACTTCCGTACCTTCCTGGGCGACGGCGCGGCGGGCATCATCGCGGATACGCCGGGCGAGGCGGCGGACGCCATGGTAGCGATCATGGGCGATACGGCGCGATTTGCCGCGATGGCGGCCGCGGCGCGGGCGCGCTGCGAAGGGCAGTTCGGCATTGCGCGCGAGGCACAGGCCATCGCGGCGGTTTACGACGCGCTTTGGAAAGAAGGCACAGGACAGCAAAAGTGAAGATCGGGGCCTTCGTCATCCATCTGCAACGCGCCCGGCAGCGCAGACCTCAGGTCGAGCGGATTCTCGCGGCCTGCCCGGTGCCCGCCCGCGTGATCGACGCGGTGGACGGCCGGGCGATGAGCGCGCAGGAGCGCGCCGCCGTCTATACGAAAAAGCTGCACGAACCGCGCTACCCGTTCGAACTGGGACCGGGCGAAATCGGCTGCTTCCTGTCGCACCGCAAGGCCTGGCAACAGATCCTCGATGACGGGCTCGACGCCGGCCTGATTATCGAGGACGACGTGGAGATCGAGCCGGAGGCGTTCGGCCCGGCGCTGGAGCTGGCGATGCGGCAAAGTTCGCCGCTCTCCTACATCCAGTTCCAGGTGCGGCCGGTCAATGGAGCGGTGGCGACGGTGGCGCAGGAGGGCGGCGTGCGTATCGTCCGGCCGCGCGTGGCCGAACTCCGCACTTCGGCGCAACTCGTCGGCCGCGGCGCGGCGGAGCGCCTGCTGGACCTGACGGGCCGGTTCGACCGGCCGGTCGATGGTTTCCTGCAGATGTCATGGACAACGGGTATTGCGATAGATCGCATGGATCCCTCCGGCGTTTCCGACCGTACGCAGGCGACCGGCGGCAGCACGATTTCGGGCGGGAAGACGTTTTTTCAGCGCGTTGAAAGGGAATTCAAACGCTTTTTCTATCGTCGTGCCGTCGCCCGGCACGCGCTGCGCGAGAGGCGGGCACGATGAGCGTTCTCGTGACAGGCGGTGCGGGCTATATCGGAAGCCACATGGTCCTTCGGTTGCTCGATGCCGGCGAGGACGTGGTTGTCCTCGACGATCTTTCGACGGGCCACGAATGGGCGGTGCCTTCGGGCGCGGAGCTGGTGGTGGGCGACGTAGGCGATGCCGATCTCGCGGCATCCGTTGTTGAATCACATGGCGTCAGCGCGGTGATGCATTTTGCAGGGTCCATCCTGGTCTTCGAATCGGTGGCCGATCCGCTCGGCTACTATCTCAACAACACGGTGAACACCCGGACGCTGGTTGAAACGGCCCTGCGCTGCGGGGTCGGGCAGTTCGTCTTTTCCTCGACGGCGGCGGTCTATGGCTCCCCGGGACTGGAGCCGATCGGCGAGGACGCGCCCTTGCGTCCGGAATCGCCCTACGGCACGTCGAAGCTGGTGAGCGAGTGGATGCTGCGCGACACGGCCGCCGCGAATCCGCAAATCCGCTACGCGGCGCTGCGCTATTTCAACGTCGCGGGAGCCGACCCGCAATTGCGCTCCGGCCAGTCTTCCAAGGTTTCCACCCACCTCATCAAGATCGCGGCCGAGGCCGCCAGCGGCAAACGCCCATCAATGAAGATGTTCGGCGACGATTACCCGACGCCGGACGGCACCTGCGTGCGCGACTA
>JAIOIW010000053.1 GCA_019912385.1 Notoacmeibacter sp. | reverse complement strand
GGGGTATGTTCATTCAAGATGCGGCGAAGGTCCTTTGCTACGCCAACTCACCATCGTCGCTTCCGGCCCAATGCGGGCATTCGCTTGGGCCAGCCGATCCATGGGATAGACTAGCAGCGGCATTCCGTCAGCAATATCAAGCCTACGCCCACGATCGGCCGAACGCCCGTGGACGCATGACCGCTACGATATGTGCGCCGCCTTTCAATTCTCTCCTATACTACCGCCTTCGGTGAGCTTCTCACAGATGTCGATATTTGCCGTGTGAGAAAACAAGAACATGCGCCGCTCGTAGCGCGTTTCCGTCGGGTTGCTTTTCGCCGTGGTGGTGTTTAGCGGTCGCGCTCAATTTGATTGTTGGGCTCTATTGCATTTCCGCAGATACTGAGAAAATGAAATTTGCTGCCGACATAATCGGGACCGTCAATGGATTTTGTCGCAGCTTGGCAACGGGATGTTGGGAACTCCAGCGAAGTCGCCACTTAATTTGAGGCAATCCAATGTCGGTCGAAAACGTAAAGGCCCAAATCGCGCGCTTTCTCGATTCAGAAACAGCCGAGGTATTGTGTATCCGCGGCAATTGGGGGACTGGCAAAACCTACAATTGGGTTGAGACCCTCAAGGAGGCTGCCCCTAAAAAGAAGGTTGGGCGGGACAAGTACGCCTATGTGTCCCTCTTTGGGATAAACAGTCTCGACGACCTCAAGCAAGAGATTATCCATCAGACTATCGACGTGGATCAAGTTGGTAAGTCGTTCGACTTTCAGGACGTGGAGTCTTACGTTAAAAGCGCATTCCCTGGCCTTCTGAAGCTCGGCGGCTTGGCCGGAAAGTTACTAGGTGAGAATTACACCAGTGCTGGCGTTGCCGTCATGTACATGATGGTCAGAAAACGCCTCATTTGCATCGACGACTTGGAACGCAAAGGCGAGGACCTTCGGAGTGTCGACGTCCTTGGACTGGTATCACAGCTTCGGGAAGACCGGAATTGCAAGGTGGTACTGTTGATGAACGACGAGCGCCTTGAAGACAGAGTTGAGTTTGAAAGCTACCTGGAGAAGGTCGTGGACATCAACTTGCGCTTCAGCCCAACAGCGGAGGAAAGCGCCGAGATTGCGCTAGCGGCTCTGGAAGGAACCAATGAACTCAAGGAGTTGGTGCGTGAACGGACTACCAAGCTCGGGATCGACAACGTCCGCGTCATCCGCAAACTGTATTCCTTCGTGCAGCAAATCGAACCGCTTTTGCAGCAGTACAAAGCCGGCGTATTCCACAGCGTCGCGCATACGATTGTGCTGATGGGGTGGTGCCACCTCCAGCCGGAAATCGCGCCAAGTAAAGACTTCCTGGTTCGCCGAAAAGGCGTCTTTTCGGATTATATGGAGAATCAAGAAGGCAAACTCACCCCTCAGGAGCAAGAGTGGACCAAGCTGATTGCCGATTATGGATACAGCCATACCGACGAGTTTGACGTCGCATTATTGAAGGGGATCGAAGATGGCTACTTCACCGCGGAAATCATCGACAAGAATGCCGCCGAATTAAACCAAAGGGTAGAGATGGATCTAGCCGCAGGACAACTTCGTGATACATGGCGCGAGTTCCTCTACGACTTCGATGGCGATCTGGACGATAGCCTAACGCGCTTTAAACGCTGTATCACCGATAACGCGAAGTTTTACTCTCTCAATGACCTGATTTCGGTAGTGAACATGTTCCGTGATTTGGACCGGAAGGAAGACGGCGACATGCTTCTGGATGCTTATCTTGAGGCACGGGCGGGCGTAAAAGGCACCTATGATTTCGATGATTTACAGCTATTTGGGATCCGTCTTGACCCTGATATCAAGGAAAGATTGTTAGCGCTGGAGGAGCAGCAGAAACCATCACTGCCAGTTGAAGATCTATTCCTGATGCTCGCGGACAACGGCCACGACAGAGACATAACAGAGAGATTGGCTGCACTTCCGGTTGAAGAGTACGTTCGAGTACTTAAACATCACAAAGGAAATGATTTATTTGTGATGCGACGCAGTCTGACCCAGTACAACAACCTGTCAAACCCCGATTCCTACAACATAGAGATTATGCGCAAAGCCAACGATGCACTTCAGAAGATAGCACAGGAGAATCCTGGAAATAAGTATCGGGTGAGCGGATGGGGAATAGCAGAGCGCCTCGCTCGACTACCAGCGGAAGCGCCTCAAGCGTCCGATAGTGAGGAATAAACCAGAGGCATAAACTCGAGGCGATAAGAATGTCCGCTTTCCGCCCAAACCGGTCGTTCGCAGTGCGGCGGTCGCCTTGTCTGCACGAACGCCCACTCCC
>JAIOIW010000052.1 GCA_019912385.1 Notoacmeibacter sp. | reverse complement strand
CGCAGGATTTCCGCGACCTTCTCCGTATACGCGAGTTCCCCGCCGGCGCTGTCCATGTCGATAATGATTGCATGGTAGTCGGGGATGATTTCGGACGCGATCTTCTCCAACTTCTCAGCCAGCGGCGGGGCGATCCGCCCTGTGAACTTGACGACCAGTACTCCCGATTCGAGCGAAGGGTTTTCCTTCACGGTGATGACTTCTATTACGGGCTCGCCATCGATTTCCGCAGCCTCTGCCGGATGATGGAACGGCCATGGAATACTTGCCCACAGGGCAACTGCAAAAGTCGCAACTCCTATCCGCCGTTCCTGGCTTCTCACGAAATTCCTCCGTCCACAGGGATGCCCGACAGCCTGCTTCATGGCCTCCGAGGAAAACAATAACGATTAAGCCGCATAGCCCTATTGACGGTCGTCAATGACCCTCAGCCGGATAAATCCAATCTGGACAAACGGAATTTTTTCAAAGGGGAGGAGAGTCATGGCTCTTGTCGAAAACAAACGAACCCTGGGTGCCGTCCTGAGTGCTGTTGCCTGCGCTTTCGCTGTATCGGCAGCCGACGCGCAAGACATTGACTTCGGTCGGCAGATCTACACCGAATCGTGCGCCGCGTGCCACGGCGCTTCCGGTACCGGAGACGGCGAGTTCGCGAATTACCTGACAATCAAGCCGTCAGACCTGACCCTCCTGACCAAGAAAAACCATGGGACGTTCCCCTACCTCGATATTTTCCACATCGTCGACGGACGCACCGGAGTGCGCGGACATGGCAGCAAAGACATGCCGATCTGGGGGACGGTTTTCACGCGCGAGATAGGCGAAACCGGCAGCCCGTATGGTTCGGAATTGCGCATTCGCACCAAGATCGTAGCACTCGTGGACCATATCGAGTCGCTCCAGAAATAGAGGGTAAGCCACGCGCTGCGCGGCGGCGAACGGGCGAACCGGATCGATTGATCAATCGCTCCAGTATGGCGAAACCGCAGCATTGCCGAAAACCTCGTTCAGCCGCGCGCGGGTGCCGGGCGTCGTTCCTTCCGGCAGCCGGTCGAGGGCAAAGAAGCCGGCCTCGGCCACTTCCATGTCAGGCCGCTTCTC
>JAIOIW010000051.1 GCA_019912385.1 Notoacmeibacter sp. | reverse complement strand
GCTGCGCGATTTCGGCGCCGAGATCGACGCCGGCCGCATGAGCCTGAATGACGCCATCCGCGCGGTGACCGAAAAGACCGCCGACCAGTACCACAGGGATGTCGCAGCGCTCGGCTGCCTCCAGCCCACCCACGAGCCGCGAGCGACGGAACACATTCGCGGCATGGTGGCGATGATCCAGCGCCTGCTCGACAGCGGCAACGCCTATGTCGCGGTGGGCGGCGAGGGCGCGGAAGTGCTGTTCGACACATCGTCCATGGCCGATTACGGGCAATTGTCGAAGCGCAAGCTGGAAGACCAGCAGGCCGGCGCGCGCATCGACGTCAAGGACCACAAGAAGAGCCCCGCCGATTTCGTGCTTTGGAAGGAATCCTCGGCCTCCGAGCCCGGCTGGGAGGGCGTGTTCAAGGTAGCCGGCGAGACCATGACAATTCGCGGCAGGCCGGGTTGGCACATCGAGTGCTCGGTGATGTCCGACAAGTGGCTGTGGGAGGAAGCGAGACCGCATCTTTCGCCGAAAGGCCTCGCCCATCCGCACGAGTTCGACATACACGGCGGGGGCCTCGACCTCATTTTCCCGCACCACGAAAACGAGATCGCCCAGTCGCGCTGCGCCCACGGCACCGCCATCATGGCGAAATACTGGATGCACAACGGCTTCCTGCAGGTCGAGGGACAGAAGATGTCCAAGAGCCTGGGCAACTTCATCACAATCCACGAATTGCTGGAGACGGAGAAATTCGGCGGCCGCAAATGGCCGGGCGAGGTGCTGCGCCTTGCCATGCTGATGACCCACTACCGCGAGCCGATCGACTTCTCGGTGCGGAGGTTGGAGGAGGCGGAGAAGCAGTTGCGTAAATTCAAGCGTATTGCTGATCGTTTCTCAGTGGAGGATTTGGCAGGTTTTCCTGCAGACTACAGTGAGCTCAAATTTCTGTACAATGATCTGAATTTCAATGATTTCTTCGCTGGGCTTGCCGCTATCGAGAGCGAGGCGTCCGGCGTTTTGTACACTCGCGGCCCAACTCCCAGTATTGACGCGATCTTAGACCACCAGATTACGGTGTGGCGGCGCTATGTTGATCCGCTAGTCGCAGCCGGTATCATCGAGTACAGCGCGAACAAAGACCTATCCGAAGAGCAGAAAAATCTCATTGAAAACCGCCTCGCCTTCATCCGCGAGAAGAACTGGGCGGAGGCTGACCGCATCCGCGACGAACTGCTTGAACAGGGAATCCAGCTCAAGGACGGCAAGGACCCCGAAACTGGCGAACGCATCACGACCTGGGAGGTGAAGCGGTGAGGGCGGTCGCCAACACCGTCGCCCCCCTCTGCCCTGCCGGGCATCTCCCCCTCAAGGGGGGAGATCGGGCGGCCGCTTGCACAGCGCCCTTCACATTCACTCATCTGCTTGACGTCAGCGGCGGGGATTGGCGAAACCAGCGATGCCGTCCAATCTCCCCCCTTGAGGGGGAGATGCCCGGCAGGGCAGAGGGGGGTATCTCGTGACCCACTTCCCCGTGCCGCCGGTAAATCGCCGAAATGCGCGCAAGATGCGCGGGGACATGACCGATGCGGAACTGAAACTGTGGAATGAACTGCGCGCGCATCGCTTGATGAAACTCGGCTTCCGCCGGCAGATGCCGATCTCCGGTTACATCGCCGATTTCGCGTGTCCGGAATTCAAGCTCATCGTCGAAGTCGATGGCGTCCGGCACGCCGACGAAGCCGCCCTGTCCGCGGATCGCAAACGCACCGATGCGATTGGCGAACTGGGCTGGACGGTTCTGCGTTTCTGGAACGAGGATGTGCTGAAAGATATCGACGGCGTATGCAATCACATCGTCGCATGGGTGGAGGAACGACGGCCATGACCAATCAAACCCACACCGGCGGCTGCCAGTGCGGCGCGGTGCGCTATCGTGTCGACGGCGCGCTGACCCAACCCCATATCTGCCACTGCCGCATGTGCCAGAAGGCGGCGGGCAACTATTTCATGCCGCTCGCCAACGCGCAGAAGGACGAATTCACCGTCACGCGCGGCGAGATCGCCTGGTTCCAGTCCTCCGATCCCGTTCGCCGCGGTTTTTGCGCGAAATGCGGCACGCCGCTCATCTTCGAGACCATCGGGCTCGACCATCTGAACGTCACGCTCGGATCGCTCGACGATCCGGCGGGCGTCCGGCCCGAAACCCAGTTCGGCCTGGAGGCGAAGATGCCGTGGTTCGGCACGCTCGATGTGCTGCCTGGCGCCGAAACCGAGGACGACCCGGTGCAAGACGGTGTGCGGATCGCCGATGTCGCCGCCTCGAACCGTCAGCATCCCGACCACGACACACAAACCTGGCCGCCGGAGGTGAAACCATGACGGCGCAACCGATCAGCGGCGGCTGCCAGTGCGGCGCGGTGCGTTTCCGGTGCGAGGCGCTCGGCCGCGCCTCGATTTGCCATTGCCGCATGTGCCAGAAGGCGTTCGGCGGCTTTTTCGGCCCGCTGGTGACCGGTCTTGGCTTGCAGTGGACGCGCGGTGAACCGGCCTGGTTCGCCTCGTCCAACAAGGTGCGCCGCGGCTTCTGCGCCGAATGCGGAACGCCGCTCGCCTACGACTATGGCGGCGAAATCGAGATTTCGATCGGTTCGCTCGATGATCCCGAACGTGCGCCGCCG
>JAIOIW010000050.1 GCA_019912385.1 Notoacmeibacter sp. | reverse complement strand
GCCCATCCCGTTTTCTCCAGTTTGCGCAGGAACAGGGCGGCCGGCGTCGCCTTCGCGTTCGACCAGTCGAGCAGGCCGGATTGGCCGCACCGCGCCAGGAACCGCTCGGACGCCTCGCCGAACACAAGTTCGCCGGCAAGCTGTTCCGCCTCGGCGGCGATGGCGAGAACGGTCCTCTTGTCAGGCGTGGCGGCCGCGCCCAGCGCAAACGGATCGCCATCGCGAAAAAGCGCGGCCTTCATGCGCGCCAGATAGTTCATCGCCGGCCGCGCCGCCACTGGATCCGCGGGCTCTCCCAGCGCGGCGGGCCAGTCAGCGACGACGCGCAGCAGGCTTTCGCGCCAGCTTTCCAGCGCTGTGAGGATGGCGCGTGCGTTGGCGGTCGCCGGATCGCCGGCGATCCCTGCCGCTGCTTCCAGCGCCAGGGCCGCGGCATAGGCCTGGGCATTGCCGCAGACCGAGTAGACGAGCGGGAAGATGGCGGCAGCGGCCTGCGGCGTCTTCCCGCGCACGAGGCCCGCGACCTGCAAGGGCTGGCGGTATTCGACATGGACGGCCGAAGCGCCATCCGCGCCGAGATCGATCGTCACCCTCCCCTCGATGCTCATGCCGGGTCGTCTCCCGTCGCGTCAGCGGTCAGGAATGCACGGCGGCTGACGGCCTTCGGCGCGCGGTCCGCGGCCTCATCGCCACCGGGCGGCGTGGTGCCGGATGCTTCGACCGTAGCGTCCTCGACCGGATCGGGGCGCTCTCCCCGCCAGATACGCTCCATGTCTTCGTCGGCTTCGCCCTCGCCGGCTTCGCGGTCCATAAGGGCAGCAAGAGAGCCTTCGGCCACAGCCAGCGCCGTCTCCTGATCGGGAAATTCGAACACCGGCGAGAACAGCGAACACATCCAGAAGCCGCCCAGGCCATCCTCATGGCTGCGGATGAACTCGAACGGACCCGCCGGAAACTGGAAGCTCTTCTTGGTGCCCGGCGCGATCCCGGCCTCGCCGTCATCCCCGCCGACCAGCACCGTATTGATGAACCACGGCGTCACCAGCACACCGGCAAGATAGCCGTTCCACTCCACCAACCCGGTCAATACAACCGACAGCGCGGGATTGAGGATCGGCACGCCGTCCATACGCTCGACGCGAATGCGTTCGAAGGCGCTCTCGAACTTTTCCGCGATGGCGGCGGCGGCGTCCATTTCAATTTGCCTCGGTGACCATGAAACCCGATTTCGGACTGTCGCATTCGGGGCAGGTCCAGTGCTCCGGCAGGTCCGTGAACGGCGTACCGGGTGGTATCTGCCAGTAGTCGTCGCCTGCTTGCGGGTCATAGACATGCCAGCAGATCTTGCATTCAAGCCGGGTCAGCGGCCCGATCTTCGCGGCATCGCCGCCGTAGGAGCCGGCAAAGAAGTGATCGCTCACCGGTAGATCTCCAGTATCTCGTTGAGCCTGTCGGCGGAGTCGGCGATATCTTCGAGCGACGCGCAAGCAACTTCCGGCACGCCGGTGATCTCGATGGAGTTGAGGATCAGGGAGTCCTGGGAGTTGTAGTATTGGACCCACCAGACATTGCGCGTCGCGGAGGCGGTGATGCGGCAGTTTCCGTAGCCGCGCGACAGGATCGTCAGGCCGCCGCGCCCGAGCAGGTCGTTGAGGAAGGTGAGATCCTCCTCGGTGTGGGGCAGAAGCGACAGGTTGATGACATGCAGGCCGGTACCGTTTGCCGGTTTGCCGAGATGCTCGTTGATCTCGGCGACCAGCGGCGGCGCGTTGAAGACGTTCGGCCCGAGGGAGGCCGGCATCGCGACGCGGTCCCTGGCGTCGGAAAAGGCCGATGCAGCGATCGTCTTCGGAAACAGCCCGGCCTCCACCGTGTCGCGGATCACCGAACCGGTCTCGCCGGTTTCGCGGACCCGCCACACGCCGGCGAGAACGGCTTCCTGCGCCTGGAAACGAACACCGCCGATGATCGACACCTCTCCCTCGCCCAACACCTGGTTCACGAGGTCGAGATTGGCGGGATCAAGGCCTGCGAGATCGACCGCCGCATTCGCCTGCGCGGCGGCGTCGAAATCCCGCAACAGGCCGAGAACGCGCTCCAGAACCGCGATGCCCGTCGCCATGCCGGCGGCTTCCTCCGGTTCGGGGATGTTCGGCGTGGAAAAGGTCATCATGCCCGACGGCATCGGAAACAGGTCGAGTGCGGCGCCGTCATCCTCGCCGGGCTGGCTGTTGGGGCCGACGAGCCCCGGTATCGAATGGGTCATGGGTTTCCTCCGTCGGGTTATTGGGCAAGGCCGGGAGCCGGAGCCCCACATCCTTCGGGAAATTCGAACCGCGGCGGATCGGATTGCTCGCGGCGAAGGATTGCCGCGATCTCATCGCCGTAATCCTGCCAGTCGAGGACGCGCTGGATCACGCCGAGATAGCCGCCCCGGCGCAGGAAAACGAGCGCGGGAAAGGCGTTGAAGCGATAGCGGCGCTGCAACGGGCGCTCGCATTCGCGGGCAACGACCAGCGGGGTGAAGGCGCCGCGGAAGGCGCGGACGAGTTCCGGCAGGATGATCGCGACATCGTCGCTTTCAGCATGCCGGGCGGCATCGCCGGCGAAGAAGAGCGCCGCATGGTCGAGGTTCGCGGCCAGATCGTCGACCGTGTCCTGATCGACGACGGTCAGCCCCTCGCGCGCGATAACGGATTGAAGTAGCGGTGAAAACATCAGCATCCCTCCTTGGATGACCTGGAACCGGCCGGCTGTCGCAGATGTTCGGGCAGTTGCGGCTCGCGGCCGATCAGGTCGGCAAACAGATGATCGAAACCGGTCTCGCCGCGCACGGCCATCTCCAGCGCCCTGAGGGCATCGGCCGTCCGGTGGGCCGCTTCCTCGCTCATGCGCTCGCGCGCAGCACCGAGGAAGACCATCAGCCATTCGCCCGCGGTGACCTCGCCGACAAGGCGTGTGTCGATCCGGTGATCCTCGCCACCACCGCGGCAGATCGCGACGCCCTCGCCCGGCTCGATCACCAGCATGGGGATACCGACGCACATCAGCGCGTGTCCGGCATCTGGCGCACGAGGCGGTCCATTTCGGCCTCGAA
>JAIOIW010000049.1 GCA_019912385.1 Notoacmeibacter sp. | reverse complement strand
TCAATCGCTCCAGTATGGCGAAACCGCAGCATTGCCGAAAACCTCGTTCAGCCGCGCGCGGGTGCCGGGCGTCGTTCCTTCCGGCAGCCGGTCGAGGGCAAAGAAGCCGGCCTCGGCCACTTCCATGTCAGGCCGCTTCTCCCCGTTCAGCGCGAATGAGCCCACAAGATAGACCGCCACGTGATCGCGCGGACTGGCATGGCGGTTGAAATGGATGCTGGCAAGCTGAGGCACGCCGGTCACCACGATATCGCCCTCTTCCAGCAACTCGCGTTCCAGAGCTTCATTCATGGTCTCGCCGCGTTCCACGCCGCCGCCCGGCAGGTGCCAGCCCGGCACATAGGTGTGGCGGATCAGGAAGACGGCATTTCGCGCCTTGTCGTGCACGATCGCGCGCACGCCAAGCGTCATCGGCCGGCGCAGCAGGAACCAGACATGAAACAGCCGGTCGCGGATGCGGATCGCAAGGCTGCGGCGATGCTCAAGGCCGCTCATCGCCCATCCCGCTCTTTCGCTGGATTGCGCCCCACCGATCGCTTATGAGAAATCATGTTTCGCCTCGCTCACCTATCCGACCTCCATCTCGGGCCGCTGCCCGAACCGAGTTACGGCGATCTCGCTTCCAAGCGGATCACCGGTTACATCAATTGGCAGCGCCATCGCGGCCGCCATATCGGCAGCGAGACTTTGGCGCGGATATGCGACGACATCAACGCGCAAGATCCCGACCATATCGCACTGACCGGCGATCTGATCAATTTGGCGCTGGATGCCGAAATCGACCTCGCAAGGCAATGGCTCGAGAACTTCGGCGACCCGCAGGATGTCTCGGTCGTTCCGGGCAACCATGACGCCTATGTGCCCGGCGCGATCGACAAGGCCTGCCGCGCCTGGGCGCCCTGGATGACCGGCGACGGCGCCAACAGCCCGGTCGACAGCCGCGCCTTCCCGTATCTGCGCGTTCGCGGCCCCGCTGCCCTGATCGGCATCAGCACCGCGCGCGCCACCGCGCCGTTTTTGGCCACCGGCTTCTTTCGCCAGGAACAGGCCGCGGCGCTGAAGAACCTGCTCGAGCGCACCGGGGCCCAGGGGTTGTTCCGCGTCGTCATGATCCATCACCCGCCGGTGCGCGGCGCGACCACCGCCCACAAGAAGCTCAACGGCATCCGCCTGTTCCAGAAGACGGTGGCCGAGGCGGGCGCCGAACTGGTGCTGCACGGCCACACCCACCTGCCAACACTCTATCGCATCCCCGGGCAGGGCGAAGAAACGGTCCCCGTTGTCGGCGTGGCCGCCGCCGGTCAGGGCGCCGGCAGCCGAAAGCCGCCTGCCTGCTACAACCTGTTCGAGATAGAAGGCGCGGCCGGCGCCTGGGACGTCACCATGATCCGGCGGGGGTTGACCGGCGCGGCCATGCCCGTGGACGAGCTTGAGCGGGTCGTGCTGTCGGAGTGAAGGCTGGGCACGCCACGCCACCGGACGTCCATTTCGACGCACGAAAGACGCTGTAAGTCATTGAATTTGCGCATCCTGCTTTCCGAAAACCGGTTCCGGCTTTCGGGCCGATGCATTACGGATTGAAGTGGGCCAGGCCGAGCTTGTCCCAATAGGCGATGATCAGCGCGCCGGCCCCGATGATCGCGCCCAGGAGGAACCACATCATGTTTGCCGCCCAGCCATTGCGCGCGCCGGACGCCGCCTTGTCAGGCGCCGGCACCGGAAGATTGGCCCCGCGCGCCGCGATTTCGAGGCCCGTATCGAGCGCCCGTTCCCGCTCCACGATCCGCTCGGCGATATATCGGGTCACCTGGTCGGCGACCGGCCCGATCTCCGTGGATTCCGCCAGCACGGTCCGCCCGAGCCGCGTATCGCGCAGGAAACGGTAGGTCCGCTTGTCGCGGCCCATGGTGACATGCGCCACGGCATCGATCCAGAACCGCGGCTGTTCGCCAGACGACAGCGCGAAATCGAACAGCACATTGTCCTCGGGTATATCGTCGAGCACGGGCTGAAGTTCGGCGACCAGCAGTTCCAGCCGCATGCGCTGCGCAGCGCGCATCTCGATCACGACGTCGTCGCGGTCGGCGGTGGCGGTCTTCACCTCGCGGATCGCTTCGGAAAGCTTGCGCATCGGCACTTCATCCCACCTTGAAGGGTCAACAGGTTCACGCATTGCACTCAATCCCACACAATGCATTATATTAACAGCATGTTAACCGTATTGCACCGCGAAAATGCGTCGCGGAAAGCCGCCCCCTCAGCGAATGTTCTGGCGGATCAGCCGGATCACGTCGCCGGTGCACTCGTCGGGCAGCATGTGCCCGGTATCCTCGAAGACATGCGCGGCGAACAGCGGCGGCAGCCGGTGCGCCTGGCGCGTCGGCAGCACGCGGTCCTGCGTGCCCCACAACACCTTGACCGGCATCGTCAACCCCGCCAGCCTGTCGCGCGGGATCACGCCCTGCTTTCCGTCGCGGGCAAGCCCCTGCGAAATCTCGATCAGTTTCTCCGCCTGGCCGGGCACCTGGCGCGCCGCGACGAGTACCTCGACGGCCTCGTCCGGCACCGGATTGTTCCAGCCATACATGTTTTCCAGCGCGGCCCGGATATCCCCGGCCTCTCTCGCCGCCGCGTAGCGCGCCAGCAGCCGGCCGTTGATCTCTTCGCCGAAGCCGCCCGGCGCCAGCAGCGTCAGCGATGCGATCCGGCCCGGATCGGCCAGCGCCATCATCGCCGCGATCGCCCCGCCCATCGAATGGCCAACGCCATGAACGCGCTCAAGCCCGCGCGCCGCGAGATCGCCGAGGATCGCGCGCACCGCGATCTTGGCCAGCCCCGCGTCGGGAACGTCGAGCGAGCCGCCATGGCCCGGCAGGTCATAGGCCAGCACATGGTTGTCGGCCGCGAGATCGGCGGCGATCGCGTCCCACGTGCGGTGCGTACCGCCGAATCCGTGCAGCAGCACCACCGTCCGCGCGCCCGCTCCGCTCTCCGCCGCGAAAATCCCCATTGCCCGCTCTCCTCCATTAAAAAAGGCACGGCGCCGCCATGGCTCCGTGCCTCTTCCGGTTACGTCAAAACGCGCGGCAAGGCCAGTGTCCCGAAGCCGGAATTCATCACCTTGCCCGATGCCCCGCTGCGAATACCGGATTCGACAAGGACACTGGCAACTTTATGATTCTAGTGTGGTTTCCGGATTTGAAGTTCGTAGCAGCACTCTCGACAGCCGATCGAACCAACTTCAAATCCACCACACCAGTGGGCCGTGCCCGTCACTTCGTCTCAGTCCTCCGCCGCGCCGTTGGCCGCCGCCAGGATGCGGTTGGCCGCCGAGACCACGGCCTCCAGCGACGCCGCCACGATGTTGGTGTTGATCCCCGCGCCGAACAGCTTGCCGCCGGGATGCTCCATCTCCATGTAGCAGATCGCCGCCGCGTTGGAGCCGCGCGCGATCGAATGCTCCGAATAGTCGACCACCGACATGTCGACGCCGACATGGCGCGACAGCGCGTTGACGAAGCCGTCGATCGGCCCGGTACCCCGCCCCGAGATGGTCGCTTCGGCGCCGTTGTCGAGGATGGTCGCCTCGACCACCCGCATGCCCTTGGCGTCCTCGGCCGGGAAGGTGCGGTGATCGACGAATTTCAGCCGCCCGCCCGGCTGGTCGACATAGACCTCCATGAACCGGTCGTGGATGCGCTTCGACGAAAGCTCCTTGCCTTCCGCGTCGGTGATCGCCTGGATGTCGCCGGAAAACTCCACCTGCAGGCTGCGCGGCAGGTTGAGCCCGTAATCGGCCTGCATCACATAGGCGATGCCGCCCTTGCCCGACTGCGAGTTGATGCGGATGATCGCCTCGTAGCTGCGGCCCACATCGGCCGGGTCGATCGGCAGGTACGGCACTTCCCACAGCGCCTTGTTGGACTTCTTCAGCGCCTTCATGCCCTTGTTGATGGCGTCCTGGTGCGAGCCGGAAAAGGCGGTGTAGACCAGTTCGCCCACGTAAGGATGGCGCTCGGGAATCCTCAACTGGTTGCAGTATTCGTAGACGTCCTTGATGCGGTTGATGTCGCGGCAGTCGAGCTCAGGGTCCACGCCCTGCGTGTACATGTTCAAGGCCAGCGTCACGATGTCGACATTGCCGGTGCGCTCGCCATTGCCGAACAGCGTGCCCTCCACGCGGTCGGCGCCGGCCATCAGGCCGAGCTCGGTCGCAGCGATCCCCGTGCCGCGGTCGTTGTGGGGATGCAGCGAGACGATGATGTTCTCGCGATTGTCGAGATTGCGGCACATCCACTCGATCTCGTCGGCATAGATGTTGGGCGTGCTCATCTCCACCGTCGCCGGCAGGTTGATGATCAGCTTGTTGTCGGGCGTGGGCCGGATCACCTCGGCAACCGCGTTGCACACCTCCAGCGCCACCTCCAGCTCGGTGCCGGTGAAGCTTTCCGGCGAATACTCGAAGCGGAACCCGCCGCCGGCATCGGCCGCCATGTCGGCGATCATCTTCGCCGCGTCGACGGCGATCTTCTTGATGCCCGGCACGTCCTTCTCGAACACCACGCGGCGCTGCAATTCCGACGTGGAATTGTAGAAATGCACGATCGGCTTCGTCGCGCCCTTCAGCGCCTCGAAGGTGCGCGTGATCAGCTCCGGCCGGCACTGCACGAGTACCTGCAGCGACATGTCGTCGGGCGTGCCGCCCTCCTCGATCGCCCAGCGCGCGAAGTC
>JAIOIW010000048.1 GCA_019912385.1 Notoacmeibacter sp. | reverse complement strand
ACCATGCGCATTTCCCGCTCGGCCAGCACCAGCATCCACTCCCGGCGGCAATGCGTCATCAGCCCTGAAAGGCTCCTATGACGCAGCCGTGAATGATCGACTGCGATCTCGAAGATCATCCACGCGAAGGCGAATACGGCGAGCGCCACGAGATCGCCAGTGTTCAAAGCCATCAAAGGGCCGCTCATGGCCTGCCGGCGCCTCTGCGGACGTCAGGCCCGATCGCCCCCGATGTCAGGTCGCCAATGCCGGTCACGAACTAAGGGTCCTCGCTTCGCTGCCGGCAATTTGTGGCATGGCCGCACGCCGTGGTCCAGCCTCTGAGGGCCATCGTGACACGTCCTGGTGGTTTGCTTCCGACATTTGAATCCCATTTGTATCGGCCGCGAGGGGAAATGCTGGAAACAAGGAATCCACCAGCTTGGCTTATGATTCTACTCGAGCTTTTAAAGCTGATATTCGATTTCGAGGTCGATGCCGAGCGGGTATCGAATGTCAAATTCGTTCCACTGGTCCGTACCGTGGCGAAGAAAACGAATGGTGCTATCGTGAAGACATGACGCATGACCGGACCGATGATGCTCCCGCCCTTCGCCGCTCCCTTTCCCTGGCGCTGCTGGTCTTCTACGGCGTCGGTGTCACGGTCGGCGCCGGCATCTTCGCGCTGATCGGCGAAATCCTCGGCCTTGCCGGTGATCGCGCGCCGCAGGCGTTCCTGCTCGCCGGCCTCATCGCCGGGGCAACGGGGCTTTCCTACGCGATCCTCGTACGCGTCTTTCCCAGGGCCGGCGGCGAGGCTGTGTTCGTCAATCGCGGCCTCGGCGCCTTTTTTGGCCGCCTGGTCGGCTTCGGTGTCGTCATCACGGCAATCATTTCCAGCGCGGTGATCGCGCTCGCTTTTGCCGGTTATGCCGGCACGCTGGTCCCCCTGCCCTCGTCCCTCGTCGTGGTCGTCGTCGTCGCCCTGCTTGCCGCAATCGCCTGGTGGGGCGTGCGCGAAAGCGTGATCTTCGCCGCGCTCGTGACCGTTCTGGAAGTCGGTACGCTCGCGGTCGTCGTCATCTTCGGCCTGCCGTTGCTGGGCGACACGGCGCGCCTCGCCGCAGCATTCACGCCGACGGCCGACCTCGCGGCGATGGCGCCGGTGCTGTCCGGTGCGGTGATCGCCTTTTTCGCCTTCATCGGCTTTGAGGACATCGAGAACATGGCGGAGGAAACGCTTGATCCGGTCAGGACCGCGCCGCGCGCAATCCTGCTGACGCTTGGCATAACGGTGGCGATCTATATTGCGCTCGCCGCCGTCGCCGTGATGGCGCCCGGCCGCGAGGCGATCACGTCATCGCCGGCACCGCTTGCCGTACTGTTCGAGACAATCTCCGGAATGAGCGGCAAACCGATCGCGGCCATCGCGGCCATCGCCATGATCAACGGAATACTTGTCCAGATCATCATGGCCGCCCGCGTCCTCTACGGCATGGCCAATGAGGGGCTCCTGCCCGCCTACTTCGCCAGGGTCGATCCGGTTCACCGCACCCCGGCCCGCGCGACATGGCTCGTCGCCGCCGTCATCATCATGCTGGCGCTGTTCTTTCCGCTCCTGCGTCTGGCCGAAGCCACCAGCCTGGTCACGCTGAGCGTTTTCACCCTCGTCAACCTGTCGCTGTTTGCGATCGGCACGCGCATGCCCGAGACCGGCCTTCGCACCTGGCGCTGGTGGGGTCTGTTCGGCGCCGCTGTCAGCTTCGGACTTGCCGCCTGGCAGGTAACGCAAGGACTGGCGGGCGGCCGCTGATCGCCACCCGCCGGTCCATTTCGCTAACCGGGTTTGTCAGGCCTTCTTGGCCGGGCAGGTCGAAAGTCCGAGCATCATGTAGAGCGGGCACGTGCCAACCAGGCCCGTCACCAGGGCGATGATGCCAACGATCAGGGCGCCCCACGCCCATATGCCCGTCACTGTACCCATGATGTAGAGCGCCAGCAGCACGATCCCGACGATCACCCGCAACACCCGGTCCGCTGTGCCTTCATTGGTCTTGAGCATGGACATTTTCCCTTCTGAAAAACAGGCGCGCCGGCCGAATGCCGGAGTCCATATTTATCATCATTTACTGACGAATTCGACTTGTCGGTGACAACGTCACCAAAGCCCAACTAATTTTCCGCGATTCGCGCCAGGCCTCCCCGATCGGCGACGCGTATCGCGCCCCGGTCCATGGTCACCAGCCCCTTCGACCGCAATGCTTCGAGCCTTCGCGACACGACTTCGCGGGCCGAGCCGATCGCCGTCGCGATCTGCTGGTGGGTGAGCGGCACGACATCGCCGTCGCCCGCCCTCCGGAGCAGCAGCCCCGCCAGACGCTGCTCGATCCTGACGAATGCGACCTGCTCGAGAACCCACGTGACATCGGCCATCCGATCGGCGAAGGCGCGGAACACAAAACGCCTGAAGCCTGGTGAGCTTTCCATCAGTTCCATGAACAGCTGCCGCGGCACCACCACTATCTCGACCGCCGTTTCTGCGATTGCTTCACCGGTATAATGCTGTCCTCCGAGAATGCCGAGCGTGGTTTGCACGCAGGTCTCGCCGGGCTCCACCGTATAGAGCAGGATTTCGCGGCCCGAACGGCCGGTGAGATAAACCCCGACACGGCCGGCATTGACCAGAACGAAACCCAGCGCCTCGTCGCCCGGTCTAAACAGCACGCTGCCCGGTTCCAACGTCGTACGTGGCAGCTTTTCAAGCTTGATCCGGGTGTCGCCGTCGAGTGCGTCGGGAACGCCGGGGAAGTTTTTTTCCATCGCGGTTTGAACGTCTTGCCTCGATGAGTCGGACCTGTATTGTGCCGCAGGAATTCAGCTACGGGAAACGGAAATGAGCAACCGGCCGCTGGCTTACGAGGATTTGCAACCGGGCATGGAAATCGCCATGGGTCCCTATCCCGTGACAGCCGGGGAAATCATTGAATTCGCCAGCGAGTTCGACCCCCAGCCCATGCATCTCGACGAGGAAGCGGGCAAGGCGAGCATGCTCGGGGGCCTCGCGGCATCGGGATGGCACACCGTGTCGATTGCGATGCGCATGATGTGCGACGCCTATCTGCTCGGCTCGACGTCGCAGGGCGCGCCTGGCGTCGACTACGTGAAGTGGAGACGTCCCGTGCTCGCCGGCGACACGCTGACCGGCAAGAGCATCATCAAGGACCGCCGGGTTTCCGGCTCAAGGCCGGGCCTCGGTTTCGTTTCCGTCGAGCACCGTTTGTTCAACCAGCGCGGCGAGTGCGTCTGCGAGATGGCCAACACCGGCATGTTCCTCCTGCGCGATCCGGAGGCGGCATGACCACGCGATTAGCCGCGAAGTTCGGCGTCACCGAAATCATCGGCAGCCACCGCTTCGAAGCGGACGAGATAATCCGCTTTGCCAGCAGGTACGATCCGCAGCCCTTTCACCTCAGCGAGGATGCCGCGCGCAGGAGCCAGTTCGGCCGGCTTTGCGCCTCGGGCTGGCACACGGCATCGACATTCATGCGCCTGACCATCGAAGCGCGCAGCAAAGTGGCGGCCGTCAGCGCCGGCGAGATCGTCGAATACGGGCCGTCGCCCGGCTTCCGCGACCTGAAATGGCTGAAACCGGTCTATGCCGACGATACGATTACCTATTCGCGCACGCTTCTCGATATCCGCCCGTCGGCCACGCGCCCCGGCTGGTCGATCCTCAATGCGCGCGTCGAAGCGCACAACCAGGATGGCGCGATCGTCATGGAATGCATCAGCTCGGTTCTGGTCAGGGTGGCGTGAGCGCCACCGCGCGCGCCGCGGTCCGTCCCGTTTCAGGTCGCCGGATTTGCCCGCGGGCACGTCGCGCGGTCAGTGCCCCTCGAATTCGACCAGCGTCCTGACCGTCACGTCCAGCGCCTCGAGCTTGCGTCGTCCGCCCAGTTCCGGCAGGTCGATCACGAAACACGCGGCCACCACGTCGGCGCCCATCTGGCGCAACAGCTTGACCGCGCCTACCGCCGTTCCGCCGGTGGCGATCAAGTCGTCGACCAGGATCACCCGTTCGCCCGGCTTCAGCGCATCCTTGTGCATCTCCATCTCGTCAATGCCATATTCCAGGCTGTAGGCGATGGACACGGTGTCATGCGGCAGCTTGCCCTTCTTGCGGATCGGGATGAACCCTGCCGAAAGCTGGTGCGCCATGGCACCGCCGAGGATGAAGCCGCGCGCCTCGATGCCCGTCACGTGGTCGATCTTCGAGCCGGCATAGGGATGGACCAGTTCGTCGACCGACCGCCGGAACGCCCGCGCATTGCCGAGCAGCGTGGTGATGTCGCGAAACACGATTCCCGGCTTCGGATAGTCGGTAATGGAGCGGATGGTGGAAAGAAGCGTTTCCTGCAAGGTACTGTGCATGGATGGTTGTTCCTGGATGACGTGGAAGCCCTTTTTGCTCCGCCGGCGGCAAAAAGAAAAGGGCGCCGGAAGGGCGCCCTTCAACTCATGTGCGGTGCCGCGCCTCAGTGCTCGACGCTGCTCCATACCTTGCGCTTTGTCAGATAGACCAGCGATCCGAACAGCAGCAGGAAGATCATCACGCGGAAGCCGGTTGCCTTGCGCGCTTCCAGCTTGGGCTCTGCGGCCCACATCAGGAAGGCGGAGACGTCCTTGGCGTACTGGTCCACCGTTTCGGGCGAACCGTCATCATAGGTCACCTGGCCTTCGGAGATCGGCGCAGCCATCGAAAGCGACTTGCCCGCGATGAAATAGGGATTGTAGTAGGTGCCCTCGGGAACCTCCATGCCGGCCGGCGGTTCCTGGTCATATCCGGTCAGCAGCGCGTGGATGTAGTCCGGCCCGCCCTCGGCATACTGCGTGAAGATGTCGAACACGAATGTCGGGAACCCGCGCTCCACCGAGCGTGCCTTGGCGATAAGCGAGAAGTCGGGCGGCGCCGCGCCGTTGTTGGCGGCCGCTGCGGCCTCCTCGTTGGGGAACGGCGACGGGAAATAATCCGACGGAACGGCCGTGCGCGTGAACATCTCGCCGTCGGCGTTCGGGCCGTCCTCGACCTCGTAGTTGGCCGCGAACGCCTTCACCTGTGCTTCCGAATAGCCCAGCCCCTCCAGATCGCGGAACGCGACGAGTCCCATGGAATGGCAGGCGGCACAGACTTCGGTGTAGACCTTCAGGCCGCGCTGCAACTGGCCCTTGTCGTAGGTGCCGAACGGACCGGCAAAACTCCAGTCGAGTTCCGCCGGCTTGATCATCGGGAAGTGGGTCGGCTCGGCGGTGACGTGCGCTTCCTGTGCGAAAGACATATTGGAGAAAAGCGTCAGGCCAAGTCCGAGCGCGGTAAGTCCTTTGAGGATCGTCTTCATGCCTATAGTCCTTGTCTGCCTGATGCTCAGCCCTTGGTTTCCGGAGATGCCGCACTGCCGGCCGGCTGCACCGAAGCGCCGCCCTTGTTTTTCTCCAGAACCGCCTCGGTGATCGAATTGGGCAGCCGCTTCGGCGTCTCGATCAGGCCCAGGATCGGCATGATGATGATGAAGAAGGCGAAGTAGTAGGCCGTCGCGACCTGGGCCATCGCCACATAGGTGCCTTCCGCCGGCCGCGAACCGAGCCAGCCCAGGAAGATGGCATCGATGACGAACAGCCAGAAGAACAGCTTGTACCACGGACGATAGACCGCCGAACGCACCTTGGAGGTATCCAGCCACGGTACGACGAACAGGATCAGGATCGATCCGAACATCGCGATGACGCCGCCGAGCTTGGAGTCGATCGGCCCGATGGAAAAGGTGATCGCCCGCAGGATCGCGTAGAACGGCAGGTAGTACCATTCCGGAACGATATGCGCCGGCGTCTTCAGCGGGTTGGCGATCGTGTAGTTGTCGGGATGGCCGAGATAGTTCGGGATGTAGAAGATGAAGTAGGCCAGGACCGCGATGAATACGACCATCGCGAACGCGTCCTTCATCGTCGCATAGGGCGTGAAGGCCAACGTGTCGGTCTTCGACTTCACCTCGATGCCCGTCGGGTTGGTCTGCCCGGTCACGTGCAGCGCCCACACATGCAACACCACGACGCCGGCAATCATGAACGGCAGCAGGTAATGCAGCGAGAAGAAGCGGTTGAGCGTCGGGTTGTCGACCGCGAAGCCGCCGAGCAGGAACGTCTGGATCCACTCGCCGACCAGCGGGATGGCGGTGAAGAAGCCGGTGATGACGGTCGCGCCCCAGAAGCTCATCTGGCCCCAGGGAAGCACGTAGCCCATGAAGCCGGTGGCCATCATGAGGAAGTAGATCAGCACGCCGAGTATCCACAGCAGTTCGCGCGGCGCCTTGTAGGAGCCGTAATAGAGGCCGCGGAAGATATGGATATAGACCGCGATGAAGAAGAACGATGCGCCGTTGGCGTGCATGTAGCGCAGCAGCCAACCGGAATTGACGTCGCGCATGATCTTCTCGACGGAGTTGAAGGCCAGGCCGGTGTCGGCCGCGTAGTGCATCGCCAGCACCACGCCGGTCAGGATCTGCGCCACCAGCATGATGGAGAGAATGCCGCCGAACGCGTAGGCGTAGTTGAGGTTGCGCGGTACCGGATAGGCGACAAAGGAATCATACATCAGCCGCGGCAGCGGCATGCGTGCGTCGATCCATTTTCCGAGACCGGATTTCGGGGTGTAGCTGGAATGTCCGCTCATTGTCTTGCTCGTCCCTGTCCCTTAGCCGATCTGGATGGTCGTATCGGAAATAAATTCGAATTTGGGAACCGCCAGATTCTCCGGCGCGGGACCCTTGCGGATGCGACCGGCCGTGTCGTAATGCGAACCGTGGCAGGGGCAGAACCAGCCGCCGAATTCGCCCTGCTGGCCGAGCGGCACACAGCCCAGATGGGTACAGGAACCGATCATCACCAGCCAGTTTTCCTTGCCCTGGCCGGCTGAGCGGTCGTCGTCGGTCGCCGGAGCATCGGCGGCGATATTGGCATTGCGCGCAACCGGATCCTTGAGTTCCGCGAGCGGCACGGCCTTGGCTTCCTCGATCTCCTTTTCCGTTCGGTTGCGGATGAAGACCGGCTTTCCGCGCCACTTGACGGTCAGCGACATGCCCGGCTCGAGCGCCGAGACATCGACTTCGATCGAAGCCAGCGCCAGCGTCGAGGCGTCCGGACGCATCTGGTCGATGAAGGGCCATGCCACGCCGGCCGCGCCCACGGCGCCTGCCATAGCGGTGGCCACATAAAGAAAGTCGCGGCGTGATTGATCGCTCGTTTCGTGTACACTCACGGGACTACCATCCTTTCCCTCGGTTCGCCGGTTTCCCCTCGCAAGTCCTTCACGGCCGGGCCCGCAGACATGGCTGGCGGGCCGGCGGATTCCCCCGGCATTTGGCGATTGCTTCTATTGAGGAAGGCCGTCCTTGTCCAGCCTGTTGCAGGGTAGGAGGGCAGATTGTCGCGGAGTTTCAACAACACGATGGCGGCCGCCACTGCGCCGCTCGTCCGGTGCTTAGCTCGCGCCGAGGCGCACCAGCACCTCGCGCGGTATCGCATATTCGCGGATGACCGCGTCGTGGCGGCGCATGCCGCACAGTTCCCGCTGGATCAGATAGGCGTGGACGGCGGCCGCGGCCTGCTTGAGCGCCGCCGGGCGGGCAGGATCGCCCGGCGCACATTCCTTCAACCGGCCGAGCGCCTGCTCCGCCTTGCACCCGGAACGCCCCAGCGCCGACGCCATCTCGCCGGCAATCTCGTAGTCGAGTGCCCGGGCGAGCGGATCGGCATTCCTGTCGGCAAATTGCGATGGCGCACGGACCGTCATCGCGCCTATTCCGCTGCCTGCGACAGGCCGAGGAAACCGCCGGACTGGCGCCGCCACAGACGGGCATAGATTCCGCCCTTGGCAACGAGTTCGGCGTGGCTGCCTTCCTCGACGACCTTGCCGCCGTCGATCACGATCAGCCGGTCGAGCATGGCGATGGTCGACAGCCGGTGGGCAATCGCGATCACCGTGCGGTTTTCCATCAGGTCGAACAGCGATTCCTGGATCGCCGCCTCGATCTCCGAATCGAGCGCCGAGGTGGCCTCGTCGAGGATCAGCACCGGCGCGTCCTTGAGCATCATCCGCGCCACGGCAATGCGCTGGCGCTGGCCGCCCGAAAGCTTCACGCCGCGCTCGCCGACATGCGCCTCGTAGCCCTTGCGGCCCTTGATGTCGGCAATGCCCCCGATGAAATCATGCGCCGAAGCGCGTTTCGCCGCCGCGACCACCTCGTCCATGCTGGCACCCGGCCGCCCGTAGGCGATGTTGTCGCGGATCGAGCGGTGCATCAGGATCGGCTCCTGGCTGACCACGCCGAACTGCGCGCGCAACGATGCCTGGGTGACGTCGCGGATATCGTGACCGTCGACAAGGATGCGCCCGCTTTCGACATCGAACAGCCGCAGCATCAGATTGACGATCGTCGTCTTGCCCGCACCCGAAGGCCCGACCAGCGCCACCCGCTCGCCCGGCTTGATATGCAGGTTGAGGTTGTCGATGACGCCGCCATGCTTTCCGTAATGGAACGAAACGTTTTCGAAGCGGATATCGCCCGCAGCCCGCGGCAGGGAGACGGCATCCGCCTTGTCGCGAATCGCCGGCTCCACCGAGATCGTGCCGGTCGCGTCCTGCACGGTCGCATAATTGCGGATCAGCCCGTTGATGGAGAACATCATCCAGCCCGACATCTGGTTGAGCCGCAGCACCAGTCCGAGCGAGGCGGCGATCGCGCCGGTGGAGATCTGTCCCTGCGTCCATCCCCAGACCGCGATCACGCCGACGGCGGTCATCATCGCGCCGTTGAGGATGGCGACGGCGGCGCGCACCGTCGTGATCGCCCGCGTCAGTTGCGTTACCGCACCGAGGAAGCGTTCCAGCGCATCGCGCACGAAGGCGTGCTCGCGCCGCCCGCTGTCGAACAGCTTCACCGCGAGGATGTTGGTGAAGGCGTCGACCAACCGGCCATTGAGCACGGAGCGCTCGTCGGCCGTTCGGCGCCCCGCCTTGCGCACGCGCGGCAGCAGCACCCGCGCGATCGCTAGGTAGCAGATGATCCAGGCGCCGATCACCGCGCCCATCAGCGGGTCGAGCGCGGTCAGGATCGTAGCCGCCAGCACGATGAAGGTGGCGAATGACCATATCGTCTGCAGGATATTGATCAGGAAGTCGCCGACCGCCTCGCCGCCCTGCATGATCTTGGTCGCGATCCGGCCGGCGAAATCGTTCTGATAGAAGGCGTAGGGCTGTTCGATGACGCGGCGGAACGCCTGCCAGCGCACCAGCGTGTAGAAACGCGGCACGATGACCTGCTGCTCGATCACCGTGCCAGCGATCATCACCACGGCGCGGGCGACCAGAACCAGCAACGCAAGCCCGGCGAGTGCCGGCCAGTGTTTGGCGATCAGTATCGCCGGATCGGCGCGGCCCAGCAGGTCGATCAGCCAGCCGACCGACCAGTACAGCGCCGCATCGACGGCCCCCGACATCCCGCCGATGACGAGAAGAAGAATAAAGGGCCCCTTGGCCTGGCGGGCGAAAAAGGCAATGAACGCAAACGCGTCGCGCGGTAGTACCTCGCGCTCGGTATCGACGAAGGGTTCGATATGTTTTTCGGCCAGGCGCCAGACGCGGTCGGTTTTTGCCTCTTCGCTCACTCCGCCGCCTCGCCGACCTCTTCCTCGATCAGGAATCCGCCCGACTGCCGCGCCCACAGCGAGGCGTAGAGGCCGCCCGCCGCGACTAGCTCGTCATGGGTTCCGGTCTCGACGATTTCGCCCTTGTCCATCACCACCAGCCGGTCCATCGCCGCGATCGTCGACAGCCGGTGGGCGATTGCGATCACCGTCTTGCCTTCCATCAGGCGATAGAGATTGTCCTGAATCGCGGCTTCCACTTCGGAGTCCAGCGCCGAGGTCGCCTCGTCGAGGATCAGCACCGGCGCGTCCTTCAGCATCACCCGCGCGATTGCGATGCGCTGGCGCTGGCCGCCCGATAGCTTGACGCCGCGTTCGCCGACATGGGCGTCGTAACCGGTTCGCCCCTTGGAATCGGCAAGTCCCTGGATGAATGCGTGCGCCTCCGCCCGCTTCGCAGCGGCGATCATCATCTCCTCGGTCGCGTCGGGCCGGCCGTAGAGGATATTGTCGCGCACCGAGCGGTGCAGCAGCGAGGTGTCCTGCGTCACCATGCCGATATTGGCCCTGAGCGAATCCTGGCTCACATCGGCGATGTCCTGCCCGTCGATGGTGATGCGCCCGCCTTCCAGGTCGTAGAACCGCAGCAGCAGGTTGACCAGAGTCGATTTGCCCGCGCCCGAGCGCCCGACCAGGCCGATCTTCTCGCCGGGCCTGACGGCGAGCGTCAGGTTCTCGATCACGCCTGCTTCCTTGCCGTAGTGGAAGCGTATGTTTTCGAAGGCGATCTTCCCCTGCGAAACGTCAAGCACCGGCGCGCCGGGCCTGTCGCGCACCAGCCTTGGCTGCGCGATGGTGTTCATGCCATCCATCGCCATGCCGATATTCTCGAACAGGCCGGACAGTTCCCACATGATCCAGTGGCTCATGCCGTTGAGCCGCAGCACCAGCGCGATGGCGATGGCGAATGCGCCCACCGTCGCCGCGCCCGAGAGCCACGAGGCAATCCCGATGGCCGCGACCGCAAACAGCAGCCCGTTGTTGAGGAAGGCGAGCGTGATGTTGAGCCCGCTGACCAGCCGCATCTGCGGATGCACCGTGTCGAGGAACCTTTCCATCGAATCGCGCGCATAGCCGATCTCGCGGCGCGAATGGGCGAACAGCTTCACCGTGAGGATGTTCGTGTAGGAATCCACGATCCGCCCCGTCATCACCGACCGCGCGTCCGACTGCCGCTCCGAAACGTCGCGCAGGCGCGGCATGAAATGGCGCAGCGTCGCCACATAGCCCGCGAACCAAACGGCGAACGGCACCATCAGCCAGACGTCGAACGTGGCGACCAGGATCACCGCGCCGAGAAAATAGACCGAGACATAGACGAACACGTCGGCCGATTTCATCACCGTCTCGCGGATGCCCAGCGCTGCCTGCATCACCTTGGTCGCCACCCGGCCGGCGAACTCGTCCTGGTAAAACACCATCGACTGGCCGAGCACGTAACGGTGCGCCAGCCAGCGGATGATCATCGGGTAATTGCCGATCACCGTCTGGTGGATCATCAAATTGTGCAGGATCGTGATCGCCGGATACACGACCAGCACGACGACGCCCATCACGATCAGCCAGCCGGCTTCGTCAGCCAGGAAGGTTTCGCGGTCGGCGCTCGTAAGCCAGTCGACGATGTTGCCGAAGAAGGAGAACATCCACACCTCGACCACGGCGCCGAAGGCGGCGAGCGCCGACATGATCGCCAGCGCCGGCCAGATGCCGCGCGTATAGTGCCAGATGAACGCCCAAAGCCCGGCCGACGGCGGTTCCACCGGCTCACGGGCGGGAAACGGGTCGATCCGTGTTTCGAACCATCTGAGGATTGATGATAACATCAGGCACCCGGTTTTCTGCGCCGGGCGGACCGGCCATGAGTCGAAACAACAAATATAGGTCTTGTATCCGGCACTGTCATGGCAACTTGGCAATGAATGCTGACAGGGCTAGTCAGCATGTATGTCACACAACCTCCGCATCGCTCTCTACCAGCCCGACATTCCCGGCAACACCGGCACCATCCTGCGCATGGCGGCATGCCTGGGCCTGGCGGTCGACATCATCCGGCCTGCCGGCTTCGACATGAGCGACCGGGCGCTGAAGCGCGCCGGCATGGACTATGTCGAAATGGCCGCGCTCACCCGCCATGCCGACTGGGCCGCCTTCGAGCAATGGCGGAGACCCGAAAACCGCCGGCTTGTGCTGTTCACGACCAGGGGGGCAGAGCCCTACGCCGCCTTCGCCTTCAAACCAGACGACATCCTTCTGTTCGGCCGCGAATCCGCCGGTACCCCGGATCATGTCCATGAAGCCGCCGACGCCCGCCTTCTGATCCCCATGGTCGAAGGCCGCCGCTCGCTCAACCTCGCCGTCGCCGCAGCCATGGCGGCGGGCGAAGCGGTGCGGCAGAC
>JAIOIW010000003.1 GCA_019912385.1 Notoacmeibacter sp. | reverse complement strand
GCGTCCCGCCCAACCCTGAAGAGATAGGGCGGCGGGTCAGGTTCCGCGGGCAACGCGGGCGACCACGGGACAAAATCCCGGAAGGGAACCCGCCGAGCGATAATCATATTTCACCGGGACGGGCGGTTTTCGGATCGCACCAGACTACCTCAGACGCGCGAGACGACAACCGCCCGTCTTTCCCCTCCCGCCGGTGCGCGGGAGCGTTTTTTGGACAATGGCCAGGTGGGTTCAAACCCAGGCGTGGCGGCGATGACGTGCGCCATCTCTCCTCTGGAGGGGTGAGCGACCGGTTGGCGCGCAGCGCCAAGCCGATGATCCGGTGAATCATCGGCAGGTCGGCAAACGCCGGGGAGCTGCGGAGCAGCGGGCCCCCGGCCGGGATTTCAACGGCTTGGCGGAGCCCTTGGGCGAACGCCAAACGTTAGAAATCGCAAGTGAGGGGGACGTTTCGCAAAGACCCCCTGGCGGCGGGAGAAGGGCGGATAACCCCCTCTCTTGCAATTTCTAGCACTTAGCCTCTGCTGCGCTCCGGCTAAGGTGCTGAAATTGCTTTCTCCCCCGCAAAGGGGGAGATTGGCGCCCCACGGGAGAGACAGGACCCTTTACCCCTCGCTCTCCAGCATGTCCTTCACCACGGTGGCGAGCTGCTTGAGCGAGAAGGGTTTTGGCAGGAAGCCGAACTTGGCGTCTTCCGGCAGGTTCTTGGAGAACGCTTCCTCGGCATAGCCCGAGACGAAGACGAACTTGATGTCGGGCTGCTTCTTGCGCAGTTCGCGCAGCAGCGTCGGCCCGTCCATTTCCGGCATCACCACGTCGGAGACCACGATGTCGACCTTGCCGTCGAGCTCCTCGAACACGTCGAGCGCCTCGACGCCCGACGACGCCTCGTGCACCGTGTAGCCGCGCGAGGTCAGCGCGCGCACGCCGCCCATGCGCACCGCGTCCTCGTCCTCGACCAGCAGCACGGTGGCCGAGCCGGACAGGTCCTTGGCGGCGTCGGCGACCGGGCTCTGGGCCGGCGCGGCCTCGCTTCCGGCTGCCGGAACCCCTGCGACCTCGCCCGCCAGCGCTTCGGCGACGTAGCGCGGCAGGAAGATGCGGAAGGTGGTGCCCCGGCCCACCTGCGAATCGGCATAGATGAAGCCGCCGGTCTGCTTGATGATGCCATAGACCATGGACAGCCCCAGCCCGGTGCCCTTGCCCACCTCCTTGGTGGTGAAGAACGGCTCGAAGATCTGCTTCATCACCTCCGGCTCGATGCCGGTGCCGGCATCCTCGACGGAAATCTCGACGAAATCGGCCGGTTGCAGACCGCGATAGTCGAGCTTTTCGGCCTCTTCGCGCGGCAGGTTGGCGGTGCGGATGGTGATCCGGCCGCCATCGGGCATGGCGTCGCGCGCATTGACCACCAGGTTGACGATCACCTGCTCGAGCTGGCCGATATCGGCCTTGACCGGCCACAGGTCCCGCCCGTGCTCGATCTTCAGGTCGATCTCGTTGCCCGCGAGCCTCGACAGCAGCATGCGCAGATCGGCCAGCACGTCGGTCAGCGCCAGCACCTCCGGGCGCAGCGTCTGGCGCCGCGAGAACGCCAGCAACTGCCGCACCAGCGAGGCGGCGCGGTTGGCGTTCTGCTTGATGTTCATGATGTCGGGGAAGGAGGGGTCGGACGCGCGGTGATTGATGAGCAGCAGGTCCGACGCCATGATGATGGCGGTCAGCACGTTGTTGAAGTCGTGCGCGATGCCGCCGGCAAGCTGGCCGACCGCCTGCATCTTCTGGCTCTGCGCCATCTGCGCTTCCAGCGCCTTCTGCTCGGTGGTGTCGACGGCATAGACGATCGCCGCCTCCTCCGCCTCGTCGCCGGTGCCAGAATCGACCACGGCGTTGACGTAGAAGCGGATATGGCGGTTGCCGTCGCCCGGCAGCGTCGATTCGATCGGCGCGATATCCGCCTTGCCGTGCTTGGCGGCTTCCAGCGCCTGGGCGAAGCGCGCGCGGTCGGACTCGGCGATCACCGTGTCGAAGCGCACCTTGCGGTCCAGAGAATCGCGGTCGACGACGCTCGAGAAGAGCGAGAGGAACGGCGCATTGGTGCGCAGGATGTGGCCGTCGCCGTCGATGCCGGCAATCGCCATCGGCGTGGAGTTGAAGAACCGCGTGAAGCGGATTTCCGACGCCCGCGCCTCGTCGCCGGCATGGTTGCCCTGGCCGCGGTGCAGCACGATGGAGCGCGTCGCGCCCGGCCTGCCGTCGCGGCCGGCTGAAACCCGGTGCATGAAGCGCACCGGCACCGCCTCGCCCTTCATCGAAGCCAGGTCGAGATCGACGATCGCGTCGCGGCTCGTCCCCGCCTCCGCCTTCACCGCGTGCAGCAGCGCCATGCCGTCGCCGGCGATGATCGACGAGACGGTCATCGATCCGGGCACGAATTTCGCCAGGTCCACGCCCAGCCATTCCGCCAGCGTGGCGTTGATATAGGTGATGCGCTCCTCGGTGTCGGCGGCAAAGAAGCCGGCCGGCGCGTGGTCGAGATGGTCGATCGCCTTCTGCAGGTCCTGGAAATAGCGCTCCTGCTCGCCGCGCTCGCCGGTAATGTCGGCGATCTGCCATGCCGAATAGGGCCGGCGCTCGCCGGGAAGGGCAAACGACCGCGCCTGCACCCGGTACCAGTGGGGTCCGGACTCCGAGCCCGGCCGGATCGCGCTCGACAGGCGGAATTCACCGATGCCCGCCCGCCCGTCGCTCAGGCCCGCCGCCAGCCGTTCGATCGTTCCGGCAGCTTCGGGATTGTCCGAAAGCAGGTTCTGTACCGTGCGGATGTCGCTGATCGACGTCGCCCCGGTGACGTCGGCATAGGCGCGGTTGGCATAGACCACGCGCTCCCTGGCGTCGGTCACGACGACGCCCTGCCCCATCGAATCGACATAGGCCTTCGACAGCAGGTCGCCTGTCGAGGCCGGATTGACCCGCACGATGCCGATCGCGTTGGCGAACAGGTAGCCGATGCCGATCATCGCCAGCATGCCGAGCAGGCCGAGCAGGAAGGGCTCGCCCATGCGATCGCGATAATACACGAATGCCAGCGCCGCGAATGTCAGCACGATGGCGAAGATGACGAGGCGGGCGACCGGGCCCAGGCGCGAGTCGCCGTCCACAATCGGTAGCGGATAGAACTCGCCCTGCGTATCCTTCTTCATTGCCTGCGCTCGCACGAAATCTGGAAATCCCTCGGCCGGGCCGGCCCTTGTCCGGTTGAATCACATAATTGGCGGAACCGGAAGCCCTCGGTATAAAATCTCCGCATTGTTCCAATATGCCGTTGATAGCACGGACGTCGTGGCGACATTGCTTGCCCGCCACGCCCGGAGCGGACTACATTGGCCCGTCAAGGGATTTCAACGGTCAGCGAGGCGTACCTGGGATGAACTGGATCACCGAGGCGCTGGGCGAAGGGCCCGCGCGGATCGCGACATGGATCGCGATCGTGCTTTCACTGACGGTTCTCGCGCTGATCGTGATCCGCCTGCTGCGCGGCCTGGTTCCCGGCACTTTCATCGCCGGCGGCGGAAAGCGCCACCAGCGCCTGGCCGTCGTTGATGCGACGGCTGTCGACAGCCGGCGCCGCCTCGTGCTCGTGCGTCGTGACGAACGCGAGCACCTGCTGCTGATCGGCGGCCCGACGGATGTGGTTGTCGAGGGCGCAATCGAGGTGCGGCAGCCGGCGGCTGAAGCAGAGCCGGCGGCCATGGCGGCCGCGCCTGTGTCCGAGCCGGCCGTCATGCGCCCCGTGCGTCCGGCGGCGGCAAGACCGGCCGAACCCGCCAGACCGGTCGAACCCGTGGTCCGGCCGCGCCGTGAGGCGCCCGAACCGCCCGCCCCCGTCCATGCGCCGGCCGCGGTCGCCAGCGCGGTCGCCCAGGCGCGTTACGCCGAATCCGGAACCGAACGAATGCCGTCCGGCGAACCGCGGCGCGTTCCGCCAGCCGTTATGCCGCCACAACCCGCACCATCGGTGCAGGCACCATCCCCCAGGCCGTTGACAGCGGCTGCTCCCCCTGCGCTCCCGCCTTCAGTCGAAAACACCGAGCCGGACTTCTCCGAAGCCCTGCGCGCGGTTTTCGACGAGCCGGAAACGCCGAAGACGGCGCCCGGGCCGCAGCCCGCACCGCCGATCGCCAAAGAGGACAGCGAGGATTTCCCGTCGCTGGAAGAGGAGATGAAAAGGCTTCTCGACCAACTGGGCGAGGAAAAGAGCGGCGCTTGATATCGCCAGAATCGGTATGGGTTGGCGCGATTTCCAGCCCAGGTGCAGTACAGCCCGCTTGAATTCGATCCGGCCCGGTATCAGTCGTCGCGGTAGACTTTTTCGCGGCGCTCGTGACGTTCCTGGGCCTCCAGCGACAGGGTCGCGATCGGACGTGCATCGAGGCGGCGCAGCGAGATCGGCTCGCCGGTCTCCTCGCAATAGCCGTAGGTACCGTCGTCGATCCTCTGCAAGGCAGCGTCGATCTTGGAGATGAGCTTGCGCTGGCGGTCCCGCGCCCTGAGCTCGATGGCGCGATCCGTCTCAGACGAGGCGCGGTCGGCCAGGTCCGGATGGTTCTCGTTTTCCGTCTGCAGCGTTTCGAGAGTCTCGCGAGCTTCGCGCAGGATATCATTCTTCCAGGAGACCAGCTTTTCGCGGAAATATGACCGCTGCCGTTCGTTCATGAACGGCTCGTCCTCGGTTGGCACGTAGTCGGAATTGGCAATCTCGGACATTCGGCTCACCCAGTATTAGACTCGCGGCCTATATATTTGCCGTTGCCGGGGCACACAAGCTCAAAGCTGCACGCGATAACGCAAAATTCAACGCTTGGTGAATGACCACCGGTTGCAGGCTGCGGTTTACCTGTGGCGCGGAAATGTTGCCGCTCCGTGACAATGATGGCGATGGCCGGGACATTTGGCCTGCGCGCCGATTGAACACGCTCCATTGCGTGCATAACTTGATGCCGCACCGCCAACACACGGCGGAAGGAAGGACCATCCATGAGCCGCGTGATTCTCATCCGCCATGCCCGGGCCGCCTGGCCCCTGCCCGGAACACGCGATTTCGACCGCGCGCTGGACGAGAGCGGCGTTGCCGACGCCGACACCCTCGGTCGGAAAATGCTGGAAAGAGGACTCGTTCCCGACCGGGTGATCTGCTCGACGGCGCGGCGCGCGCGCGAAACCTGGGCTCACATGGCGCCCGGCCTTGAGATGGCCGAGGAGAATGCGGCTTTCACCGACCACCTCTATACCGCCGATACCGCCGGATATGCCGAAACCATAAGGCAGAATATTGGCAACGGCACCATACTGATCATCGGTCACAATCCGATGCTGGAGGACGTGGCGATGGCTTTTGCCGGCACGCAGGAGGCGCGCGCCGCGCTGGCGCGCGGATTTGCCGCCTGCGGGTTGGCGGTCATCGAAATCGACACCGGAACCGGTGACGAGGCGGCCCTGCGGGGACGTCTGGAGACCTATCTGACTCCGGCAGACCTTTGACCGCCGTGTCCGGCCTGTTTCAATCGTCGTGCCCCGGGCTTATATGCAGGTCTCTTGAACTCGCGGGAGACGGGCAGGCTTGGCTTCGCTGACCACAATTGCCGACGAGGCGCAGATTGCTCTCGACACCATTGGCAGCCGATTCGCCGGTCTTGCCGACCCGACGTTGCGCCTGGGGGTCACCGGCCTGTCGCGCGCCGGCAAGACCGTGTTCATCTCGGCGCTGGTGCACAACCTGGTCAACGGCGGCCGCCTCCCTCTGTTCGAGCCGCAAAGGTCGGGCCGCATCACCCAGGCCTACCTTCGCCCCCAGCCCGACGACGCGGTGCCCCGTTTCCAGTACGAGGATCATGTTGCCGCCCTCGTCGATGAGCGAATCTGGCCGGAATCGACCCGCGCCATCTCGCAACTGCGCCTGACGATGGAATACCAGTCGGCATCCGGCTGGGGCCGCCTGTTTCCCGGCGGCAGGCTTTCCCTCGACATCGTCGACTACCCCGGCGAATGGCTGCTCGATCTGCCGCTTCTGGGAAAGGACTTCGCCACATTCTCCGCCGAGGCCCTGGAGATGGCGGGAGCGCCGGTACGCGCCGATCTTTCCGGTGAATGGTTGAAGATGACGGAGGCAACGGATCCGGCCCTGGAGGCGGAGGAGACCCATGCCCGCGACCTCGCCTCCGCCTTCACCGCTTATCTGAAGGCTTGTCGCGCCGACGAGCGCGCCCTGTCCACCCTGCCGCCCGGCCGATTCCTGATGCCCGGCGACCTGGAAGGCTCGCCCGCGCTCACCTTTGCACCGCTGCGTCTCGACGCGTCCTGCAGCTACCCCAAGGGGTCGCTCGCCCGAATGATGGAAAGGCGGTACGAAGCCTACAAGACCCATGTGGTCAAACCGTTCTTCCGCGAACATATCGCCCGGCTCGACCGCCAGATCGTGTTGATCGACGCCATGCAGGCGATGAATGCCGGCGCAGCGGCGGTCCAGGATCTCGAACGCGCGCTTAGCGAAATCCTCGGCTGCTTTCGCCAGGGCTCGGGCAATATCCTGACTTCGCTTGTGTCGCGGCGGATCGGCCGCATCCTGGTCGCAGCGACCAAGGCCGACCAGATTCACCACGAAAGCCATGATCGGCTCCAGGCGATCGTGCGCCGCCTCGTCGACAGGGCGGTGGAACGGGCCCGCTACTTTGGCGCCGAAGTCGAGGTGGCGGCGATGGCCGCCATCCGCGCCACCCGTGAAGGCAGTGTCAAGCAGGATGGCGAGACCCTGCCCGTGATTATCGGAACACCGCTTGCCGGGGAGACGATCAACGGTACCGGGTTCGATGGCGAAACGGAAACGGCCATATTTCCCGGTGACTTGCCGGACAATCCGGATTCAGTGTTCAAACATGTTGATTCGGAATCTGAAGAAAAGGTGCTACCGGGATTCCCGATCCGCTTTGTCCGGTTTCGCCCGCCCAGGCTCGACCGCACGGCCGAAGGTGTGACGCTGTCTCTGCCGCACATCCGGCTCGATCGCGCGATGCAGTTCCTGTTTGGAGATCGCCTGGCATGACCGACCGCACGCACCGCAAGCCGGCTGCCTTTCCGATAGCGCCGGAACCCGGTCCGCAAAAGGCCGGCGAAGCTGAAAAATCCAGAACAGCCAAAGCCCCGGCAAGCCGCCCGCCGCAGGCCGTCGGTCGCCACGCCGTCGTTACCGTGACGCCGCCCGAGGACGATCCGTTCGCCAATATGGCGGATGACGGCATAGCCGCACCGCTGCCGCCGGAGCCCGCGCTCCGCTTCACCCTCGGCAGGCTTTTCCTCGCTGCGCTCGGGCTCCTGGTGTCGCTCGCGGCAGGCCTCTGGCTCGACGGGTTGATCCGCGACCTGTTTGCCCGCGCGGATTGGCTCGGCTGGACCGCCGCGGGGCTGACGGCACTCGCAGCATTGGCGCTTCTCGGCATCCTTGTTCGCGAACTCGCCGCATTGCGCCGGCTGGCCTCGGTCACCCGCCTGCGGATTCGTGGCGCGGACGCGGCCGTTCACAAGGATTCCACCCCCGCCCGCGCGCTTGTGAACGACCTTTGCCAATTCCTGGAAAGCCGCCCGGAGACGGCCGACGGGCGAAAGATGCTGAAGTCGCTGGAAGGGGATATCATCGACGGTCCGGACCTGCTGCGGTTGGCCGAGACGGAGCTGATGGTCCCGCTCGACATCGAGGCGCGGCGGCTCGTTCTCGACGCCGCCAAACGCGTTTCTGTCGTGACCGCGGTCAGCCCCCGCGCGCTGGTGGACGTCGGATACGTCATCTTTGAAGCCGCGCGCCTGATTCGCCGCATCGCCAATGTCTATGGCGGGCGCCCCGGCACGCTCGGTTTCATGCGCCTGTCGCGCAGCGTCATCGCCCATCTTGCCGTGACCGGCACGATTGCGGTCGGCGACAGCATGGTCAGCCAGGTTCTCGGCCACGGGGTCGCGGCGCGGCTGTCAGCACGCCTGGGCGAAGGCGTCGTCAACGGGTTGATGACCGTCAGGATCGGCATCGCGGCCATGGATACCGCCCGGCCGCTACCCTTCTCGGCGGTCAAACGCCCCGCGATGGCCGATTTCCTCTCCGCGCTGGTGAAACCCCGGGCCTCGCCCGGAAGCGGGAGCGATCGCGACCGGCGATAATCCTTGACCGGTCCGCCCCGGCCAAGCATGCTGGTTGCCGTCGTGACAAACGAAGCCTTAACCAATCTTCACGATACTTGCGATCCTGTAGTTCTTGTTCGGGTCCCCAGGTGAAAAATGTCTAAAAGCGCCGCTCTGTCAATGTTCGCAGCTGTCGCGGTCGTCGCTGCATCTGCATCCGGCGCTGCCGCCGCCGACCGTGATCGCGAGTTTTTCCGCTCCATCGAGGGCGCCTGGACCGGCCCCGGCGAAATCGTTGCCGGCAAGTACAAGGGCACGAAGTTCATCTGCAATTTCAAGGGCCAGACCCCGAACTCGAAAGTCGGCGTCTCGCTCGACGGCACCTGCCGCGTCGGCGTCTTCAGCCAAAGGATGTCCGCCAGCATCGAGCGCCGCGGCGGCCGCTACCGCGGGCAGTTCATGGATGGCGCCGCGGGCGAAGGCCTCGATGTCACGTCAGGCAATGTCGACGGCAGCCGGGTGGTGATGTCGCTGGTGCGCAATTCGCTGCACGGCGCGATGCTGGCTCGCCTGACCGATGAAAACGCGATGAACGTCACCATCTCGGTCAAGGTCGATACACAGATGATTCCGGTCATCGGCATGAGCCTCAAGCGCGTCGATTCGACCTCGGTCGGATCTGTCGATCGCAACTGAACCTGCCGGCATTCGCACGGCACGGCCGGCAGCAATTCCGGTTTTCCTGTTCCATCGTTACCTGCCGCGCCACCAGTCGCCCGGTCGATCGAGCCGTTCCATCCCCGCCCTGTCGCATGCCGCCGCGTGTTCTCCGACCGTTTTGCCTTCGACAACCAGGCCGGGCGCGATTTCCGCCAGCGGCACCAGCACGAACGCCCTTTGCGTCATGCGCGGATGGGGCACATGCAACCCATCCTCGTCGATCTCCATCCCGTCATAGGCCAGGATGTCGATGTCTATTGTTCGCGGTCCCCAGCGCCGCGCCCTCACCCGGTGATGATCGGTCTCCATCCGCAGGCAGGCATCGAGCAGCGCGCGCGCTGACAGCGTCGTTTCCACCGCAGCGCAGGCATTGAGGAAATCCGGCTGGTCGGTCACGCCCCATGGCGGCGTGCTGAAAAGGCCGGATACGGCAGACACCGTGCAGTCTTCACGCGCGTCGAGCGCGCGCAATGCAGCGGCCATCGCGGCCTCCGGATCGCCGACATTGCCGCCAAGTCCCAGCCAGGCCGTGGCCACCTTCGCGTCCCTATTGCGGCCAGGCAACCGTGGCCTCGACGTAATCGAGCACACCGGGAACCGGTGCGTTGGGCTTGCGCACGGTCACTTCGGCACTGACGATCTGCGGAAACTCGCCGCATAGCGCCTTGGCCACCTCCAGCGCCAGCGCCTCGATCAGGAAGCGCCGCTTGCCGGTGATGATCCGTTCGATCACCGCGAACGCGGCGCCATAGTCGACCGTACCGCCGATTGCATCCTCGAGAAGCGCCCGGCCGGGATCGATCACAAGTTCCGCATCGGCATAGAAACGCTGGCCCAGCGTCTCCTCCTCGTCATGGACGCCGTGGCGGGCAAAGAACGCGCAATTCTTCAGGCGGATCGTGTATCGGGTCATATGCGCTTTCCTTGCGCTGCTGGATCATGCGCCAGCATAGCATCGGTCATGCGCAGGGCATCGATATTGATTGCGACATCGTGGACGCGAAAAATCGCCGCGCCCTTCATTCTCAACAGCGCCGTCGTCGCCGCGGTCCCGACATCGCGATGATCGGCGTCGCGGCCGGTGACATGGCCGATGAAGCGCTTGCGCGACGTCCCGGCGAGCAGCGGCAGGCCGAATTGCTGCAACTCGCCAAACCGCGCCATCAGGGCGAGGTTCTCGTCGGGATCCTTGGCGAAGCCGAAACCGGGATCGAGGACGAGCTGGTCGTCCGAAACGCCAGCCTTCCGGGCAATATCGAGCGAATGCGTAAAGAAAAGCGCCTGGTCGGCGATAACGTCGGCGAGTTTCTCGCGCTCCCGCCCGGTGTGCATCACCACCAGGCCGGCGCCGGTGTCGCGCGCGACGTCCGCGATCGCGGGTTCGCGTTGCAACCCCCACACATCGTTGATGGCATGCGCGCCCGCCGCCACGGCCATGCGCGCGGTTTCGGCGCGATAGGTGTCGATACTCAGGATCGCCTCGACGGTACCGGCCAGCGCCTCGATCACCGGCAGGACACGCGCCTGCTCCTCGGCCGCTGTCACCGCTTCGCCGCCCGGCCGCGTCGATTCGCCGCCGATATCGATGATCGCCGCCCCCTCCCCGACCATCCGAGTCGCCTGTGCCAAGGCGGTGTCAAGTGCGGCGAACCGCCCGCCATCGGAAAACGAATCGGGCGTGACGTTGAGGATACCCATGATCACGCCGTGGCCGCCGACGTCCAGCGAGCGGCCATGCGCAAGGCGCCAGGGTCTTTTCATTTTCAAGGCTCCGCGAAATCGGCTGTTGCGGCCTTTTGCGGTGAAAGGGGATGAAAATCAACGGTGGAATATTTTGGCCATGCCCCCAGCCCGGAGCGAAAAATAGCGATTGCATCGCGTGCAGCACGCCTCCACATTCAGTCAAACGGTGCGGTGAAATGAAAAATAGGTTGATCCTGCTTGCCCTCGCGGCATTTCTGTCCAGCCCGGCGCCCGCCGCCGAGATGGCCAAGCGCTACTCCTATTTCTCGGTCCGCGGAACGACCCTCGAGGAAATCGAGAAGGAACTCGACCGCCGGGGACCGAAGGTCAAATCCACCGGCTCCCGCCATCCCGGCGCGACGGAAATGGAATTCCGCACCAGGTTGAAATACCGCGACAAGGGCGACATCTGCGAAATAGCATCCGCGGAGGTGGCGCTGGATGTCAGGATGATCCTGCCGCGCTGGCGGCGCAGCGCGCGCGCCAGCCGCGAGACGGCGATCATCTGGGATACGCTCGCATCCGATATAAAGCGGCATGAGGAAAGCCACGTCGTGATCGCCAGGAACCACGCGATGGAACTGGAAATGGCGCTGAAGAAACTCAAATCGCGCCGCGGCTGTGACGATCTGCAAAACCGGGTCGCCGCCGAGACGGACCGTATCCTTTCGAGGCATGACGCCGCCCAGGAGCGGTTCGACAGGATCGAGGGCATCAATTTCGAGCGCCGCATGATCCGCCTCCTGCGCTACCGAATCGAGCGCATCGAAGACGGCCGGCTCTGACGGGTCCGACCCTGCAGGGGCGCCGGATTCTATGCGACGCCCAGTTTCTTCTGCAGGCTGGTCGACGAGGTCGTGTACTGGAACACGATCCGTTCGCCCGGGTTGCACACCCGTTTGGCTGCCTGGGCCATCAGTGCGGCTTCGTGGAAACCCGACAGGATCAGCTTCAGCTTGCCGGGATACCAGTTGATGTCGCCGATGGCGAAGATGCCCGGTTCCGACGATTCGAACTTCTCGGTATCGACCGTGATCAGGTTCTCGTTGAGATTGAGGCCCCACTCGGCGATCGGTCCGAGCTTCATCGTGAGGCCGAAAAACGGCAGCAGGCGCGTGCACCTGACCTCGACCTCGCCGTCCGGCCCCTTGACCGTTGCTGCCTCGAGCGCGCCATCGGTTCCCTTCAGGGCCGTCACCTGCCCGATCCGGAATTCCAGTTCGCCACGCTCCTTTGCCGCCATCATCCTGTTGACGCTGTCCGGCGCGGCGCGGAATTCCGGCCGGCGGTGGATTAGCGTCACCGACTTCGCCAGCGGCAACAGGTTGAGTGTCCAGTCCAGCGCCGAATCCCCGCCGCCCACGATCAGAAGGTCCTCGCCGCGGAATTCCTCCATCCGCCGCACCGAGTAGAACACGCTCTCGCCCTCGAACGCCTCGACGCCGGGGATCGGCGGACGCTTGGGCTGGAACGAGCCGCCGCCGGCGGCGATGACGATCACCTTCGCCTCGAACACCTCGTTCTCGTCGGTCACCACCTGGAAACCGCCGTCATCCAGCCTCTTCACCTGCGATACCATCCGGTTGAAGGTGAATCCGGGTTTGAACGGCGCGATCTGTTCCATGAGCTTGTCGACCAGGCCCTGCGCGGAAATCTCGGGCCAGCCCGGAATGTCGTAGATCGGTTTTTCCGGATACAGCTCTGTGCATTGCCCGCCAGGGCGGTCGAGGATGTCGATCAGATGGCATTTGAGATCGAGCAGGCCGAGTTCGAACACCGCGAACAGGCCCACCGGCCCGGCGCCGATGATGAGCACATCGGATTTTGTAACCATGAATCGGCAACTCCCTGAAAAGGTGCCGATCGAGGCCCGCCGGCGGCCTTGTGCCAAACGCCCGCCGCTGGCCCTCAGGCCTGGCGCTCGGGAACGCTCACCACCAGTCCTTCCAGTTCATCGCGAACCTTGATCTGGCAAGACAGGCGGGAGTTTGGACGCACATCATAGGCAAAGTCCAGCATGTCTTCTTCCATCGGCTCCGGGTCGCCGACGACATCCATGAAGGCCTCGTCGACATAGACATGGCACGTGGCGCAGGCGCAGGCGCCGCCGCACTCCGCCTCGATGCCCGGAACACTGTTCCTGATCGCGTTTTCCATGACGGTCGAGCCGTTTTCCGCATTGATGTCATAGCGTGTGCCGTCAAAGGCAACGATCGTGATATTGGTCATTCGCGGGAATCCTGTAATCGCTGGCGTGTCGGGCTTAACGCGGGCAATGAAACACTTGGCCGGAAGTGTCAACATCGCCGCAATCGGGGAAAGCCCGCGGCTCCGGCAAAGACCGGGAAATCCGTGCGATCAGCGGGTCATGGAGGCGATGAAGTCGCGGACCGCGCCGATATCCTCGACAAGGCGGCCGACCAGCTTCATGTCCACGGGATTGCATTCGATCGCATTGGCCGTGTCGGCCAGCGCAAAGGCGCCAATGGCGCGTGCAGACCCCTTGAGTGCGTGAGCCATGCTGCTGCGCGCCGCGGGATCGGCCTGGGTAATCCGCTCCGCCGTCAAGGCCGCCTGGTGCGCAAACAGGCCGAGTACCTCCGCTTCCAGTTGGCGGTCGCCGAAGGTCTGGGTTGCCAGGTGATTCAGGTCAATCGGCCGGGACCGCGAGGGGCTGGAGGTCTCGCCACCCGGCATGGCAAATGCAACGGCTTGCAAATCGGTCGACGCCATCGGCCGCTCTCCCGTATCGATCCCATCCAGAAGAGGATCCCATGCTTCGATGGACAGAGCGTTAACATGGTCTCCGGATCATCACGAAATTGCCCCAAACGACATTCATCCGGCTGGATTTCTTGAAGGCGCCACGCCCGGAACGATTGCACGATGACATCTTTTCCACCGAAAAATGCAACGCGGATTAACCTTATATTTAAACATTTATTAATCCGGCGCATTATCGGTTCACTTCGGGGGTCTGTGCCACTACGATACGGACCGTCGATATGGGTGGCGTAATGCGTCCGTTGCCGACACCTCAATAGAGGTGGCATGTGCGGGCCGAATGCAAGTCAGGGTAGAGTCTAGATGTCTTCCAAATCCAAACAGACCACCGATCTGGATATTGATGATGCGCTTGATGACGCACTGGATATCGACCTGGATTTCGACGAGGTTGCCGCCGAGGAATTCGAGGCCGATCTGGCTGGTTCGATAGAGGAGCTGGAAGCCCAGATCTCCGATGTCGCGGAAATGGCACGCGAAACCGCGGGCGCCCAATCCACTCCTTCGACCGCCGAAACGCATCGCCGTTTGCCACCCGCCATTGATCCGGCAACCGAAGAACAGCTTTCACCCCGCCCCTCGGCCGTCGCCGCGCCCGCGGCCGTTGCCCAGCCGCAACCCGCTGCGAAATCGGCTGCCAATGACGACCGCCAGCGCGATCACCGGGCGCTCGTCAAGGCCCTCAACCGCAGATCGTCGGGCGTGATCTACTGGATGATCGCGTTCCTTTGCGTGATCTGGATCCTCGGCGGCATGACGATCGGCCACGTGCTTTACGCGCCGGAGATCTGGCAGATTTCCTCTGTGCAGCAGTTTTTCACCACACCCTACACCGTTGGGCTTTCCGTCGCGGTTCTGGTCCCCTGCCTGCTTTTCTGGGGATTCGGCGTCATGGTTCGCCGCGCCCAGGATTTGCGCCTCGCCGCCCAGAACATGACGGAAATCGCATTCCGCCTAGCGGAGCCGGAAAACCTCGCCCAGGACCGCATCATGACCGTCGGCCAGGCGGTACGCCGCGAGGTCCAGGCGCTTGGCGAGGGCGTGGAACGCACGCTTGCGCGCGCCGTCGAACTGGAAACGCTGGTCCACTCCGAAGTCAACGAACTCGAACGTGCCTATACCGACAACGAAATCCGCATCCGTTCGCTTGTGGACGGGCTGGGCGCCGAACGCGAAGCGGTGGTCTCCCATGCCGAGCGTGTGCGTGCGTCGATCGCCGGCGCTCATGAACAGTTGAAGGACGAACTCTCCGCCTCCGCCGACATGATCCGCGAGAACGTAGCCAACGCCTCGACCCACCTGTCGATGCAGATCAGCGAATCCGGTTCTTCGCTGATCGGCCATATCGGCCAGGCCGGCGACACGATCGTCAATTCGCTGTCGGAGCGCGGCAACGTCTTTTCCTCCCTGATCACGACCTCCGGCGAAGCCATCGCCGGCCTGCTCGACACGCGCATTGCCTCGTTGACCGAGCGCAGCGACGCCGCCGCCGCCATGCTGAGCCAGGCGCTTGAAGAACGCACGTCGGCGATGACCGGCGCCCTGGAAGACAGGATTCGTTCGCTGTCGGTCGCGCTGGACGAGAAGACCGGTACCCTGTCGCAACTGATGGATGAACGCAGCACGCGCATGGTCTCCCTTCTTGGCGACGCGACGGGATCGCTGACCGGCGAGTTCGATGCCCGGCTCGAGGAGATACGCAAGACCCTCGCCGAACGCGGCCAGGATCTCATCGGCGAGTTCGAAACCCGCGCCCATGCGCTCGACATGGGGACCCAGAAGCTCAATGACGCTCTGGAAGCCCGGGCTCGCCAGATCAATGAGGCATTGATCGAACGCACCCGCGAGTTCGCCGAGACGTTCTCGACAGGCAAGAGGGACCTTTCCGAACTGATCGACAAGGGAAAGGCCGATATCGGCGAGGAATTGTCCGGATTGGTTGCCGTCACGGCGTCCATGATCGAGGAGCGTGCCGGCGATCTGGCTGCAAAGCTGTCGGAGGCCCGCGACAAGGTCGCCAGCACGTTCGAGGAGGACACCGCAAAGGCGGAGGAACTGCGCGCGCGGCTCGCCAGCCAGATCGCCGCCGACTTCGCCAGGGCCGAGGAATCGCGTTCCGCCTTCGAATCCCTGATTTCCGACCACCTGGCGCGTTTTGCCGAAAACCGTGAAATGCTCACGTCTCGGATCGGCGAGGATCTGCAGCGCATATCCTCCACCCAGGCCGAGGTGGTCGACGCGATCGACGCCGATGTGGCGAAGATCGAGGAAGCCTTCAAGCGCCAGATGGGCGTGATCGACGAACGCACATCGACCATGGAAAAGGCGTTGAGCACCGGTGTCGAGGGTGTGCGCGGCGCGCTTGAATCGAGCGCCAGACACGTGGCCCAGACGTTGCGCGAGAGCGTCGTCAGCGCCACCGCGCAGATGCATGAGGAAACAGGAAAGGCTTTCGACGGCGCTGATCAGCGTTTCAGGGAGCGTACATCCGAACTTGCGCAAATGTTCGACGAGGCCGAGCGCAAGCTCGAGGAGCGCACCGGCCGGAGTGCCGAAGCCCTGGCCGGACAAGCTGCGCGGATCGAAGGGGCGCTTGCGGCTGCCGACGAGCAATTGGCCGAACGCGTCGGCAACAGCTCGAACGCGCTTCAGGAGCGTGTCTCGACGATCCTCCAGTCGATCGCCGAATCAGATGCAAGCATGGCCCGGCTGATCGACGCGAATGCCGAACGGCTGCAAGCCGCCATTGGCGAGATCGAGAAGACGTTTGTTTCCGCAGACGGCCGTCTGCTCGACCGCACCACCGCGACCGCGGATGAACTGGAGCGCAGGACGGCGGCAATCGCCGAGGCCCTGGCGCAAGTCGAAGGCAAGCTTGCCGCGGGCACCGACAGCGTCGTGCAGCGCCTCGGCAACCAGGTCGCCGACGCGGAGCGCCGGCTGGCCGATGGCGCGGAGACGATCGCGATCCGCCTCAACGAACAGGTTTCGCAGTCGCAATCCGAGCTTGTCGCCAAGGCCGACACGATTGCCGAGACCTTTGCCGCCGTCAGCCGCAACATCGGCGAACGCACCGGCGACGCTTCGCGCGTCATCGCCGAGCGCACCCGCGAACTCAACGAGATGCTGGCCAGCCGCTCCAGGGAGATATCGGCCATCCTCGACGAGACGGCCCGCCCGCTCATCGAAAGCTTCGCCGCTGGCGGCAGCCATCTCCAGCAGAGCCTGCAAGAGGCCACGACACGGGCAACCGAACGTCTGCGCAGCGAGAATGCGGCGCTGGTCAATGCGCTGGCATCGCGGACTGCCGAGACGATCGGTGCGGTCGAGGAAGCAAATGCCAGCCTGTCGGAATCGGTCACCGCGCTTATCGACCGCCTGTCGGCATCGAACTCCAAGCTCGGCCAACTGATCGACATGGCCAGCCACAATCTCGGCGATGTCGACGACAAGCTCTCCGCAACCACGCAGGCTTTCGCCGAGAACACCGAACGCGCCGCGCAATCCTTCTCCACCTCGGCGCGCATCCTGGAGGGCTCATCGGGCAAGCTGCACGAGCTTTCCTCGAACACGCTCAAGGAAATCGCGGCCATCGCACGGACCTTCGAGGAACATGGCGAGGTCCTGAACAACGCCTCCTCGCTGATCGGTTCGGCACAATCCAATCTCGCCTCCACCCTTGACGACCGCCGCGAGGCGCTCGAGCAACTTGCCATCGGCCTGGTCAGGAAGTCGGAGGACATCGAAAAAATGATGCGCTCCTTCGAGAGCCTGGTCGAGCGTTCGCTGGAAAAAGCCGAGGGCCGCACCCATCAGACAACCGACAAATTCCGCGCCGCGGTCTCCGAGGTCGTGGACAGTGCGACACAGCGCTTCTCCGACGCGACGGACGAGATCCGCCGCACGGCGAGCGCGATCCGCGCCGAACTGGAAGACACCCGCGCCGAGCTGCGCAAGGGGGTTCTGGAACTGCCCGAGGAAACCCGCGAATCGACGACCGCGATGCGCCGCGCCGTCGCAGACCAGATCCAGGCGCTCAAGGAGCTGTCGGACATCGTGACCCGTTCGGGACGCAGCCACGACGTCTCCGAAGCAAGGCCGGTTCGTGCCGAAGCTGCCCCTGCGGCTCGCCGGCCCGTCGCCGAGCCGCAGAGCCAGTTGCGCGCGACTCTGGCCGAGCCCGCGCCTGCGCCAAGTCCTGTCTCGCGGAGCGCTCCGGCCTCGGAACCGCAGGCCGGCGGCTGGGTCCAGGATCTGCTGCGCCGCGCCTCGCGAACCGAAGAGGCAGCACACCGGCCGCCTGCGGACAACCGTTCGCCGCGTCATCTGGTGGAATCGCTCAATTCGATCTCGGTCGATATCGCCCGGGCCATCGATCATGAGGCCGCGATGAACCTTTGGCAGCGCTATCGCAATGGCGAACGCAACGTCTTCACGCGACGGCTTTACACGCTGAAAGGCCAGCAGACCTTCGACGAGATCCGCCGCAAGTACCAGAACGAAAGCGAGTTCCGCTCGGTCGTCGACCGCTATTGCGACGATTTCGAGCGCTTGCTTGCCGACGTTTCGCGCGACGACCACGATTCCATGGTGGCCGAGACCTACCTCTCGTCCGACCAGGGCAAGGTCTACACCATGCTGGCGCACGCAAGCGGTCGGTTGCGCTGACAGCGGCAGGCCAAATACGCATTGAAAGCGGGCCTGCGGGCCCGCTTTTTTGTTTCAGGTGTTTTCGGCCCCGTCATTGAGCAGCGCGATCGTGCGCCGGATAAGCGCGATTTCGCGCTCGTCGAGCGCGTGGTCCGACTTGCCGACCGCGGTCATGTGTTCGATCAGTTCCTTCTTGCGCTCGAAGGGCATCCGGCGAAACAGCGCCGCGGCTTGCCGGCCGGTAACTTCGTAGCCGAAATCGTGCAGATAGTTCACCACCTTGCCGAAACTCTCCGGCTCGATGCCGAAGGCCTGCTCGGCGATGTTTCGCAGCGTCGCCAGTTCCGACTTCTCCACCTTGCCGTCGGTCAGCGCAACGCGAAACAGCAATAGTAGTTCTGCCGTCAGCGCCGGATCGCTCGCAACCTTCTGGACGGCTGGGTCGCCTTCGAACAGCGTGCGCAATTTCGCAATGATCCCTTCCGGCACGGCTTCCTCCCTCGCTGTACGCGGTTTGCGCGATGCTAGCGCATCGACCGGAAAACAGGAATCGGTTTTCGGAACGCGCGATGCCCACAACGAACTATTTTCATCGTCCCGTGTGCGTCCAGGAGGACGCACGGCGCCGTAGCGCGAAAACACGCTTGCACAAGACAGCGCGTTGTGATGGTTGCGATGGCAACAATGCACCGGAACCTTCCCTGATGTTCGAAATCGGCGCCGATATCGCCCTCATGCTCGCCGCAGCCGCATTCGTGTCCGGTTTTGTCGACTCCATCGCCGGCGGCGGCGGGCTGATTACCGTACCGGCCCTGCTCCTGGCCGGTTTTCCGCCGGTCACCGTGCTCGGCACCAACAAGCTGCAGGGCCTGTTCGGTTCCGGTTCCGCCACGATCGCCTATGCCGCCGCCGGCCATGTCGATCTGCGGCGCCAATTGCCCGCCGCCGCCCTTTCCCTCGCTGGCGCCGTGCTCGGCGCGGCGTTGGCGACGATCCTTCCCGGCGAAATCCTGCGCGCGGCGCTGCCCTTCCTTCTGGTGGCCATCGCGCTCTATTTCGCGTTCAAGCCGGCACTTGGCGACATCGACCGGGCCGAGCGGCTGAAACCGGCCATCTTCACCGCCGTCATCGTCCCGGCCATCGGTTTCTATGACGGCGTTTTCGGCCCGGGCACCGGCTCGTTCTTCATGCTCGCCTATGTCGGCCTTGCCGGCTTCGGCGTCCTGAAGGCGACGGCGCACACCAAGCTGCTGAATTTCGCATCGAATATCGGCGGCTTCGCCGCTTTTGCCCTGTTCGGTGCCGTAGCCTGGAAGGTCGGCATCCTGATGGGCATAGCCCAGTTCGCCGGCGCCCGCGTCGGCGCCTCGCTGGCGATGAAGAACGGGGCACGGCTGATCAAGCCTCTGCTGGTCACTACCTGCACGTTACTCGCCCTGCGCCTGGCCTTCGATCCGCAGAATCCGCTCTACCAGCTGTTTTCGGGCTAGCGCGCGGCGGATTGGCACATTTGCAATTCTGCCCTACCATCCCGGAAGCAACGAGGCCGGGATGGACCAGGATTTCGAAATGGCGCGCCGGCAGGCGCCGGCTGATCTTCGCGGCATGATCAGCGAGACGGTCCTCTATCGAGAAACCGCCGGCCGGCAGATCGTCATGCGCGAAGTCGCCGACCTCGTTGTGCCGCTAGTCATTGGTTTCGGCGCCCCCTTCCTGATCGGGCTTGGCCGTGCACCGGGCACCGAAGACCGCCACCTCAGCTTCGTGGCCGGGTTGACGTCGGAGCATGTCGAGATCCTGTCGCCTGGTTCGGCCTACTGCCTGCAGATCAATTTCACGCCGGCCGGTGCGCGCTGCTTCTTCGGCATGCCGATGCACGAACTGGCCGGGTCCATGGTCGAACCCTCCGCCTTGCTTGGCCGGTCCTTCGAGCGGTTGCGCCAGCGCCTCGGCAATGAAACCTGTTGGGAACGGATATTCGACATCGCCTGTGATTTTATCCGGGGCCGGATCGCGCGCGTGGTATCGCTGCAATCCACGGCCTTCCACGCCTATGACCTGATGGTCGCAACGGGCGGTCGCATGCCTGTCTCGCGCCTGGCCGAGCGCAGCGATGTCAGCCGCAAGCACCTCAACACACTGTTCGGCGAGGCTTTCGGTCTGTCACCCAAGACGATCGCCCGCATCGTCCGGTTCCGGACTGCCCACGGCCTCGCAACTGCCGCGACAGCACCCGACTGGAGCGATATTGCCGCGGAATGCGGATATGCCGACCAGGCACATCTGATCCGCGAATTCCGGGCGTTTTCCGGCCTCACGCCGGGCGAACTCGTTGCCGGCGCCTGACAGGTTACATTTCTTCAATCCGTTCTTTCCCCGATGCGCCATCATCCGGTTATCCAATCGAGGGAGCAGAACCATGACCAAAACCACAGAACCGCCGTGCATCTTCCCGACTTTCCGCTATCGCGACGCCATGACGATGATCGACTGGCTGGAAAAGGCATTCGGCTTCGAAACCCACGCCAAATACATGGTTGGCGACAGGGTTGCGCATGCCCAGATGAGTTTCGGTTCGTCGATGATCATGCTCGGCTCGGCGCGTAACGACGAATATGGCGCCATGGTCGGCGGCCCGGGCGAAAACGGCGGCAAGTCGACCTATGTCGTCACAGACGACCCCGATACCCTGTTCGAACGCGCCAGCGCGGCCGGCGCGAAGATACTGAGCGGGTTGAGCAATCAGGATTACGGCAGCCGCGACTTCATCTGCGCCGATCCCGAGGGCAATGTCTGGTGTTTCGGCACCTATTGGCCGAAGGCGCATGAGAGGCCGGACTGAGCTACCGCGCCAGGGCGAACAGCGCATCGATGTCGAGCACGTCTTCCAGCCGCGACGCGATGGCATCGAGCGCATTGTCGACGCGGGCGCGGTGGCCCTCGCCCGATGCCTGCACGCCCAGTTCGGCCAGGAAGGCGTGACGAAAGGCATCCGCCGCGAACAGGCCGTGCAAATAGGTGCCGAACACCTTGCCATCAGCGGAAGTCGCGCCGTCGGGAGCTCCGCCAATGGTGACGACGGGCCGCGCGGCATCGGGCCCGGCGGTCTGTCCCAGATGGATTTCGTAGCCTTCCAGCGGCAGGTCGAACATAACCGACCGTGCGGCGACGTTGCGTACTGTCTTTTCCGGTTCCAGCACGGTCTCGACATCGAGCAGGCCCAGCCCTACCGCATTCCGTTCGCACCCCTCGATGCCGTGCGGATCGCGGACGACGCGGCCCAGCATCTGGTAGCCGCCGCACAAGCCGGCAACGCGCCCGCCGCGCTCACGGTGCGCCTTCAGGTCCCGGTCCCATCCGTTCTCGCGAAACCGTGCCAGGTCTCCGATGGTCGATTTCGAACCGGGAATGACCACGAGTGCCGCATCGCGCGGCAGTGCCCGGCCCGGCGGCACGAACACCACTTCGACATTGTCCTCGCCGGCGAGCGGGTCGAGATCGTCGAAATTGGCGATCCGGTCGAGCATCGGCACGGCGATCTTCATCATTCCCGGGCCGGACCCTGCCAGCCGCTCCAGCGCGACGGAGTCCTCCGACGGCAACCGCACGCACTCCTTGAGCCAGGGCACGACGCCGAAACACGGCCAGCCGGTGCGCTCGCCGATCGCCGCGATCCCATCATCGAACAGCGAAACGTCGCCGCGGAACTTGTTGATGAGATAGCCACCGATCATCACCCTGTCGGTTTCGTCGAGGACAGCATGGGTTCCGACCAGCGCCGCGATCACCCCGCCCCTGTCAATGTCGCCCACAAGTACGACCGGCACGTTGGCGCGAACGGCAAAACCCATGTTGGCGATGTCGCGGTCGCGCAGGTTGATCTCGGCCGGCGATCCCGCGCCCTCCACGATCACCAGGTCCGCGCCATCGCCGAGACGCGCCCAGCTTTCCATCACCGCATCCATCAACCGGCCCTTGAGGTGCTGGTAGTCGCGCGCCTCCGCCGCGACCAGCACCTTGCCCTGCACCACCACCTGCGCGCCGGTATCGCTCTGCGGTTTCAGCAATACCGGGTTCATGTGCACCGAGGGTTCAACGCCGGCGGCGATCGCCTGGAGCCATTGCGCCCGCCCAATCTCGCCGCCGGGCTCTCCCGGCCTTCCGGCCACGGCGGCATTGTTCGACATGTTCTGCGGCTTGAACGGGCGAACGGCGATGCCGCGGTTGCGGGCCACGCGGCACAGGCCGGCGACCAGCACCGATTTACCGACATCCGAACCTGTTCCCTGAAGCATCAAAGCGCGCGCCATGACGCCTCTATAAAGCTATGGCGGCGCGGCGACAGTCCCCGATGCGGCACCGTTGGACGATTTGCGCACAACCGTTTTGCGCAATCTATGTATCGCTGGCACCATTGCACCAGCCTTGGGCTCCGGTAACAATGGCGAAACGGCCATGTCGGCAAGGAGGTGCGCCATGGATGCGATTGTCGATACCGACGCGAACCAGTTCGAACTCAACGAGGACCAGCGTGCGATCCAGGACATGGCGCGCGCCTTTGCCGCCGACCGGGTGGCGCCCTTGGCGCTTGAATGGGACCAGAAGCGCCACTTTCCTGCCGACGTGATCCGCGAGACCGGCCCGCTCGGCCTTGGCGGGATCTATGTGCGCGACGATGTCGGCGGTTCGGCGCTCGGAAGGCTCGATGCCGTGCTCGTCTTCGAGGCGCTGTCGGCCGCCTGTCCGGGATTCTCGTCCTTCATTTCGATCCACAACATGGCCGCATGGATGATCGACAGCTACGGGTCGCAGGAGCAGCGCGAACGCTTCCTGCCGAAACTGACGTCGATGGAACTGCTCGCAAGTTACTGCCTGACCGAACCGGGTTCGGGTTCCGACGCCGCCGCGCTCAAGACACGCGCCGTGCGCGACGGCGACCATTACGTACTCAATGGTACCAAGCAGTTCATATCGGGTGCGGGCGCTTCCGATGTCTATGTCTGCATGGTGCGCACTGGCGACGACGGGCCGAAGGGCATATCCACCCTGGTGGTCGAGAAAGACGCCCCGGGCCTCTCCTTCGGTGCGGCGGAAAAGAAGATGGGCTGGCACATGCAGCCGACGGGCCAGGTGATCTTCGAGGATTGCCGCGTGCCGGTCGCAAACCGGCTTTCCGACGAGGGCATGGGCTTTCGCATCGCCATGGCCGGGCTAGACGGCGGCCGCCTCAACATCGCCGCCTGCTCACTGGGCGGCGCGCAGTCAGCCCTCGACAAGGCCTTGGCCTATGCCGGCGAACGCAAGGCCTTCGGCCAGGCCCTCGACCGGTTCCAGGCGCTGCAGTTCAAGCTCGCCGACATGGAGACCGACCTTGCCGCGATGCGCCAGCTTCTCTACACCGCCGCCGCCAAGCTCGACCGCAAGGCGCCCGACGCGTCCAAATGGTCGGCCATGGCCAAGCGTTTCGTCACCGACGCCGGTTTCAACATCGCCAATGAGGCGCTGCAGATACACGGCGGTTACGGTTATCTGCATGAATACGGCATCGAGAAGCTGGTCCGCGACCTGCGCGTCCACCAGATCCTCGAAGGCACCAACGAGATCATGCGCGTCATCATCGCCCGCCATCTGATCGGGCGCTGAAGATCAACAATCGGGGAAATCAAATGACCACCATCGCATTCATCGGTCTGGGCAACATGGGCAACCCGATGGCCGCCAACCTGATCAAGGCCGGGCATGCCGTCCAGGGTTTCGACCTGGTGCCGGAGAACCTGAAACAGGCTGCGGCGAACGGCGTAACCGTCATGGCAAGCGCCACCGCCGCCGTGAAGGACGCCGAAGTCGTGGTGACCATGCTGCCCGCCGGCAAGCACGTCCTGTCCGTCTATGCCCAGGTTTGCGAGAAGGCTGCGCCCGGCACGCTGTTCATCGATTCTTCCACCATCGATGTGAGTTCCGCACGGCAGGCCCATCAGGTCGCTGAATCCTACGGCTTGCACAGCCTCGATGCGCCGGTTTCCGGCGGTGTTGGCGGTGCGGCGGCCGGCACGCTGACCTTCATGTGCGGCGGGACGGACGAAGCCTTCGCCAAGGCGCGGCCCGTGCTGGAAAAGATGGGTGGCAAGATTGTCCATTGCGGCGATGCCGGCAACGGCCAGGCGGCCAAGATCTGCAACAACATGATCCTCGGCATTTCGATGATCGGGGTCGGCGAGGCCTTCGCGCTGGGCGAGAAGCTCGGCCTGTCGCACCAGGCGCTGTTCGACGTCGCCTCCACCTCGTCGGGACAGTGCTGGTCGATCACCTCCTATTGCCCGGTGCCAGGCCCCGTCCCCGCCTCTCCGGCCAACAACGGATACAAGCCGGGCTTCGCCGCCGCCCTGATGCTCAAGGATCTCAAACTTGCCCAGGAGGCGGCCTCGTCAGTCGGCGCGGCCACCCCGCTCGGCGCCGAGGCGGCTCAGCTTTACGGGCTGTTCAATGCCATGGGCAATGAAGGTGTCGATTTCTCCGGGATCATCAATTTCCTGCGTGGCCAGACAAGTTGACGCAGGGGCAGCCGGTTTTCGCCCGACAAGCGTGAAAAAAGTACATTGTTTAGGATTACTTAAGTACTCGCTAACCTGACGGTAACGATAGGCGCATTAGAAAGGAGACCGAGGCGGACATCACGCCGCTTCGACGCTCCGGATCAGGTACTGCGTACCGGAGTGCCAGTGTTTTTGCGTCGCTTGTATGCGAAAGCCATGCGTATCTTTGGCAAAACCGCGTTCTACCGGCTTCCCGGCAGAACGCGGTTTTTGCATGTCGGCAAGCCAGGAAATCTAGAGGTCGAGCCGTGCGCCGGGAATGGGGACCTTGTCCTTGTTCAACAGCACGATCGGCGCATTGCTGCCCTCGATGACGACGACAAGCAGCCGCATGTCCCAGATGCCGGCGACGCGCACCGCATGCGACGTCGCGGTGCCGTTTTTCTTCGAGCCCTTGAGCGAGATCGAAAGTTGCGCGATGCCGCCGCCGCCAGCCGCCACATTGATGGCGCCGCTGGTCCACCATCCGGCCGCGATGTCATCTCCAAGCTCGGCGCGCACCTGCTCGTCGGCCCGCACCGCCTCCATGGTCATCCGGTAGGCCTCGCTGTTCCTGAGCGCCAGCGGGATCGAGACGATCAGCGAGCCGACCAGGGCGATGATTGCCAGCCAGATGAGAAGACCGGCGATTCCCCAGGCCCGTTGCGTCTTGCGGAAATGCTCGGCATCCCGCCAGGCGCGGTTGCGCCAGGCCCAGCGGCTGCCGCGTGCGCCCAGCACGAAGATCATGATGATGTTGACGCCGGGAATAAGCGCCAGGAGCGCGATGAACGTGCTGTTGCCGATCCCCCAGATCCAGTTGAGGAAAAACGCGCCCCAGTTCCAGCGATCGAGTTCGGCGGGGATATCCGCCGGATCGTTCAACGCCTGCCGTGCCATCGATGCGCTCCCCTCGTTCGGTCGGAGAGCGGACCCTAGGAGGGTTCGCCTGTCACATCAAGGAAATGCGCCAAGGCGCACGGGCGTTTCTCGCACACGTGCGCCTTGGCGCTCCCTGTCGTCAGCCGGCTGCCCGCAGGTCCTTCTCCGCCTTGTCGAGCGCCAGACCGATCCTGTCCATTGCCATGTCGATGGTCTCGCGCGTCCAGATCAGCGGCGGCGACATGATCATCGTGTCGCCCACGGCGCGCATCATCATGCCGCCTGCGATGGCGTGATCGCGCACCACGACGCCGGCCCTGCCGTTGCCCGCGAAGCGTTCGTGCGCACCCTTTTCCTTCACGATCTCGATCGCGCCCATCAGGCCGACAGATCGCGTTTCGCCGACAATGGCGTGCCCGCCCAGTCGCTCGGCGAACTGCGCTGCAAAGTAAGGCCCCGTGTCGTCGCGCACGCGCTCGATCAGCCCTTCACGCTCGATGATCTCCAGATTCTTCAATGCCACCGCGCAGGCCACCGGATGACCCGAATAGGTGTAGCCGTGGAAGAACTCGCCGCCCTTTTCCACCAGCGTCCGGGAAATGCGGTCGCCGACAAGCAAGGCCGACAACGGCTGGTAACCCGAGGTCAACGCCTTGGCGGTGGTGATCGTGTCGGGCGATAGCCCGAAGGTCTGCGCGGCAAACCAGTTGCCGGTGCGCCCGTAGCCCGTGATCACCTCGTCGAGCATCAGCAGCACGTCGTGCTTGCGGCATATCCGCTGCACCTCCGGCCAGTAGCTGTCGGGCGCGATCCGCACACCGCCTGCCCCCATCACCGGTTCGCCGATGAAGGCGGCGACCTTTTCGGCGCCGTTGGCAAGGATGGCGTCCTCCACGGCCTTCGCCGCGCGCAACCCGAAATCGTGGTCGCTCTCGCCGGGCTGTTTCAGTTCGAAGCCATAGGGCGGCATGACATGGACGATGCCCGGCACCGGCGCGCCGAGCTGCGCATGCATTCCCGCCATGCCGCCGAGCGACGCGCCGGCAACGGTTGAACCGTGATAGGCCGTGTTGCGCGAAATGATGATCTGCTTTTCCGGCTTGCCTTCAAGCTGCCAGTAATGGCGCACCAGCCTCAGCGCCGTATCGTTGGCCTCCGATCCCGACGAACCGTAGAACACCTGGCTCAGCCCCGGCGGCGCGATCTCGGCCAGCTTCGCCGAAAGCAGTGTCGGCGTCGGCGTGGTGCAGCGGAAGAAGGAGTTGTAGTAGGGCAGTTCCTTCATCTGCGCATAAGCGGCTTCCGCCAGTTCGTCGCGCCCGTAGCCGACATTGACGCACCACAGCCCCGCCATGCCGTCGAGGATCTCATTGCCCTCGCTGTCACGGATGAATGGCCCCTCGGCGCTGACGATCATGCGGCTGCCGCTGGCGCGCAGGTCCTTGTGGTCGGTGAACGGATGGAGATGGTGTTCGGCGTCGATCTGCTGCAACTGGCGCAGCGAATAGTTCTGATAGGTCATAGGGTTGTCCCTTCCGCCCGAATCGGTTTCCGAAATGCTTGAATCAGGGTCTCAAGTCGGGAAGGCAGGAGGCGAATAGCCGATCCGCGCGCACAGGCGCAGAAGCTCCGTATGCAAGGTGCGAGGCGATGGTTTCGGTCTCATGCGGCCAGCTTACATGGCCGGCGGGCGAATGCAACGGCCGCCCGCACGCGCAATCGGACACGGCTGGCAAAGCACTTGTTAAAACCAGTGGGCTACTCTCAACCGCTACTGCAACTCCGGGATTAGAACAATGAAGACTGTCGCCATCATCGCCGAGGAGGGAGCCAGGGCCTTCCAGTGGTCGGTTACGCGCGATGCGCTTTTCGCGCACGGGGCGAGGCTCGTTTACTTCACCGAATGCCCGGAAAACACCCTGCCGCGCCGCTGGCGCGTGCTGCCGGCGCGAATTTTGTGGCGCATCGTGCAGGTCTTGGAAAACCGCCTGATCGGCGCGACGTTCCACTACTACGATCCCGAAAAGACGATCAGTCTGCCTTGCCGTTTCAGGGGTCACTTCAAAGACTTCGACGACGCGGCGGTTGCGCTCCTTCGTGAAAGCGGCGCGGAAATTCTGATCCGCCTTGGCGGGCGCGGCATCTATCGCGGCGCAATCCTGTCGGCTGCACCGAGCGGCATGATATCGATCCATCACGGCGACAATCGGTTTTACCGCGGCGGGCCGCCGGGCTTCTGGGAAGTGATAAATGGCGCCGATCGCTGCGGCTATGTCGTCCAGCGACTGACCGGAACACTCGACGGTGGTGGTGTTCTGGCGCGCGGAACGGTCGCCATACAACCGCTTGCCGCGCAGAACCGCGAAAACCTCTACGCCGCCGCCGACGAGGCGTTGGCACAAGTCGTGCGCCGTTTCCTCGAAACGGGGAGCTTGCCGGAAAGCGAACCGCCTTCGGAAAAACTCGGCCCCATATACAGATATCCCGGGCTCAAGGACCTGGTCGTCTACATTTTTCGGGCCTGGATGCCAGGAGCGCGGCGGTTCGCGTCCGGCAGGAAAGGCGCAGCATGATCGCCACGCGCGACTGCACCATGGGATCGGCGCACTCCCTGCCGTGGTCCATTGCAAAGGCGCGCGGGTAGCGCTCTAATCGCTACATGCACGATCCCCTTGGCAATCCCGTTTCGACCGCATCCCCGGAAGCCCTTGCCGGCATTTCCGATTTCGTTACCGGCTTCATCGGCTATCACCCGCGCGCGGTGAACGTGCTGCCGGCGGCCGACGTCGCCCCCGAAAGCCCGCTGGCGCAGATCTATGCGGGCATGCTGTGGATGTTCCTCGAAGCACCCGAAGCGCCGGACCGGGCGCGAACCCACGCCGAGGCCGCCGCGCCGCTGCTGGCGGGCGCGAACGCCCGCGAGAAGATGCTCCACGCCCTGCTTTCCGCCTGGATCGCCAACGACATGCCGCGTGCCGAAAACATTGCCGCGGAAATCGTCTCCCAACACCCGCGCGACCTGGCGGCACTCAAGCTTGGCCAGTATTTCGCCTTCAATCGCGGCGATGCGCCGGCGATGCTGCGCCTGGCGAAGGCGGGCGAAGCGGAAAACGCCGGCAACGCCAATTTCCACGCCATGGCGGCCTTCGCCTTTGAGCAGTGCCACCTGCTCGACAAGGCGGAAGCAGCGGCCCGTCGCGCGCTCGACCTGCAGGAGAGCGAACCCTGGGCGCACCATGCGCTTGCCCACGTCATGCTGACCCAGGGGCGCGTGGTCGAAGGCGCAACCTTCCTGAAGGCCGCGGCCCCGTCCTGGGACGGCCTCAACTCCTTCATGTACACCCACAACTGGTGGCACCGCGCGCTGTTTTCGATCTCGCTCGGTGACCACGACGCCGTGCGCGCCATGTATGACGAGCATTGCTGGAGCCAGGAGAAATCCTACTCGCAGGACCAGATCGGCGCGGTCTCGCTGCTGGCCCGCATGGAGATGGCCGGCATCGACACCGGAAACCGCTGGGACGAACTCGCCGACTGGCTGAAGGTCCGTCACGCGGATACGGTCAACGCCTTCCTCACCCTGCAATATCTCTATGGCCTCGCCCGCGCCGGACGCGCCGAAGCAAGGCAACTGATGCAGGCGATCGAGGACAAGGCAGCCACCGCCGCCGATTTCGAGAAGGCGGCCTGGGCCGAAGTTGCCCTACCGGCCGCACGCGGCATCCTGGCTCATATCGAGGGCCGCCACGGCGAAGCCACGCGCAACCTCGCCGCCGCCCTGCCGCGTATGGCCGAAGTTGGCGGCAGCCACGCCCAGCGCGACCTGTTCGAGCAGATTTTGCTCGACGCGCATCTCAAGGCCGGGAACCTCGTCCAAGCCCAGCAGATGCTGGAGATGCGCCGCACATACGATCCCTGCGGCATGCCGCTCAATCGCACGCTTGCAAGCGTCTATCGCGGGCTTGGCCTTGAAGACGAAGCAGTCGAGGCCGACCAGCGGCGCTATGCGTAGGGCACAGCGGCCGGCGTTCAGCCCTTCGCGATCTTGATCACGAACAGCAGGATCACAGCGCCGATCAACGCATTGATGACCTCGGCGATGATTCCGCCACCGATGGAAATGCCGATCATCGGCAGAATCCAGCCGGCGATTGCCGCGCCGACAATGCCCACAACGACATTGCCGACCAGGCCGAATCCGAAGCCCTTCACGATCATTCCGGCGAGCCAACCCGCTACGCCGCCAATGATGATCCAGATGATGATTGCCTGCAAAGCCATGATTCACCTCCATCTTGGGAACCTCGCTTTCGCCGGTCGGTTCCCTCTCCCACGGCGCAAGTCTAGCAGATTCGCGATGCAGCGGATATGCCGGCCGGACGGGCCTGCCGGTCAGGCTTTCGCGGCGTCCGTCTGGATCACTTTGATCAGTTCGCCGAGAACAGCTTCCGCGCGGCCCGTCTCGATCTGGCAGGTGCCAGCCGCCGCATGGCCGCCGCCGCCATGGCGCAGCATCAACTCGCCGACATGGGTCTTGTTGGAGCGGTCGAAAATCGACTTGCCGAACGCGAACACCGTGTTCTGCCGCGCCTTGCCCCACATCACGTGGCAGGAAATGTTCGCCTCGGGAAACAGCGCGTAGATCATGAAGCGGTTACCGGCATAGATGACCTCTTCCCTGCGCAGGTCGAGAACCGCCAGCGGGCCGTGCACGCTCGTGCAGCGCCTGATCTGGTCCTCGAACTTTTCGCGATGGGACATGAAGAGATCGACGCGTTCCCTGACGTCCGGCAGTTCCAGCAACCGGTCGATGTCGGGTTCGTGCCGGCAGAAGTCGATCAGTTCCATCATCAGTTGATAGTTGGAGATGCGGAACTCGCGGAAACGGCCAAGACCCGTACGCGCATCCATCAGGAAGCTGAGCAGTTCCCAGCCCTGCGGATTCAGCACGTCCTCGCGCGTGAACTGCGCGGCGTCGGCCTTGTCGACCGCATGCATCATCGCGTCGGGCACCAGGGGAAATCGTTCGCGGCCGCCGAAGAACTCGTACACGACGCGCGCCGCCGACGGTGCATCGGAATCGATGACATGGTTGGAAAAGCCGTCGCCGACACGCTTCGTTTCGCTGTCATGATGATCGAAGGCGACGAATACGCCCGGCACATAGGGCAGGTTCGTGGTGATGTCGCGCTCCGAAACCTCGATCTTTCCGTCCTGCATATCCTTGGGATGGACGAATTCGATATCGTCCACCAGGCCCAGTTCCTTGAGCAGCACGGCGCAGACGAGGCCGTCCATGTCGGAGCGCGTGATCAGGCGGAAACCGTCCTGCGGCCGCGACTTGATGATGCGGTCCGGCGAAACGCCGTCGTGATCGATTTTCTTGAGCATGAAGTCCCCCGAAGGCAGTTGGATGATCGTTGCCGATCGCTACCTCGGGGGCCGTTACGAAAGCCTAAGCGGACCGTTCCATACCGACTGTTGTTGCCGGCATGTTGAACCGGTCGTTAATTCCGCGCCTATTCAGCCGCCTGGCGGGTGCCGGCCTTCGTCACCTTTGCGGCACAGAACTTGAACTCGGGGATCTTGCCGAATGGGTCGAGCTGCGGGTTGGTCAGCCGGTTGGCCGGCGCCTCGTTGAAGCAGAACGGCACGAACACCATGCCGTCGGCGACATCGCGGTCCGCACGCAGCAGCGCGGTGATCGTGCCGCGCCGCGTTTCCACGTCGATCATGTCGCCCGGCGTAAAGCCGTGGCGCGCGATCTCGCGCGGATTCATCGCCGCCATTCCCTCCGGTTCGATCCTGTCGAGCACGACGGAACGCCGTGTCATCGCGCCGGTATGCCAGTGCTCAAGCAGCCGCCCGGTGGTCAGCACCATCGGATATTCCTCGTCCGGCACTTCGTCCGGCGCCCTGAGATCCGCCGGCACGAGGTGCCCGCGCTTGTCGGCGGTCGGGAAACCGTGCGTGAACAGGATGTCGTTGCCCGGCTTGTCGGGCGCCTCGGCGGGATAAGTCACGGAATCTTCCGCGATGATCCTGCCCCACGGAATGTTGTTGAGCGACGGCATCACCGACGCCATCTCGGTATAGACGTCCGATATGTCGTCATAGCGCCAGTCGAGCCCGATCCGGTTGGCAAGCTCCACGATCAGTTCCCAATCCTGGCGCGCCTCGCCCGGCAGATCCAGCGCCGGCCGGCCCAGTTGCACCTGGCGGTTGGTGTTGGTGTAGGTGCCGGTCTTTTCCGCATGCGCCGAGGCGGGCAGCACGACGTCGGCATGCCACGCCGTCTCGGTCAGGAAAATGTCCTGGACGACCAGATGCTCCAGCCTGGCAAGCGCTTCGCGCGCGTGGAGCTGGTCGGGATCCGACATCGCCGGGTTTTCGCCCATGATGTACATCGCCTTGATCCGCCCGTCATGAATCGCGTCGATGATCTCGACCACGGTCAGTCCCGATTTCTGGTCGAGCGCACGGCCCCACACATCCTCGAAATGCGCGCGCACATCGGCTTTCTCGACCGAGGCGTAGTTCGGATAGAACATCGGGATCAGCCCGGCATCCGACGCGCCCTGCACATTGTTCTGCCCGCGCAACGGATGCAGCCCGGTGCCCTCGCGCCCGACCTGGCCGGTGATCAGCGCCAGCGCGATCAGGCAGCGCGCATTGTCGGTGCCGTGGGTGTGCTGCGACACGCCCATGCCCCAGAAGATGATCGAGCGCTCCGAGGTGGCATAAAGGCGCGCGACCTCGCGCAGCGTCGCGGCCGCAATGCCGCAGACCGCTTCCATAGCCTCGGGCGAAAAGTCCTTCACCTTCTCCTTCAACGCCTCGAAGCCGGAGACATTGGCCTGGATATACTGCTCGTCGTAGAGCTCCTCCTCGATGATCGTGTGCAGCAGTGCGTTGAGCATGGCGACGTCGGTGCCCGGCTTGAAACGCAGGGAGTGCGCGGCATGGCGCATCAGCTCCTGGCCACGGGGGTCCATCACGATCAGCTTCCTGCCCTGCTTGACCGCCTGCTTGAAATAGGTCGCGGCGACCGGATGGTTCTGGCCGGGCCGTGCGCCGATGACGATGATGCAATCGGCCTTCATCGCGTCGGTGAACGGGGCGGAAACCGCCCCGGAGCCGACACCTTCCATCAGCGCTGCAACCGACGAAGCGTGGCACAGCCGGGTGCAATGATCGACATTGTTGGTGCCGAATCCTTGCCGAATCAATTTCTGAAAAAGATAGGCTTCCTCGTTGGAACCCTTGGCGGATCCGAAACCGGCAAGCGCCGGCCCGCCGTCGCGGCCGAGCACTTCTTTCAGTCCCGATGCGGCACGCTCCAGCGCTTCTTCCCAGCTTGCCTCGCGGAACACGGTCAGCGGATCGGCACCCTTCAGATCGATGTCGCCGGCCTTGGGCGCATCGTCGCGGCGGATCAGCGGCCTGGTCAGCCGATCCGGCGAGCGCACGTAGTCGAAGCCGAAACGGCCCTTCACGCACAGCCGGTTCTCGTTGGCCGGGCCGTCGCGCCCGTCAACCTGCACGATCCGGTCGTCCTTGACATGCACGGTGGTCAGGCAGCCGACGCCGCAGAACGGGCAGACGCTGTCGACCGACTTGTCGAACGTCTGGATAACGCGCTTGCGCCCGGCCTCGTCCATCAGCGACTTCTCGTAAAGCGCGCCCGTCGGGCAGGCCTGCACGCATTCGCCGCAGGTCACGCAGGTCGATAGCCCCATCGGGTCATGGATGTCGAAAACGGGGACCGAATGCGACCCCCGTCCGGCCATCCCGATCACGTCATTGACCTGCACTTCACGGCAGGCCCGCACGCACAACCCGCAGGCGATGCAGGCATCGAGATTGACCGCGATCGCCGGATTGGAAAGGTCGTGCTCGGCTTGAAGATGGCCGTCGAACTTCGACGGCAGGCGGTCGCTGCCGGCAATCCCCATCTTGCCCGCACAGTTCCAGAACACCGCCTGATTGTCCGGGCTTTCGCCCTGCGCCGGCATGTCGGCGGCGAGCAGTTCGAACACCATGCGCCGCGACTTGTCCGCGCGCTCGGTATCCGTCCGCACCATCATGCCGTCAGTCGCCTTGCGCACGCAGGAGGCGGCCAGTGTCCGCTCGCCCTCGATCTCGACCACGCAGGCGCGGCAGTTGCCGTCCGGCCGGTAGCCGGGCTCGTCGCGATGGCACAGATGCGGTATGCGTGTGCCCTCGCGCTTGGCGACCTCCCAGATCGTCTCGCCGGCTTCGGCGGTAACCTGTTTGCTGTCGAGGGTGAAGCGCACCGGTTTGATCATCACAATTCCTCCCGGAAATACTTCAGCAGGTGGTTGACCGGGTTGGGCGCAGCCTGGCCGAGCCCGCAGATCGAGGCGTCGCGCATGACCTGTTCGAGATCGCGGATCGTTGCCTCGTCGAGCGGCCCGTCCTTCGACAATAGCTGCACCAGCTTTTCGGTACCGCCGCGGCAAGGCGTGCACTGGCCGCAGCTCTCATGGGCAAAGAATTTCAGCGTGTTGAGCACCGCCTCCCTGACGCTGTCCTTGTCCGACAGAACCACCACCGCGTGGCTGCCCGCGAAGGCGTCGAGCCTGGCCAGTTCGCCGCCGAAATCGAGCGGGATGTCGCCCATCGATGCCGGCAGCACGCCGCCAGATGCCCCGCCGGGATAATAGGCCTTGAACGCGTGTCCGTCGGCCATGCCGCCGCAATAGTCGTCGATCAGTTCGCGCACCGTGATGCCCGCCGGCGCCAGCTTGACACCCGGTTCCTTCACCCGGCCCGAGACGGACCAGGAGCGCAATCCGGGATGGCCGGGCTTGCCCTGGTCGGCGAACCATTTCGGTCCCTTCTCGACGATGTCGCGGATCCACCACAGCGTCTCGACATTGTGGTTGAGCGTCGGTCGCCCGAACAGGCCGACTTCGGCGATATAGGGCGGGCGGTGGCGCGGCAGGCCGCGCTTGCCCTCGATCGACTCGATCATCGCCGACTCTTCGCCGCAGATATAGGCGCCGGCGCCGCGCCGCAACTCGATGAAACCCGGCTCGATGATGCCGGCGGCCTCCAGCGCCGCGATCTCGCGACGCAGTATCTCCAGAACCGCTGGATACTCGTCGCGCATGTAGAAATAGATGCGTTCGGCCTCCACCGCATGGGCGGCGACGATCGCCCCTTCCAGCGTGCGGTGCGGATCGGTTTCGAGATACCAGCGGTCCTTGAAGGTGCCGGGCTCGCCCTCGTCGCCATTGATCGTCATCAGCCGCGGGCCGGGATAGGAGCGCACGAAGCCCCATTTCCTGCCCGCCGGAAAACCCGCCCCGCCGAGGCCGCGCAGCCCCGCGTCACCCAGCGTCGCCATCAGCTCTTCGGCACCGATTTCGCCCGCTTTGACCTTCGCGGCCAGCGCATACCCGCCATGAGCGCGGTATGTTTCCAGGTCGATATGCGCCGGTGCGGCAACGTCTGTCTCGCCGCCTTCGGCCAGTGTCAGTAGCCCTGTGAGGTCGGCATAGTCGACTTCGCGGTCGCCGATACGTGCCGCCGGGGCGGTCGAGCAGCGGCCCATGCAGGGCGCACGGACGACGCGGATCTGCGCGGCATCGACGCCGTCCTCCAGTTCCCCGATCAGCGTCTCGGCGCCGGCAAGCATGCAGGAGAGCGAATCGCAGACCCGGATGGTGATCGGCGCGGGCTCCGCCTCGCCCTCCTTCACGATGTCGAAATGATCGTAGAAGGAGGCGACCTCGTAGATCTCTGCCTGGCTTATGCGCAGGATATCGCCAAGCGCGCGCAGGTGTCTCGCATTGAGGCAATTGTGCTGGTCCTGGAGACGGTGCAGATGCTCGATCAGCAGGTCGCGCCTCCGTTCCAGCCCGGAAATCGCCTGCTCCACCTCGCCGACCGCAGCCTCATCGAGTTGCCTGCCCTTTGACTGGAATATCTTGCGCCGGCCGGATTTGCCGGGCTTCGGTTCTGCTGTGGGAGCTGTGGGGTTCATGTTCGGACCAGAGCCTGTTGTGTTCGTTCGACCAACCTAGTGGTTAATTTCCAACATTTGCATCCCGTTTGTATCGATCGCAAGCGCAAATGATGGAAGCAAGGAAGCCACTGGCAAGCTTATAATTCCAGTGGAGCTTTCAAATTCGACATTCGATTTCGAGGTCGACATTGAGCGGGTACCGAATGTCAAATTCGTTCCACTAGCTTGTTTTTCGGCCGCGATTGTTTTGCACTTGCCTTTCCTGTTTCCCTTCGTGGAGATGAGATCCGTATTCGGAAAACATGCCGTCGTCGTCCAACTGGGAGCATTCCATGGTGAAATGGTCAACTGTCGCGCTCAGGGTCATGGCCGTGACTGTACCGATCGCGCTTGGCGTAGCGATTGTTCTCGCTTCAAGGGCCGACAAGAGCGAGCCCCGGGAGAAGGAAGCCGCCTCGCGTGTTACACCGGTCCGCGTCATCACGCTTGAGCCGATCGATCTTGTTCCACGCGTCCGCGGCTATGGCTCGGTGAGCCCGGCGAATGTGTGGCGGGCCGTCAACCGGATCGACGGCGAGATCACCTGGACATCGGATCGTCTTGCCAACGGGCTGATCGTTGAAAAGGGTGAGGAGCTTGTAAGGATCGATGATACGGGAATCCGGCTTTCGCTGGGGCAAAACGACGCCCAGATAGTGTCGCTGAATGTGAAGGAAGAAACCCTTCGCGCCAGCATCGCGATCAGCGCCGACGATCTGGAATTGAGCCGCGCACAGGTTGCGCGCCAACAGGATCTGGTGAGCCGCGGAGTTGGCACACCGGCGGCGCTGGAAGCGGCTCGGCGCCAGGAACTGTCCGCGCGGGCAAATCTGAAAAACCTGGAAAACCAGCTTGCGCTGAGCAACGCGGAACGCGACGTCCTGTCCGCGCAGCGGGCAATTCTCGCGCGCGATCTCGATTATGCGGTGATCCGCGCACCATTCGCGATGCTGATCGGCGAAGTCCAGGCCGAACAGGGACAGGTTGTCACACGCGGCCAGACACTGTTCTCGGCTGACGGGATCGAGCGCATGGAAGTCGCGGCCCAATTTCCGATCGGCCGTATGGGGCCACTGGTGAGGGGAACCGGAAACGGGGGAGGCAAGGGCGGCCCGCTCGACCTGAAAGCCGTTGTCCGGCTGCGCGCGCCTGGTCACGCCGTCGAATGGCCGGCTCAAATCGAGCGCATTGGCGAGTTCATAGATCCACGGACACAGAGCGCGAACGTGATCGTCAGCGTCGAGCAGCCTTTCGACCTGGCCGAACCAGGCGTGCGGCCGCCGCTGCGACGCAACATGTTCATCGAGGTCGAATTGAGCGCGCCAGCGCGCAAGGTGCTGGCGCTCCCCGCCGAAGCGATCGCCGACGGCAAGGTGCTCGTCGTCGGCGCAGACGACCGGTTGGCATACCGCGCCATCGAAACCGGCTTCATCGTCGATGGCATTGCCGTTGTTTCCGGCGGCCTGGAGGCCGGCATCAAGGTCGTCGTAACCGACATGTCGCTCGCCGTTCCCGGAATGGCGGTAAGACCGCTGGAGGACGAGGTCTTGAAGGCCCGCCTTGCTGCCGACGCCCTGTCTGGGAGCTTCAAGCAATGATCCGGATGTTTGCCTCCCATCCGACAGCTGCAAATATCCTGATGCTGGTGGTGCTGGTTGTCGGCATTGCCGCGGTGCCGACCCTGCAGCGCGATTCATTTCCGGTGATACCACCGACGGAAGTGGAAGCCAGGATCGCGTATCCAGGTGCGTCGCCGGCGGATGTGGAAGACGCTGTCTGCCTGAGGGCCGAGGAACCGTTGCGAGCGGTTGAAAACCTCGTCGAGCTGAGATGCGACGCGCGCGACAATCTCGCCATCGTAACCGCTGAAATGCGCGAAGGCGCGAACATCGGCGTGTTCAATGATGACGTGAAGTCCGCGATCGAGGGTATCACCGGCTTTCCCGAAAAGGTCGACAAGCCGACAACGCGCGTTGTCGAGCGCGCAGCCGTCGTGGCGTCGATCGCCGTGACCGGCATCGACGACCCCGCCATCCTGTTTGCCTATTCCGACGGGCTTGCCGAAAGACTGCGCCGCGATCCGATGATCGCCCAGGCAACGGTCTCCGGGTTCTCGGAGCGCGAAATCGCGATCGAGGTTTTGTCCGCCACATTGCGCGCTTACGGGCTGACGGCCGAGGATATCGCGACGGCGTTGACAAGAAGCAGTCTCGACCTGCCGGCGGGCATGATGGAAACGCGAGAGGGCGACATTCTCGTCCGCTTCGAGGGCGCGCGCAGGACGGCTGCACAGTTCGCGACAATACCGGTCCGTTCGTCTCCTCTCGGCGCGGAAATCACCCTCGGCGACGTCGCGAAGATCAGTTCGCAGTTTTCCGATCCGGCCCAGGCGATCTGGTTCAACGGCAAGCGCGCAGCGTTTGTCACGATCAGCAAGACGGAGGTGCAGGATTCGCTGGATGTCATGGCCGTGTTGCAAAAACGCCTCGAGGCGTCGCGTGCCGATGCACCTCCCGGCGTCGAGCTGGCCATCGCTGGCGACACGACTTCAAACATCCGCGACCGTCTGCGGATCATTACCGACAACGGCATCCAGGGTCTCGTCCTGGTTTTTGTCGCCATGTGGCTGTTCTTCGGGTTCCGGTTCTCGTTCTGGGTGGCAATGGGATTGCCGGTATCGTTTCTCGGCGCGATTTTCGTCATGCAGTTGTTCGGCCTGACGATCAACATGATCACCATGGTTGCGTTGCTGGTCGCCATCGGCCTGCTGATGGACGATGCGATTGTCATTTCCGAAAATATCGTTGCCCGGCGCCAGAAGGGCGACAGCGCGTTGCGCGCGGCCGTCGAGGGAACGCGACAGGTGGCTTCGGGGGTGCTTGCCTCCTTTCTGACGACGGCAATGATCGTCGGGCCGCTTGGCTTCATGGCTGGCAAGACCGGCGCCGTCCTGAAATTCCTGCCGATCGTTCTGCTGATCACGCTCGTGGTCAGCCTCGTCGAGGCCTTCCTGATCCTGCCGAACCATCTTCACCATGCGATCCACGATGTCAGGCCGTCGCGCATCAGCCGGATGGTTTCGAGCGGATTCGACCGGTTTCGCGACCGTTTCGTGGTGCCTCTCGCCCGCATGACCTTCAAGGCGCGTTATTTGACCCTCGGTGTCGCAGCCTTTCTCCTGCTCGTTTCACTGGCGCCGATTGTCGGTGGCAAGCTCAAGTTCCAGAATTTTCCGACTCTTGACAGCGACATCGTTGAAGCCCGGTTGACCCTGCCCCAGGGAACGCCCGCCTGGCGCACCGAGCAGAGGGTGAAAAAAATCCTTGCTGCGCTGGAAAAACTCAATGCCGACTATACCCCGCTGCAACCGGGCGGGGCGGAACTCGTACGCAATGTCACCGTCACCTACGGGACGAACACGGACGCAAACGAGTCCGGGCCACATCTGGCAACGGTCAGTGCCGACCTGCTGCGCGCGGAATCGAGGAACACGACCATTTCCCGGATCATCGATGCCTGGCGCAAGAACACCGGTCCCATACCGGATCTGGCGGCCTTGCGCTTTACCGACCGCGAACGCGGCGTTGGCGGCAAACCGATAGAAATCCGCCTTCAGGGCGACGATCTCGACGAACTCAAGGCCGAAGCCGTGGAAATGAGCAGCTTTTTCCGCCGCTACGAAGGCGTTCGCGACGTCAATGACGACCTGCGTCCTGGCAAGCCGGAAATCGTGATCACCTTGAAACCGGTCGCTGCTGGCGCGCTCGGCGTTTCCGCCCAATCGATTGCCAGCCAGCTTCGCCGCGCATTCCGCGGCGATACGGCGCTGGAGGTTGCGGACCGCTCCGGAATCCTCGACATAACGGCCAGGCCCGCGGCATCGGATCGAGACGACACGAGCGACATTCTCGACATGCAGGTCGCAAGCGCCGACGGCACGCTCATTCCGTTGTCGGCCGTGACCGATATCAGGCGCGAGCGCGGCTATGCCCGCATTCATCGCATCGACGGGCGTCGCACCGTGACGGTGGAGGGAGCGATCAATCCCGACGTCGCCAATGCGCGCGAACTGATCGCCCTGATGAAGCGCGACTACCTGCCCGGGCTGGCCGAAAGGAACCCGGATATCGAGGTGACCATCGTCGGTGAAACAAGGGATTCGGCAACCACCGGCGCGTCGCTGCAGAAGAACCTGATCATCGGCATTGCCGGCGTGTTCCTGCTGTTGGCATTTCAGTTCCGCAGCTTCGTACAGCCCGTCGCCGTTTTTGTGGCTATCCCCCTCGGCGTAATCGGTGTCGTGTGGGGGCACATGGCGCTGGGCATGCAGCTTTCCATGCCGAGCTTGGCAGGATTGGCGACCCTCGCCGGCGTCGTGGTCAATGACTCCATCCTGCTGGTCACTTTCATCAAGGATCGCTTCAATGCCGGGGTTGAATTGGCGGAAGCGATCGAAAGCGCGGTGCGCGACCGGTTCCGACCGATCTTTCTGACATCGCTGACGACGGTTGTCGGTCTGGGGCCGCTGCTATTCGAAACGAGTACACAGGCGCAGTTCCTTCGCCCGATCGTGGCCAGCCTGGCCTTCGGCTTGACCGGCGCGACCATGCTGGCTCTTTTCGTCACGCCGGCAGCCTTCGCCATCCTTCACGATGCCAGGCTGATCCGGCGGGAGGAACCGGATGGCGACCGTCAGGCCGCGGGCTCAATCGGCCGGTCTGTACCCGTTGGACCTGCTTTTTCTTGAATCCGCCCCGGCCCTTCCCCATGTGTCAACGGTCGGTTCGGCCAACCGAGACGGGAGAAACGAGACGATGAACACCACCGTACATGAGGGCGAGATTCTGACCGACCGCTACGACGACTGGCGGCTTTACGCTGGCGTGCGCACGCGCCGCGTCATGGCGTTCTTCATCGACTACGTGATCGTCGCATTGCTGACGATCCCGTTCGCGGTCGTCATATTTCTGCTCGGCATCATCACGCTGGGGCTCGGCTGGATGCTGTTCACGATCCTGGTGCCGCTGCTCGCACTTTCCTATGTCGCGTTCACCATGGGCGGAGACAAGCAGGCGACGGTGGGCATGCAGATGATGGACATCCGGCTGGAACGCACCGACGGCAAGCGCGTCGATCCATTGCTGGCCGTGGTTCATTCGGTGCTGTTCTGGGCCGGCAACGTGCTCCTGTCGCCATTGATCCTGCTGGCGACACTGGTTCTCGACCGCAAGCGCACGATCCACGATCTGCTGCTCGGTACGGTCATCGTGCGCGCAGACATTTAGGGTCCCGTCGAAAAGGTCCTCGTTCCCCGGCCGCGAGCGAACGCGGTTTGGTTTTCTCCCACCTGTTGCGTGCGGGCAAATCCATGCTTCGCATCGGCGTGGGGGAACCCTATGCTCTGATGCCTTGCAACACTGTCAGGGCAAGCCATGGGCGACTTCCACATCTATGCGACTTTGGCCATCATCGCGGTGACGATCATCGGCTATGTGTCGGAGCGGTTTTCCGTCGAGGCTGTCGCCGTGGGTTCGCTGGCAATGCTGCTGGTGCTGTTCTCGGCGTTCCCCTACACGAGCATCGACGGCGTCGCCTTTCGACCTGAAGAACTGATCGCCGGTTTTGCCAATCCGGCGCTCGCGACCGTGCTGGCGCTTCTGATCGTGGGACAGGGTCTGTTCGCAACCGATGCGATGGACCGGCCGGCACGCATCGCGGCAAGGCTTGGCGGACGATCGGGCATGGGCGCGATGACGGTCACGCTGCTGGCGGCCGCCGCATTGTCGGCTTTCCTCAACAACACGCCGGTGGTCGTCATCTTCATTCCCGTGCTTACCGTATTGGCCGCACAACGGAATTTCGCCGCATCGCGGGCGCTCATGCCGCTCTCCTTCCTGTCAATCCTCGGTGGCATGACGACCCTGATCGGGTCGTCGACCAACCTGCTGGCCGCCGGCGTTGCCGAGCGGCTCGGTGTCACGATCGGTTTTTTCGACATCACGGTTCCCGCGCTTGCAGTCGCCGGTGCGGGAGCGATCTACGTGCTGTTCATCATGCCGCGGTTTCTGACCGGAAAAGGCGGGCAGCGGACGCGAACCCAACCGGGCGACGGCATGCAGTATATCGGTGAGATCGCCATCGGCTCCGGCCATCCCTTCCTGGGAATGGCATCGCGCGCCGGGTTGTTCGCCGGATTGAAAGACCTTACCCCGCGGCTGATCATCCGCCGCGGACTGAGCTTCTACCCGCCTTTCGAGGACATGGTGATCTCGCAAGGAGACCGGCTCGTGGTGACAGGAACGAGGCGCGCCTTCATGCAGGCGCTGGCGGGCGGTTCGGCGGCCACCGCCGGCAAGGCTCCCGATGGCGTGGAGAGCCCGCGCACGCCGGGACCGGCCTACCACGTGGCCGAAGCGGTGGTCACGCCGGGCTCGCGCCACGCCGGCCGCACGGTCCGCAATGCCGGGATCGCCAGCACGCACGGGGTGGACCTGCTCGGCGTGCAGCGGCGCAGCCGCATGGGCCGCTCGCCGCTCGCCGACATCCGCCTGGAGCCCGGCGATACGCTGCTGGTGGGTGCCGACGAGGAACATCTGCGTACCATGCGCGACAGCCACGACCTGCTGGTGCTCGAGTGGTCGGCCGAGGCGGTCCCGCAGCGGCGCAAGGCCTGGATCGCGATCCTTCTGTTCGTGGCCGTGGTCACGGCGGCTGCGAGCGGCTATGTGCCGATCGTGGCCGCGGCCATAATCGGCGCGGCCGGCATGATCGCGACAGGATGCCTGACAATGCAGCAGGCCGCGCGCGCCTTCGACAAGCAGATCTACCTGCTGGCCGGCGCCTCGATTGCGGCAGCGATCGCGTTGGAGCGGACCGGCGGCGCGTGGCTGCTGGCCGATACCGCGGTTGCCGCGCTGGACGGCCATAGCCCGTTGCTGCTGCTGTCGGGGTTCTTCCTGCTGGTCGCGCTGATGACGAATGTTCTTTCCAACAACGCGACCGCGGTCCTGTTCACACCGATCGCGGTCGATATTGCCAACGCCACCGGAATACCGCCCCAGGCGTTCGTGGCGGCGGTTATCATTGCGGCCAATGCCTCGTTCGCCACGCCGGTCGGTTACCAGACCAACATGCTGGTGATGGGACCCGGCAGCTACCGCTTTGCCGATTTCGTCAAGGCGGGCGGACCGCTGGTGCTGGTCGTGTGGCTGGCATTCACAGCCGTCGCATCGTGGTATTATGATATGTAACGACAATCCGAGGAGGCGAGCTGCCCGGCAGATTCGCCTCTGGAAACGAAGCGCCGAAACAATTATCGTTTGCGTTCATGACTCAACACCAAACGACAACCCCGCAGTTTTTCCTGACCGCGCCCTCGCCGTGTCCCTATCTGGAGGGCGAGTTCGAGCGAAAGGTTTTCACGCATCTCGTTGGCGAGAAGGCAGGTGAACTGAACGACCTGCTGACCCAGGGCGGTTTCCGCCGCTCGCAGAACATCGCCTATCGCCCGGCCTGCGAGACCTGCCGCGCCTGTGTTTCGGTCAGAATCCTGGCCAACGAGTTCGAACCGTCAAAAAACATGAGGCGCGTGCAGCAGGCCAACGCCGACCTGATCGGCACGGTCTACGAAGCCGAACCCTCTACTGAACAGTACACGCTGTTCCGTACCTATCTCGATGCGCGCCACCGCAAGGGCGGCATGTCTGACATGACCGTGCTCGACTACGCGATGATGGTGGAGGACACCCATGTCGACACGCGAATCATCGAATACAGGCGGCGCGGGCCAGACAGTTTCATCACCGGCAAGGGCGAAGGCGAGCTGATCGCCATCGCGCTGTCGGACATGATGGGCGACGGTCTCTCGATGGTCTATTCATTCTTCAATCCGGAACTCGTCGAGCGCTCGCTCGGCACGTTCATGATCCTCGACCACATCGAGCGGGCCAAGGCCGCCGGCCTGCCGCACGTCTATCTCGGTTACTGGGTCGCCGGGTCGCGCAAGATGGCCTACAAGATCCGCTTCAAACCGCAGGAACATCTCGGCCCGAAGGGCTGGGAGCGGGTGGACTAGATCGCCCGCTGCGGCGGCGGAAGCACAGCAGCTTCCCCAGCCGCATCGCTTCCCTTTCCCCTCCCGGCTTGCCGGTGTATGGCAGCTTTCCTGTTCACCTTTCCGGAGCCCGCGCCCCGTGTCTGCCGATGCCAATCATGCCAAGGGCTTGCTGATCACCGCATTCGGCGGACTGGTACTGACCTTCGACATCCCGCTGATCCGCCTGGCCGGGGGCGACACCTGGTCCATTTTGATGGTGCGTAGCGGTTGCACATTCGCGACCGTCATGGCCGTATGGCTGGTGGCGCGAATGTTGCGCAAGCCGCTACCGGCTCTTGTTCCAGGCCGCGCCGGGCTGGCCGTCGGCGCGCTCTACGCGGTGAGTGCGCTCCTGTTCATGGTCGCGGTGTTCAACACCACAACGGCCAACCTGGTGTTCATCCTGGCGCTCAATCCGATGATCGCGGCGCTGTTTTCCTGGGTCTTCCTGAGCGAACGTCCGCGCGCGGTGACGCTCGCGGCCATGGCGATCATGCTCGGCGGCGTGCTGCTGATCATCGACGAGGGCATTTCGGCGGGAAACTGGCTGGGCGACCTGCTGGCGCTGGGCACGGCGACCTGCATCGCCGGAGCGATAACCATCTCGCGCAGAAGCGGCAGCGACATGGGCTTCACGCCGCTGGTCGCCGCCGCGGTGCCGATGGTGATCGCGGCGTTCATGACCGCGAGCAACGGATACCGGATCGAGGCACCGTGGTGGATCATCCTCAACGGCACGGTGCTGATCCCGGTATCCTTCTTCTGCCTTGCCAACGGGCCGAAATGGATTCCCGGCCCCGAGGTCGCCATGTTCTACCTGCTGGAGACGGTGCTCGCGCCGGTCTGGGTGTGGATGATCTTTGCCGAGGTGCCGTCCAACCAGAGCCTTGCCGGCGGCGTGATTCTCATCGCCACGCTCACCGTCCATTCGCTGTGGCAGATGCATGCCGGGCGGCGACGGCGCGCGGCGCTTACCGCGCGGCATCCGGTCTAGAAAAAACCTAATCCTCGTCGACGACGCGAAGCCGCAGCCGGCCTGCCGCTTCGCCCTTGTCTCCTTCCGCCCGCGCGGACTTGTGGTCGGCGCCGGGCACGTCACCGAATTCCAGGGCTTCGATGCGCTCGCCCCGCTTGCCGAGCTTTTCGGTCGAGGTGACGATCATCTCTACATCGCGGGTCGCCTGGCCGAAATGGGTCTGCAGCTTGCGCACCCGCTCGTCGAGGCGTCCGAGGTCTTCCATCAGGCGCGCGACCTCGCCCTGGATAAGATGGGCCTGCTCGCGCATGCGCGCATCCTTCAGCACTGCCTGGATCACCTGGACCGACAGCATCAGCAGCGACGGAGAGACGATGACGATGCGCGAGCGGTGCGCTTTCTGGACCAGCGCTTCGAAATTCTCGTGGATCTCGGCGAAAATCGATTCCGACGGCACGAACATGAAGGCCGTGTCCTGGGTCTCGCCGGTAATCAGGTATTTCTGCGCGATATCGGAAATATGGACCTCGATGTCGCGCCGGAACCGCTGGCGCGCCGCCTTGGCATCGTCTCCGGCCTCGCGGATCGCGTTCCAGGATTCCAGCGGAAACTTGGCATCGATCACCAGCGACGGCGAATCGTTGGGCATGAAGATCACGCAGTCGGGCCGCGAATTGTTGGAGAGAGTGGCCTGGAACTGATAGGCGCCGTGCGGCAGCGCATCGGCAATGATCGTTTCCATGCGCGCCTGGCCGAACGCGCCGCGCGTCTGCTTGTTGGACAGGATCGACTGCAACTCGACCACCTGCGAGGCGAGCGACTGGATATTGGTCTGCGCCGTGTCGATCACCGCCAGGCGTTCCTGCAGTTTCGACAGGTTCTCGTGAGTCGCTTTGGTCTGCTCGGTCATGGTCTGGCCGATCCGGCTGGTCATGCCGTCGAGGCGCTGCTGGATCGACTGGTTGAGCTCGGCCTGGCGGGCGCCGAACACGTCGGCGATCGTCGCCATGCGTCCCTGCATCTCCGACTGCGCCTTGAGCAGTTCGGCGATACGCGCCGCGTTCTCTGCGTCGCGCGCTTCGGCTTCCGCGCGCCGCGTGCGCGCCCTGAGCGCGGCCCACGCGACCAGCAGCGCAACGGCAAGCGCGACCGCGGCCAGGATGTGGCCGGCGGTTATCGTTGCGCCGCCCGCCTGGGCGACGGGCTCGGAAAGAAAGGCGGTGATCCGATACATCCACGAAGGCTAGATGATTCGCGCGCCGCGCAACAGATCAAAACAGGAACGGCATTGTTTTGAACCGTTGACGCTGCGCCGATCAACGCTTATTTGCGCAGCATGGCTCTTCGACCGCTCGTCGTCATACCGGATTCAATCCTGCGCGAACCCTCCAAACCGCTGGAGCGCGTGGACGAGGATGTGCGCGCACTCGCCAAGGACATGCTGGAAACGATGTATGACGCACCCGGCATCGGTCTGGCCGCCATCCAGGTCGCCGAACCGGTGCGCATGCTGACCATCGACCTTTCGAGGGAAGGCGAAGAGCGCGACCCGCATGTCTTCATCAATCCCGAGATCGTTGCCCGCGGAGACGACTTCTCGACCTACGAGGAAGGCTGCCTGTCCATTCCCGACTATTATGCCGAGGTCGAACGGCCGGCTTCGGTGACGGTCAACTACATCGACCTTGAAGGCAGGCAGCAGACGATGGAAGCGGACGGGCTGATGGCGACCTGCCTGCAGCACGAGATCGACCATCTCAACGGCGTGCTGTTCATCGACCACATTTCCCGGCTCAAGCGCGAAATGGTGGTCAAGAAGTTCAAGAAACTGGCCAAGGAACGCGGCGGGACACGGCTCGCGATCTGAGCCGCTATCCGACCGCATTCTTCCAACTGCACTGCAATGGAGACGTTTCGTGGCGTTGAAGATCATCTTCATGGGAACGCCGGATTTCGCTGTTCCGGCGCTGCGCGCACTGCGTGAGGCCGGCCACGAAATCGTTGCCGCCTATACGCAGCCGCCGCGCCAGGCCGGCCGCCGCGGCCTGGAACTGACCAGGTCGCCGGTTCATGCGGCGGCGGAGGCGCTTGGCATCGAGGTGCGCACGCCCGTCTCGCTGAAAAGCCAGGATGAGCAGGCCGCGTTTCGGGCGTTCGACGCCGATGCCGCGGTCGTCATCGCCTATGGCCTGCTGCTGCCGAAGGAAATCCTGGAGGGCACGCGACTGGGCTCGTTCAACGGCCACGCCTCCGCCCTGCCGCGCTGGCGCGGCGCGGCGCCGATCCAGCGAGCGATCATGGCCGGAGACCGCGAGACGGCGATGATGGTGATGAAGATGGACGAGGGGCTGGACACCGGTCCGGTGGCGCTCGCCGAATATGTGGCGATTGCGCCCGACATGACGGCGGGCGAGTTGCACGATGAGCTGGCCGGAATCTGCGCGGCGCTCATGACCCGCGCCATGGCGGAACTGGAGGCCGGCGGCCTGGGACTCGAGCCACAAGGCGACGACGCCGTCACCTATGCGAAGAAGATCGACAAGGCCGAGACCCGGATCGACTGGTCGAAGCCCGCGGCCGAGGTTCACAACACGATTCGCGGCCTGTCGCCCTTTCCCGGCGCGTGGTGCGAGATGGAACTTGGCGGCAAGCGGGAGCGCGTCAAGCTGTTGCGCTCGACCCTTGGCGCGGGGGGCGGCGCCCCCGGCACGGTGCTCGACGGCGATCTGACGATCGCCTGCGGCGAAGGTGCAGTCCGGCTCGTCACGCTGCAGAAGGCTGGCGGCAAGGCGCTCGGCGCGGACGATTTCCTGCGTGGCAACCCGGTCGCGCCCGGCACGGTGTTCGCCTGACATGCCGCGCTATCGCCTTCTCGTGGAATTCGACGGCACGCCCTACAAGGGCTGGCAGCGCCAGAAGAACGGCCACACCGTGCAGGCGGCGATCGAGCAGGCGATCCTCGCCTTTTCCAACGAGGAAGTGACGCTTCAGGCGGCCGGCCGCACCGACACCGGCGTACATGCAACCGGCCAGGTGGCGCATGCCGACCTTGCGCGCGACTGGCCGGAAAAACGTGTGCAGGAAGCCATCAACGCGATGCTGGCGCAGGCCGGCGAGCGGGTGTCTATCCTGGAGGCACGGCAGGTGGGCGAGGACTTCCACGCCCGCTTTTCGGCGACCGCGCGGCACTATCTCTACCGCATCATCAACCGCCGCCCGCCGCTGGCGCTGGAGCGCGACCGAGCGTGGTGGGTGCGCAAGGGCGACATTGATGCTGGCGCGATGCACAAGGCCGCGCAACTTCTGCTCGGCACGCATGACTTCAACACGTTCCGCGCCGCGCAGTGCCAGGCGAAAAGCTCCATCAAGACGCTCGACCGTCTCGACGTCAGGCGCAACGGCGACGTGATCGAGGTGCGTGCGTCGGCCCGCTCCTTCCTGCACAACCAGGTCCGTTCGATGGTCGGATCGATCAAGCTGGTCGGCGAAGGCCGCTGGACGAATGACGATCTCGTCGCCGCGCTAGAAGCGCGCGACCACCAGGCCTGCGGCGCGCTTGCGCCACCATGCGGACTCTATCTCATCGGCGTCGATTACGACTGAAGGACCAACCCCAGGGCCGCCTGCAGCGCAAACAGGATGAACAGCGAAAGAACAATGACGCCGGTGAAGACCGCCGTGGTGTAGAGCCAGTCCCGGGCGATCGCGCCATGGGCGAGCCGCCAGCCCAGCGTCAGCGATGCGACGAAGGCGGCAAGCGACAACAATCCGCCGCCCTCGCCTTCCGGCAGGAACAACAGGAGGATGGAAACGGGGGCCAGCAGCCATGCGATAACGGCACCGCCCCAGTTTCCGGAAATGACGAAGTGGACGAAGCGATCCGCCATGCCGATCGGACGCGCAAGGATGGCGAGTGCGACCAGCGGCACCAGCCACACCGCGAGATCGATCAGGCCAAGGCGCAGCACGACCGACAGCTTGCCGGTATCGGCGGTAACATAGGCCGGCGCGGCCGCGACCCAGGCGATGGACATCGGCGGCAGTGCCAGCGCCAGCGCCCAGAATGAGCGCCAGAAGCCGTCCGCTGAGATGTCGAGCAGGCGCAATCCGTCGGGCCGCGCCGTGATCATCATCTGCCAGACACCGGCGACATAGCGCTGGATTTCCTCGTGCGAAGGCATGGGCGTCAGCCGTCCCCGGCCTTGGCCGCGAACCAGTCGGCAATGAAGCGCTGGTAGATCCGCGTCAGGGTTTCCAGTTCCGAAAGCGGCACGTGCTCGTCGACCATGTGCATGGTCTGGCCGACCAGGCCGAACTCGACCACCGGGCAATAATCCTTGATGAAGCGCGCGTCCGATGTCCCGCCCGACGTCGACAATTCCGGCTTCGCGCCGGTCATGGCTTCGACCGCGCCGGACAACGTCCCGGTCAGCGCGTCGTCGCGGGTAAGAAATACATGGCTTGCCCGCTCCGCCCAGGCGACTGAGAAATCGACCGGTTCGCCCTTGCCTGGCCGAAGGCGGAAATCCTCGGCGGCGCGGTCGAGCCGGTTGTGCGTCTCCTCCATCACGCTTTCCGCGGTCCACAGATCGTTGAAGCGGATGTTGAATGACGCCGTCGCCTTCGCCGGAATGACGTTGGTCGCCTTGTTGCCGACATCGATGGAGGTCACTTCCAGGTTGGTCGGCTGGAAATTTTCCGTGCCCTCGTCGAAGGGCGGGTCCATCAGCGCCGTCGTCAGCGCCACGATGCCGCGCACGGGATTATCGGCCAGATGGGGATAGGCGACGTGGCCCTGCCGGCCGAAGACGGTGATCGTGCCGGAATGCGAACCGCGGCGGCCGATCTTGATCATGTCGCCAAGCCTTTGCGGATTGGTCGGCTCACCGACAAGGCAGCCGTCCCAGCGCTCGCCTCTTGCCGCCGCCCATTCCAGCAGCTTCACCGTGCCGTTGAGCGCGGGCCCCTCCTCGTCGCCGGTGATGAGGAAGGACACCGAACCGGCCGGCGCGCCGTGCTCTTGCGCATGGCGGGCGAAGGCCGCCAGGAAGCAGGCGATGCCGCCCTTCATGTCAACGGCACCGCGACCGAAGAGTAGGCCGTCTGCAATCTGGGCTGCGAAGGGCGGATGGCTCCAGTCCGCCTCCTCGCCGGCCGGCACCACATCGGTGTGGCCGGCGAACATCAGGTGCGGACCGGAGTTGCCGAACCGTGCGTAGAGATTTTCGACATCCGGCGTGCCGGTGTGAGAAAAGACGATCCGGTCGGTAGCGAATCCGAGCGATTTCAGCATGGATTCAAGTGCGGCAAGCGCCCCGCCTTCGGCCGGCGTCACGGACGGACAGCGAATGAGATCGCGGAGGATTTCGGCGGGATCGGTAATTCTTGTCATGGGCAGTGATTAGCCGAACGCGGCATGACTGTCAGCGGAAATGTTGCCGGGCAAGGCGATCCGGCGCCCTTACCCCGGCGAATTTGTGCGCTCGCCAAAACGGTTAGGCCCATCGGTTCCCGGTACGATGCACAACACGGCGAAGGCGACGATCGATAGTGCGGGAACGAGCATGACAATGGCCAGCATGCCCGTCCTGTCGAAATCGTGCAGCCGCTTGACGGCAAGCGCGATCGACGACCACTCCGACACAAGCGCGGCGACGAAGAATACCGACAGCCAGGCCTGCTGCACGCGACTTTCCTCCGGCGCAATGCCGATGCGGTAGAGCGTGAACGTCACCATGACCACCATCAGCAGGGCAGCCAGCATGTAAGCAGCCCTGCTCACCCGCCCCTTGAGACCGAAGAACAGCCAGAGGAGCCGGCCAATGCTCACACTATCCGAGCGGATCGGGTCCAATGAAGATCAATCTCTCAGCAGTTCGTTGATCGAGGTCTTCGACCGCGTTCTTTCGTCCACCTTCTTGACGATGACGGCGCAGTAGAGGCTGGGGCCGTAATCCTTGCCCGGCAGGTTCTTGCCCGGCATCGAACCCGAGACCACGACCGAATAGGGCGGCACTTCGCCCATGTGGATCTCGCCGGTCTCGCGGTCGACGATCTTGGTCGACTTGCCGATATAGACGCCCATACCGAGCACCGCGCCCTCGCGCACGATGCAGCCTTCGACGACTTCCGAGCGCGCGCCGATGAAGCAATTGTCCTCGATGATGGTCGGTCCGGCCTGCAGCGGCTCCAGCACGCCGCCGATACCCACGCCTCCCGACAGGTGCACGTTCTTGCCGATCTGCGCGCAAGAGCCGACGGTCGCCCAGGTGTCGACCATGGTGCCCTCGTCGACATAGGCGCCGAGATTGACGAAGGAAGGCATCAGCACGACGCCCTTGGCGATATGGGCCGACTTGCGCACGATGCAGTTCGGTACGGCGCGGAAACCGGCGCGCTCGAATTCATGCGCCGTCCAGCCAGAGAACTTCGAGTCGACCTTGTCCCACCACACGGCGTCGCCCGGACCGCCGGGAATGATATCCATCGGATTGAGCCGGAACGACAGCAGCACGGCCTTCTTCAGCCACTGGTGCACAGTCCAGTTTTCGTCATCACCACGGCTGGCGACCCTGACATGACCGCCGTCCAGCAGGTTGAGAGCGGTTTCAACAGCATCGCGGACCTCGCCGCGCGTCGTTGTCGATACGCTCTCGCGCTCATCGAACGCCTTTTCGATAGTAGACTCCAGGGCGGCAAGGTCGGGCATGGACATGGGCTGCTCCGTTACACGTCGTGTTAAGGGAAGGCGTCTAGGATCGATCCGGGACGAAATTGGCGCGGAAACTATGCGAAGGACCGCCTAGGGTCAATCGCGCCAGCGCCTTACGACAACGCCTTTGCGACGGGGACCGGACATTGAATCCTCAAGACAAGAACGGCTGGACACCGCTACCCCACTCTCACGAGGACATCACGCGCGCGCGCTCTGTTCCCGACACGCCGCAGACGCGGGCGCCGGCCTACCGCCTGGCCTGGGCCGACGAGGATTTCATGACGCGGCGAGAGCTGCGTCCGGTGCGCCTGCAACTTGAATTGCTGAAGCCGGAAATGATGCTTGCCGAACGCGGCATCGATTCGACGGTCATCCTGTTCGGCGGGTCGCGCATCCCCGAGCCGGGCAGTTCACCCTGGTCGGCAAAAAACGAGACCCAGAAGAAGAACCTGGAGGCCAATTCACGTTTCTATGACGAAGCCCGCAAGTTCGCCCGAATATGCTCGCGCCACTCGGCGGTCTCGCACTATCGCGAGTTCGTCGTCGTCACGGGCGGCGGACCGGGCGTCATGGAGGCGGGAAACCGGGGCGCCCACGATGTCGGTGCGCCATCGATCGGGCTCAACATCGTACTGCCGCACGAACAGGCACCAAACGCCTACGTGACACCGGAACTGTGCTTCAATTTCCACTACTTCGCCATCCGCAAGATGCATTTCATCATGCGGGCCAAGGCGGTCGCCATATTCCCCGGCGGCTACGGCACGATGGACGAATTGTTCGAGACGCTGACGCTGATCCAGACCGGGCGGATGGAACGCGTGCCGGTGCTGCTGTTCGGGCGCGAATTCTGGAAAAACGTCATCAACCTCGATTTTCTCGCCGAACAGGGCACGATCTCGCCGGCCGATCCGGACCTGATCAGCTTCGTCGACACGGCTGACGAAGCATGGGCCGAGGTTGCCGCGTTCTACGGATTCGAGGGGCCGGGTTGACCGGTCACGCGCCCTCCCAGTAGTCCAGGCTGTCGCCTTCGCGGCCGACGAACACCATCGTGCGCGGCTTGCCGTCGCCGGCCGGCGCCAGTTCGGCCAATACGCCAAACCGGCCGGTTTCCGGATATTCCGCGACTTCGGGCGACATCTTCGTGCTGACAGCGAGATAACGCAGTTCCTCCGTCCCCGTATTGACGATCTGGTGCGCGGTTTCGGGACCACCGGGAGGACAGGCGACAATGTCGCCCTGGCGGATCGGCCATGTCCTGTCGCCGATACGAATTTCACCGGTACCGGCAAGAACGAGGAACATCTCCTCGTTGACCTGGTGATTGTGGAAAGGAAAGGCGCACTTGCCCGGCGGGACGGCAGTGATGTTGTAACCGAGTTTTTTCGCTCCGATGCGCGGGCCGATGAAACCGACTTTGGCGTCGTAGCGCTCGGCGGCCGGGCCGGTGGGCGCGAAATGCGGCGGGCGCGGCTGCAGTTCGACATCGTCGATGTTGAGGATGGGTCGGAGCATGCGGGATTCCTTCCGAAAAGAAACGGGTATCGCGGTTGTCCGGAAAAGACAACGCAAGTGCACGCGACGAAAAAGCGGCGCGCAAAGCCTCCCGAGACGCCCATTGGCGCCGCGCCGCGATGCCGCAGCGATTTGCACTGGCGATCCGGTGGCTGGGCGGCTATGTCAGTTGCATGAAGACGGACGCACGACCGCGCGGAATTATGAACGGGCTGTGGCGCGAGCGGGCTGCGTTTTGCGTTCTTGCGCTGACGATCCTGCTTGGCAATCTGATCCACCCGCTCGCCGAAGCCCGCGCGGCAAACACCGCCGATGCGTGGGTGATCTGCTCCAGCTATGGAACGGTTCGCGATCCGGCCGCACCGGTCACACCCGGCGCGGCCGACGACTGCCCGATGTGCATCGCCGGCCATGGCTCGTGCTCCCTCGCCGCCCTGGCGGACAACGGTGCCGTCCTGGTGCACGAGACGGCGCGGACGAACCGCCTTGTCGCCACGGATGCGGGACAGAGCACGTCTGCTCCTGCTTCTCCGTCGCCAGCCATCCGGGCACCGCCCGCCTTTTCCTGATTCTTCAATGACCCGGCCGGCCCATTGGGTCACGCCTCATCATATCCAAGATTCAGGAAAGGACGCGTCATGCGCAACCTTCACATTCAATTCTCCGCAGCCCTCGCACTGACGGCAGCCGCCATCTTCACCGCGCCGGCCCTCGGCGCCTCCGCCACCAGCCCGGTCAAGGCGATCGACCCGGTCGTCACCTCGGCGATGGACATGCCGACGATCGAGGTCGGGAACCTCGAACTCACCGGAATCTGGGCCCGCGCCATGCTACCCGGCCAGCGCGCCGGCGGCGGCTTCGTCACGATCAAGAATACCGGCGCGCAAGACGACCGCCTGCTGTCGGTCTCAACCGACGCGGCGGGCAAGTCGGAAATCCACGAAATGGCCGTCATCGACGGCGTCATGAAGATGCGCCCGCTTTCCGACGGCCTCGTCATTCCCGCGGGCGAATCCGTGGAGCTCAAACCCGGCGGCTATCATCTCATGTTCATGAATGTACCCGAGCCCTTCGCGGAAGGGACGACCGTCAAGGTGACCCTTACCTTCGAAGGTGCCGGCGCGGTTGATCTGGAACTGCCGGTCAAACCGGCGGACACTAGTGGAATGAAGCACAATCACGGCGGCTGATGTGCCGGCGCGCCGGGGGCCCGCTCCCCTCACATGGCCGCCGGTTCGCCGACCTGAGCCAGCCCGCGCGCGGGCTGGCTCATATGTCCTGGCGCGCGATCAATGCCGACAGGAACGATTTCAGATCGTCAGTCACGAAATCGACCGCGTCGTCATTGTCGGCGTCCCTCTCCCATATCTCCGAAAATGACGGCTCGAAGTTGCGCGGCACGATCAGCACCGTGGTCATGCCCAGTGCCTTGGGCACGGTGAGATTTCGGGCGAGATCCTCGAACATTGCCGCATTGGGGCCGGCAACGCGGTGAAGGGCGAGGAACTTGTCATAGGTTTCCTGGGCCGGCTTGGGGACGAGACCCGCCGCCACGATATCGAAAATATCGTCGAAATGATCGATGATACCGAGCTGTCTCGCCGTTCGCTCGGCATGACCGCGGTCACCATTGGTGAAAATGAACTTGCGGCCGGGCAGGCTCTTTATCGCCACGCCAAGTTCGGGATCGGGATCGAGCCAGGAATAGTCGATGTCGTGGACTTTCTCCAGGAAGTCGTCCGGATCGATCCCGTACCGGTCCATGAGGCCCGCCAGCGTCGTGCCATAGTCGTGATAGAATTCCTTTTGCACGGTGCGCGCCTCGCCGCGCGGCAGGCTCAGCAGCCGCGCAATGTAGTCCGTCATGCGTTCGTCGATCTGGGCAAACAGGTTCGCGTGGTGCGGATAGAGCGTGTTGTCGAGGTCGAACACCCAATCTGTGACGTGATCGAACCGGGCTGAATCGGGAATTTCTGTCATGGTTTCTTTCCAGGGCCTGATCCGGGTCTCAGGGGGGCTTGCGGCAACACAGGGACCAGGCAGCTAGCAAGTCCCACAGCGGCATTTGTCGCACTTTTTGATGGGTTCCGGAAAGAGCGCGGGGCCATTGGATAAAATTTGTCCGATCGGGTTCAGACGATTTTCAGGCCTGCCATGTACAACAGCGCCGTGAACGTCGTGGGTAGGGGCGGACGGGTGGTGAAGAAGCTATTTTGGACGATTGTTTACACGCTGAGTTTCCTTTTGATCCCCAGCTATTTCCGGTTTTCCATCCAGACAAGAACCGAACTGGGTGAGTTCGCCAACATAATAATGGCGGTTCCGGCTATTGTCGCCTTCACCGTTTCCTATGCCGTGGCCTTGCGCAACCGCGAACTTGAAGAGACGCTCGCCGCGCTGGACAGCGCCAATCGCCAGCTTGAACGCGCTTACGAGATGCTCCGTGAGAAATCCGAACTGGATGCCATGACGGGCATGTTCAACCGCGAGAAATTCATCGCCACGCTGGACAAGATGCGCCGCAAGAGCGACGTCGGAACCCTGCTGATCATCGACGCCGACAACTTCAAGTCGATCAACGACAACTACGGGCACCTGACCGGCGACGAAGCGTTGGTCCTGATCGCAGACGCGATTCGCAAATCGGTGCGCGAGTTCGACGTGCTGGGAAGGATCGGCGGCGAGGAATTCGCGGCCTTCCTGGTCGGTGCATGCGGTGTCGATGCCACTGTAGTGGCCGAGCGCATCCGCAAGACCGTCGAGGCGATCGTGTTCGAGCCGCGCAAAGGCACCAGACACAAACTGACCATCAGCATCGGGGGGGCGGTCACGACGGATTCCCAGACCCTGCCGGAATTGATGGGCGCGGCTGACACCCGGCTCTACTCGGCCAAGAATGGTGGCCGCAACCGCATATCGATCGATACCAGGATTCCGATGGCGGCCTGACCCGCGCCGGCATTTCGCCTTTCCGGTTTGCCGACGGCGCATACGGCGGCTTGTGCCGCTGGACAAAGCAAGGCAGAAGTGCGGTTCCCGCCAAACCAATCCGGAACCGCCTGCATGGAAATGTGGATCGTCATCACGATCGCCGCCGCTTTTCTCCAGAATATCCGCTCGACGCTGCAGAAGCACCTGAAGGGTGCGATGGGAACGACTGGCGCGACATTCGTGCGCTTCGGTTTCGGCGCGCCGTTTGCCATCATATTTCTGCTGGCATTGACCGCGGCGGGCGGCAAACCGGTCCCGGCGCCCAATCCGTCCTTCGTGTTCTGGGTAGTCACGGCCGCACTGGCGCAGATCGTCGCTCAAGCCCTGCTCGTCCACCTGTTTTCCTTCCGCAACTTCGCCGTCGGAACGGCCTATTCGCGCACCGAACCGGCGCAAGCCGCATTGTTCGGCCTGGTGTTTCTCGGCGAGACCGTCTCTTCGGGAACGCTGTCGGCCATCGCCATCTCCGTTACCGGCGTCATGCTGATCTCGGTGGCGCGGACGGCGGTGACGCCCTTGTCCCTCGTGGGCTCGGTATTTTCACGCATGGCGCTTGTCGGCCTTGCCTCGGGAACGGCCTTCGGGGTGGCGGCCGTCGGCTATCGCGCGGCATCGCTGGCGCTGGCGGCGGGCATGGAAGAGCCGGATTACCTGCTGCAGGCTTCCACCGTCCTCGTCTGGGCAATCGTCTTCCAGTCAATCGTCATGCTGGCCTGGATGACAATGCGCGATCCGGGCGAATTGTCCCGCATAGCCGGTGCATGGAAAATCGCGGCCCTGACCGGGCTCGTCGGCGCGACGGCTTCCTTCGGCTGGTTTGCCGCGATGACCCTTCAGCAGGCGGCGGTCGTCAAGGCCCTGGCCCAGATCGAGATGCTGTTCGCCTTCGCCTCGTCGGTTTTCATCTTTCGCGAAAAGATCAATCGGCTCGAGGCGATCGGCTGCATTGCCATCGCCGCGGGCATCGTCGTCCTGGTGCTTGTGAAGTAGCCCGGTTATCTGCGGGCTACCGCGGCGCCCGCTTGGCGAGGATGCGCTGCAGCGTGCGGCGATGCATGTTGAGGCGGCGCGCGGTTTCCGAGACATTGCGGTCGCAGGCCTCGTAGACACGCTGGATATGCTCCCAGCGCACGCGGTCGGCCGACATCGGGTTTTCCGGTACCTGGGCCTTCGCGTCGCGATCGCGCACCAGCGCGGCGAAGATCTCGTCGGCATCCGAGGGCTTGGCCAGATAGTCGATGGCGCCAAGCTTCACCGCCGTGACCGCCGTGGCGATATTGCCGTAGCCGGTGAGCACGACAACCTTGGCGTCAGCCCGCCTCTGCCGGATCGCCTCGACGACATCGAGGCCGTTGCCGTCTCCAAGCCGCATGTCGACGACGGCAAAGGCCGGGGTGGCGGCCTTGACCTTGCGCAGGGCCTCTTCGACGCTTTCGGCCGTTTCAACGGAAAATCCGCGGCCTTCCATGGCCCGGGCCACGCGTGTCAGCAAAGGCTTGTCGTCCTCGACTATGAGCAGCGAATGGTCGCTGCCCGGAATATCGCCTGTCTGGTTGGTCTGGTCGCTCATGGCATTCCGTTCCCTCGCGCGGCTTATGCTTGCCGATGGAGTTCAATCACCAATATCTGTTTATTCGACATCGCGCAGAATGCAAAACCCCTTGGCGGCTCGCACACAGCATATGCCGGGATCGGGCCAAAAAACATCCTCAGATCCCTGATCCGTCGAGCAATTCCGGCTTGAACGCCTCTGCCTCGTCGAACTCCAGCGCCTTGCGGGGCCAGGCTATCGTGACCTGCGCACCCAGACCGGGCTTCGTGGAATTGGCGAACGCGATTTCCGCGCCGGAGCGTTCCAGCAATGTCTTGGCGATGAACAGGCCCAGCCCCAAACCGCCGCCAAGGCCGGTCGCCTCGCCGGTTCCGCGTGTCGTCGTATACGGCTCGCCGATGCGGTCGAGGATTTCCGGCGGATATCCCGGACCGTCATCTATAATCAGGACACGGATCTTGTCCTCGTTCCAGTTCCATCGCACATGAACGGTGTTGCGGGCGAAATCGACCGCGTTCTCGACGAGATTGCCGAGCCCATACATGATGCCCGGATTGCGCCGCCAGACCGGTTCCGGGCCAACGCACTCCCCCGGTTCCAGGACGATCTCGATCCCGAATTCGCGATGGGGGGCGGAAACTTCGTCGATCAGCGAGGTGAGCGGCATGCGTGCGATATGTTTCTCACCCTCGCTCGGCAGGCTGGTCAGCCGGCGCAGGATGCCGCGGCAGCGCTCCGACTGCGAGCGCAGCAGCGCTACGTCCTCGCGCAACTTGTCGTCGTCGGGGAGGTCGCGCTCCATTTCCCTGGCCACGAGCGCGATCGTCGCAAGCGGCGTGCCCAGTTCGTGTGCCGTCGCGGCGGCCAGCCCGTCGAGCGCCGACAGATGCTGTTCACGCTGCAAGACAAGCTCGGTCGCGGAAAGGGCATCGGCCAGCAGGCGAGCTTCACTTGCCACGCGAAAAGCGTACATGCCCGTGAAGACGAGGCTTGAGACGACCGCCATCCACATGCCGACGATATAGATGAACGGAATCGACAGCGGGTCGCCCGGGTACCACGGCAGCGCCTCGTGAAAAAAGACGAGCAACGTCGCCGCCGCCACATCGAGGCTTGCCAGAAACAGGGTGTGGCGTACCGGAAGTGATGTCGCCGAGATGATGACCGGCGCAATGAGCAGCATCGCGAAAGGATTGGTCATGCCGCCAGTCATGTAAAGCAACCCGGAGAGTTGCAGCACATCGAAAGTGAGGATACCGAGCGCGGCAAGTTCCGTCAGGCGGTAGTTGGCGGGATAGCGGAAGGCCAGGAACAGGTTGAGCCAGGCGGAGGTTCCTATCAGCGCGAAACACAAGCTGACGGGGAAGGGAAATTCAAGTCGCCAGGCAACGATGATCACAGCCACGCTCTGCCCCACGACGGCAAGCCAGCGAAGGCGGATCAGCGTGTTGAGCCGCAAACGGCGTGAATAGCCGTAGTCGGGGGCGTGAACTTCGAACATCGCCGGCTGTTATGCACACTTGCGACGCATTCGCCAAGCAGTCACGTGCCGCGCTGCTTGGCGCGGCTGGTCGGTGCCGCGTTCGCCGGGTCTTCCGGCCAGAAGTGCTTGGGATAGCGGCCGCGCATCTCGGCGCGCACATCGGTCCAGGACCCGCGCCAGAAGCCGGGCAGGTCGCGCGTCACCTGGATCGGCCGGTGCGCCGGCGACAGCAGTTCCAGCGCCAGCGGCACCGTTCCCCCGGCGATCGCGGGATGCTCCTTCAGGCCGTAGAGCTCCTGCACCCGGATCGCAAGAACCGGAGCGTCCGCCTCGTAGCGGATCGGGATCCGGTTTCCCGTTGGCGCCTCGAAATGGGTCGGGGCCAGCCGCCCCGTCTGCCGTTGCAGGTCGTGGGGAACGCGGGCCATCAGCGCATCGGCGAGCAGCGGACCGAGCCGGGTCAGCGACGCGCCGCCGGTCATGAAAGGAAGCAGCCAGTCCTCCAGCGTATCCAGCAGCGTCGCGTCATCCATCGCCGGCCAGGGCTCGCCCATTGCCCGGTGCAGCCAGTCGAGACGCGCGCGCAGATGCTCGCTTTCCTTGCTCCAGGGCAGGATGTCGACCCCCGCATCGCGGATGGCGGCGCAAAGCGCGCGAGCCGCGTTCTCGCCGGAAGGTGGGGCAAGCGGCTTTTCAGCCAGCACCAACGCACCGATCCGTGTGACCGCGCGGGCCTTCAGCGTCGCCGAGGCGATATCGAAACGCGTCTGCGTCACGGTTTCGATGCGGTCGGCAAGACCATCGCGGATTTCGACCTCGGTGATAGCCGCGGCGGCTATGATGCGCGCATTCTGTGCCGTGCCCTGCAGATCGGCGACAACGAGCCAGGGTTCGCCGGCCAGCGGATCGGACTCGTCGATGACGGCGCCGCGACCATTGGCCAGCACGAAGCGCCCTCGCTCGCCGCGCGCGCGCGCCACGCGGTCGGGCCAGGCCTGCGCGAGCAGCGCTCCCGCGCTCGCCGAACCGCGTGGGCCGGCCGGAGCATCGACGGCGCGGGTGGCCATCCGCGCGATGCGCTCAACAAGCTGTCGTGCGGCACCCGCCCGCTTGCCCCGGTCATCGGCAAAAGCGGCCAGTCGCCGGTCGAGATCGGCGGCGCTGCCGCCAAGGCCGCGCTCGGTGATCAGGACGGCCAGCCGCGCGGCCTTTTCCGCATCGCCGGTGCGTGCCGCCTCGACACACATATGCGCCAGGCGCACCGGCAACGGCAGCTTGCGCATCGCTTCCCCGGTTGCCATGACATGGCCCGACCGGTCAAGCGCACCGAGTTCGGCCAGCAGCGCGCGCGCCTCGGCAAGCGCCGGCCCCGGCGGAGGGTCGAGGAAAGCGAGACTTGCCGGATCGGCAACGCCAAAGGCCGCGCAATCGAGAACCAGGCCGGAAAGGTCGGCCTCCAGAATCTCCGGTGGCGAAAACGGCTGAAGTGCGGCCGTCTGCTCCGCCCGCCAAAGGCGAATCGCGACCCCGGGTTCGGTGCGCCCTGCCCGCCCGGCGCGCTGGTCGGCGGATGCCCGCGATACGCGCACCGTCTCCAGCCGCGTCAGGCCCGTCGCCGGCTCATATTTCGGTTGCCGCGCAAGGCCGCTGTCGACGACGATGCGCACGCCGTCGATGGTGATCGACGTCTCGGCGATGGCCGTTGCCAGCACGATCTTGCGCCGGCCCCTGGGCGGCGGACGGATTGCAGCGTCCTGCGCGCCGCCTTCCATCGCACCGAAGAGCGGCACGATATCGGCATCGGGCGGGACCCGGTCCCGCAGCCGCTCGGCCGTGCGCTCGATCTCGCGCCGGCCGGGAAGGAAGGCCAGGACGCTGCCGCGCTCGGCGGCGAGTGCATCGAGTATGGCGCGGGCAACCGCGTCCTCGACCGGCGTGCCGGACAAGCGCTCGCGGTAGCGGATATCGACGGGAAAGCTGCGGCCATGGCTTTCGACGACCGGCGCACCGCCCAATACGCCTGCAACGCGGGCGCCGTCGATGGTCGCCGACATGACCAGGATCGACAGGTCTTCTCGCAGGCCGGCCTGTATGTCGAGCGCCAGCGCCAGGCCGAAATCGCCGTCGAGCGAACGTTCGTGGAACTCGTCGAACAGCACCGCCGATATGCCGGTCAGTTCCGGGTCGTCGAGAACCATGGAGGCGAACACGCCCTCGGTCACCACCAGGATGCGGGTTGCCTCCGACTGGCGGCTGTCCATGCGCATGGCGTAACCGACCGTTCCGCCCGGCTCCTCGCCGATCAGGGAGGCCATGCGCCGTGCCGCGGCGCGCGCGGCCAGGCGGCGCGGTTCCAGAAGCACGATCCTGCCTTCGCGCGTGAAAGGAAGATCCAGCAGGTGGAGCGGTACCAGCGTCGTCTTGCCCGCCCCCGGCGGCGCCACAAGAACGGCCTTGCGACCGGCTTCGAGCGCTCTGGCGATCTGCGGCAGCACGGGGGTTACCGGCAGGACCGGGAGTTCAGCCGTCGTCATCGCCGATCCTGACAATCTGCCCGCCGGCGGCGCGAGCGTCGGCTTCGTCATGGGTGACGAGGACGACCGGCAGGCGACTCGCCTTCGCCTTGTCGAACACCAGGGTGCGCATCTGCGCACGCAGATCGGCATCGAGTTTGGAAAAGGGCTCATCGAGCAGGAGAGCCCGCGGTTCGGCCAGCAGTATGCGCGCCAGCGCCACGCGCGCCTTCTGGCCGCCGGACAGCGTGTCGGGATCGCGCGCGCCCATGCCCGCCATGCCGACGCCAGCCAGCGCCTGCTCGGCCAGCGCCGCGCGCCTTGCCTTGCCCTTGACGTGCCGGGGAATGGCAAAAAGCAGGTTGCCGGCAACCGACATGTGGGGGAACAGCAGCGGGTCCTGGAAGAGGATGCCGGCATGACGATCTTCCGGCGCCAGACCGGCGAGGTCCACCCCGCTGATCCACACGCGTCCCGATGCCTCGAACGCGGGGTCGAGAAAGCCACCGATCCAGGCTAGGAGCGTGGACTTCCCGGAACCGGACGGCCCCATCACGGTCAGAACCTCGCCCGGCGCGACATGGGCGTCGATCGACAGCAGTTCGCGGCCATGAAGCGCTATGCGCACATCCTGGAGTTCGAGGCCGGGCCCGGTTCGCGCGTTTTCACGGTGAGGGCCCATCTATTCCTTCCCGATTCCCCTAGGCAGTGATGTCCAAGACAAAGACCCAAGGTGCGGGAAATATCAACACCGCAAGACACGCCGGCATTTCGGGGGGAAGAGGATGGCGGACCGCCACGCCTTCCCCGGCGGGAAGGTGGTCGCCGCGCGCTCGTCAGCGTTCCGACTCGCCCTGGGTCTGCTGCTTGTCGCCGAAAATGCCGTTCTGCGAGATGTTGATGCCGGCGGGACCGAGGATGACGGCAAAAAGCACCGGCAGGAAGAAGATGATCATCGGCACGGTCAGCTTGGGAGGAAGGGCCGCGGCCTTCTTTTCGGCCTCGTTCATGCGCTGATCGCGGCTTTCGCCCGCCAGAACGCGAAGGGCATGGGCAACCGGCGTACCGTAGCGTTCGGCCTGGATCAGCGCCTGCGCCACGCTCTTGACCGATTCCAGGCCGGTGCGGGTGGCGAGGTTCTCGTAGGCCTGGCGACGCTCCTGCAGGAACGACAACTCCGCGTTGGTCAGGACGAATTCCTCCGCCAGATCGACCGATTGCGTACCGATTTCGCGGGCGACACGATGAAACGCCGCTTCCACCGACATGCCCGATTCGACGCAGATCAACAGCAGGTCGAGCGCGTCGGGCCAAGCCCTGGTGATCGATGCCTTGCGTTTGGAAGCGATGTTGTTGACGTAGAGGACCGGCGCGTAGAATCCCGCGTAGGCGCCTATGACGCAGACGAAAAGCTTGACGAAAGGCGGTTGCAGGGGAAAGGCGTCGAAAATGAAAATGTAGGCCCCTGTCAGGACAAAGCCGACAAGCGGCAGAACCAGGCGGAAGAACAGGAACTTTGTGAGCGGATTCTGGCCCCTGAAGCCAGCCATGCGCAGCTTTGCCACGGTCGATTCGTCGGCCAGCGCCTTCTTCAGATCGAGCCGGTCGACGATCGTGCGCATGCCTCCGGCATCCGCCTCGCGAAGGCTGGTCCGCTTGCGTTCGTTCTCGGCGGCCAGCTTCGCGCGCTGCTTGGCGCGCAGTTCATCGCGCTCCAGCGCGACCGAATTCATGCGGTTCTTCAGCGGGTCGCCGCCAAGCACGGGCGCTACGGTGAAGATCGTCGCGAAGACGGCGACCGCGACAAGCATCGCGATCAGGAAGGAAGGCTCGCCCAGCGTTCTGATTACGATTTCTGTCACGACCGCCTAGACCTCGAAGTTCATCATCTTGCGCATCACGAAGATGCCCATCGCCATCCAGAGCCCGGCGAATGCCAGGATCACATGCCCCGGGTTGGTGGTGAAGAGCGGCATGATATAGGTTGGGCTCGAAAGGTAGACGAGGAAGGCGACGACGAAGGGCAGCGAGCCGATAACCACGGCCGAGGCCTTGGCTTCCATCGACAGCGCCTGGATCTTCGCCTTCATCTTCTTGCGGTCACGCAATACGCGCGAAAGGTTGCCGAGCGCTTCCGACAGGTTGCCACCGGCCTGCTGCTGAATCTGGATGACGATGCCGAAAAAGGATGCTTCGGCGCAGGGCATGGTCTCGACCATGCGAAGCGCGGCTTCGGGAATCGACATGCCGAGTTGCTGGCTTTCCACGATGCGCTTGAACTCCGCGCGCACGGGTTCCTGGCCCTCGGATGCCACCAGGCGAATCCCGTCGTTCAGCGGCAGGCCCGACTTGACGGCACGCACAAGGACGTCGAGCGCGTTGGGAAACTCGTTGAGGAAGGCCTTCACGCGGCGCGCGCGAAGAAAGGAGACGATCCAGCGCGGAAGCCCGAAAGCGGAGGCGACGAAGGCCGCCGGCGCGATCACCAACGGCATCGGAACCCCCAGGATGACAATGAATATAGCCACGAAAACACCGAAGATCGCCGAAAAAATATAGAAGCGCTGCAAAGGCACGGTCAGGCCGGCCTGGCGCAACTGGACCTTGAGCGGCGGCTTCTTGTTGACGTTGACGCCTGCCTTCTGGCGCTCTTCCAATTCCTTCAGCGAATCCTGGATGGTCTTCTTTCGCCGTGCGACTTCCTGATTGCGGTCGCGGGCCGCACGGACGGCGGAACGGTCTGTCTCGGCCTTCTTGACGCTTTCGATGCGCCGGTCCGTTTTCTTTTCGGATTCGATGCGGGTGAACAGGAGCGCATAGGCCACTGCGCCGGCGCTGATACCGGCGAGCGCGACAATCGCGAGGACGGTCATGTCAAGTCCGAACATGGTCCATCAGCTCCGTGGGTGATGCCGGGTCAAACCGATCCACCTTCTTCCATGGCCTGCAGCGCGGTTGCCAGGCGGGTTTCCTCGCCGAAGTACCGGGCCCTTTCCCAGAAATGGGGGCGGCCGATACCTGTCGAAACGTGCTCGCCGATAATCTTGCCGTGGGCGTCTTCACCCTGGATGTTGTAGATCATGACGTCCTGGGTCGTGATGGTGTCGCCTTCCATGCCGATCACCTCGGTGATGTGGGTGATGCGGCGCGAGCCGTCGCGCAGGCGCGCGGCCTGGATGATGACATCGACCGAGCCGACGATGATCTCGCGCACCGTGCGCTGGGGCAACTGGAAGCCGCCCATGGCGATCATCGATTCCATGCGGTTCAGGCACTCGCGCGGGGTATTGGCGTGGATCGTGCCCATCGATCCGTCATGACCGGTGTTCATCGCCTGCAGGAGATCGAACACCTCGGGGCCGCGCACTTCGCCGACGATGATCCGTTCCGGGCGCATGCGCAGGCAGTTCTTGACCAGGTCGGTCATCGTTACGGTGCCCTCACCCTCCAGGTTCGGCGGACGCGTTTCGAGACGGACCACGTGGGGTTGCTGAAGCTGCAGTTCCGCCGAATCCTCGCAGGTGATGACGCGTTCGTCGCGGTCGATATAGTTGGTCAGGCAATTGAGCAGCGTCGTCTTGCCGGAGCCGGTGCCGCCGGAGATGATGACATTGCAGCGCACGCGACCGATGATCTTGAGGATTTCGGCGCCGGCCGGCGACACCGAGCCGAACCTGACGAGCTGATCGAGGGTCAGCTTGTCCTTCTTGAACTTGCGGATCGTGAGAGCGGTTCCGTCGATGGCCAGCGGCGGCGCGATGACGTTGACACGCGAACCATCCGCGAGGCGCGCATCGCAAATCGGGCTCGATTCATCGACCCGGCGGCCGACCTGGCTGACGATGCGCTGGCAGATGTTGAGGAGCTGCTGGTTGTCGCGGAAACGAACGCCGGTCTTCTCGGTCTTGCCGTTGACCTCGATGTAGACGTCCCTGGCGCCATTGACCATGATATCGGCGATGTCGTCGCGGGCAAGCAGGGGTTCGAGAGGACCGTATCCCAGGACATCGTTACAGATGTCCTCGAGGAGTTCTTCCTGCTCTGCGATGGACATCGCGAAATTCTTGATCGCGATGATGTCGTTGACGATATCGCGGATCTCTTCGCGCGCGGCATCAGGTTCCAGCTTGGCGAGCTGCGACAGGTCGATCGTGTCGATAAGCGCGGAGAAAACCTGGCTCTTGGTGTCGTAGTAGGACTCGCTGCGTTCGCGCGGGGCGCGCACGGGCGGCGCGGGCGGTTGCGGGCGCTGTTGGGCGGG
>JAIOIW010000047.1 GCA_019912385.1 Notoacmeibacter sp. | reverse complement strand
GTCGGGGTCACCATTTGATTTTCTGAATTGATTGTGGATTTCTCAGGTTCTCTTGTTCGGCGGCCAAAACCGGGATCCGTTGCCGACCAGGTTATCCCGGGCTTGCCATCCGTTTCGCCGGTTGCGCGGCAGCGGCAGGTCCGTACGCGTTGCGCCGGCCGGCGGAATAGCACCTGACACAATTGCGACCGCGCGCCGGATCTTCATGGAAATCCCCCCGCCAATGCCGGCGCATATGCTTTCAATGCTCTCCGGGCGCCCGGATCGCAGCCATTTCGAGCATGTATTTCTCGGCCTCGATCATGTGGTCGTGCATGATCTGCCGGGCTTCCTCCTGGTCGCCCCGCTTGATGGCACGAAGCAGGCGCACCTGGTAATGCAATCCGGCCTCACGCAGCTGCGGATTCGGTTCGCGGTAGATTTCGCGGCAGACGGTCATGTCGCGCAGCAGGCTGACAAGAAACTTGCAGATGAAACCGAGCAGCGCGTTTTCGCAGCGGCTGGCGAGTTCTGAATGGAAGTCGAGCTCGGCAAGTCGTTGGCTGTACTCCTCCTCGGCCGTCTTCGGTTCTTCCTCGTAGAGACGAATCGTGTCCTTCAGGTGGTCTATGGTCTCGTCGGTCAGCTTTCCCGCGACGCTTGCCGCAAGTTCCGGTTCGAGTTTCTTGCGGATACCATAGATATCCGCGATGGACGGCGCCTTGAACAAGAACAGGTTGTCCAGCAGCTGGATCGCATCGTCAGCGCGGACGGCGGACACGAATATGCCACCACCAGGCCCGCTCTTGGTGGCGATCAATCCCTGGATTTCGAGTGCCTTCAAGGCTTCGCGCAGGGTGCCGCGCGAAACGCCGAGCTGTTCGGGCGCTACCCAACCGGAAGGAATGCGGTCGCCGGGCGACAGTCCGTGCTCCACGATCTTCTCGCGAATCGCGTCGGCGACGACATCGGGTCTTCTACGTTTTCGGACGGAAGAATCCTTTTGCCGGTTTCCTTGTCCGCGAATGGTCGCTTCGTTCATTTCACTGTCGTACGGATGTTCGGATGGTGGCAGGCGACGCGGTGATGTGCATCGTCTGTGGCGCATTCAAGCACGGGTTCTTGTTCTCTACATCGGTTGGACCGGCTCGGGCAACGGGCATGGAAGGCACAGCCGGGCGGTGGATTGAAGGGATCCGGAAGCTCGGTCTCGGCATCTTCCGCGGCTAGCGACTTCCTGCCCGGTGCGGGTGCCGAATTCAGCAACAGGCGTGTATAGGGGTGCTGGGCGCTGTCGAAGACACTTGCCGCCGAACCGATTTCGACAAGATTGCCGAAATAGAGGACAGCCACCCGATCGCTCACGCTTTCGATCACCGAAAGGTCATGGCTGATGAAGAGATAGGTCAGACCGAATTCCCGTTTGAGCCCTTCCAGTATGTTCAGAACTTGAGCCTGAACGGAAACGTCGAGCGCCGAAACTGGCTCGTCGAGTACGATGAGCTCCGGCTCCGCCGCGAGCGCGCGCGCAATGCCGATTCGCTGGGCCTGTCCGCCTGAAAACTCGTGCGGGTAGCGATCGAGGAATTCCGGTGTCAGATTGACATCCCGCATCAGTTCCTCAAGCCGCTGGCCGCGTCTGTGTCTGTCCATGCCCAACAGGTGTATGAGCGGCGCCTCGAGTATCGCGCGGATCGTCTTGCGTGGATTGAGCGACGCCAGCGGGTCTTGAAATACATACTGGATCTTTCGGGCGACGGCCCTCGGGTCGGACCGGGCCAGCGCCGCGAGGTCTTCGCCATCGAACGTGATGGAACCGCCCGTTGGCGCATCGAGCCCCACCAGCATGCGGGCAAGCGTCGATTTCCCGCAACCCGACTCCCCGACAATACCGAGCGTTTCGCCCCGTTGCACTTCGAGCGTGATGCCCTGGACCGCGTGAACCGCGGGCAATACCCTGCCCAACAATGTCTTGCCGCCACCGAAAACGCGTTCGACATTGTCCATGGAAAGCAGCGCGGGACCCATTACCTTGTTCCCTTTTTCGTTGTCTCGCGCACCTGTTTCGGTTCGCCAAGCGGGAACAGGCAGCGCACGCCGCGCCGCGCGCCCAGCATCGTCATTTCGATCTCGCCGCTGCGGCAATCGTCGCGTGCATGAAAACAGCGCGGCGCGAAAGCGCAGCCGTCCGGCAGGTTGTTGACCACCGGCGGACGCCCCTCGATCGCATCGAGCCTGCGCTGGGGTTCTCCAAGCACGGGTACGCAGTCGATCAGTTTGGCGGTGTAGGGGTGTGCCGGCGCGGCAAGGATTTCCTCGGTGGTCCCGGTCTCCACGATCTTGCCGCCATACATGACCGCCACCCGGTCACAGATCGCCGAAACGACGCCGAAATCATGCGTGATGAACAGGATGCCCGTATTGTTCTGCTTTCTGAGTGCGTCGAGCAGCGAGAGGATCTGGGCCTGCACGGTCACGTCGAGCGCGGTGGTTGGCTCGTCTGCGATGATGACGTCGGCATCGTTGGCCAGCGCCATCGCGATCGAAACACGCTGGCGCATGCCTCCGGAGAGTTCATGCGGATAGGCCTTGAGGCGCTCGCCGGGATTTGGGATCCGAACCATCCTGAGCAGGTTCTCCGCCTTTTCGCGCGCCTGCGAGCCGGTCATGGATCCGTGCGCCTGGATCGCCTCGACAAGCTGTTCGCCGACCCTGAAAAGCGGATGCAGGGTGGAGAGCGGGTCCTGGAAGACATATGACACCGCCGCCCCGCGCAACTGGCGGATACGCTCGTTGCTTGCCGAAAACAGATCCTCGCCGCCCAGCAGCGCGACACCTCCCGTTATCCGGCCGGGCGGTGTAGGCACCAGCCCCATCACCGACATTGCCGATACCGATTTTCCGGACCCGGATTCACCGACCACCCCAAGGCACTCGCCCTTGTCGATCGACAGGTCGACCCCGCCGACTGCCCTGTAGATTTCACTGCCGATCCTGAATTCCGTGCGCAGGCCCTGGATATCGAGAATGGCGTCCTCGCGCAGCGCAGCGACGTCCGGCACAAAAGACCGTTCTATCGCGGTCCGCGCGACCGGTCTGGTCAGCGAACCGGATTTCAGCCTGGGGTCCAGGACATCGCGTATGCCGTCGCCGAGCAGGTTGATGCTCATGACCAGCGCGAAGATCATGAGGCCCGGAATGATCGACACGTGGGGCGATGTGAACAGGACCTTTCGTCCCTGCCCCAGCATGGAGCCGAGATCGGCCTGCGGCGGTTGAGCGCCAAGGCCGAGAAATGAGAGGCCAGCCGTTTCCAGGATCATCCAGCCGATCGTCGTCGACATGGTGATGATTATCACGGGCAACACGTTGGGCAACACCTCGCCAAACAGGATCTGGACATTGGACTTGCCCGAGAGGCGGGCCGCGTCGACGAACTCCCGCCTGGAAAGCCCAAGGGCTATCCCGCGGATGTTGCGGGCGAAGAAGGGGATGTTGACGACCGCGATCGCGTAGAGCGCGTTCAGCAATCCGGGCCCCAGAACCGCGACGATGGCCAGCGCCAGCAGGATGTAGGGAAACGCCATGATCATGTCGATGCCGCGCATCAGCAGCGTATCGGTGCGTCCGGCCGCGTAACCGGCGACGAGCCCGATCAGGGATCCGAAGAAGGCTGCGATCAGCGTCGCCGATATCCCGACCGCAAGCGACACCCGCGTGCCCCAGACGAGACGCGATAGGATGTCGCGGCCAAGCGAATCGGTGCCCAGGATGTGTTCCTCGGCGGAGGGAGCGAGCAGCCTGTTCGCCAGGTCGGTGGCGTCGGGATCGCCAAGCGGCAGCAGGGGAGCCGCGATGGCCAGCACCACGATCAGGCAGAAGACAAGCAAGCCCGCTGTCGCAAGCTGGTTGTTGAGGAGCAGGCGGATACTGTCCGGGCGGGCCGGCTTGCGGTTCTTGATCGGGTCCGCGGCATCGATCGTACCCGGCATCAACGCAACCTCGGATCGACCACGGTCTGGACCACGTCCGCCGCCAGGTTGAAAAGAACATATGCGGTGGCCACGACCAGCACACCGCCCTGAACCAGCAGCAGATCGCGTGTCGAGATCGCCTTGACCAGCATGGAGCCGATGCCCGGCCACTGGAACACCGTCTCGATATAGACGGCCCCGCCGAGCACGAAACCGGCCTGGATGCCGATCACCGGGATGATGGAAACGAGCGCCGCCTTGAAGGCGTGCTTGTAGATGACGGTATTTTCGGGAAGTCCCTTGGCGCGCGCGGTGCGGATGTAGTCCTGGCGCAGGACCTCCAGCATCGCGGTGCGCGTCAGGCGCGAGATCACGCCGGTCGCCACGGCGGCCAGGGTCACCGCCGGCAGGAAGAGATGCCAGAGAAGGTCCGGCAGGTCACCCCCGCCATATATCGCAAACATCCCTGACGCCGGAAACCAGTTGAGTTCCACGGCAAAGATGAGGATGAGGATGAGGCCGAGCCAGAATGAAGGCGTCGAGATGCCGATCAGGACCACCAGGGTGATGATCTTGTCGGCCCAGCCATATTGGCGCACCGCCGACACGATTCCTGCGACAAGCCCCAGGAGCGAACACAGGACCAGCGCGGTTCCCGCGAGAATGAGCGTCGCCGAGAACCGCTCGAGCACCTCGTCCAGGACCGGGCGGTTAAGCGTGTAGGAACGGCCGAAATCGCCTTGCAGGAGATTGCCAAGCCAGATGAAGTATTGGTGCCACAACGGCTTGTCGAGCCCGAGTTGGCTATTGAGCCTTTCGACGTTTTCGGGCGTGGCGTAGGACCCCAGGATGGCCGTCGCCGGGTCGCCGGGTATCAACGCCATGATGACGAAAACGATCACCGTGAGCCCGAGAAGGACGGGAATCGCGGCCAAAAGCCGTTTGGTGATGTAGCCGCCCAAATTGCTCACTCGCCCGGTTTCACATCGAGGGAAGCGGCTTCCGGGAGCAAAGGTCCTGCCCCCGGAAGCCCGCAACCGCCCTTACTGCGGTTTCGCAACCTTCTGCAACATCAGGAAGAAGGACGGCTGGAGCTTGAAGTCCTCCACGCCCGCCTTTGTTACGGCGTTCTGCTTCCAGTTCGCCACGAACACCCACGGTGCGTCGTCGTGGACGATCTGCTGCATCTGCTTGTAGAGCTTGGCACGTTCGGCCTGGTCCGTCACCTCGCGTGCCTTGTTCAGCAACTCGTCCACTTGCGGATTGGAATAGTAGCCGGAATTGAAGCCGCCCTTGTCGGGGAAAGCTTCCGTGCGCAGTGCGAGATAGGGCAGCGTATCCGGATCGTTGGTCATCCACGCCATCTCGGCCATGTCGGCCTTGCCCTCGAGCCCCGGATTCACCTTGCCCAGGAAAGTGTTCCATTCGTAGGTTTCGATCCTGACTTTCATGCCCACGGCCTGCAGGTCGGCCTGGATGGCCGTGCCCATGGCAACCGGATCGAGCATCCCCGAACCGCCTTCGGTGACATAGAAAGTCAGTTCCGCACCGTCATAGCCAGCCTTCTCGAGCAGCGCCTTGGCCTTTTCGGGATCGTAGGGATACGGCTGAAGGCTCTCGTCATAGGCCCAGGCGAAGGCCGGCGGCGTCGGTCCGGCAGCCACTTCCGCCGTGCCCTGGAGAATGTTCTCCGCAAGCGCCTTCTTGTTGATTGCGTAGTTGGCGGCCTGGCGGACCAGCTTGTCGGCAAACGGGCCTTCCTTGGCATTGAGGATCAGGAACCAGACGTGCGGTCCGGCCTGTTCCAGTACCTGGTAGGCATCATTGCCCTTGAACTGGCCAAGGCTGTCCGGCGGCACTTCCACCATGATGTCGAGACCACCCGAAAGCATCTCGGCGATGCGGGTGTTGGCATCGGTGATCGGACGATAGACCACGGCCTCCAGTGGCGGCGCACCGTCCCAGTAGTCGTCGTTGCGGGTAATGACCACCTTCGCGTTCGGCTCCCACTCGGCGAATTTGAAAGCGCCAGTGCCCGATGGATGCCGCCCGAATTCCTTGCCGTATTTCTTCACCGATTCCGGCGAGACGATCAGCCCGGTGGGATAGGCAAGATTGGAGAGAAACGGTGCATAGGGCGCGTTGAGCGTGAACTGCACCGTGTAATCATCGACGGCCTTCACATCCGTGACTGCGGAAAAGAAGAACGACAGCGGAAACGGTCCGGTTTCGTGGTAGGGGTGATCCTTCTTCAGCATGCGGTCGAAATGGAATTTCACGGCCTCGGCGTTCAGGTCGGATCCGTCATGGAACTTGACGCCGGTCCTCAGCTTGAACGTGTAGGTCTTGCTGTCGTCGGAGATCGTCCAGTTCTCGGCCAGGGCCGGTTCGACTTCCAGGGTCCCGTCCTTGTAGCGGGTGAGCCCATCATAGACATTCATGAGAATCCGGAAGTCATTGACCGCGGTTACCGCAGCGGGGTCGAGTGACTTCGGTTCGGCGATTTGTCCCACCACAAGCACGTTTGGCGGCGTTTGCGCCAAGGCCGGGGCGGCAACCATCAGGGTCACGGCCGCGGCCACCGCAGCCAGAAATCTCAACATGGTTTCACTCCTGTTTTTCGAAAGCGCGAATATGTTAATTATAAAAATTGTTGCTTGGCAACTAATTTATCATGATAAATTATAGACGGAACCATGAACCAGAACGAGGCTGCTCACGTGGGGGATATCAAGGGATTCAGTTCCAGGGCACCAAGGATCGATTCCGGCCGCCTGCGCAGATTGATGGACGGTGTCAACGCTTTCGGCCGCAACGAGGCAACCGGCGGTTTCAACCGGACGGGGTTCAGCGATGCCGACATGGCTGTCCGGGACTGGTTCCAGGCCGAGATGGCGGCCGACGGGCTTTCGGTCTGGCGTGATGGAGTGGCAAACCTGTTTGGCCGCTATGGTCCCGGGACCGGTCCGGTCATCATGGCGGGCTCCCATCTCGACACTGTCCCGGAAGGCGGAGCCTATGACGGCGCGCTTGGCGTGTGCGTCGCACTCGAATGCGTCCGCGCCATGAAGGATGCCGGCTTCGTCCCCGATACCGCGATCGAAGTGGTGGCAACCTCAGAGGAGGAAGGCCGGTTTGGCGGCATGCTCGGTTCCCAGACCATTGCCGGAAAGGTGACGCGCGAATGGCTCGAAAATGCCCGTGACGCCAACGGGGTCGCCCTTGCGGATGCCATGCAGAAACAGGGACTCGATGCCCGTGAAGCGCTGCGAGGCGCGCGCGACCCCGCCACGGTGCGCTGCTTTCTGGAATTGCACGTCGAACAGGGTCCGGTCCTCGACGGCAGGAACATCCAGATCGGGATTGCGGATGCCATTTCCGGCGTCTGCAACCTGCACGTTTCTTTCATCGGAACAGCGAACCATTCCGGGACCACGCCGATGGACATGCGGGCCGACGCCTTCATGGGCCTCGCCCGCTTCGCCGGCGAGATCGAGGCGATCATCGCAGCCAACGGCACGAAGGATTCGCGAATTACCATCGGCAAGGTCGATTTAAGTCCGAATTTTCCGCACACGGTTCCGGGAAAGGCGGAATGCACGGTCAATATCCGCGATACGGACCCATCGGCTCAAGAACGGCTTACCGGACGCGTGGAGGAAGCCGCGCGCAATGCAGCCCGAAACGCCGGCCTGAAAATCGAGATCGCACAGATAAGCTGGCTCGATCCGGTGCGCCTCGACGAGGGTCTCCTGTCCTTGTTGCGCGAGGAAGCCGATGCGTTGGGATACGGGAATGTCGTGATGGCTTCCGGTGCCGGACACGACGCACAGACAATGCAGTCGCTATGCGCTTCCGGACTCATCTTCGTTCCCAGCATCGGCGGAATCAGCCACTCGCCGGAAGAACTCACGCGCTGGGAAGATATCGAGAAGGGCGCACAACTGATGCTCAACGCACTCGCACGCCTGGCGAAACACTGACACGGCAATCCCATACGCGCGCCGGGCGGGCCGGCCGCGCCACCATGGCCCGGTGGCGTGGGCCCGGCCGGGCATATCCGGGAGATCCGGTACCCGGCTGGATCATGCGCGCCCGCCGGTGGCCGCTCCGGCCGGCGCGTCAAGCGACCCTTGCTTGACCGAATACCCCGGCAGATGAGGCATCGGGTGCTGTCGCGCGTGTACGCGCCTTCGATCTGTCGACCTCGAACCGCGCGACCTCGCTCGCCATCTCTTCGGAAGCCCGGTACAGAGAATGGGCCGCAGCCGTCGACTCCTCGACCATGGCCGCGTTCTTCTGCGTCGTCTCGTCCATCTGCCGCATGGCGACATTGATCTGCTCGATACCCGTTGCCTGGGCGTCGGCCGCAGCCGCCATGTCCGTCACCATGCCGCTGATGCCGCCAAAGGATGAAACGATACGCATGAGCGAATCGCCCGTCTCGTTGACGAGCTTCACGCCGGTCTCGACTTCCTGCCCGCTGGTCACGATCAGCGACTTGATCTCGCCGGCCGCCTCGGCAGAGCGCTGCGCAAGGTCGCGCACTTCCTGTGCCACGACTGCAAAACCGCGACCGGCTTCGCCGGCACGGGCAGCCTCCACGCCCGCGTTGAGCGCAAGCAGGTTGGTCTGGAACGCGATTTCGTCGATGACGCCGATGATCTGCCCGATCTCGCCGGAAGACTTTTCGATCTTCTCCATCGCTGTTACCGCCCGGCGGACGATTTCGCCGCTCTTTTCAGCTTCCTTCCTCACCGACGTGACCGCGCCGTTGGCGTCCTTGGCGCCGTCCGCGGTTTTCTTGACCGCGCTCGTCAACTCGTTCAGGGCAGCAGCCGTCTCCTCTAGTCCGGCGGCGGTCTGCTCGGTCCGCCTCGACAGATCGTCGGAAGCGTGCGTGATCTCGCCGGATCCGCTTCGCACCGCTTCCGCGCCCGCCGCGATCCGCCTCAGTGCATCGCACAGATGCTCGGCCGAGGCATTGAAGTCGACGCGCAACTGGTCCAGCCCTTCGGTAAACGGCTCGTCGATATGCACGGTCAGATTGCCTTCGGCCAGGCCGTTCAGCCCGCGCGCCAGCGCATCGACCGCTGCCCTGAGCTGTTGTTGTTCCAATGCCTTTGCGGCTTCGCGTTCCGCCTTTTCGCGTTCCGAAAGCGAGCGGTTTTGCTCCGCGGCACGCTCGAGGCGCAGGCGCTCGATCGCATTTTCCTTGAATACGCCAAGCGCCCTGGCCATTCCGCCGATCTCGTCGGCACGATCGCGCCCGTCGATGTCGATATCGAGCGATCCCGTCGATATCTTGTCCATGGCGGTGCGCAGATTATTGAGAGGATTGGTGATGGACCGTGCCGTCACAAGGCCTATGAAGGTAGCGATCAGCAGTATCGCAAGGTTGATCGCCACCTGGCCATAGATCGAATTCAGTGCCGCGTTGCTGAGAGCGGCGGAATCCCCGCGGATGCCGGCGACGATCTCATTCTCGATCGCACGTAACGCGTCGATGCGTTCGCTTGCTGCAGCAAACCACTCGGCCGTTTTGATCCCGGATGCGCCAAGAAAGATGCGATTGTCCGCCAGGCGCTGACGCATTTCATCCACATCGGAGGAATTCGCCTTCTCCACCATCGGGCCGATACGCGCAGCGCTCTCTTCCCCCTGGTTCAGCATGAAGTTCTTCAATGCGGAATGCTGCCGGTCGATCTGGCGTATGAGCGTCAGGTATTCGCCTTCAGTGATGCTACCCCTGGAAAAAGCGCCCGCGGCCAGACCGCGCTCCTGTCCGGCGAATTCCTTGGCTTGCGAGAGCTGGATCAGACCAAGGACCTCCCGGGCGATACCGACGTGGTCAACCTGCCCCGCATAGTCCCATACGGTGTCGAAGTTACCGGCGATAAGGGTCGAATAGAACTTCAGGCTCTCCGCGAGTTCAGCGGTTCCCGCGTCCACCTTGGCTCTGAATGCGGCCAGTTCGCCCAGTCCCGAAAAAAGGCCCGACACCCCGCCTGTCCTGGTCGAAGCCGGGTCACCCTGATCGATCAAGGCCATGATGCCGCGCGCCGCCGTATCGACGTTGCCGCGCGCCTCGGCCAATGCCGGGGGAATGCTCCCGCCGCCCGAACCGACATAGCCGGCCGTCAGCCCCCGTTCGATCTGCAACACATGTGTCAGGTCGGCGAGCTTGCTGACAACTTCGCTGATTTCCCCGACCTTTTCCATTTCCCGATAGGTCTGGTAGCTCTCGCGCACCGACAGGAAGGACAGCAACAGCATTGCGAGGAATGGAACGAGAAGAGCGATCCCGATGCGGTGAACGATGCGCAGGTTTGAAAGCCTGGGCAAAAACCGCGCCTGACGCTGCCCCTCCTGGGTCACGCCGTTTTTCAACAAGGCAGATGCCGTGAAATCAATCGATGCCATGCTGGTCTGTCCCCCCTCGACGCTCTGACGATAGCGGATCAAAGGGTATGAGCGATTTGGTTAAGAAACCGCTTATTTAGACATGATCCTGCTGTTGGCGGGCTCCACTGGGACCCGGCCGCCCGGCGGCCGGCATGTCGGGTTGCCCGTCATCACCGTCCTGGACCGACAAGGGGTCGCATGCCGGCGCCCCCAAAAGGGGGACGGTGATGACCGCGTGTGAAAAGCATTCGCATCCGATGCCGCGTTCGCGGCACGGATGAAAGACAACTCCACCCGTGACAGGGCAGAGGGCCTCGGCAAGGCTGTCCTGTGCCGGCGGCAGGCCGAGGCCGGACTTACCTGCCTTCAGATATTGGAAACGACGGTCTCCATCATGCCGCGCACCTGGCCGGCAACGGCCTTGAGCTGGGCATTGTCGATGGCTTCCATCGAGGCCAGCGGGTCGATGGCGCTCACCTCCACGCTGTCGTCGCCGGTCTGCCGCACGATGACGTTGCACGGCAGCATCGCGCCGACGCGCGGTTCGATCTGCATTGCCTGGTGGGCCATCTTCGGGTTGCAGGCGCCGAGAATGAGATAGGGCGGCACATCCGCATCGATCTTCTTCTTCAGCGTCGCCTTCACGTCGATTTCGGTGAGGACGCCGAATCCCTGGTCGCCGAGAGCGGTGCGCGTGCGCTCCACGATTTCGTCAAATCCGATACCCGTAAACGCGCGGTCGATCGTATAGGCCATGGCTCTCTCTCCTGATTGATCTTGTGTCGTGTTCATGCCGCCAGGCTCTGGCGCGTCCACTGGACGATCTGGCCAGCCGCCATCGCGCCGGAAACGCGGTTGACCAGCTTGCCATCCTTCAGCAGCAGCATGGTTGGTATGCCCTGGATACCGTAAGCCTGCATCAGGCCCGGCGCATTGTCGCCGTTGACCTTGACGAGGCGAACCTCGCCGGCGAGCGTCTTTGCAGCCTGCTCGAATGCCGGTGCCATCATGCGGCACGGTCCGCACCACGGCGCCCAGACATCGACCAGCACCGGCAGATCGTCGCCGGCGGCAATCCGCTGAAGGCGGGCTTCGTCAAGATCGTGGGGGTGGCCGTCGAACAGCGGCGCCTTGCACGCGCCGCACTTGGCGGCGGCCGCCGGCTTGCCTTCGGCGATCCGGTTCTTCTGGCCGCATTCGGCGCAAACGAAATGGGTATGTCCGCTCATGATGAGCTGCTCCGCGAAACCGGATTGATGACATATGCATAGTTATGCATGCTTGGAGCGGAAACAAGGGTGCCATGCGTCTTTTTACCCGGCCCTCGAGTTTGTGCCGGCACTCTGGTTGAACAGCACGTGCTTGCTGAACGCATTGCTCCAGCATGACCGCCTCTTCCCAACGATCGAGCGCCGGCGCGCAATGAAGGCCGGTCACCGGCCTTTTGCGCCCTTCCCGGTCTTGATCTTGCGTCCATAGAGCTCGAGGCGATGATGGACGATTTCATAGCCAAGATCGCGTGCGATCTCCTCCTGCAGCTTTTCGATCCGGTCTGAGGCAAACTCGATGACATTGCCGGTATCAACGTCGATGAGATGGTCGTGATGGTTCTGCGGCGCGTGCTCGAACCGGGACGGCCCTCCCTGGAAGGAATGGCGGTGGATCGCACCCTTGTCCTCCAGCAGATTCATGGTCCGGTAGACCGTCGACAGCGAGATCGATTCGTCCACCCGAACCGCCCTGCGGAAGATGGCACGCGCATCAGGATGGTCATCGTATTCCGACAGGATCCGCAGGATGATTCTGCGCGGACGCGTAATGCGGACTCCCGCCTCCCGCAGGATCTTCTCCAGTTCGTCCAAAGCGGCTTTCGCAACCATGCCGCCACCATATTCAGTTGCGAAGCATGTGCAACTGCAATTGCAAATCCTGGTCGCCGGACTTCACGTTCAAATGCTTGTTGCTAACGATTTGCATTTGCACTAAGTCTTGATGGACCGGTCCTGAGAAACAGGCTTACCCATGCTGCGCCAGCTTGCTCGTGTTTTCGCCGCTACCGCTCTGATCACCTCCCTTTCGCTTTCCGAGGCGGCCGCGGAACGCATGAAGGTTGTCACCACCTTCACGGTGCTCGCCGACATCGCGCGCAACGTCGCAGGCGAAGCGGCCGAAATCGTCTCGATCACCAAGCCGGGTGCCGAGATTCACGGCTACGAACCGACGCCGCAGGATATCGTGCGGGCGAGCGACGCCGACCTGATCCTCTGGAACGGAATGAACCTCGAACTGTGGTTCGAACAGTTCCTGTCCAACCTCGGCGATCTTCCTTCGGCGACGCTGACCGATGGCATCGACCCGATCCCGATCGCTTCGGGTTCCTACCAGGGCAAGCCCAATCCACATGCGTGGATGGGGCCGGACAACGCGTTGATCTACATCGACAACATCGTTGCTGCCTTTTCCGAGCATGATCCGGAGAACGCCGTCGAGTATGAGAAGAACGCAGCCGCCTACAAGGATGCGTTGCGGGCGACGATTGAGCCTTTGCGCGAGCGGATCGGCCGGATTCCGGAAGCGGAACGCTGGCTTGCCACCTGCGAGGGCGCTTTCAGCTACCTGGCGCGCGATTTCGGAATGAAGGAACTCTATCTGTGGCCGATGAATGCCGACCAGGTCGGCACGCCCAAACAGGTAAGTGCCTTCATCGACGGGGTGCGCGAACACAATATCCCGGTCGTGTTCTGCGAAAGCACGGTCAACACCGCACCGGCCGAACAGGTCGCGCGCGAGACCGGGGCGCGCTACGGAGGGGTCCTCTATGTGGATTCGCTCAGCGGGCCCGACGGTCCCGTGCCGACCTACCTGGACCTGTTGCGCGTGACATCCGAGACCATCGCCAAGGGGCTGACCGGAACCAACTGAGCGGCGGGCCGGTCACCACAGGCCGGACCGAGGAGAGCGTATGCTGCACGATTCCGACAAACTGGTGGCACGCGCCCGCGCCGATGGGCCCGGCGGCGGCATTATCGCCCAGGACGTTACAGTCACCTACCGCAACGGCCACACCGCCCTTTTCGATGCCAGCTTCGAGATCCCGCGCGGAACGGTGACCGCGCTCGTCGGTGTCAATGGCGCCGGCAAATCGACCCTGTTCAAGGCGATCATGGGCTTCGTGCCGGTCGCGAAGGGCGAAATCCGCCTGCTGGGGCGAACCGTGTCCCGCGCATTGCGCGAAAACCTTGTTGCCTATGTGCCGCAATCGGAAGAGGTGGACTGGGCGTTCCCGGTCCTGGTCGAGGACGTGGTTATGATGGGGCGCTTCGGCCACATGGGTTTTCTGCGTCGTCCCGCTGCCGTCGACCGCAAGGCGGTGGACGAGGCGCTTACCAGGGTCAACATGCAGGACTATCGCAAGCGCCAGATCGGCGAACTGTCCGGCGGCCAGCGCAAGCGCGTGTTTCTCGCCCGCGCCCTTGCCCAGGAGGGCCAAGTCATCCTGCTGGACGAACCCTTCACTGGCGTGGATGTCAAGACCGAGGAGCAGATGGTCGCGCTCTTGCGCGACTTGCGCGACGAAGGCCGGGTCATGCTTGTCTCTACCCACAATCTGGGCTCGGTTTCCGAATTCTGCGACCGCACGATCCTGATCAAGGGAACTATCCTGGCCTACGGCCCGACCGAAACGACGTTCACCCGCGAGAACCTGGAGAAGGCGTTCGGCGGTGTGCTGCGCCGCTTCACCCTGGGCGGCGACACGCTGCATGCGGACAGCGATACCCGCCAGGTTACCATCCTCACCGACGACGAGCGTCCCTTCGTCCAGTACGGCGACCGGACGCAAACCAGCAGCGACGACCCGAAATGACCGCCCTGCTCCTTGAGCCGTTCGGCTACGACTACATGACCAACGCCATGTGGGTTTCGGCCCTGGTGGGCGGCGTCTGCGCGTTCCTGTCGGCCTACCTGATGCTCAAGGGCTGGTCCCTGATTGGCGACGCGCTGTCGCACGCGGTGGTCCCCGGTGTTGCCGGGGCGTACATGCTGGGCCTGCCCTTCGCCATCGGCGCCTTCATCGCGGGCGGGCTCGCCGCGGGCGCCATGCTGTTCCTTTCGGAACGCTCGGGACTCAAGATCGACGTCATCATCGGCGTGATCTTCACCTCCTTCTTCGGCCTTGGCCTGTTCATTGTGTCGGTGAACCCGATATCGATCAGCGTGCAGTCCATCACCATGGGCAATATCCTGGCCATCACGCCGGAAGATACCCTGCAACTCGCGATCATTGGCTTCGTCTCGCTGGCCGTCCTGCTGGTAAAGTGGAAGGATCTTATGGTCACGTTCTTCGACGAGAACCACGCCCGCTCGATCGGTCTGCGGCCCGGATTGCTGAAGGTCGTCTTCTTCATTCTGCTGTCGGCCTGCGTCGTCGCAGCGATGCAGACGGTCGGTGCATTCCTGGTCATCGCCATGGTGGTGACGCCTGGCGCGACGGCCTACCTCCTGTGCGACCGCTTTCCGCGGTTGATCGCCACATCGGTCGCCATCGGCACGGCGACGAGCTTCGCGGGCGCCTACGCCAGCTATTTCCTCGACGGCGCCACCGGCGGGATCATTGTCACACTCCAGACGGCGATCTTCCTTGTCGTCTTCGTGTTCGCGCCCAAACACGGCCTGCTGGCAGCGCGTCGTCGCGCCGCCCAGGCGTTGCGCGGCAAGCCGGCGGCCTCTAACCGGGAGATAGCATGATGGACATCGAGACGCTGCTGCTGCCGTTCCGCTTTCCGTTCATGCAGAACGCGTTCTACATCTCGTTGCTGGTTTCGGTTCCGACGGCCCTGCTCTCCGCCTATCTGGTTCTCAAGGGATGGGCGCTCATGGGCGATGCGGTCAGCCATGCCGTTCTGCCTGGCATCGTGCTCGCATACATTCTCCAGATCCCGCTCGTCATCGGCGCATTCGCCGCCGGCATGACCTGCGCGCTGGCGACCGGGTACCTCGCCGCCAACAGCCGCGTAAAACAGGACACGGTCATGGGCGTGGTCTTTTCCGGCATGTTCGGGATCGGGATCGTGCTCTACGTGTCCATCACCAGCGATGCCCATCTCGACCATATCCTGTTTGGAAACATGCTGGGCGTGGAACCCCACGAATTGTGGACCGCCGGCCTGATCTCCCTGGCTGTCTCCGCGGCGGTCATCCTGAAGTGGAAAGACCTGCTGCTGCACAGTTTCGATCCGGCCCAGGCCCGGGCATCGGGATTGCCCGTCGGCTGGCTGCATTACGGCCTGCTTGCCGCCCTTTCGCTGACCATAGTTGCCACGCTTTCGGCAGCGGGCCTCATCCTGGCCATCGGCCTGCTGGTCGCGCCGGGCGCGATCGCGTTCCTGCTCGTGCGCAGGTTCAGCACGATGCTGGCGGTCTCGGTCGCCGTCTGCATGGCATCCATGCTGTCGGGGACCTATCTCAGCTTCTTCCTCGACAGCGCGCCAGCGCCGACGATCATCCTGGTGCTAACCGCGCTGTTCGTCGCGGCTTTCGTCCGCCGCCTCGCCGTCGCCCGGAAAACCTCGCGCCAAGCGATCGCATCCAGCTTGTGAGAGCCAAGCCCGATACAGGAACCGCCACAGGCGTCAGATCAGGATCGTGCGGCTGATCTCGATCCCGAAGCCGCCGAGACCGACATATTGCCGTTCCGACGTCGCGATCAGCGCAATCGAACGAATGCCGAGATCGCGCAGGATCTGTGCGCCGACGCCGACTTCGCGCCAGCGCTGCTGGCGGGCGAGTGCGCTGCCGTGCTTCTCGCCGTCCCGGCCGTCCTGGCGCATCTCGCCATTGTCGTCGACCGAGGCGTCGTGCCCGGCCGGATTGCGCAGGATCATGATGACGCCGCGCCCGCCGGCCGCGTCGATCGCCTTGACCGCCGCCGTCATCCAGCCCGGTTCGCCGTTGATTCGCGAGACGACCTCGTTCATCGGCTGCTCGCGATGGATTCGGCAGGGAACATCCTGGCCGGCACGCACGTCGCCGAACACCAGCACCACGTGGTGCAGCGGATCAAAGTCGGACGCGTAGCTGTAGGCCTTGGCCGGCGCGCCATGGATTTGCACGACCTGTTCCTCGACCCGGGCGACGAAACGCTCTGTGCGGATGCGATAGGCGATCAGATCTTCGATCGAGATGATCCTGAGCCTGTGCGCCTTGGCGAACTCGATCAGTTCGGGCAGCCGCTTGACCGTGCCGTCGTCATTGACGATTTCGGCCAGCACGCCGGCCGGCGGCAGGCCCGCCATGGACGCCAGGTCGACCCCGGCCTCTGTATGGCCGGAACGCGCCAGCACGCCGCCCTGACGCGCGATCAGCGGAAAGATATGGCCCGGCCGGATGAAATCGCCCCCCGTGACATTGCCGTTGGCGAGAGCGGTGATCGTGTTGGTGCGCTCGGCGGCCGAAATGCCTGTCGTCATGCCGTGCCGGTAGTCGACGGAGACGGTGAAGGCGGTGCGCAGCGGATCGATATTGTTGGCGACCATCGGCGCCAGGTTCAGTTCGTCGGCCCGTGAAGCCGTCATCGGCACGCACAGGATTCCGCTGGTGTGGCGGATCATGAAGGCGACGTTTTCCGGCGAGGCCTTCGACGCGGCCATGATAAGATCGCCCTCGTTTTCGCGATCCATGTCGTCGACCACGACCACGAGTTCGCCGGCGGCGATGGCTTGAATGGCAGATTCGATGCTGTCGAGTTCCATGAACTTCTCCTGGCAGGCGCAAAGCGCTCGTTGGCAGACCGATTAGTGAGGCCCGGCGCGGCGGTCAAGCATCGCGCTGTCCGACGGCTGGAACAGCCGGCCATATTTTCGCCGCGCGTGCCGCAAATTCGCCTTTTCTGGCGGCAATATAGCGCGCGGGACATGCAATATTTGGAGCCGAACATGAAGAAATCCATCATCGCACTTGTGGCCGTTGCTGCCCTGGCAGGCTGCAGCACCACCGAGAAAGATGCCCTGACAGGCGCCGCGGTCGGTGCGACGATCGGTGCCATTGCCACCGGCAGACCCGGAGGCGCGCTGGCCGGCGCCGCTATTGGCGGCGTCTCCGCAGTGCTCATCGGCAGGGCGACCCGCCGCGGCTATTGCACCTATCGCAACCCCGCGACCGGCAAGCTCTATACCGACCGCTGCCCACGCGACTACAATTGGTAGGGTTCAGCCGGCCGAGTCGTTGCGCCCCAGCGAGAGGGGGATGAGAAAGGTCAGGAAGAACAGCCGCGAGACATGATGAGCTGCGACGAAGGTCGGGTCCGCATGCATCAGCAGCGCCATGGCTGACATCGTCTCGACACCGCCGGGCGCAAAGGCGATCAGCGTTTGGTCGAGCGGCAGTCCGGTCAGGCTTGCCGCGCCGAAGGCAAAGATCAGCGCAATCGTCACGGCCATCCCCGTAAGCGCCAGCCCGGCCGTCGCGGCCGCCCGCAATTCGCCGGGCGACACGCCCGAAAAGCGCGTCCCGATCAGCGTGCCGAGCAGCACGTAGGCGGGGATCACCAGCGCTTGCGGCACATGGCCGCCGACGATACCGCCAAGATGGGTCCCGGTCGAGACAGCCATGCCGCCAAGCAGATAGGCCGCCGGCAGGCGAACGCGTTTCAGGAAAAGCCCGGCGGTGGCGGCCGCGGCCAGGGTCGCGGCCAGCCAGCCCGGCGCCATGGCGGCACGCGGCGGCGCAACCGCCGCCAGATCGCTCTCCATCAGGATGACCAGCGGCGGCACCGCCAGCGTCAGCAGCAGCACCCGGATCGACTGCACGATCGCGATCATGCGGATGTCCAGCCCGTTGGCATCGGCAAGGCCCAGCACGTAGGACAGATGGCCGGGAGCGGCCGACAGCACCGCAGTGCGCCGGTCGGCACCCCACCAGCGCGCCATCATCGAGCGGCTGGCCCACAGGATCGCCACAAGGGCGGCGAACAGCATTACGAAGCTCAACGGCCATGTTCGCGCAGCGACAAGGACATCGGGCGTCACCGCGGTCCCCATGCTCACACCCAGAACCACGAATGCCGCGTCGCGGACGCGCGCGGGCACTTCCATGGCCACCCCAGCAAGCCCGGCAAGCGTGACAGCGATTGCAGGTCCGGTCAGGAACGGGGCAGGCAGGGAAAGGACAAGGGCCGCGCCCGCGCCGCACCCGCCGATTCCCAGCGCGACGGCAAGGCGCATGGCCTGGTTTTCGCCATATCGGGCGGAAAGAAAGCTCATCGGGCCGGCCCAATAGCCAAACGGCGAACCGCCGCAATATGGCGCCTCACGCGATTCTGCGCGCGATTTCGCCGATCACCTCGAACGCGGCCTCCCCATCGGCTTGTGTCATGTCGAACTGGCCGGCCTGGAACCGGATCGCGATCCGTCCGTCGATCCTTGTCTGCGTCAGGTAGATCCGTCCGTCATCGTTGATCGCGTTGACGAGATCGAGATTGTGCCGGTCGGCGTCATCTCCACCCAGGTGGCGGAACGTGAAAAGCGACAACATCGGCGCCGTCACGATCTCGAAATCGGGCTCCTTCGAAAGCCGCTCCGCCAGGGCGCGCGACCATGCGACATGGTTGCGGATCATGGTGCGAAGACCCTCGAGTCCGTGGGCGCGCAGCAGGAACCAGATTTTCAGCGCGCGGAACCGTCGCCCCAGCGGCACCGACCATTCCGAGTAGTTGATGACGCCGTCGCGGCCATGCGTCTTGAGATATTCCGGCTGGATCGCCAGCGTCTTTACCAGGCTGTCTGGATCGCGGATGAAATGCGCCGAGCAGTCGAACTGCGCACCCAGCCATTTGTGCGGGTTGAAGACGATCGAATCGGCCTGTTCCACCCCCGCCCACAGGTCGCGGAATTCCGGGCAGATCATCGCCGAGCCCGCCCAGGCCGCATCGACGTGAACGTAGAGCCCATGGCGCTTGGCGACGGCGCAGACGGCGGCAATGTCGTCTGTCGCGCCGACAGAAGTTCCCCCGACGCAGGCAACGATGCCGGCGGGAACCAGCCCCGCTTGCCGGTCGGTCCGGATCGCCGCCTCGAGTGCGTCGATGTCCATCGCGCGCATCGGCCCTTTTGCCGCAATTCGCACCAGATTGGCTTCCCCGATGCCCGAAACCCAGATCGCACGGTCGATGGAGCTGTGCACCTGGTCGGATGCATAGACGCGGACCGGCGGATTGGCTGCCAGGCCCTGCCTGTTGCCGCGAAACGCCAGCGCCCGCTCGCGCATCACCAGGATCGCGGCAAGCGTCGCCGACGATGCGGAATCCTGGATCACCCCGGCAAAACCCTCCGGCAGGCCGATCGCCTGGCGCAGCCAGTCGAGAACCTTCGTCTCAAGCTCGGTCGCCGCCGGCGAGGTCTGCCACAGCATGCATTGCGCGGCCATCGCCGAGACGAGATATTCCGCGACCACCGAGACCGGCGCCGCATTGGCCGGGAAATAGGCAAAGAAGCGCGGATGCTGCCAATGGGTCATGCCCGGCAGGATCGTGCTCTCGAAGTCAGCGAAGATCGCCTCCATCGGCTCACCCTGTTCCGGCGGCCGGCCGGCGATCCTGGCGGCAATCTCACCCGGCGCGGTCTGCGCGCGCACCGGCTTGTCACGGATCGAGGCACGATAGTTCGCGCCCCACTCGGCGGCCTTGACCGACCATTTGCGGAAATCGTCGGGGGTCAATGTCCACTCCTTCTGGATGATTGCCTACGGTGCCACGATCGGCTGCGCCTTGAGTTCGGCGTCGCGCACCTTGACGCCGGCAAACAGGCTGCCCTCCTCGAACCAGGAGCGCGGCGCGGGCGCCCCCCAGAGCGTCTGGCGTTGCGGGTCCTTCAGGTCCCACTTGATCGGCTCCAGATCGGGATCTACCGTCTGGTAGTCGGAGCAATAGATCTCGATGCGGTGGCCGTCCGGATCGCGGATATAGAGGAAAAAGGCGTTGGAAATGCCGTGGCGCCCGGGACCGCGCTCGATATTGGCGAGATAGCCCGTCGTCGACATCAGGTCGAGCAGGTCGATGATATTGAGCGGCGTCGGTACCCAGAAGGCTGTATGGTGCAGCCGCGGCCCCCGCCCGTTGGTGAACGCCATGTCGTGCACACCGCCCTTGCGGTGCATCCACGCCGCCCACAGCCGCCCCGTCTCCTCGTCCTCGGTATATTCCGTGACCCGGAACCCGATCGAATTGTAGAAGGCGACGCTGTCGTCGACATTGGTCGAGAAACAGTTGAAATGGTCGATCCTGAGCGGATTGACCCCGCGATAGAGCTTGTATTTCTGGTGGATCGGTTCGAGCCGCTCCATCCGGCAATAGAACTCCAGCGGAATGCCGATCGGATCGCGCGTGCGAAGCGTGCGGCCCTGCCACGGCCGCTCGACCCAATTGACCGGCAGCCCCTGGCCCTTGAACCAGTCATGCGCCCGGTCGAGATCAGGCTCGTCATAGAGCTTGAAGCCGAGCACGTTGGCGACCGGTTGTTCGCCGCGCCGCAGCACGATGCAATGGTGGCCGCGTTCCTCCATCGCCCGCAGCGTGATCGTTTCGTCGTCCTCATGCGTCACCTGCAGGCCGAGCGTATCGACATAAAAGGCGCGCGAAACGGCGAGGTCGGTCACCACGAACTCGACATGGGACAGCCGCACGATATTGAACGGCGGGTAGAGATTTGCGGCGGGCACGGGCAAGTTCCGTCTCCTTGCAGATTGGTCGTCAGGTTACCGGAAAGACGACATTGGCCTGGCCGGTTCCCGAACTCGGAAAATATTCGCCGATCAGTTCGCCCCTGCCGGCATAGCTGTCCCAGCCGAGCGCACCGAACAGCATGGCGGTATCGTGCATGTTGCCCTCGCCGGAGCAATAGCGGGCATAGTCGGGCAGCATTTTCAGGAAGGTCGCGATCTCGCCCTTCTGCCACAGTTCAAGAACGCGCAGGTCGACCTGCCGGTTGAACTCGCTGGAGATCGTGAACGTACCGTTATTGGCCTCATAGAGGTCGTTGTCCCAGATCTTGTGCGACAGCGAACCAGACGCTAGAAGAAGCACCTTGCTATCGCTTGCCTCGACCGCCTCGCGGATCGCCTCGCCCAGCTTGCGCGACGATTCGATGGAATGAACCGTGCACCAGGCGGCGACCGAGACCACTTTCAGGTCGCCTTCGGGGTTCATGTAGCGCATCGGCACCAGCGTTCCGTATTCCAGGTCCAGCGTCTCGACATGGTGCGACAGGGTGAACACGCCCCTGTCCGTCGCCTTCCCGGCAATCAGGTCGCCGAGCGCCGGGTTGCCGGCATAGTCATATTCCAGGTCCTGGATGAAGTGCGGGAATTCATGGCTGGTGTAGACTCCGTTGAACCGGGCATTGGAATTGATGTGGTATCCGGCGTTGACCTGCCAGTGTGTATCCAGCACGACGGCCGTGTCGGCGCCGGCCTCACGTGCCCTCCGCGCGATTTCCCTCTGCCCGTCAATCGCCTGCTGGCGCGTCCCTTCCAGCCGGCCCGGCCGCTCCGACAGCAGCATGGTCGGCACATGCGTGATCTTTGCGGCCTGTACGATCTTTCCCATGACATTTCCTCCAACGGTTATGGATGTCTTCCCTCCATCCTGGAGCGCCGTGCCTCCATTTGGGCGCACAAAGGACGCTCTATCTATTAGCTTCTGCCGCATTTGTGCGACGTTGGGTGATTCCACCTGACTGCAAAATGCTCCAGCCCGGTTTGGTCCCGGCTTATCCGCCCAGTTTCGGAATGTTGTGAGCGGCTGTTGCAAACGCGATGTTCTTCGTCTCCATGTAGAAATCGAACGACCAGTCGCCGCCATCGCGCCCGATCCCCGATGCCTTGACACCGCCGAACGGCGCCGGCAGGTGGCGGATATTCTCCGAATTCACCCAGATCATGCCCGCCTCCAGCGCATCGGAAAAGCGGAAGGCGCGGGTGACGTCGGATGTCCAGACATAGCCGGTGAGCCCGTAGGAGACGTCGTTGGCGATCGCCAGCGCCTCGTCCTCGTCGGCAAACGGAATCGCCGTCAGCACGGGGCCGAAGATTTCCTCCCGCGCGATCCGCATCGACTGGCTGGCGTTGGTAAACAGCGTCGGCTTGACGTAGCAACCACCTCCCGGCCCCTCCGCCTTTCCGCCGCCCACAGCGATCGTCGCGCCGTCTTCCCGCGCGATGTCGAAATAGGACAGCACCTTCTTCTCGTGCACCGGGTGGATCAGCGGGCCGATGACGGTTTCGGGATCGAGCGGATGGCCGACCCTGATTCGCGCCGCGCGTTCGGCCACCTTCGCCACGAACTCGTCGTGGATCGACTGCTCGACCAGCAGGCGCGACGAGGAGGTGCAGCGTTCGCCGTTGAGCGAGTAGATCATGAACACGGCCGCATCCGCCGCACGGTCGAGGTCAGCATCGGCGAAGACGACGACGGGATTCTTGCCGCCGAGTTCGAAATGCACGCGCTTCAGCGTGTCGGCGCCCTGTTTCATGATCATCGAACCGGTGCGGCTTTCGCCCACGAAGCCGATAGCCTTGATGTCGGGATGCTCGGTCAGCGCCTTGCCCGCCCCCTCGCCGAAGCCGTTGACCAGGTTCCACACGCCCTTGGGCAGGCCGGCCTCCTCGGCGATCTCGACCAGCAGGCGGGCGGTCAGCGGCGAGAACTCCGCCGGCTTGTGCACCACCGTGCAGCCGGCGGCGAGCGCCGGCGCGATCTTCCACGTGGCGAGCATGAACGGCGTGTTCCACGGCGTGATGACGCCGACGGGACCGATAGGCACCCGGCTCGTCATGTTCACCTGGCCTGCCGCCCGCAGCGTCTTTCCGTCGCGTGCCTCCGGTGCCTTGTCGGCAAAGAAGCGGAAATTTTCCGCGCCGCGAAGCGCCGCTTTCGACATGAACCGCAGCGCCTGGCCGGTATCCATGCATTCCACGAAGGCGATTTCCTCGGCGCGGGCAACGATCGCGTCGGCGATTTTATGCAGGAGTTTCTTGCGCTCGGCACCCGGCATCGCCGCCCAGTCCCTGAAGGCGGCCTTCGCGGCCCTCGCGGCGCGGTCGATATCCTCCGCATCGCCATGGGCAACGCTTGCCAGCGGCTTGAGGTCGACCGGCGAAATTGTCTCGAACGTCTTGCCCGACGCAGCCGGCACGGCCTCGCCGCCGATCTGGTTGAGCACGGCTTTTTCGGCGAAACGCTTCAGATAGGCCTCTGCCCTGGCGATATTGTCTTCGACTGCGGTCATGCTTGCGTCTTTCTCAACCGGGGATGAATCCCGTTTTTCTTCCAGCTGAACCGGCTGTCGATTTCCGATATCGAAAACGACAGCGCGAAATGCTGGGTTTCGTAGAGCGACGCGGTGAACGCCTCCAGCGCCGCAAATATCGCATCGCCCGCATGCTGCCTGTCGCGTTCGCTGCGTCCTTCTCCCATGCGCAGCCGAACATCGAGAAAACAGTTTTCCGGCACGCGGTCGGCAATCGCGTAGTGTTCGCAACGCACCGCCCGCACCCGGATCGCCCCGATCTCGAACAGGCCCGTGGCCAGCGCCTCGTCCGCAATCGCGCTGCATAGAGCGCCGATATCGACGCGCTGCTCGAGATTGGCCGAATACTCGACGATGAAATGCGGCATGCCCTCCTCCGCGACCCTTGTATTTAACATGTTAATTTACTTGCTTCCGATGTCAAGCGACCATTGGCGGTTTTGACACGCTCCCGCCATCGGCTATGTCTGTGCTATAGGCCGAAACGGCGATTCAGAAAGAAAGCGGGTGCGAATGGGCGCCGACATGACAAGCAAATCCGCGGCCGGCGAACCGGGCCGGTTTCCACCCGACACGCGCCGGTCGCTGCCCATTGCGCTCTTGCGCGCGCGCGAAGCCGTGATGGCGCGCTTTCGCCCGATGCTCGCCGGCCATGACGTGACCGAACAGCAATGGCGGGTTCTGCGGGTTCTGGCCGAAAGCGGCGAACTCGACGCCTCCGATCTGGCCGGACGGGCCAACATCCTGGCACCCAGCCTCACCCGCATCTTGCGCTCGCTGGAGGAGCGCAAGCTCATCAACCGGCGTCGCGACGACGGCGACGGGCGCCGAAGCTGGCTCTCGCTCGCCCCCGATGGCCGCAAGCTGATCGAGAAGGTAACGCCCCAGGCCGGCGTGATCTACGCCGAGATCGAAGCCCGTTTCGGCAAGGAGCGGATCGAGGCGCTGCTCGACATGCTGGATGAACTGGTCCTGCTCGCCAGGCGCGACTGAACCGTTTCCCGCTTTGTCCCGGATCCGCGACAAGATGCGGTTCCCGGCAAGTTTTCGTTGACAAATTGTGAACGGCCTGTGCTAGGTCCATGGCATTGATGGTCCCCGCCTTCCGAAAGGAACGGGGCTAAGAGGGAATCCGGAAGGAACACGTTCGACGTGCTCCGGGCCGGAGCTGCCCCCGCAACTGTGAGCGGTTTGGCCTGTTCGATATGCCACTGGCGAAATGCCGGGAAGGCGAGCAGGCCGCGAAACCGCGAGCCAGGAGACCTGCCATCGATGCGTCATCCGGCCGGACACGGGGTGTGTCAGGGCTGCCTCGGCAAGTGGTGACGAATACGCCGCTTGGCCGGGCGCCTCTCCCCGAAGCGTTCTGCCGGCATTTGCAATTGCTGGACCCGCATCGGAGGGATCATGTCCGCAAGACCGGTTTTCCACCTCACGGCTTCCGCCGTGTTTTCCATCGCACTCATTCCGCAGGCCGTACACGCCGATGAGACCGTCATCGACGCCGGTACCGTCGTCATCACGGCCAACCGCACGGCCACCGACAAGAACAAGGTTGGCTCCAAGGTCGAGGTCGTGACCCGCAAGGAGATCGAGGAGAAGGCGCTGCCGACGGCAACCGACTACCTCGCCCTGCTGCCCGGCGTCTCGGTTTCGGCGCCCGGCGGCCTAGGCCAGGAAGGCTCCCTTGCCGTGCGCGGCGCTGCCAGGCGCTACGTCAAGACGCTTTACAACGGTATCGACATTTCCGATCCGACCAGCACCCAGGTGCAGACGTCCTACCAGTATCTGCTGAGCGACCAGCTCGCCGGCATCGAGTTGCTGAAGGGATCGCAGTCGACGCTGTACGGCTCCGACGCCATTGCCGGCGTCATCGCCCTCGACACGCTGGGAACGATCGAGAACGGCGTGCGGCACACGATCGGGATCGAGGGCGGGTCGTTCGGCACTGTGCGCGGCCGCTACGGTTTTGCCGCCGCCAATGAGACGTCGAAAGCCGCCATCAACATCCTTGGCATCCACACCGACGGCATCTCGGCCGCCGACGCCATCAACGGCAATACCGAGGCCGACGCTTACGACAACGTCACCGCCGACGCCAGTTTCGAGCACCAGTTCTCGGAGAACTTCTCGGTCTTCGGCTCGGGCCTGTTCATCAAGGGCAGGGCCGAATACGACAACGACTTCACGACGCCGCCGAGCGACGCCCTGTTCAACGTCAATTACACGCGCCAGATCGCCGGACGCACCGGCTTCAACCTCGATCTCGCTGACGGCCGCTTCCGCAACACCGTTTCGGTCCAGGCATTCGACATCAATCGCGCGATCCGCACGCCCGCCTTCAACGCCGACTATCTCGGACGGCGCTACAAGGCCGACTACCAGGGCGCGGTCGATGTCGCCGACTGGCTGACCGCGCAGTTCGGCGCCGACTACGAAAGCCAGAACGCGCGCGTTACCGACAATTTCGGCACCAACACCAACAACACCCATTCGATCGCCGGTATCTGGGGCCAGGCGATCGTGTCGCCGGTCGAGGACTTCACGGTGACCGCCGGCATCCGTCAGGACTGGCATTCGGTGTTCGGCACCGTCACCAGCTACCGGGCAACCGGATCCTACCTTGTCGGCGATACCGGCATGCGGCTCCATTCCTCGGTCGGCACGGGCTTCCGCGCACCGAGCCTCTATGAATTGTTCGGCCCCTGGGTCGCCAATCCCGCCCTGATGCCGGAAAGGAGCCTCAGCTTCGACGCCGGCGTGGAGCAAACCCTGTTCGACGGCCGTGTTGTCGGCGACCTGACCTTCTTCGTCCTCGATACCGATAACCTGATCTACTATGACAACGCCGTCACCTTCACCTACCAGCAGCTTGCGGGCACCACCCGCAGGCGCGGCGTGGAGGCCTCGCTGGCCGTCGAGGTCACCGAGAATCTCTCGGTCGGGGGCGCCTACACCTATACCCACTCGGTTCGCTCCGACGGTACCCGCAATCCGCGCGTCCCCATGCACGAGGTCGCGCTCAGCACGGTCTGGACGCCGGCAGAGAAGTGGACGGTGACCGGCACAGCGCGGATCGTGATGGACACGGTCGACACCGACCTCCTGCCGCTCGACAACTATGTGCTGGTCAATGCGCGCGTCGCCTACAAGCCGACGAAGGACACCGAGTTCTACATCCGCGGCGAGAACCTGTTGAACCAGCAATACCAGACCGCGCGCGGCTACGGCACGCCGGGCATCTCGGCATTCGCCGGCTTCAAGGCAACCTTCGGAGCCGATTGACCATGGGCGGGCGGTTCAGGCGATGGACGGCGGGCGGCTTTCTTGCCGCCGCGCTCCTCCTCGCCGGGCCGCCCGTTTCCGCTGCCGCGCCGGAGCCGGCTGCTCCCACCGTCGTCTCGCTCAACGTCTGCACCGACCAGCTCGCCATGCTGATCGCCGCACCCGGCCAGTTGCTGTCGGTCTCCGCGCTTTCACGCGATCGCTCGCTCTCGGTGCTGCATGAACAGGCCACCGACTGGCCCGCCAATCGCGGCCTGGCCGAGGAGGTCCTGCAAGAAACTCCCGATGTCGTCGTCACCGGAACCTTCACCCTGCACAACACGACGACACTGCTGCGCCGCCTTGGCTTCGAAGTGGTGGAATTCGCCCCGGCCGTCTCGCTCGACGACATCCGTGCAAACATCGCCCGCATGGGAGAATTGCTCCACCGCGAGAACCGCGCCGGCGAACTGGTCCGTGAGTTCGATGCCGCGCTCGAAGCCGTGGCCGCCGCAAACGCGGCCTGTCCCCGCAATGACGACAAGCCAGGCGTTCTGACCTTCGGGCACAATGGCGTCACCGAGGGTGCCGGCACGCTGCAACACGCGGTCATCGAAGCCGCCGGCTTCAGGAATCTCGGCGCGCGCGGCGGCGCTTCGGGCATGAACTACATCCCGCTCGAAACCCTTCTTTCGCTTCGCCCCGACCTCGTCCTGATCCCGAAGGGTTTCGAGGCGCCGTCGCTTGCAGCGCGCCAGTTCAGCCATCCCGCGCTCAAGGCGCTCCTGTCCGGCGTCACGTCGGGCGCCGTTGACGGCGCGCTGTGGACCTGCGGCAGCCCATTCACGGCACAGGCGGTCGAAACACTGGCAGAATTGCGCCGCAAGGTGACCGATTGCGAGGACAGCGGCCAATGAACCCGCGCTTCGCACCCATCGTCCTGGCACTCGCAACGGCGGCGCTGTTCATGGCCTCGCTTGCTTTCGGCGCCGCGCCGGTCGGCCTGGCAAGGGGCATCGCAGCGCTCATCACCGGCGACGATCCGGTCGCCGCCGTCATCATGCGCGAAATCCGCATTCCCCGCGCCCTGCTTGGCCTGGGAATCGGTTTCTCGCTCGGCCTGTGCGGCGCGGCGTTGCAGGGCTTCCTGCGCAACCCGCTGGCCGAACCGGGCCTGATCGGCGTTTCGGGCGCTGCCTCCTTCGGCGCTGTGGTGGTGTTCTATTCGGGAATTGCGGGCGCTTTTGCGCTCGCCGTTCCGGCCGGCGCGCTGGCGGGCGCGGCCTTTGCCGTCCTTTTCCTGCTGGCGCTCTCCTTCGGCCGCGCCTCGCCGATGACGCTGATCCTCGCAGGTGTGGCCGTCACCAGCCTGTCCGGCGCGCTTACCGCGCTGGCGCTCAACCTGTCGCCCAATCCCTTTGCCGCCTACGAAGTCATCTTCTGGCTGCTTGGATCGCTGAAGGACCGCTCGATGACCGATGTCGCCGTGGCGCTGCCGCTGATGGCGGCAGGCTGCGTCATCGTCGTGCTGACCGGCCGCGCGCTCGATGCGCTGTCGCTCGGCGAGGACGCCGCGTCGACGCTCGGCATCGACCTGCGCCGGGTGTCGCTGCTTCTCGTCGTGGGCGTCGCGCTTGCCGTAGGCGCCGGAACGGCGGTCTCCGGCGCCATCGGCTTTGTCGGCCTCGTCGTCCCGCATCTCCTGCGCCCCTTCACCGATCGCCGGCCGTCCACGCTGCTTCTGGCCTCCGGCTTTGGCGGCGCGACGCTGTTGCTGGCCGCCGATATCGCGGTGCGCTTCATCGTGCCCGACCGCGAACTCAATGTCGGCGTGGTGACGGCGCTGATCGGCGCGCCCTTCTTCCTGTGGCTGGTCATCCGCTCGCGCCGGGAGCTGACGTGATGCTGAACGCGCAATCCGTTACCGTTTCCTTGTCAGACCGCGAGATCGTGCACGACGTGTCTCTCGCCATTGCGGCTGGCGAGGTCGTCGCCCTGCTCGGGCCGAACGGCGCCGGCAAGTCGACCCTGATGCGCGCGCTCGCCGGCATCATTCCCTTCGCCGGCACGCTCTCGGTGGATGGCCGCCCCACGGCAACGATGCGGGCAGGCGAGCGCGCCCGCGCCATTGCCTACCTGCCGCAGGACCACGTGGTGCACTGGCCGATCTCGATCGCGAACCTCGTCCTGCTTGGGCGCCTGCCGCACCAGCGCTTCGGCCAGGCGGTCTCGGCGGCCGACCGCCAGGCGGCGCTCACGGCAATGCGTATGATGCAGATCGAGGGACTGGCGGATCGGCCCGCGACCGAGGTTTCAGGCGGGGAACTCGCCCGCGCGCTTGCCGCGCGCGCCATCGCCCAGGACACGCCGGTCATCATTGCCGACGAGCCGGCGGCGGGCCTCGATCCCGCCCACCAGATCCGCCTGATGAGCGCTTTCCGGTCGTTGGCAGCCGAAGGCAAGGCGGTGCTGCTGTCGATCCACGACATCGAACTTGCCGCCCGCTGGTCCGACCGCGTCGTCATGATGAGCGACGGCCGTATCGTCGCCGACGGTGCGCCCGGCGAGGCGATAAGCGCTGCGCTGCTTGCCCGCGTTTATGGTATCAAGGCGCGCATCGGCCATGACGAATGCGGCCTGACCCTGACCCCCCTTGGACTGTCGGAGGACTGAAATTGGAAGAATATGTCGCCCCCTACCTGCCAACCGTTCAGTTCCTGATCGACAAGGGCGGACCGGCCATGGTCGCGCTCGCCATCCTCTCGGTCGTCGTGCTCGCCATCTTCCTGCAGAAACTGCTCAGCCTGCTGGCCGAGCGGCTGGCGACGCGGCGCGCCGAGAAGGGCAAGCGCTCCGGCGGAGCGCTCGGCCGGGTCATGACGGAGATCGCCGCCGGCCGTGAAGCAGGCGCCGACGCTGAAGTGCTCAGGAGTGAAGCCGATATCCTGGCGCGCACCCAGGCCGCCAAGCTGCGTTCGGGGATCAGCTTTCTGCACCTGTCAACGGCTGCTGCGCCGCTGCTGGGCCTGCTCGGCACCGTGCTGGGCATGATCGGCGCTTTCCGCGAACTCGAAGCGGCAGGCTCGCGGGTCAATCCCGGCCTGTTGGCGGGCGGCATCTGGGAAGCGCTGCTGACGACGGCCGCCGGCATGGTGGTTGCGCTCGCAGCCCTGGTCTTTGCCGCGATCATCGAGGCTCTGGCCGGCAACATCGTCTCGCGGATCGAAATGGCGGCAACTCGCGCATTGCTGGCGAGGCCCACACGCGCCCCGGGCGGCGGCCTGTCATGACGCTGCGGATCACCATCCCGCGCGAAACGCGGCGCGCGAGCATCAACCTGACTCCGATCATGGATGTGGTGTTCATCCTTGTTGTCTTCTTCCTGCTCGCCGCGCAATTCGCCGACGAAATGAGTCAGACCCTTTTGCTCGCGCCGCAGGGCGACAGCATGGGAACCGAAACCGCGGCGCCCGCGCCTGCCCGCCTGCTCGTCGAACAGGCGGGATACCGTCTCGATGGCGAAGTCCTGACGGCGGAGAGGCTCGCAGAAGCGCTCGGTGCCCTGGGCGGCCGGTCGCTTGCCGTGGAGGCGGCGAACGACGCACCCTACCAGGCGCTTGTCACCGCTCTCGATGCCGCCGGCAAGGCCGGTGTCGGGGAGGTTGCCATCGTTCCGGCAAGACCGCAGGGAGACGGGCGATGAAACCGTTGCGTCTCCCTCAGCCCGTACGCGAGACCTTCGCCGATTCCACCCTGCCGCTGATCAACGTGGTGTTCCTGCTGCTGATCTTCGTGATGCTTTCGGGCGTCATACGCGCGGCCGATCCCGTGGCGGTCGATCCCGCGATATCGACGGCGGAAGCGCAAAGCGAGGAATTCGACGACGACCGCACCCTGTTTGTCACCGCCAATGGAGCCGTCGCCTTTCGCGGTATGACGGACGAAACGGAGATCGCGGCGGCGATGGCGCTGTTGTATGCGCGGGAGGGCTGGGAAGCCGCAATTCTCAAGGCCGACCGCGACACGCCGGCAAACCGTGTCGTCGATCTCACGCTGGCGTTGCGCCGCGCCGGTGTCGCCAGGCTCGTCATGGTGGTGGAGAAGGCACCGTGACCCTTCTGCGCCTCGCCATCGCTGTTGTCTTTTCGCTGGCCCTGCACGCCGCGCTGGCCGCGGTGCTGAGCGAAAGCATCGATAAGACCGCAGCCGGGATGGACCCGCAATCGAATGCTGTCACGCTTGTCCTGATCGAAACGCCAAGCGACGCCGAGGAGGAAGCAGCGCCTTCGCCGGAACCCGGTGCCGAAACCGTTCGCGTAAGCGATGCGGAACCCGAGGCGGACGGCGGAAACGCGCCGGAGACCGCGGAGACGGAGGAGCAGCCGGCGCCCACACACACCCCGGTCACCGAGGCGGCCGCGGAAAATACGCCGCAGCCCGCGCCGCCGGTCGACGCCGCGCCGGCTGTTGCCGAAAATGACTCCACGCCGGAGCCGGAAGCGGTGACCGCCGGAATTCCGGCGCGGCGCGAGGCAGCAATCGCACGGCCTGCCGAAATAGCCGCCCTTGCGTCAGACGAGACAGCGCCAGCCGGTCCCGCTATCGATTCCGAAGCGGAACCTGAGCCCCGGGTCGGCGCCCCCGAAGCGGAACCGGCGGTAACCCTGCCGCAAACCGTGGCGCTCATTCCCCGCGCCCGTCCGGCGCCGCAGGCAGAAGCCGCGCCGCCGCGCGAGCGCGACCCCGGCGAGCAGGCGAAGCCGGTCACCCCGAAGACCAAGGCGGAACCGAAGCGGAAGTCCGCGCGGGCGCCGGCTGGAGGAAGCCGCGGCACTGATTCGGCGGGTGACGGAAAGGTGGTTTCCGCCAGATCTTCGGTCAGAGCGATCGCCGCCTACGGCCGCCGCATCAACGCCCATGTCGCGCGCCACAAGCAGGCCGCGAGCGGAAGGGGTACAGTCGCGCTGACCATCCGGGTAAACCGAGCCGGCCGGCTCGTCGGCGCGACGCTGTCGTCAAGCTCGGGCAATACCGCGCTCGACAAGGCGGCGCTTTCGACCGCCAGGCGTGCGGCCCCCTATCCCGCGCCGCCCGCCGACGTGCAGGGATCGACGGTGGCCTTGAGGATCCGGTTGAGCTTCCGCTGAAAGCGGAGCACTACCCTTCGCGGATAGCATATCCGGCGCCGCGGATCGTGCGGATGACATCGGGACCGCGACCGGAATTGATGGCCTTGCGCAGCCGCCCGATATGGACGTCGACCGTGCGTTCGTCGATATAGATCGTCTCGCCCCAGACATTGTCGAGCAATTGCCCGCGCGAAAAGACGCGGCCTGGATTCTGCATCAGGTATTCCAGCAGCCGGTATTCGGTGGGTCCGAGCTTGAGCTCCTTCCTGCCGCGATAGACCCGGTGCGCATCGCGGTCCAGCACGATGTCGCCGACCGTGAGCACGCTGGAAAGGATCTCCGGTTTCGCGCGGCGCAGCAGCGCGCGCACGCGCGCCAGGAATTCAGGCGTCGAGAACGGCTTGACCAGGTAGTCGTCGGCACCCGTGGCGAGCCCGCGCACCCGGTCGCTCTCTTCGCCGCGCGCGGTCAGCATGATGACGGGCAGGCGCTCGGTCTCCGGGCGCACGCGCAAACGCCGGCACAGTTCGATACCCGAGACCCCCGGCAGCATCCAGTCGAGCACCAGTAGGTCGGGAACGTTTTCCTGAAGCCTGATCTCCGCCTCGTCGCCCCTTGGCACCACCTCGACCTGGTAACCCTCGGCTTCCAGGTTGTACTGCAGCAGAACGCCGAGCGGCTCCTCGTCCTCCACCACCAGTATTTTGGCTGTGCTCATGTTTTGCAGTCCCGGTCGCCGCTCGCCATCACGCTCTAGTTGCCGTTGTCGCCACGCGCGAACTCGTCGCGCTTCGGCCGCTTGGCGGAGAGCTGGTGCCCGGTGATCATGTAATAGGCGTTCTCGGCGATGTTGGTCACATGGTCGCCGATCCGCTCCAGGTTCTTGGCGCAGAACAGCAGATGTGTACACGACGTGATCTTGCGCGGATCTTCCATCATGTAGGTCAACAGTTCCCGGAATACGGCCGTGTAGGCGACATCGATCTCCTCGTCGCGGTCGCGTAGCGCTTCGAGCTGATCGGCCTTGCGGGCGATATAGAGATCGATCACACCGTTGACCTGGTCGCGCGCCAGTTGCGCCATGTGCTGCAGCCCGTGGGCTAGGTCGCGCGATGCCGCCACATCGCCGACCGCCCGCACGCGCTTGGAGATGTTCTTGGCCAGGTCGCCGATCCGCTCCAGGTCGCTGGCCATGCGGATTGCGCCCACCACGGCGCGCAGATCCTGCGCCATCGGCTGGCGCTTGGCGATCAGCGTTACCGCGCTGTCATCGACCGCGCGCTGCATTTCGTCCAGGTCGAGATCGTCCTTTATGACCCGGTTGACCGCATCAAGATCGGTGTTCACCATCGCCTTGGTCGCCCGCTCGACCATGTCGGCGGCCAGCCAGCCCATGTCGCGGATCAGCTTGTCGACCGCTTCGAGGTCCTCGTCAAAGGATTTGACAGTATGTTCGCCCATCATGATTTTCCTTGGTACCGGTCGATCAGCCGTAGCGGCCGGTGATATAGTCCTGGGTGCGCTTGTCGTCCGGATTGGTGAACATCTTGTCTGTCGGCCCCTCCTCGACCAGGTTCCCGAGATGGAACATGGCGGTGCGCTGCGAAACGCGGGCGGCCTGCTGCATGGAGTGGGTAACGATCACGATCGTGTAGTTCTCCTTCAACTCGTCGATCAACTCTTCCACCTTGGCGGTAGCGATCGGATCGAGTGCCGAGCAGGGCTCGTCCATCAGGATCACTTCCGGCGACACCGCGATTGCGCGCGCGATGCACAGGCGCTGCTGCTGGCCGCCCGAAAGTCCGGTGCCCGGTTCATCCAGCCGGTCCTTGACCTCCTCGAACAGGCCGGCCTTGACCAGGCTCGTCTCGACGATCGCGTCGAGTTCGGCGCGGCTCCTTGCCAGGCCGTGGATGCGCGGACCGTAGGCGACGTTCTCGCGGATCGATTTCGGGAACGGATTCGGCTTCTGAAAGACCATGCCGACGCGCGCGCGCAGTTCCACCACATCGATGGACGGCGCATAGATATCCTCGCCGTCGAGGGTGATCCGGCCCATCACCCGCGCGATGTCGATCGTGTCGTTCATGCGGTTGAGGCAGCGCAGGAAGGTCGATTTTCCGCAGCCCGAAGGGCCGATCAACGCAGTCACCTGGTTCGCTCCGATGTCGAGGTCGACGTCGAACAATGCCTGTTTCTCGCCATAGAAGACCGAAACCTTCTCGCCCCGCATCTTTGTTTCAAGTTCCTGGGTCACGACCGTCCCTTTGATCTGCTGTTCCATCTGGGATCCTGTCAGAATATTCATTACGGCGTTCTCCATCTACCAGCGCCGCTCGAATCGCTGCCGCAGGAACACCGCGATTGCGTTCATCGCGACCAGGAAGCCGAGAAGGACGAGAATGGCCGCCGACGTTCTTGCAACAAATCCCCGTTCCGGGCTGTCGGCCCAGATGTAGATCTGTGTCGGCAGCGCCGTCGAAGCTTCGAACACGTCGCCGGGAGGGCTGGTGATAAAGGCGTTCATGCCGATCAGCAGCAAAGGTGCCGTCTCGCCCAGGGCCTGGGCAAGGCCGATGATGGTGCCGGTCATGACCGACGGCATCGCGAGCGGCAGGATGTGGTGAAAGATGGCCTCGTGCTTGGAAGCGCCGATACCGAGCGCCGCCTCCCGGATCGACGACGGGACCGATTTCAGCGACGCGCGCGTGACGATGATCATCGTCGGCAGGGTCATCAGCGACAGCACCAGACCTCCCACGAACGGAGCCGAGCGCGGCAGGCCGAACCAGCCGAGGAAGACAGCCAGGCCCAGAAGGCCGAACACCACGGACGGCACGGCGGCCAGGTTGTTGATGTTGATTTCGATGATGTCGGTGATGCGGTTCTTCGGGGCGAACTCCTCCAGGTAGATCGCCGCGGCAATGCCGACCGGAAAGCTGATCAGGAAACACACCAGCAGCACCCAGAAAGACCCCGTTATGGCGCCCGCCAGGCCGGCCAGTTCGGGAAACCGGCTATCGGCATTGAAGAACAGGCCCCAATTGAACGGTTGCGAGATCAGCCCCTTCGACTCGATCTCCTCGTAGTACTTGATCTGGACGTCGTTCACGCGGCGCTGGCTTTCGGGCAGTTCGGGGTTGATCTGTCCCTTTGCCAATTGGTCGAGCGGATCGGAGAGGGGTATGGCGAAGGTGGAAGTCCGACCCAGCCGCCCGGGATCGGCGATCACCGCGTCGCGCACGATGAAATGCGCCGAGGACGTGAAGATGCCGAAGAAATCACGCTCCAGCGAACGTGGCAGTTCCGCAACCTGTTTGCGAAGCGCACCACGAACGATCCCGCGCCAGTTTGCATCCATGAGATTGTCACGATCGACTTCGGCCTCCGAAAGGTCGATCTCCACGGTTGCCATCGTCTGAACGAAGGCGCGGTAGCCCGTGAATGAAAGCGTCGTGATCAGGATCGCAAGGAAGCCGATCGCGAAGGCGATCGCAACCATCCCGTAGATCTTTAGCCGCCTGTCGGCGGCATAACGCGCCCGGCGCCGGGCTGCCATGGCGTCGGATTTCCAATCCACGGGCCTGATAACGGCCCCGGCGCCGGGCGAAACCGCTGTTGTAAGAGCGCCCGGTGTCATCAGTATTTCTCCCGATATTTGCGCACGGTCGTCAGTGCGATCAGGTTCAGGCCGAGCGTGAAGACGAAGAGCACGAGGCCGAGCGCAAAGGCAGCAAGCGTCTTGGGATTGTCGAACTCACTGTCGCCGATCAGCAGCGTGACGATCTGCACCGTCACCGTGGTCACGGCATCGAACGGGTTGAGGCTCATGCGGGCGATCAACCCCGCCGCCATCACGACGATCATGGTCTCGCCGACCGCGCGGCTCAATGCCAGCAGCACTCCTCCGACGATCCCGGGAAGTGCCGCCGGCAACAGAACCCTGCGGATGGTCTCGCCCTTCGTCGCGCCGAGCGCATAGGACCCGTCGCGCATGGCGCGCGGTACGGCCGCGAAGGCATCGTCGGAAAGGGAGGAGATGAACGGTATCAGCATCACGCCCATGACCCCGCCGGCCGCAAGGGCGCTGTTTGGCGAGGCATCGACGCCAAGACTAAGGCCGATCGACCGGATCAGCGGCGCGACGGTCAGGACGGCGAAGAAGCCATAGACGATGGTCGGAATGCCGGCCAGGATCTCGAGCAGAGGTTTGACCACCGCGCGGAGGCGTTCGTCGGCATATTCGGTAAGATAGATCGCGGAGAGAATGCCGGTCGGAATGGCAACCACCATGGCCAGCATCGAGATGACGAAAGTGCCGAAAAGAACCGGGATCATGCCAAAGGCGCCCTGACCCGCGACCTGGTCGGCGCGGATGGCGATCTGCGGTTCCCAGCGCAGGCCAAACAGGAATTCGGTCACCGGGACCTTCGCAAAGAACTGCAATGTCTCGTAGAGAAGCGAAGCCACGATGCCGGCGGTCGTCAAAATGGCGACCAGCGACGAGAACATCATGAACCACGTGACGGAGCGCTCGACGCTGTGGCGGGCCTGATAGCGGTGTCCGATGGCGCGCAGGCCGAAAAAGGCGCCGACCGAGGCAAGCGCGGCAACCACCGCCACCATTGCCCATTTGGCAAGCGCCTCCAGCGACTTGAGATGCTCCGCGGCGGCGAGGATCTCGGGCGTTGGCTCCTTGAACAGGGAACCGGCCGCCACCTGCCTGATCTCGCTGATTAGCAGGCTACGCTCCGCGTTCGAAAGCGCATCCGCATCGGGGAAGCCTCCCAGCACAAGCATGTCGACGACAGCGTTCTGGCTCATGAGCCACAGGACGAGGAAGACGAAGGCGGGGATACCGGTCCAGATCGCGGCATTCACCCCGTGATAGATCGGGCGCGAATGCGGCTTTTCCGGCGACGCATCCCTCTTCATGCGGGCCCGGGCCATGCCGAGAACCGCGCTCACGATCGCGGCAACCAGAAGAAACCCGAGCAGATAACCAGCCATCACATCCCCTCACGCGAAATCGGGCGGCCGCCCGCTTGCGCGGACGGCCGATCTTGTTCGGACCGATCAGTTACCGATCGTCTTTCCGCTGAGAACGGCTTCCTGGACCTCTTTGCGCTTCTCGTCGGAGAGCGGGGTGAGGCCACGTTCGGCCAGGTAGCCGTCCGCGCCAAGAGCGGCATCCGACATGTACTCCTCGACGAACTCCTTCATGCCGGGAATGACATCGCGATGGGCGTTCTTGACATAGAAGAACAACGGACGCGCGACCGGATAGGAACCGTCGGCGATCGTATCGAAGTTCGGCTCGATACCGTTGACCTTGACGGCCTTCAGCTTGTCGGAGTTCTCGTAGAGGAAGGAGTAGCCGAAAATGCCGACGGCATTTGAATCGGCCTCGAGACGCTGAACGATCAGATTGTCGTTCTCGCCGGCCTCGATGAAGGGGCCGTCCTGGCGCATGCGCGAGCAGACCTCTTCCCACTTGTCCTTGTCGGCCTTCTTGAGATCGGCCATTCCGGCCAAGTCCTTGCAGCCGTCTTGCATGACCAGTTCGACGAACGCGTCGCGGGTACCGGACGTGGGCGGGGGGCCGAAGGCGACGATGTCGATGGCCGGCAGCGAGGCGTCGATGTCGGACCACTTCTTGTTCGGATTGGCGATGAAGCCGCCCTTGCCGTCGGGTAGTTCAGCAGCAAGCGCCAGGAAGATCTGTTCTTCCGTAAGGTCGATCTCCGGCGCACTGCGGGCATGCGCGATCGACAATCCGTCATAGCCGATCAGGGCTTCGGAAATGTTGTCCACACCGTTTTCGGCGCAGAGCTTTACTTCCGAGTCCTTGATGGCACGCGACGCACCCGTGATATCCGGGTGGCTTTCGCCGACGCCGCCGCAAAATACCTTGAAGCCGCCGCCCGTACCGGTCGATTCGACCACCGGCGCGGCCTTGCCGGTCTTGTTGGAAAATTCCTCGGACACGGCCTGGGTGTAGGGGAACACCGTCGAGGACCCGACGATCTTGATCTGGTCGCGGGCGGCGGCGGCGCCGGCCGAAACCGTGAGAGCGAGCGCGGCGGAAGCCGCCGCGAGGACAAATTTCTTCATGACAACCTTGCTCCTGTAGCGGATTTGTCTGCGCTCGATGGTGGCGCGGTTCCGGACCTACAAAACCATTGTAACAGTTCGATGACAGTTTGGTGTCAGCAAGATTTACATCAGGGAATGGACCGCCACAACTCCGGAGCCACCGCAGGGAACCAACATCTCCATCGCCGTCGCTGAACGGATGGAATTAGTTGGGGAACCGTGCATCGGCGGTGGAGTGAAAACCGGACGGCGGGCGGGTTCGGGCGTGCTGTTCGCCCAGGCCGGGCTTTCCCATGAGCTATATGTGGGGCATTAGCTCAGCCGCGGCCCCCGCCAAGCCGTCCGGAGTGCCGATCTGACAGATAACCGGCGTTCAACGATTACGGCACGTTCCAACGGACCGGTATTACGCGATCGCACCATACACAAATCAGGAACGTTTGAATGGTGTGGGCGGTCAGTTCGCCGATCGGCGGCCCGCGCGTTCGCCCAGCCACTCGTCGATCTTGTTCAGCAGCGCATTCGGGCTGATCGGCTTCGACAGGTAACCATCCATCCCGCTCTCCAGGCACCGCTCGCGGTCGCCTTTCAGCGCGTGGGCCGTGACCCCTATGATCGGCGTTCGGGCGAGGCCGTCGCGTGCCTCTGCGCGCCGTATATGGGCTGTGGCCTCAAGGCCGTTCATCTCGGGCATCGACACGTCCATCAGCACGAGGCGCGGTTCCATCGAGCGCCACTGCTCGACGGCAAGCTCTCCATTGGTCACCATCTCGAATGTGTAAGGTGAATCCGCAAGGATCTGCGAAAGGACGAGCTGGTTGACCTCGTTGTCCTCGGCTACGAGGATGTCGACGCGGCCGGAATTCGCCCGCTGCGGATCCGGCAGCCCGAGATCGCCTTCTTCGCCATGCGCCGCAGGTGACAGATCGGCAACCGGGCCTGTCGGGACAAGGCCGTCCCGTGCGGCAACGTCCGTTTCTTCGGCGGTCGGGGTGTCAGCCGCCGTATCGCCGCCTTTCGTCACATCCCGCGACTTCTGTATCTGTTCGATGATCGTTTCGAGAAGGTCCGACGAGCGCGCGGGTTTCACCAGGTGGGCATCGATGCCCATGGTGCCATAGTCGGCGCTCGACAATGCATGGTCGACCGACGTCAGCAGGACAATCGGCGTCTTCGCGATCGCAGGATCGGCCCGTATCGCATCGGCGACCTGGATGCCGTTCATGCCCGGCATCTGGTAATCGAGAATGACGCAATCGACGGCCAGTCCGTAGCGGGCGGCGGCCCGCAGCACTTCCAGCCCCTCCGCGCCGCTGCTCGCCGCGCAGGAGTCGAATGACCAGGACGCGGTCTGCTCCAGCAGGATCGACCGGTTAACCTCGTTATCGTCGATTATCAGGACGCGTGCACCCGAAGCGTTGATCGGTGTTTCCACCTTGCTGTCCCCCTTTTCGGCATTTGGCAAATCGATTTCGAACCAGAATGTGGAGCCTTCGCCAATGGTGCTCACGGCGCCGATCCGTCCACCCATAAGTTCGACCAGGCGCGACGTGATGGCCAGACCAAGCCCGGTGCCTTCATGGCGCCGGGTCGACGAGGCGTCGATCTGGCTGAACTTGTCGAACACGGTTTCCAGCTTGTCGGCGGGAATCCCGATACCGGTATCCTCGACGGCGAAACGCAGGGTCGTTTTCTCCGCCCCTTGGACTCCGGTTACGTCGACCAGGACATGGCCCTTGTCGGTGAACTTCACGGCATTGCCCATCAGGTTGGTCACCATCTGGCGGATGCGGCCGACATCGCCGATGAAATGACCCGGCAGGTCAGGCGCAATGCGCACGGCCAGTTCGACATCCTTTTCCTTTGCACGCACCGAAACCAGCGCGGCAACATCCTCGATCGCCTCGGCCAGGTTGAACGGTGCCGGATCAAGCACCAGTTGCCCCGCGTCGATCTTGGAGAAATCCAGGATATCGTTGATGATCGTCAGCAGTGCGTTCCCCGATTTGACGATGATGTTGGTGAACGTCTTCTGCTTGGAATTCAGTTCGGTCTTCGCCAAAAGCTCGGCCATGCCGAGCACACCGTTCATCGGTGTCCTGATCTCGTGGCTCATGTTGGCGAGGAATTCCGATTTGGCGCGATCCGCCAGTTCGGCCTTCATCTTGGCATCGTCGAGCAGCGCTTCGCGCTTTTTCTGGTCGGTGATGTCGAAATAGGTGACCAGCCGTTTTCCCCCGCTCAGTTCGGCGACCGAATAGATCAGCGTTACCCCGTCGGCGCGCGTCAGTTCGCTCGGCTCGACGGCGCCGCTGCGCACTTCGGCGATGCATTCTTCCGCATAGGCCTCAAAGGAATCGGCATCCTGTGCGCGCACGTCCGTTCCACCGTTCGCATAGATCAGGTCCGCGAACGGAACCCCGGCGGGATAACGTGCCGGATCGATATCCCATATCTGGTAATAGGCGGAATTGATGATCTCGGTATTGAGATCGGCGTCGAGCAGGACCGTACCCATCAGCATTTGATCGATCGTACGCCGCAGGTCCTGCGACATGGTCTCGCTCAACTCCTTCTGGCATTTCAACTCGAGTGCCTGGCGCTTTTCGTCGGTTACTTCGCTGCGAATTTCGAGAAGTGCTCCATTTGTCATCCGGCGCAGGTCGACGCGATACCATCGCCCGCTGCGACTGGTGATCTCGATCGGTTTGTCGCTCTCCAGCGCCTCGCGGCGGACATCCGACTGGCGCTCCCGCCATGCCGCCTTCTCTTCCTCCGGCCTGCCTGCGAAAATACTCTCGCCGATGGCATCGATCATCGACGAACAGGTAATGCCGATATCGATCGGCATGCCTTCGCAGGTTTCCCAGAACCGCTTGTTGCCCACCAGCAGGCGGTCATCCGCACCGAAGATGACAAACTGCTCGTCCATGGCGTCGATGGCATCCTGCAGCATCTGGCGTGCCGCCTGGGTCTCGGCCTGGACCTCCACCTGGCGCGTGATGTCGATACGCACGCCGATGAACGTGCCGTCAGGCGTTCGCGTGTCAATCGCCTGGGTCCACCGGCCATCCGCGAGTTCCCGCTGCGACACATCGTACTTGCGATGATAGCGTTGCAGATAGGCCTCGATCCAGCCTTCACGGTCGGTGTCGTAGAGCGCGTCCGTCTCGGGATCGCCGCTTTGGCGGAAATAGCCGTTGACGTGCGCCAGCGCGAGCGCATCGCGCAGCGGACAACCGGCCTCCATGGCCGGAACCATGCCCGGCAGCGTTTCGCGGATCTTCGAGTTCGCCAGGACAAACCGGTCGTCCTTGTCGTAGATGATCACGCCGGCGGGCATGGATTCGATCACATCCACCAGCCGGGTGCGGGCGGCCGTCGCCTCCTCCTCGCGCGCCTTGATGTCGGTGATATCCGTCCTGATGCCGACCCGGTACCCACTGTGCGTCATGCGGTCGCGCCGTATCATCCAGCGCCCGTCATGGGTCTTGAAGATGATTTCCTCGCCGAGTTCTTCCGCCCGCCTTTCGGAGTGCTCGCGCACCCATTCTTCCTCGCGCCCCACCGCTTCCTTGACAATGCCGGACTGGGCGAATTCGAAAAACAGTTCGCTATACGTGCGACCCGTTTTCAGGTTTGGAAGGAAGGAAAACTGACGGCGGAAGGCATCATTGCAGGCGACGAGGCGGTCGTCGCTGTCCCACAGCACGAATCCGTCATCGAGGACATCGATTGCACCTTGCAGGCGCGCGCCGGCCTCCTCGGCATCCAGGCGTGCCCGCTCCGCCTCCAGTTCCTTGGACTTCAGCTCGCTCACGTCACGAACAAATCCCGCCACGTAGGATTTTCCGTCGGATGTGGTGATCCGGTTCTTACGAACCATTCTCCAGCGCTGAGCCCCCTCCTCCTCGCGGTAGGAATCGATTTCCTCGTACGCCTCACCGGTATCGAGGACGCGGCGCTCGCTTTCCTCGAAATGGAGACCTTCGTTGCCGAATATCTCGCACGCGGTCTTGCCTTTCAGTTCGCAAAACCGCTTTCCGACCGCATCCTCGAACGGACTGTTGACCGCGACGAAGCGAAGGTCGTTGTCCTTGACGAAGATCGCCTGATCGAATCCGTCGATGACGGCCGATGCGAGGGCCGCCGCCGCTGCCGTTTCCCGATAGCTTTGCTCGCGTTCCTTCAGGGCGGTTATGTCCGAGCGAACACAGACGAGCAGGCCGTTTTCGAGCCGCCGATTGCGCAGCAGTACCCAGCGGCCGTCAGGCAGTCTTATTTCCTTCTCCGAAAACCGCGCACGCAATTCCTTGACGCGCTCATCGATCCAGGCTTCACGATCCAGTTCCGGTTCATTGCCGCTGGGCGCGTTGTCCCACTGGCCGGTGTCATATCCGGATCCGAGGATCTCCCTTAGAGGAGTGCCCTTTTTCAATATCGGCGACAGCTTGGGATAGAGATCGCGCATGATGGCGTTGGCCATCACCAGCCGGTCGTTATCGTCATAGACGATCAACCCGGTGTCGACGGACTCAAACACCGATTCCAGCGTGCTTCGCGTTTCGTGCAGTTCGGCGCGCGCCTTGTTAAGTTCGTCATGCAGGGCGATCACGACATCGATGTTGCTGCCGGTGCCCCGGTAACCCTGGAATGTCCCGTCTTCGTCGAAGACCGGGTCACCGGAGATGCTGACCCAATTGTAGAGATTGTCGCTCGCCTTCGATTCCATGATGAAATGACGAAAGGGGCGGTGATTTTCCAGATCGTCGAGATGCTGCTGGATCCGTGGGTTGGGCTTGGTCAGGGTCGCAAAGACATCGGCACGCGTCTTGCCGAGAAGTCTCTTCGGATCCACCCCGGTCACATTCTCGTAATTGTCGGAGAAATAGCGGAACCGGTGCTGGCTGTCGGTTTCCCATATCCAGTCGACGCCGGTTTCGACGAGATCCGCGAGTTCGTCTTTTTTATAGCGCTTGCGGGCCCACCCGCCCGAAGTCCTGATGGAAGATGATCTTGTGCGCATAGTAAGCCCGGCACCTGTTTGGGTATCGGGGCAGGAGACTAGATAGAAAGGATTGACGTGCTCTTAACTCTGATCGGCCATGCGGCTTGTACCGGGGCTGCGGGCCGATGCCGATGGGACTTTCCTGCTGCCGCCCGCACGGACCTCATTGACCGTCGTCAATGCAATTTCCGCGCACCAATGTAATTGAATTCATCAACCGTACCGTGAATCCGGTTGATATTGGGTGCAATGGACGGGGAAACATTGAGGCTCGGGTTTTGCGCTCGTCAAATAGAACGACGGTTGTGACCGGCGGCGCCGGTTTTCTTGGATACCACTTGTGCAAGCGGTTGCTCGCCGAAGGCGAGTGGGTGGTATGCGTCGATGACATGTCGACCGGCATGCAGGCTCACGTCGATGAATTGGCCGCGTCCGGCCGCTACGAATTCATCCGTCACGATGTGAGGGAACCGCTATCGCTCAAGGCCGACCGCATTTTCAATCTGGCCTGCCCTGCATCGCCACCCGCCTATGAGGCGGATCCGATCAAGACGATGCTCACTAATGTGCTCGGTGCGCGGAACCTGCTCGACATGGCGGTCGAAAACGGAGCGCGCATCCTCCAGGCATCGACGTCGGAAGTATATGGCGATCCCCTTCAACACCCGCAGAACGAAGACTATCGCGGCAATGTCGCGATCATGGGCCCGCGCGCCTGCTATGATGAGGGCAAGCGCTGCGCTGAAACACTGTTTTACGACTATCACCGCACGCTGAAAGTCGATATCCGCGTTGCCCGCATTTTCAATACCTACGGGCCGTCCATGCGCGCCGACGACGGTCGCGTCATATCCAATTTCGTCATCCAGGCGCTGCTGGGCGAGGACTTGACCGTCTATGGCGACGGCTCGTTCACGCGGTCATTCTGCTATGTCGACGACATGATCGAGGGGCTTGTGCGCCTCATGGATCACGAAGGGGACCTCCCCTTGCCGGTCAATCTCGGAAATCCGCGGGAATTCTCGATCAATGACGTCGCGCGGACGGTCATCTCGATGACTGGCTCGGCATCGAAGGTCGTACATCTCCCCGAAGCCCTGGATGATCCGAAGGTGCGTCGGCCCGTGATCGACCGGGCGCGGAAAATATTGAAGTGGGAACCGAAAATCCGGCTCGAAGACGGCCTTCCGCCGACGATCCGGCACTTCGCCCGGGAACTTTCAACTTTGAAGGAAACACCGCGATCGCACGCTGTCACGAAGATTTTCCCGGCATGATTGCCGGGATCAACGGCTGATGGAGTCATGGATTTGAAGACGGCCGGACGGATGGACGTCTGAAGGAAGTACATGAGCGCCAAGGCCCCCCTTGATCTGAAGGCAGTTCCGGCAAGCGCGAGCCCTGTTCCCCAATTCGAAGCCGTATTCACGGGCTACCGCAAGGTGGCCAATACATTCGGCAGCGCCGTCTGGATCGCAGCACTGCTGTTCTTCTGGTCGTGGTGGTTGAGGCCCGAGCACTACAGCACCCCGGCAAGGTTCGGCATCGTTTCGCTCGTTCTGGCGTGGGTCACGCTCGTTCCCGCCTATTTCATATTCATTTTCGCCAATGCCCGCATTCCGACCAGGGGGGCAGCCTTGCCGCCCGGCGCCCGTGTCGCCATGGTGGTGACCAAGGCGCCGTCCGAACCTTTCGACGTGGTTGAAAAGACGCTCCAGGGCGCCCTCGTTCAAAACGGTATTCTTCACGATACCTGGCTGGCCGACGAGGATCCCGATCCGCAAACCCTGGATTGGTGCCGCCAGCACGGCGTCAAGGTATCGACCCGCAGGGGAGTCGGGGAATACCAGCGGCCCGGCTGGCCGCGCCGCACGCGCAGCAAGGAGGGCAATCTCGCCTATTTCTACGACCGCTACGGATATGCCGTCTACGATTTCGTCTCCCAGTTCGACGCCGACCACGTCCCGACACCCGATTATCTGAGAAACGCCATCGCGCCCTTCGCGGACCCTGCGGTGGGATACGTGTCCGCCCCGAGCATATGCGACAGCAATGCCGGTGACAGTTGGTCGGCGCGCGGCCGCCTGTATGTCGAGGCGAGCATGCATGGCGCGCTGCAATCCGGTTACAATTCCGGGTGGGCGCCGCTGTGCATCGGCTCGCACTACTCGGTGCGCACCGCCGCCCTGAGGGAGATTGGCGGCCTGGGCCCGGAACTCGCCGAGGATCATTCCACCACGCTGATTTTCAATGCCAACGGATGGCGCGGCGTTCATGCCGTCGACGCGATCGCCCATGGTGATGGTCCCGCCACGTTTGCCGATCTCATCTTGCAGGAATTCCAGTGGTCGCGCAGCCTGGTCACCATCCTGCTCCAATATTCGAAGACCTATGTTCCCAGGCTGAAGGGCCGCGTCCGGTTCCAGTTCCTGTTTTCGCAGCTCTGGTATCCGATGTTTTCCAGCGCGATGGCGGTGATGTACGTCATGCCGATCTATGCGCTGGTATCCGGCACCCACCTCGTCAACGTCACCTATTTCGATTTCGTCGCGCATATGGCGCCGCTGTCGATCGTCCTGCTCGCCCTGGCATACTGGTGGCGGTCGACCGGGCTGTTCCGTCCTTCCGACGCCAGGATCGTCAGCTGGGAAGGCATCGCCTTCCTGCTCTTGCGCTGGCCGTGGTCGCTGTTCGGTTCGGTCGCCGCCGTTGTCGATCGCGTCAGCGGCAAGGTCGCGCCCTTCAGGATCACGCCAAAAGGCCTGAACCCGGCCGGCCGGCTGCCGCTGAGCGCCGTTGCCCCCTATCTCGTGCTTGCCCTGGTTTCGGGCGGTACGGCCTGGCTTGTCGAGGATCCGGGAACGGCGGGCGGCTTCTACCTTTTCAACCTGATCAACGCTTTCGCCTATGGCGCCCTGACCTTGCTCGTCATTGTCCGCCATTCGCTGGAGAACGGGTTGTCATTGTTCTCATGGAGTCCCGCGGGGATCACGACGACGCTGGCCTTCCTGGCGATTGGCGCCAGTATTGTCGCGGGCGGCCACCAGAACGGTCCCAAGGGACTGCACGCGATGATGGTCGGCATCGACGCCTTCAGACTGACGGAAGCCGTCTATCCGCCGTCCGGCGCGGGGTTGGGCAAACCCGGCAATCCGACCATCAGGTTCAAACCGGCATGGGGACCAAGACAATGAACGGGTGCGTGGGGCGCTATTGACATGTCACAGAAGAAGAAGATCACCGTTGTCGGTGCCGGCTATGTGGGCCTGGTCGCCAGCGCCTGCTTTGCCGATCTCGGGCACGAGGTCACATGCGTGGAGCGCGACAAGCAGCGCCTCGGCCGACTGGTTGCGGGCGAATCGCCAATCTACGAACCCGGACTGGAAGAAATCCTGCATCGGACAATCGGGACCGGTAACCTGTCCTTTTCGTCCGACCTGGGCAAAGCGGTCGCTGCTTGCGATGCCGCCTTCATCGCGGTGGGAACACCGCCACGCAAATCCGACGGCGAAGCCGATCTGCGATTCGTGTTAGACGCCGCGGCCGAGATTGCGCGTTCGATCCGCCCGGGAGCGGTCATCGTCACGAAATCCACCGTCCCGATCGGTACCGGCGACGCCATCATCAATCTCATCGCCAAGGTCCGCCCCGGCCTGAACGTCGCAGTTGCCTCCAATCCGGAGTTCCTGCGCGAGGGTTCGGCAATCGAGGACTTCACCAAGCCGGACCGGATCGTCATCGGCTGCGAGGAAGAGGCGACCGCCGAACTGTTGATAACGATTTATGCGCCTTTGGTCGGCAAGGGGCATCCGCTGGTTCGCACGCGGCGCAGAAGCGCCGAACTCATCAAGTATGCCGCAAATGCCTTCCTGGCCACGAAGATCACTTTCATCAACGAGATGGCCGATCTTTGCGAAGCGGTGGACGCTGACGTCGCTGACATCGCGCTCGGGATCGGCCTCGATCACCGCATAGGGCCGCATTTCCTTCGCGCCGGGCCCGGGTATGGCGGCTCGTGCTTTCCCAAGGACACGCTGGCGCTCGTCAGGACAGCACAGGAATATGGCGTGCCGCTTCGTCTCGTCGAGGAGACAGTGGTTGCAAACAGCGCGCGCAAGCGGCGCATGGCCATGAAGGTCCGCCACATCCTGCACGGCCACGTTGCGGACAAGCGGATCGCAGTACTCGGCCTAACCTTCAAGGCCGATACCGACGACATGCGCGAATCGCCGTCGATCCCGTTTATCGAATTGCTGCAACGCGCCGGCGCCGAAATCCATGCCTACGACCCGCGCGGCATGGATCAGGCACGCAAGATTTTTCACGGCGTGTCGTTCCATCATGACGCCTATCAATGCGCTCAGGATGCTGACGCTGTTGTGCTTATGACAGATTGGGAATCGGTGAAACACCTTGATCTGGCAAGGCTTGCTTCGATTATGAAAACGCCGGTGATGATCGACCTGCGCCGTATTTATCCGCCCGAGGAGGCGGCCCGGCAGGGTTTCGCCATCGAAACGATTGGCCGCACGGGATTGGAACCCCAACCGGTGAAGATTTTCGACTCGCAGTTCCTCTTTTCCGACATATCGGAAAGCACGGGTACGACCGCCGGTCAGATCTCCCGCGTCACGGAAGGAGCAGCGGAATGAATGACTTGCGGCTCAGCCAAAACGCGATGCGCGGTCGGCATCCGCGAAAAGGACCGCTCACCCATTGGGATGGCCCGGATTGTCGAAAACGGCAGGGCAGTAGCAACAGCGGAATATTGGAAAATGGAACAGGAGAACCGTCATGACTAATCAGTTGACCACGATCTCGAGAAGGACCTTGTTCCAAGGCACCGGAGCACTTGTTGCGGCGGCGACCTTGGGGGCGTCCAACCGCGCCGTTGCGGAGGAAACCATCGCCGGCCGCGACCTGATGATGGACAAGCGGCCTCTCATTCACCCCGATGGCCCGAAACTCGGCGTCTATGATCCCTATGGCGATTTCAGTACCGAAAGCCGGGTCGCAACCGAGCACCTCTTCCTGCCCTGGGAAGACGTCGATCTGTCCGTCCTTCCCGCAGCTGACGAATACGCCCTGCAAAGGGGTCGCAAAGTGCTCGTGACGATCGAGCCCTGGTCCTGGGATCTCGACTGGAACGTCAGCACCGACGCCCTGCGCCAGGCAATCCTGTCAGGCAAGCACGACGTCAACATGAGGGCGATCTGCGAGGCGCTTGCGGGGTTCAAGAGCCCCGTCACGATTCGCTGGGCGCAGGAGATGGAAAACCCGTCGGGACGCTTCACCTGGTCGCTGTGGAGACCGGCGGACTACATCGAGGCCTACAAGCGCATGTATGCCATCGCCAGGGAAATCCTGCCGAATACGCCCATGATGTGGTCGCCGAAAGGCCTGGAAACGGCGAAGGACTACTATCCTGGCGACGAGTTTGTCGACCTGGTCGGCCTGTCGGTCTTTGGCTACGACGAATTCGAGAAGATCGAATATGGCAAGCCGCGCGACTTCGCCGAGGACCTCAAGCTCGGATACGACACCACGGTTGGCTTCGGCAAGCCGATCTGGATTGCCGAACTGGGCTATGAGGGCAACCTCGAATACCTGACCCGATGGGTTCAGGACGTGACCCGCAATTTCGCCGAGTATCCGGAACTGAAGGAGGTGGTTTACTTCAACGACAAGGAGGTCTGGCCGTGGCCCCACGGCCTTGGCCTGCCGGACTGGCGGGTCGTTCGTCAGCAGATCAATTATCCGGTCCGTCCGGAAAGGAATTGAGCGATGAATGGGATCTCAGGCTTTATTTTCGGCAGTTTCGCGATGCTGGCGGTGGCGGGCTTCGGCTTGCCGCCCGCCGCGGCTGCAGGTGAAGACCATGCCGCCGCAGCCAAGAGCGGCCGCGACCTCACCACGAAAGAGCTCTACAAGCTCTACAAGGGCCGTTCGTGGATCTGGAAGGACGGCGTGGCCTATTTCCAGGTCTCGCGCAGGGATTTCAAGGCGTGGACGGGGCGGCCGGGACCCGATGCCAGCTACAGCGATGGCCGCTGGTTCCTGCCCGGCAATGGCAAGACCTGTTTCCGAGCGACTTGGAACACGACGGTCAGCAGTTCCCAAGCGCTGACCTGCTTTGCACACAGAATCGACGACCAGGGTACCGTGTACATGCACAAGGTGCCGGACGGTAAGTGGTTCGTTTTCTCGAAAAAGCCGCCTCATCCATGGGATGAGGCGAAGAAATTCCAACCTGGCGACCGCGCTACAAAGGGATACCTGCGCAACAAGGCCTATGTGGATGGCAACAAACCGGAGAAGGCCTGTTCATTGGAGGGTTGGCCTGGCTTCGTATGCCACCTGTTTGGCACGTGAGAACCAGTCGGCGCCGATCCTCCAGTCGGGGGATCCGTAGCCCATGGGCCATTCGGCCGGCTCCTTGTCGTTGAAATAGACGACGGCCTGCAACTGGCGAAATGCCGGTGACCGCGCGATCGTGCTGAACAGGTTATCGAACCAGCTGACGCGATAGTCGCGGTCACCGGATACGCCGAGTTCGGCAATGATGACCGGCTTGGCGAAGCCTGCTACCCGGTTGTATTTTTCCATGAAGGTCATCTCGAACTGGCGGTTGCGACCGTAATGGTCGAGGTCCAACTTCTGCAGGCCCCAGACCGACAGGCCGACATAGTCGACATAGGCGCCACCGGGATAGTAACGGCTGAGGTTCTTCTCGCCCTTCGGAGACCAGACATACGCGGCGCGAGGAGCCAGCGTGCGGCAGGACGTGACGAAATGGCGGAACGCCGCCTTGTAGCCGTCGGCGTCCTTGCGCGCCCACGGATAACGCCCCGTCGGATCTTCCATTTCATGGCCCCAGCGGATCAGGACCTTGCCCCTGTAGCGGCCAAGTTCGCCGCATATCCGCTCGATTTCCGGACTGAATCTCCCGGCGATGATGTCGGCGAAAAGATGCTCGCCGCCGTCGCGCCAGTTCACGGCCCGCGTATAGGGCTCCACCGTCACCATCATCGTGCGCCCCAGCTTTTCGGCCTGGGCGAGACGGTGGCGGAATTCCTCCAGGTCAAGCGCCTGCCAGTACACGAAGATATGCTCGATTCCGACATCGCGGTCATTCGAGAAGGCGCGGTGAGGATCATAGATGCCCAGCACCACCCTGTTGTCCATCCCGATTCCGGTTATCGCCGCGCTCCTGTTGCCGGGAATGCTCGTGGTCGTGCCCAGATCAACTTCGCCGGCCGAGGTGCACGGATCGGTGATCGAGGCCGCGTTTTGGCACGCCGCCCCTGCAACCGTGGTCATGAATGCAAGGGCTGAAAACGTTAGTGCAAGGCATCTCATCGAAGCCGCTCCACGGTTTCTCTTCCGGTAATTGTCCTCTGCTTGGGTTAAGTTCCCTTAAAGCGAAACGATCAAATTTCCCACCCGCGGCGCGACGCGCGACACGGAATGGCCGAGGGCCGGTTGCCCCGACCTGCCGTCTGCCCGTGAAAGCCGAACAGGGCCTTGATCCGCCTGGCGCTATGGTCTGTATTCGGGGAACCTGGGCACATCGGTGCCCTGCTGCGGGACATGTCGCATGAAGAACGTCCTCGTTACCGGCGGTGCCGGTTATATCGGTTCCCACGCCTGCAAGGCACTTGCCGCCTCGGGTTACCGCCCGATCGCCTATGACAATCTGGTCAACGGCCACCGCAGGGCAGTCCATTGGGGGCCGTTCGAACATGGCGACATCCTGGACCGGACCCGCCTCGATGCCGTGATTGCCGCCTACCGTCCCGCCGCCGTCATTCATTTCGCCGCCTTCGCCTATGTCGGGGAATCCGTCGAGGACCCCGGCAAGTACTATCGCAACAATGTTGCAGGCAGCCTCGCTCTGCTCGAGGCGATGCGCGATCACGCCATCGCCCGCATGGTCTTTTCCAGCAGTTGTGCGATCTACGGCGAACCGGCGCGGGTGCCGATAACCGAATCATCACCGTTGGTGCCGGTCAATCCCTACGGAATGTCGAAGCTGATCGTGGAACGCATGATCTCGGATTTTGCCGCGGCCACCGGAATGCGGTGGATGGCCCTGCGATATTTCAACGCAGCCGGTGCCGATCCGGCAGGTGAAACCGGTGAAGATCACGATCCCGAAACCCGCATAATTCCCCGCGCCATCGCCGCCGCGCTCGGCGAAACCGGACCCTTCGCGATCTTCGGAACCGACTATGACACGCCGGACGGCACGTGCATCCGCGACTATACCCATGTGTCCGATCTTGCGCGGGCCCATGTCGCCGCGCTCGACGCAATGGACGGCAATATCCCGCCGCAGCCGATCAACCTGGGCACGGGCCACGGCGTGTCCGTGCGCCAGGTCATTGATAGTGTTGAAGAATGCACGGGAAAGTCAGTCCCCGTCACTTTCGCGCCCAGACGCGAAGGCGATCCTGCCGTCCTGATTGCCGATCCGGCCAGGGCGAAGGCGATACTCGGCTGGAAACCACAATATCCTGGGATCGGGGACAGCGTGAAAACGGCGCTTGCATGGCACCTGAAAATGAAAGGATGACGTGCCGGACCGATGCCGCTTGGTACTTTCGCGGCGCCGGTTCACGCTGCCGTAGCGCCTTTTTGACGCCACATTCATTCCTATTCCGGGACTTGTTGGCCGTGCTGATCGGCACATGCCGGGTTTCCGCGTATTGCGTTTCTGAAAATTCCTAAAACACCGGTGCGTTTGGTTAGGGACGATTAATTCGTGCTTGCTAGCCTCAGGCAAGCCCGGCGGGTAAGGCCGGAAAAATCCGTTTGAAAGGACATGCTCATGAACAGCGCAGGAACCAGGACGTTTCTTGGCGACTTCCCGATTGCAGCGCGCAACCTTCTGGCTGGCGCAACGATTGCTGCCGCCGCCTTTGTTTCAGCCCCGGCCTACGCCGAAACGGATGGAAATCCTTTGGTGACGCCGGTGAGCGAACCCCTGGCCGAACCGGCGAGCGGGAACAAGGCCGAGGGCGATCGCTCCAGCACCACGAGAGCCTATCTCGGCCGCGCACCCTGGATCTGCACGCCAAGCGGCTTCGGCAAGACCGCGCGTTGCTTCCAGCGCTCCAGCTACAACTGATCGGCCGCACCTGGCTGATTTCCTGCCTCAGCCGGATTGCGATCCTGTCGGGGGAAATGGCTGGTACTCCCAAGGGGTGCAGAACTCAATTTCCAGTTATCCTTAATACATTGAAATATAAGCAAAAAAGACACGTAGGAAAATGTCAATGCATTGATTGGTACACATATCGGTGCAGGATTGGTCCACAGTTTCGCTTCCCCAAAAAGCCGAATCTCGATGGTGTACTACACCTCTTGTGTACCTGCTCAAGGCGCGAAAAACACCGATCACGCCAGCCGAGGGCTCCACGTGAGTGGCCAGGTCGGGATAACCGTCAGCAATAAAAGGGCGGCACCCGTTTGAGGCGCGCGGAATTAGTTCACGCGGATCAAGGTCGGGTGTGCGGACTATTGAGGTATTCGACCAGTGTCAGCTCCGGCGACGAGAGACGTAAACGTTGCGGGTGGCGTGATATGGCTGTTATCCAGTGCTCTGAGAAATAACATGCGGCTTGGTCCTTTGAATTCCCCAACAACCTTCGCCAACGAGACAGCCCGGAAACTTGGACTTCTCTTTAGATTTGCTCGCCAAATGAGCGAGTTAGATTTTGCAGGGTCGCTGAGTGGAGAATTCAGGGGCATGCAAGATGCGGGTTGGTCCACCACGATCACCGCAGAACAAGTGTTCGAAGAGCTAAACGAACGGCTGGCGGCAGGTCCTGTGAAATCTCTCGCCGACATGCGAATAATCTTGCTTCTATACAGCCAGCTTTCGGAGGCTGGGGGTGTGTATGAGAACCTAAAGAACATGATGGGCATCGTTGAGAATGCTCCCTACAGTCTTTGGCCGTTTCGAGATTTGGTTCGGGTCAGGAAAAACCCCAATCGCGTTATTGGGCCAAACGCAAATGCAACATTCCGCGACTTGGCGACCCATGCCCTCTGGCGCGGCCAGACCGGAGACGACTTGCTCGATTTGCTTTACAAGGGAATTGTCCGTGCACCCATGCTAATTGATGCACAAGCATCTGATGCCAAGCGGGCAATCATCAACCATATCAGAACTGGCGCAGAGGCGTTCCGTGACGCTGAAGGGATCACGATGCGTTGGCCTTATTTGGTGGCTCGCGCAACCAAGGTCTAGCCGTGACGCTTGATAGCAGACGTTCAACCGACAAGACACAATGTCTCTTCCGTCCGCATGTGAGCCATCTGAGGCCCGTACGGCGAATGGCCGGTTTGGATTCCGGCCCGATTGTACAGATTGAACGACCGCTTCGGGGAAGTCGTGCTGCACCGCCGCGGAGCACACCCTGACTTGGTCGTGCTGCCGATGTGGATGTCGCTGCACCAGCATCAGTCCACTTCGTCCCGCAACCCTGACCTTCGAGGAGTATGCAGCGAACGACCGCTTCCCGCCCTCCTGCACCTCGCCATGATCGACGTGAACGGCCCTATCCGGACCGTCGCGTCGCCGCCAATACTACGTTGCAGCTTTCCAGAACCGGTCATTGCACAATACACCGGCGGAGACGGTAGCCGAATCTGTGAGCCGAGAAAATAGCCGTCCTGCTACAAGCGGTGATCTTCAACACCTTGCCTCTCCGGGCTCTCCATTCGCGGGTCGCCAAACGGGTCCTATCGTGGGGCGCAGCGCACTCGCTGATGCGCGGGCCTCTTCGAGATTCCCGCCAATCCGCTGAGCCCAAGCCAGTCGCGCATCGAAGAGATATGGGCCGCCGATCCCGTAGCCGCGATGTCTTCGTTCCTGACCGCCTCGTCCAGGTCGCGCCATCCCATCCAGACCTGTGTCATCGTTCGAAGATCGGTCTCGAGATGCACATCGACCTCGTGGCCGGGATCGACGTAGCAGAGATCGACCTCACCGCTGTCGAAGACGAGCCAGTGCTCTCTGAGACCGTCCGGCGCATCAGCGAAATGGAAGAGCACCGTGAAGCGCGGCGGCAGGGCGTCGACGGGACGGACATTCCGGCGCATGTCCCACATCAGGAAGCGAACGTCGATCTTCTCGAGCGAGGGCTCCTCCTCGATCCATTTCTGGCCCCACACCGCAATCGCCCGCACCACCGGGCCCAGTGCGCGTCCCGCATCGGTCAGATGGTAGGCTCCTGCGGTGCCACGCGGGCCCGCTTGGTGGGAGACGAGGCCGGTGGTCTGAAGGTCACGCAGCCGACGCGAGAGGAGCGAGCGCGACATCAGCGGCAATCCCCGTCCGATCTCGTTGAAGCCGGTCGAGCCGTCGAGCAATTCCCGGACGACGAGTAGCGTCCAACGGTTGCACAGGATCTCGCTCGCCAACGCGAGCGGGCAGTATTGGCCATAGACTGACATCGTCGCTTCTCCCGCCTGACCGCTACCAGTTTACGAGCGGCATGCGCGGTCGACCAGTCCAGTCTGTGCACTGGGCGGCGTCGCGATGATCGGGAATTCTCTCCGCCAGAAAGACCTGTTGAGAGGAGGAGAGAACGATGAACATGATCCTACGCCGTGCCGACGGCGCCGAGAAGCCTTTGGCGCCCGAGGCCGTCGACGCCCTGGCGGAGAAGATGCGCGGTCGGTTGGTCCGCCCGGAAGACGCGGATTACAGCGAGGCCTGCCGGATCTGGAACGGCATGATCGCGCGCCGCCCGGCGCTGATTGCGGAATGCACCGGCGCGGCGGATGTTATGGCGGCGGTCCGGTTCGCGGCCTCCGAAGGCTTGCTCACGTCGGTGCGCGGAGGCGGACACAACATCGCGGGCAGCGCGCTCTGCGATGGCGGACTGATGATCGACCTGTCGCGCATGCGCGCCGTGCGCGTCGATCCCGAGGCACGCACCGCCCGGGTCCAGGGCGGGGCGCTGCTTGGCGACATCGATCACGAGACCCAGGCGCACGGCCTCGCAGTGCCGACAGGGATCAACTCGACGACAGGTATCGGCGGGCTTGCTCTCGGCGGCGGATACGGGTGGCTGAGCCGGGCATTGGGGCACACAGTCGACAACATCGTCGCCGCCGACATCGTGACCGCCGACGGCATGCTGCGCCGCGTCTCTGCGGACGAGAATGCCGATCTTTTTTGGGCGATCCGGGGCGGGGGCGGCAATTTCGGAGTGGTGACCGAATTCGAATTCCACCTGCACGAGGTCGGGCCGATACTGATGACCGGTCCCGTCGTGCACCCGCTGGAAGAGGCCACGGAGGTATTGCGAGCATACCGTGACATCGCCGAGGAACTGCCCGACGACACCACCTGCTGGTTCATCCTTCGGAAGGCGCCGCCCCTGCCATTCCTCGCGCCAGAAGACCATGGCCGTCCGGTTCTCATGCTGGTCATGGCCCATGCCGGATCGCTTCAGGACGGGGAGCGTGCGCTGGCGTCGTTGCGGTCGATCGGTTCCCCGATCGGCGATGGCGTCTCGCCTCACCCTTACACCGGCTGGCAGTCGGCCTTCGATCCACTGCTCCCTTCAGGCGCACGCAACTACTGGAAGTCTCACGACTTCACGACGCTCTCTGACGCATTGATAGACGTGCTGGTCGAGGCCGCGGGCAACTTGCCTTCGGACGAGACGGAGATCGCGACCGCCCAGCTTGGCGGCGCCGCAGGACGGCTGCCTGCGGACGCCATGGCCTACCCGCATCGGGCGACACGCTACGTGATGAACATCCATGGCCGCTGGCAGGATCGGGATCGGGACGAGCTCTGCATCGGATGGGTGCGCACCCTTTTTGAAAACGCCGCTCCGATGTCGGAGGGTAGCGTCTACATCAACTTCGTGCCAGAGCCGGGCGAAAAACGCAGCAAGGGCGCTTTCGGAGCCAACGAGAAGCGGCTCAGAGACATCAAGACCCGAGTCGACCCCCTCAACATGTTCCGAGCCAATGTCGAGATCGCTCCACGCGGATAGATTGCCCCCGCATCGAAGAACGTCGTGGCTTCCAAGCCGCTGGCACCGACCACGGAACGCCCTGCTTCCCGTCTGGTCCTCGCGGCAACGGGACGGACCAGGTGCGCGCAGGAGCACGTCAGCGTTCGGGCCAAGACATAACCGCTCACCCTCGTGGCGCGGTCAGATGGCCAGTCTGCAGAGCCACTCGGCCGCCGGTGCCGCTCGCGACAATCGCCTACTCACAATGCGGGGCACTCGCTTCAAACACGCCATTGCCGTCAAGCCAGTGAGAAGCGAACGTTTGCACTACATGCAGCGAACGACCGCTTTCCGCCCGAAGTGACCGCGGTCACTTGCGGCCAAGAGTGGCCTTCGCGGTGAGGACGACTTCTGCTGGAAGGCACGTTATTAGCCGATGCAATCGAGCACGGACCGATGCCGCTTCAACTGGCTATGCAAGAGGTTCGCATTATTCAGAGTGTTTCCAGCTATGCTGGGGTGCAGGGCGCGATCTTCAAGTCCACTGGATAAAGCACCAGCGAGTTGATAGACATTTCTTCACGAGGTTTCCCCTCGCATACGCGCTGTAGTAACTGCGGCGTTAGAGCTAATGTCTGCACATATCGTGCGCGCCATGGGACTCGGTACACTTGGCGTGACTGGAGGGGAGACCTCGTGCCACATTCATCGTTTGGCGCCTATTCAATCCGCGCCCAGATACCTCCGGAATTGGATAACGAAACGGCGCTTCTCAAATACCTCGGCGTTTCGGCCGATGAACTGAAAAAGATCTGGTGGTTTCGGGTGCGCATGTATCATCAGTTCGAGATCGCTAAAGGGAAGGACAAGACGAGGACTATCACCGCGCCGGACGAGCGCCTCAAATATCTGCAGCGCCAGATTGCTCCACTGCTCGACCAACTTTACCGCGTTCGTAATCCAGTCCATGGATTTGTAGATGGGAAGTCGGTGAAGACTAATGCCCTAACGCACCTGCGCAAACGTTTTGTACTCAATATAGATTTAAAGAGTTTTTTCCCGTCAATAACTGAAAACCGGGTCATAGGCCTTCTCGAGGCACTCGGCATTGACAATTGCGTGGCGAGCATCACTGCCAGATTGTGCTGCTACAACTCTCATCTGCCTCAGGGTGCCCCGACCAGTCCTGTACTCTCCAACATGATCTGCTTTCGCCTTGACAGAGAACTGCTTGCGTTCGCGAAAGGCACGCGCTGCATTTACACGCGCTACGCAGATGACATCACGTTCTCGAGCCACCAGCCAATGGCGGCGCTGTTCGAGGGATCGGCCCCGCCTTCGGGGCATTTCTCGCCTGATCTCCTCATCCCGGCCTTGCGCAACACATTTGCCTCCAACGGGTTCACCATAAATCCCCACAAGGCGCACTATGCCGACCGACATTCGCGCCGGATGGTTACGGGGCTCAAGGTAAACGAGCTACTCAATGTTGACCGCCGCTATGTCAGAAATATTCGAGCGGCGCTCTATTCGGTAGAAACGTTGGGCAAGGCGGCCGCACAGACGAAGTTTGCCAGTAACCATGGCGGTACGTCCGACCTCGGCGCATATCTCCAAGGCAAGATTACTTGGCTCCGGTTCATCAGGGGTCAATCAGACCCGGTATTTCGGGCTATCGCAGTCCGTTTCAATGCTAGCTTCCCAGACCGCAAGATTGAGGTGACGCCCACTGCGGATGAGGTCCGCGACAGGGCCGTATGGGTTGTCGAGTATTGCGAGGGCGAGGGTGAAAAGCTCAAGACGTTGCAGGGTAGCGGGTTCTTCCTCAAGGATGTCGGCCTAGTCACCGCCGCCCATTGCGTAGAAGGCGTGGACGAGGTTGAGGTCCACCACCCGAGCAAACCCGCCAATAAGTTTAAGGCGACGGTCGTTAAGCGCGATAAAGACCGTGATCTCGCGATTCTCGAGCATACGATCCCTGCCACCGAATATTTTCAGCTAAATGGCGCTACTCAGGCGGTTGCGGTCGGTGATGAGCTGACCGCAGTCGGCTATCCAGGCTTCGGTCCGGGCGACAGGGTCAATGTGCGGGAAGGAAAAGTGAGCTCGCTAGCCACCAAACATGCCGTGGAGCTGATTGAAGTTACGCAAAAGCTTTCGCAAGGCATGTCCGGAGGTCCTCTCCTTAATAGCGATAATGCGGTCGTGGGCGTGATTCACAAAGGCGGTCCGGATGAAGGACGAGATTTCGCGGTACGTATCGAGATGCTGAACACCTGGCTTGCGGAATAGTCGGGAATAGTCGCTGGTGCCTCGTCCCAAAAACGTTTAGACCTAATTGTCGCCTTTGCCTGCCTCGAATGCAGCCAACAGGTGCAAGTCGGTGTCCCCACCTCCGCTGCCCATGACAAGGGTATAGCCCAACGATCCTAGTGTCTTCAGTTCCGCGAGCACTTCGTCGGTGCTAGTGACAACGTGCCCGTGTCCTTCGACAACAAGGCGGATGTTTTCGAGCAGGTTGTCCGCCGCCATTCCGTCGGCGAACTGGGCTATCTCGAAGGTGACTGTCCACAGGTTGGCGAGAAAGCCCCACGACGCCAAAATCACCCGTAGGCTTGCAGTCCCGACAATCGGTCCTTTTGAAGAGTTGATACTCATGAAAGCATGCAGCCGCCCGTCTGGTGCCCGCAACATTAACCGGCTGATGCTCCAATGGGGCAATTCGTCGGCAGCCAGCCCACCCCTCTGCAGTGCCCTCGTTAGCTTGCCATTCGTGTTGCCGACGAAATCGAACTCGCTGTCGAAAATATGCTTTGCGTCAGGTTTCAAAAACCCACTTAGTACGAACGGCTCGTCTGATGAGATTTTGCCCTCCTCTTTCATCTGCGCGAAGACCCGAGCGTGGAAAACCAACTCAACCAAATAGCTTACGAGCGTCATCGTTTTGATCCTTCGGACCTCCTCGAAGCCATAGACCCGAATAAGAGGAAGGTCAGCCTGCTGGCAGATCGAGTCCTTCTTGCCGTCATTGGTTGGATCGTGTCCAGGACCATCGAACTCGACAGCGACAACTGCCCGCTGGTTCTCGTCGATCAGCACGAAATCGAAGTGAGCTTGCAAGGCGTAGGTGCCTAAATCTCGTGTGTCGAGCTTGCTTATATCGATGATGTCGGCAATGCGGACTTTCTCATGCAATTCGGCTCCATGCCGTTTGATTACGGCGCGTATTTGCCGCTGCATGTGATCTTCGCTGCGATTGCGGAACCTTCGAAGCATATCCCAAGCTATGAGTAAGCAGGTGCCGTGTCATCCCTGCGGATGCCTGTACCGGCCATGCGATCCGAAAAGCCCAAGATTCATGATGGCTGATTCCGTGCTCCCTCCTGCCGAACGGCCGCTTTGAGAAATCTGAGGTGGCGCATTGCATGTGCAGCCAATATTCACTCCCGCCCGCTCCGGTTTTTCGAAACGAAACTTTCGGCCCCTGAGCGGACACGAAGGTGTTGTTTGTTCAATGACCGCTTCGCGCCCCCATGTCGGTGATAGCTTGGCCTGTGCCTGAAAGCAGACATTTGCCCTTGGCATAGTCGGACGAGTTCTGACCTGTTCGTAGGCAAAGGACTCTTTCTTGTGATTTCCTACGCCTCGCGGTCGTCCTTCGTCGGGCGACGGTTATGTTGATCTGTTGACTGGCGACCGACACCAGAGACTTTTGCCCATCATGCTCGCGACAGGCGATCCCGTCGATGCGTCAGATCGTGCAGGTAGTCGATCAGCGAGACAAAGTCGGCAGTCGGTACGTTGTATCGTCGCTGCAACGCAGCTGCATAGGGCGTGAAGATTGCGCACTCAAGCAGAAGCGCGCCGATGTCGGAGTGTTTCTCAAACAAGGTGTCCGCCGCTTCTTCAAGTCGCTTGCCGAATGCATCGGTGTCGATATCCGCCGTCATGAAGTTGTCGAATTCCGGCGTGCCTTCGATGCTGCCGATTACGACATCGGCCTCGTCCGGCAGGCCCGCCAGCCGAAGCAGGTCGCGGGTTACCAAGCGCTTGGCACCGGCCAGAATGGCGATCTTCCTGTCGGGGCGGATCATGCGAGCAAGGCCTGGCAATTGCAGCAGGCTGGATAGCGCCACCGGGATATTGACCACGCTCCTGACGGCATCCTGATAGTTCAGCATGAACCCGCAGTTGCTGGAAATCGCCTCGACCCCCATGCGCTCGAGCTCCTGCGCGGCGCTGATGATCGCCGGCTCCACCATCCTGTCGCCAGTCAGCACGTTCTCGCCACGCACTCCCTCCATCACCTTGAAAAGGACGGGATAGTCGTAGGTCCCCGCATGCGCCGTATCGCCAGGGACATGCGCCTCCGTCAGGTCGAGCAGCAATACCCCGACGCGATAGCCATAAGCCTGGGGTTGGGGAAGGATTTTGAAGATTGGCATTTGAATCATTTCCAGTCGCGAAACCTGAATTCGTCACAAAACCCCTTGCTGGTGACGATTTCCTATGATAGATGGCATCATCATAATCGGATTACGACAAAATGAAAGCAAAAAATTGGGAATTCGTCAGCACGAGTGATCTGGACGAGACCGAACAGGCGGTTCTCTCCCAGCTCAAGATCGACGGCCGGATGTCGAGCGTCGACATCGCCAGGAAGATCGGCGTCACCGAGGCGACGGTCCGACGCAAGATGGCGCGTCTGCTCGAGGATCCAGGCATCAGCATTCAGGCGGTGGTACGCCCGCTCCGCAGCGAGGAAGGCATCGCCGCACTGGTGGGCCTCGATGTTGCGCGCGAACACATCACCAACGTCGCCGAACTGCTCGCGACCTACTCATTCGTCGACAACGTCTATGTCACCACCGGTCCTTTTGACGTGATCATGACGATCTCGATGCCGTCGACAGCCAGTCTGTTCGACTTCCTGTCGCGCGAACTCTCGCAAATTCCCGGAATAAAGGACTCCGAGAGCTACATGATCGCCCGCGCCTTCAAACACGCGGGACGTGCCTATCCTTAACCCAAAACCGAAAACGAAGGGGAACTGTGATGGATACCAGGAAGAAGCTCAACACTTGGCGGTTGGTGGCTGCGGCTTTACTCACGCCGCTCCTGATCGGCGCGCCCGCAAACGCCGAGGGGCTTGTCGACCAGATCAAGGAACGCGGCGAGATTGTCGTCGGAACCGAGGCCGCATTCGAGCCATTCGAGTTCATGAAGGATGGCAAGATCGTTGGCTACAACAAGGATATCCTCGACTACGTTGTCGAGAAGCTCGGCGTGAATCTGAACCAGCTTGACCTGCCCTTCCAGGGCTTGCTGCCAGGCCTGCTGGCGAAGAAATTCGACCTGGTGGCGACATCGACGTCCATCAATGCCGAGCGTGCCGCGAAATACGCCTACACCCGGCCGGTTGGCACGGCCATGGTGATGGTCTTGGCGCGCGCAGACGACGACAGTATCAACACGCTCAAGGATCTGAACGGCAAGGTCGTGGCGACCCAGCTTGCCTCCGTCGCCCAGCCTAAGCTTGAGGATTTCGAAGGGGAACTGAAGTCGGAAGGCGGTTCCGGTTTCGGTGAAACGAAGCTCTTCACCTCTTTCCCCGAAACCCATGTAGCGCTTGCCTCCAGCCAGGTCGACGCCATCGCGATTCCCTCGCCCACCGCGGGCGTGCTGATGAAGAAGGTGCCAGACACGTTCAAGGTGATCGGCCCGATTAGCGATCCGGCCTATTTGGCCTGGGTGTTGCGGCCGGACAACGGCGACCTGCGCGATTTCATCAACGCCGCAATCGGGGAAATGGCCGACAATGGCAAGCTGAAAGAACTCCAGATGAAGTGGTTCGGCTTCGAGATGGAAACGCCTGCCAGCGGCTATCTGCCCGAAGGGGCCAGGTAACCAACCGGTTTGCCTCTGCCCGACAACTTGTCGGGCAGAAGCGCCGAACGTTTGCGCCATCCGGAGAACCTTGCCGGATCGCTTCACCCTTCCGGTCAAGGATGCGAATTCCGTGCTTGATGTCTCCAATGTCTACGACACGTTCCCGAGGTTTCTTTCGGGCGCCGGCGTCACGCTTGGAGTGTCGCTGGCGGGCTTTGCGCTGGGAACGGTCATCGCCCTCGGCCTGTTGCTGCTTGCCAGATCGCGCCTGGCGCCGGCCAGGTGGATCGCCGCCGTCTACACGAGCTTCATTCGCGGCACACCGCTGCTCGTACAAATCCTCGTTGTCTATTACGCCCTTCCCGGACTGATGGGGATCGACCTGTCGCCACTCGTTGCCGGCGTGTTGTCATTGGCGTTCAACAGCGCCGCCTTCATCGCCGAAATCCTCCGCGCCGGCCTGACGCGCATCCCGACCGGTCAGTTTGAAGCCGCCAAAGCGCTCGCCCTCCCCCGCCACGTTGTGGCCTTCAACGTCATCCTGCCACAGCTCATGCGCAATGTCGTTCCACCCATGGTCAGCGAGTTCACCATGCTGGTGAAGGCATCGGCCATTCTCTCGGTGATCACGGTCGTCGAACTGACGCGCACGGCCCAACATGTCATGACCGAGACTTTCCGCCCGGTGGACGCCTTCGTGACCGCCGCCGCAATCTACTTCATCATTCTCTACGCCTTCTCCATGGTCGCCCGACGGCTGGAGCACAATGACAAAAGGGCGGCTCGCTGATGCAGTTCGACCTCGCAATCATCCTCGACAACTGGCAATCGCTGGCCGCCGGTCTTGCGCGAACGATTGGTATATGCGCGATCTCGCTGCCGGTCGGGTTCCTGCTGGGCGTTGCGATCGCACTCCTGCGCATGCATGGCGGGCGCCTGCTCGGCGCGTTCGCTGGCGCCTATGTGGAGTTGTTCCGCAACATTCCGTTCCTGATTCAGGTCTTCCTGCTGTTTTTCGTGGCGCCGGCCTATGGTTTGCGCTTGTCGCCGCTTATGGCCGCCTTCGTCGCGATGTCAGCTTACACCAGCGCCTACGCCGCCGAAATCATGCGCGGCGCGCTGCTGTCCATTCCTGCCGGACAGACCGAGGCGGGTTATGCCTTGGGACTGGGCTACCCGACCATCCTGCGCCGAGTCCTGTTACCGCAGGTTCTGGGCTACATCCTCCCGACCTCGACCAACCTGACCATCTCGCTCGTCAAGGAATCGGCGATCCTGTCGACGATCACCGTTCCGGAACTGACCTACGCCGCCCAGAACATTGTCGGGCGCACCTATTCTCCGGTCGAGGTCTTCACCGCTATCGCCCTCATCTATTGGGGCCTGACCGCGCTCATCTCCGCGCTGACGAAGCGGCTCGAAATCCGTCTCCAGCCGCATCTGATCTCCCGACGGGATAACTAAATGACCGCAAAACGAGAATACTGGAGGAAACCCGATGACCGCACTTACTGTCCCCCCGCGCCGCGATTACCAGACCTTCATGGATTTTCCGCTGACCGGATCGCTCGACGATTTGTCGGCGGACGTGGCGATCGTCGGCATGCCCTACGGCGATCCCTACGCCATCGATGAACTGGTCAACGAACAATCGCGCGCGCCAGCGGCGGTGCGGCGCGCCTCAATGCGCCTGAGCCTCGGCATCGATCACTACGATTTCGACATTGGCGGCCCATTGTTCGACGGCAGGGATATCCGCGTCGTCGATGTGGGCGATGTGGCCGCCAGCGCCGCAGACCATGTCGGCCATTACGGCAGGGCAGAGGAAGCCATCCGCAAGATCCTTGCCGCAGGCGCGCTGCCAATCGCCATAGGCGGCGATCATGGCATTCCGATTCCAATCCTGCGCGCACTCGACGACCGGGGTCCCGTGACTTTGGTTCAGATCGATGCCCACATCGATTGGCGCGACGAGGTGAAAGGCGTGCGCGGGGGCTATTCTAGCCCAATCCGCCGCGCATCGGAAATGAAGCATATCGGTGAGATCTTCCAGCTAGGCATTCGCGGTCAAGGTTCCGCGCGCATGGAGGAATACCAGGCGGCTATCGACTATGGCGCCCACATCATTACCGCGGACGAATGGGAGGACGTCGGCACCAAGGCGATCCTTGATCGCATACCTGACGGCGGCCGCTACTATCTGACCGTCGACGCCGACGGTTTCGACCCGGCCGTAATGCCGGCTGTCGGCGGGCCGCAGCCAGGCGGCGTACGCTATCGCCAGGCCGTCGACCTAATCAAGGGACTGGTCGCCAAGGGCCGCGTCGTCGGCATGGACATCGTCGAGATCATGCCAGCGCGCGACGTCAACGAGATCAGTTCGATCACCGCCGGCCACCTCATCTTCAACCTTATCGGCGCGGCCGTGCGCGCGGGTTATTTCGGGAAATGAGCGATGAACGACATGCCTGAAACCGAACCCGCCGCCGTCGAGATCACCGGGTTGAACAAATGGTATGGCGACTACCACGCCCTCAGGGACATCCAACTCAGCGTCGCCCCTGGCGAAAGGATCGTGATCTGCGGGCCCTCCGGCTCGGGCAAGTCGTCATTGATCCGCTGCATCAACCGGCTGGAACGCCATGACAAGGGATCGATTACGGTCGAGGGGCTGGAACTGACGGACGACAAGAAACGCATACGCACCATCCGGCGAGAAATCGGCATGGTCTTTCAGCACTTCAATCTGTTTCCGCACATGACCATCCTCGAAAATTGCATGCTCGCACCCATGTCGGCCAGAAAGTTGACGCGCCCGAAGGCCGAGGAACTGGCGCGCCGTTTCCTGGGCCGCGTCCATATTCCTGAGCAGGCGGACAAATATCCCGGCCAGCTTTCCGGCGGCCAGCAGCAGCGCGCCGCCATTGCGCGGGCTCTATGCATGTCGCCGCGCATCATGCTGTTCGACGAGCCCACCTCCGCGCTCGATCCGGAGATCATCAAGGAGGTGCTCGACACCATGATCGAGCTTGCCAATGACGGAATGACCATGCTCTGTGTCACGCACGAAATGGGCTTCGCGCGCCAGATCGCCGACCGGGTCGTGTTCATGGATCACGGCCGCATCGTCGAAACGGCTCCGCCGGGCGATTTCTTCACCAATCCGCGCCAAGACCGCACAAGGCTGTTCCTCAGGCAATTGCTGCATTGAGGCTTTCCTTGCCTATTCACGGACAAGAACAATGACCCAGCATGTCTATTCGCGTTATGCTGACTTGATCGTTCCCTCGGCCATTCGCTCGCTGGCCTCGGTACCCGATCCCGATGCCGCTATATCCTTCGGGCCGGGAGAGCCGGACGCAAGCCTGTTTCCTGTTGGCGCTTTCCGCGACGCATTGAACGCACTGCTCAATGAACCCGCCGCATCAAGGCAGGCACTGCAATATTCGTCAAGCGCCGGCAGCCCTGCCCTGCGCGAGCACATCTGCCGGCGCATGACAGAAAAGGGCGTTGAACTGACGCCCGGCAACATTTTGGTGACCAGCGGTTCGCAGCAGGGCATCCATCTAGCCGCAGCCGCCTTCGTCAATCCCGGCGACAGGGTGCTGGTCCAGTCTCCCACCTATCCAGGAGCGCTCCAGGTGCTGCGCGCGCAAGGTGCCCGCGTGGAAAGCCTCGAGGATGATGGCGGCAAACAGGTCCGTTTGATCTACGCCATGTCGACATTTCAAAATCCGACCGGTGCCACGCTTTCGACTGCGCAAAAGCACGACCTTCTCGCGACCGCCCGCCGCCATGGCGCCATTCTGGTCGAGGACGATCCCTACGAGGCGTTGCGCTATGACGGCAAACCGTCGCAGACACTGCAGGCGCTCGATGCCGGCGAGCGCACGATCGAGAAAGCATGCACGCTTTATCTGGGCTCATTCTCGAAGATGATCGCGCCGGGCTTGCGTCTCGGCTGGGTCGCCGGACCGAAGGATATCATCGGGAAACTGATCCTGATGAAACAATCGGAGGACCTGCAGGCCAGCTCGCTGACCCAAGCGGCGCTCGTGCGTGTGCTGGATGCGGGTACCGAGGCATTGACGGAAAATCTGCGCAAGGCCTACCGTAGCCGCCGCGATTGCATGCTGGAGGCGCTCAGAACTGAATTCGGCAATCGCGGCAACTGGAGCGTACCGCAGGGCGGCTTTTTCGTCTGGGTAAACTTGCCGACTGGAATCGACGCCGACGAATTGCAGCGCAGGGCGGCCGGGCTTGGCGTCACGTTCGTTCCGGGCTCCGCGTTCAGCTCCGACGGCGGTCACGCCAACGCCCTTCGGCTCAGCTTCTCGGCCGCGCCGCGCGAGCACATGGCGGAAGGCGTGCGCCGGCTGGCTCGCGCCTATGACACGCTCGCGGCATGACTGGCCGGCGGAATCGACGACGGTCCGATGACGGCATGTCACGCGCCATTCGCAACATCCTGTTCGTGATGTACGACCAGCTCAGGTTCGACTATCTGGGTTGCGCCGGCCATCCGTCACTGAAAACGCCCAATTTCGACCGGCTGGCCGCAAGAGGCGTCCGCTTTTCGCGCTGCTATGTCCAATCGCCGGTTTGCGGCGCGTCGCGCATGAGTTTCTATACCGGGCGTTACGTCCAGAGCCACGGTGCCCAATGGAACAACTTCCCGCTCAAAGTCGGCGAGATGACCCTGGGTGACCATTTACGCAAACTTGACATGGAATGCTGGCTCGTCGGCAAGACGCACATGAAAGCCGACGAGGAAGGTATGGACCGGCTGGGCATCGCCCGTGATGGCATGATCGGTGCGCGCGTTTCGGAATGCGGCTTCGACATCCATGTTCGCGACGACGGGCTGTGGGCCGAAGGACCAGGTGGCTTCTACGATACGCGGCGCTCGCCTTACAACGAATACCTCAACGCGAAAGGCTATGAGGGACGCAATCCCTGGCACGATCACGCCAATTCCGGCATTGCCGGCGACGATGCCATCGCATCTGGCTGGTTCATGCGCAATGCCGGCCTGCCCGCCAACATCCGGGCCGAGGATTCCGAAACGCCATGGCTGACCGATCGGGCAATCGAATTCGTGTCGCAAAGATGGAACAGTTCTTCACCCTGGCTCTGCCACCTGTCCTACATCAAGCCGCACTGGCCCTACATCGTGCCCGCGCCCTATCACGCCATGTACGGCCCGCACGATATTCCGCAACCGATCCGCAATGAGGACGAACGCGCAAACCCTCACCCGGTGTTCGGATCGTTCATGGCAAGCGCCGTCAGCCGCGCCTTCAGCCGTGACGAGGTCCGCCGCGCCGCCATCCCCGCCTATATGGGCTTGATTGCCCAATGCGACGCCGAACTCGGCCGGCTCATGGACTTGCTCGAACGCGCAGGCAGGATGGATGACACCATGATCGTCTTGACCTCCGACCATGGCGACTATCTCGGCGACCACTGGATGGGCGAAAAGGACCTCTTTCACGAGCCCTCGGTCAAAGTGCCCCTGATCATCTGCGATCCCTCGCCCGAAGCCGACGCAACGCGCAACACAATATGTGACGAACTCGTCGAGGCGATCGACCTTACCGCGACCTTCATTGAGGCCGCTGGCGGCGAAGTCCCGAACCACATCGTCGAGGGCCGCTCGCTGATGCCGTTCCTGCACGGCACGCCACCGCACGAATGGCGCGAATACGCGATCTCCGAATACGACTATTCGGCCACGCCGCATTGCCGGGCGCTTGGAGTTGAGCCGGGCCGGGCAAGGCTGTTCATGGTTGCCGACAAACGATGGAAATTCATGCATGCCGAGGGCTTCGATCGACCCATGCTGTTCGACATGCTCGAAGACCCGAACGAACTGAGAGATCTGGGAACCGATCCCGCCCATGAGGCGACACGGCAGTTGATGTATGCGCGGCTGGGCGAATGGGGACGGCGCAATTCACAGCGCACTACCCGTTCCGACGCCGAAATCGGCGAGTATCGCCTCCAGTCGGGCGACAAGGGAGTCATTCTGGGTGCCTGGGATGTCGGCGATGTCGATACCCGCGATGCCTCCAGATATCTGGGCAAGGCCGGCAAGCGCCATGTCCCGATGGACGAGCCGGACGCCTGATGCGAGGCGACCGCTACCGCGAATACAACCGTTTTTGAATTTCGTCGGCCGCGTCCATCAGCCGCCGGCGCGAAAGTTCGAGAAACGCCTCGTCAAAGCGATGGCGCATCCCGAACACTGACAGCGTCACCAGCAACTCGCCGCCGTTTGTCCAGACCGGCACGGCCTGCGCGGCGATCTCCGGCTCCTGTTCGCCGATGTTGAGCGAATAGCCCTGTTGCCTGATCTGCTCCAGTTCCTGCTTCAACCGCTCGATATCAACGATGGTTCTCTCTGAATGCCTGCGTAGCGAAAGCGCCTTGAGCCGGCGCGACAATTCGTTCGGCTTCATGTGCGCAAACCAGAGCTTGCCATGGGCGGTCGCATGGTAGTCGAGAACGGTGCCGAGCTTGATGCTAACGGAGATCGGCCGTTTTACTTCGGCGAGCGCCGTACAGATCACGCCGTTCTCGCCCGGGCGCATAACGAGCACCGATTCGCCCAGTTCGCTCGCCAGAGCGTCGATGACGGGCTGCACGACGGAAACGATGGGACTGATCCGACCGGCAAGCGCACCGTACTCCGACATCAGCAGGCCGAGCGAATAGCGACCGCGTTCGTGGCTGAGCAAGGCGCCGGCTTCCTCGAGCGTTGCCAAGAAGCGGTGCGCAGTCGCCGTGTTCAAATCCAGTTCCTTGCAGACCGTCGCGATGGTGATTTCGGGCCTCTGGTCGCTGAACAGATTCAAAATGGCAAATCCCTTCAGCAGCGATGCATTTAGCGGTGTGGACATCGAACCTCGATTCTTGCCGGTCGTTTGATCCCAGTATGCTGCGCACGGCATCTCCGGCGCAACCGGTTGCCGGTTTGCATGCCCGCGCCCAGCTTCCAAACGATCTGGAAACCATAACAGCTCGTTTGCCGGCTTCCCGGAAACAGCGGTTTGACTCATGACAGCCTCCATTATATAAGATTTCCATCTTAAATATTGAGATTTTGTCGCATGAAACATGTTCCATCGTCGGAACTCGGGGCGGAGCCCGAAGACCATCGGTCGAAACAGGTATCGGCCGGAGCAGCCCTGATTTCCCGGATGAAGACTCTTGGCGTCGACTATGTCTTCGCCAACTCGGGCACGGATTTTCCGCCCGTCATTGAGGGCATTGCCGAGGCGGCGGACAAGAACATGCCGATGCCAAACATGGTCACCGTACCGCACGAGACCGCGGCAGCCGCAATGGCGCACGGCTATTATCTTGCGACTGGTCGAGCGCAAGCGGTCATGGTTCACACCGATGTTGGGCTAGCCAACATCGCCATGGGCGCATTGAATGCAGCGGTCGACCAAACACCGATGCTGTTGATCTCCGGCCGTACGCCGACAGTCGAAAAGGGGCGATTCGGCGCCCGCACCGTGCCTATCGGCTGGGGGCAGGAAATGTTCGATCAGCATGCACTGATCCGCGAGGCATGCAAATGGGACTACGAACTGCGTTTTCCCGAACAGGTCCACGAACTTGCCGATCGTGCCTATGCAATCGCTGCATCCACGCCCCCTGGACCAGTATATCTGAGCCTGCCCAGAGAGGTGTTATGCGAACAGGTGCCGGACACCGACGCCCTTCGCCAGCCGCTTATGACGCCTGCCCGCACGTCGCCACGACCGGATGATATCGGGCACGCAGCGCGGCGGCTGGCTGAAGCGAAGAACCCCGTGATCGTTGCCCAGCGCGGCGCCGGAAGCCAGGAAGCCTTTGACGCGCTCACGACGCTGGCCGGGGAATGGTGCATCCCGGTCTGCCAATACTGGGCAGTGCGCCTCGCCGTCCCGACGAACCACCCGATGGCCGCGTCACCTGCCCCCGGCCCGCTCATCAGGGAAGCCGACGTCATTCTCGTCATCGACGCGCTGGCGCCCTGGTCTCCCGACGACGAAGAACCGCGCGATGACTGCACCGTCATCCAGATGGGCCCGGACCCACTGTTTCAAAGGACGCCTGTACGCAATTTCAGGTGCGATATCGCCCTTCCCGGTGAGGTGGCGCCCACCATCCTGGCGCTCAAGTCAGCACTCGATCGCCTCGCGCCATCGCACCGGGGACGTAATGCTTCGCGCCGCCGCACCGTGCTCGACCGAAACGCCGTCGGCCGAGGCACGCGCCGCGCCAAGGTCGCCGCCGACAGGTCAGGCCCGCAATTGACCAAGACCCATGTCAGCGTTGAACTGTCGGACATGCTCAAGCATCACGACGCGGCCGTCTTTGCCGAACTCGGATGCCAATTGCCCTTCATGGAACTGCGATATGCCGATTCCTGGTTCGAAAGCCCGCATGCCGGAGGCCTTGGCTGGGGCTTTCCTGCCGCCATGGGTTACAAGCTCGCCAAGCCGGATAAGACGGTGGTCGCGACCCTGGGCGACGGCTCCTACGTCTTCGCCAACCCCGTCGCCTGCCACCAGATCGCAGAAGCGCACGGCCTGTCCATTGTCGTGCTCGTCCTCAACAACAGCGAATGGGGCGCCGTTCGCCAGTCCGTGATGGATCTCTACCCGGACGGCCATGCCGCGAGGGCGCGTCAGACGCCGCTGACCGGGCTCGAACCGTCACCGGATTTCACCCAGATCGCACGGGCAAGCCGGGCGTTTGCCCGAAAGGCCGCGAATGAAGCCGAACTGCGTCAGGCGCTGTTTGAAGCGCTTGCACACACCGAAGCCGGGCGTGGCCTGGCGTTGATCGAAGTCGCCATCGCGCGAAACTGAACCTGGAGGAAGCAAAAAACATGGATGTTGGATTGCTGATAGACGGCAAGAGTGAAGCCGCACAGTCAAGGCGGTCGTTTGACCGGTGTAACCCGGTCACAGGTAAAGTGGCGTTCACGGCGGCCGCTGCGGGCCGGGAGGATGTCGACCGGGCAGTTCGCTCGGCTTCAAGAGCATTCGAGACCTGGTCGCTTACCGGCCCGAGCGAACGCCGCACGATCTTGCTTCGCGCTGCCGACTTGATGGAGGAGCGCACCAGCGACTTCGTCGAGACGGGAATCCAGGAAACCGGCGCGACAGGCGCTTGGCTGGGCTTTAATGTCGGCTTTGCGGCAAAGATCCTGCGCGAGGCGGCGGCGATGACGACACAGATCCAGGGCGAGGTCATTCCCTCCGACAAACCTGGGCCGCTTGCCATGGCATTGCGCGAACCGGTCGGCGTACTGGTCGGCATGGCCCCATGGAACGCACCGGTCATTCTCGGCGTGCGCGCCGTTGCAATGCCGATCGCCTGCGGCAACGCCGTCATTCTCAAGGCATCCGAACGCTGTCCCCGACTTCATCGTATGATCGGCGATGTCCTACTTGACGCGGGCCTTCCGGCGGGTGTCCTCAATATCATCACCCATTCCGTCGAAGACGCCCCGGAGATCGTGAGCGCGCTTATCGAACATCCCGAGACGAAACGCATCAACTTTACCGGTTCCACCCGAGTTGGCCGAATCATAGCAGAACAGGCCGGAAGGCATCTGAAACCCTGCCTTCTGGAACTGGGCGGCAAGGCGCCGCTCATCGTGCTCGACGACGCCGATATCGACGCGGCGGTCAACGCGGCCGCCTTTGGCGCCTTTCTGAATCAGGGCCAGATATGCATGTCTACCGAGCGGATTATCGTCGACGAAGCGGTCGCGGACGAGTTCGTCATCAAATTTACCGCCAAGGCGCGCGATCTTCCTGCGGGTATCCCCACCGATCCGGTCGTGCTCGGCTCCGTTGTCGATGCCGAAACCATCACGCGTGTTCGCGATCTCATCGACGACGCCGTCGCTTCGGGCGCAAGACTGACCTGCGGCGGCGCTCCCGAAACCGGTACAATCATGCCGGCAACAATTCTTGATCGCGTCACACCGGAAATGAATGCCTTTTCGGCGGAAAGCTTTGGTCCGATCGTCTGCGTCATCCGCGCCCGTGACGCCGAACACGCACTCGAACTGGCCAATGCAACCGAGTACGGCCTGTCTTCGGCTGTCTTCAGCGCTGATGTCGGCAAGGCCCTCAACCTGGCGAAACGCATGCAAGCGGGTATTTGTCACATCAACGGACCAACGGTTGCCGACGAAGCGCAAATGCCATTCGGTGGCGTCAAGGCGAGCGGTTATGGACGCTTCGGTGGAAGGGCGGGCGTTGACGCTTTCACGGAACTGCGCTGGATAACAATCGAGGATCCGCATCAGCACTATCCGTTCTGACGAAACAACCGGGAAAATCGTAACCGACTGCCGTCGGGTGCTGAGGATCGCTGGACGAAATTGGAAGCAATTTGGGCCTGGCGAGGCCGAACCACCCACTCGGTTCTTGTTGCCACGGCTTAGAAGGCAGAGCTTCGTATGATAGGTTGCCACTTCCGCCATAGGTTGCGGAGGAAACTGTCGCTTTTTGGTGCCCTCTGACCGAAAGCGGAACGGCCAGTTTCGGCCCCATTTGAAACATTCGCCATTCCGCCCAGATCGGTCTCAATCGGTCCACCGGCACATTTTGGTTCGCACGAGAGCGATGTCGCTTAACGCGCGTTTCGGAACCGCTCAATCATGGCCAAGCACCCTGAGGCTGATTCCGTGCGTCGAGAAGCACCTCAACTTGGCGCGAGCTTCCCCCTTACTTGCGGATTTATCAGCATATCAGAGCCGGTCCTATTGGGTGATTTTAAACATAGAGTGCCCGGCGGGAGATTTGTCTCACCGCCGGGCGCGGTCCGCCTGGGAGGGGCGGAATCTGATGGACGTTTCAGAGCGCCTTCTGCAACTCCGGCAGGGCCTCGAACAGGTCGGCGACGAGGCCGTAGTCGGCGACCTGGAAGATCGGCGCCTCCTCGTCCTTGTTGATGGCGACGATGACCTTGCTGTCCTTCATGCCGGCGAGGTGCTGGATCGCACCCGAGATACCGCAGGCGATGTAGAGTTCGGGTGCGACGACCTTGCCGGTCTGGCCGACCTGCCAGTCGTTCGGCGCATAACCGGCATCGACGGCGGCGCGCGACGCGCCGACCGCGGCGCCGAGCTTGTCGGCGACGGGCAGGATCACCTCCTGGAACTTCTCCGCCGAACCGAGCGCGCGGCCGCCGGAGATGATGATCCTGGCGGAGGTCAGTTCCGGACGGTCCGATTCCGACAGCCTGTTCTCCACGAATGCGGAGAGACCGGGATCGCCGGCCGCGTCGACCGTCTCAATGGAGGCCGAGCCGCCGTCGCCGGTCGCCTGGAAGGAGGCGGTACGCACCGTGATCACCTTCTTGGGGTCGCTCGACTGCACGGTCTGGATGGCATTGCCGGCATAGATCGGCCGCTGGAAGGTGTCGGCGCCGTCGACCGCGATGATCTCGGAGATCTGCATCACGTCGAGCAGGGCGGCGACGCGCGGCATGACGTTCTTGCCCATGGTGGTCGCCGGCGCGAGCAGCGCGTCGTAGCCGTCGGCGAGCTTGACGACGAGGGCGGCGGTCGGCTCGGCGAGGCGCTCGGCCAGGCTGTCGTCCTCGGCGAGCAGCACCTTGCGCACGCCGTTCAATTTCGCGGCGGCCTCGGCGGCAGCCTTGGCGCCCTTGCCGGCCACCAGCACGTCGACATCGGAGCCAATCTGCAGGGCGGCGGAAAGCGCCTTGGCGTTCTGGTCGGAAAGGGTGGCGTTGTCGTGATCGGCAACAAGAAGAATGGCCATGATGTTTACTCCCTTTTCCAGACTTACAGAACGCCGGCTTCGTTCTTGAGCTTGTCGACCAGCTCGGCGACGGAGCCGACCTTGACGCCGGCCTTGCGGCCGCCCGGCTCTTCGGTCTTGAGCACCTTCAGCCGCGGCGCGGTGTCGACGCCGTAATCGGCCGGGCTCTTCTCGTCGAGCGGCTTCTTCTTGGCCTTCATGATGTTCGGCAGCGAGGCATAGCGCGGCTGGTTGAGGCGCAGATCCGTCGTCACGATCGCCGGCATCTTCAGCTCGACCGTCTGCAGGCCGCCGTCGACCTCGCGGGTGACCGTCGCCTTGGCACCGTCGATCTTCACCTCGGAGGCAAACGTGCCCTGCGCCCAGCCGAGCAAGGCGGCCAGCATCTGGCCGGTCTGGTTGGCGTCGTCGTCGATCGCCTGCTTGCCGAGGATCACCAGTTCCGGCCCTTCGGCCTCGACGATGCCCTTGAGGATCTTGGCGACGGCCAGCGGCTCGGTCGCGTCGTCGGTCTTGACCAGGATGCCGCGGTCGGCGCCCATGGCGAGCGCGGTGCGGATCGTTTCCTGGGCCTGCTGCGGGCCGACGGAGACCGCGATGATCTCCTCGACCGTGCCGGCTTCCTTCAGGCGAATCGCTTCTTCGACCGCGATCTCGTCGAACGGGTTCATCGACATCTTCACATTGGCCAGCTCGACGCCCGAACCATCCGGCTTGACCCGGATCTTCACATTGTAATCAACCACCCGTTTGACCGGTACCAATATCTTCATTTCCGATACTTTCCATCGTCGAACACCGGTGAACTGCCGGCGAATGGCATTCAGCATTCCAACAAATTAGCCGCGGTCCCGCTGAGCAACATATTCTTGTATTTCCTGCCAGGAAAAACAGGAAACATACCTTCTCGTCCTTCGCGATCGCGACAAGCTGTGAGATGTCCCTTTACGGCGTTAGCCAACGAAGTATCGCACACAGGATCAAATCATCGTTATTAAGCCGGCTACCTATATCTTTATGGTTACACATTTCAACTGAGTATAGTGGTGCAGGGCCTCGATACCTTTTTCGCGGCCATATCCACTTTGCTTAAACCCGCCCAGCGGCGTTTCAACCCCCCCTGCCGAGTATTCATTGACGTAGATTTGCCCAGCCTCGACCGCCGCTGCAACACGATGCGCCCGGCCCAGATTCTGCGTCCAGATACCGGCAGCAAGCCCGTAGTTCGTATCGTTCGCGATTCGGATCGCATCAGCCTCGTCCTCGAACGGGATGACGACAAGGACCGGCCCGAACACCTCTTCGCGCGCGATACGCATGTTATTGGAAACATTTACGTAGACCGTCAGCGGCAGAAACCACCCTTCCCCCCATTCCGGCTTCTTTTCCGGTGTCCCACCAAGAGCGACCCCTGCACCTTCCTCGCGTGCGATATCGAAAAACTGCTTAACCCGCTCATATTGCGCTTTTGTCGTAATCGACCCGACACGCGCGCCTTCGGCAGGTCCGACTTCGACCTTTCTCAGTTCCTCAACGAGCCTCTCGACAAATCTCTCGGTTATCGAATTCTGCACAAGCAGCCGGGTGCCGGCCAGGCATATCTGCCCGGCATTTAGTACGAATGCCTTTACGGCCCCTGAAACTGCCTCTTCGAAATCCGCGTCGTCGAAAACGATATTGGGAGACTTACCACCGAGTTCGAGTGTAAGCGGAATGATGCGCTCGGCCGCGATACTGCCAATTTCCCTCGCTGCCCGGATAGAGCCTGTAAAAGCAACCTTGCGGATTTGCGGATGCGCGGAAATAGCGGTTCCCACCTCGGAACCCGAGCCTAGGACGACGTTGAAGACGCCGGCCGGCAAACCACATTCGACCGCTATTTCGGCAAGCATAACGGTTGACCCCGACGTGAACTCGGAAGGTTTCGACACGACCACATTTCCGGCGGCAAGCGCGGGAGCAACACCGCGCGCAGCCTGATTGACCGGCGCATTCCAAGGCGTGATGACCCCGACAACGCCGTATGGCTCACGTCTGGTGTAGGAGTGGTATGCGGCACCTAGACCGATCGTTTCGCCATTGAAAACATTGGTGAGACCGCCGTAAAATTCGAAATACTGAGCCGCAATCTCTGTTTCGACCTTTGCCTGCCAAAGCGGTTTTCCCGTCTCATACCTTTCGATCTCGGCGATATGATCGATCCTGTCGCGGATCTTGTCCGCGATCTTCAACAAGACACGGCCACGCGCGATCGGGCGACGGTCCCGCCACTCGGGTAACGCTTGAACAGCACTCTGCACGGCGGTATCCACGTCGCCAGCCCGCCCGTCCGCGACTTGTGCGCCCTGGGCTCCGCTGCATGGATCATAGGCGTTAATGTAGCTGTCGGCATCGACAAGCTTTCCGCCGATGAAGTGTTTCCAAATTCGGGTCATCGCATTGGGTCCTAATATCAGTACTTTGAATCTTGGCGGATCATGTGGGCAGCCTTTTCGGCGATCATGATGGTGGGCGCATTGGTATTGCCCGAAACGATTGTTGGCATGATTGAGGCATCCACGACCCTGAGTCCTTCCATTCCATGGACCCTGAGCCTGTCATCAACCACGCTGCGGTCATCGTCGCCCATTTTGCAGGTGCCGACAGGGTGATACATGGACTGCCCGTTGGCACGGATGAATGCATCGATCTTCTCGTCGGTGTCGCAATCCTTGCCCGGTGTGCGCTCCCGCAAGACGATCTCCTGTAGGGGTGTTTGAGCGAATATTTCGCGCACCTTCCGGACACCGGCTATCATTGTCGCTTGATCGTGGGCGTCGGAGTAGTAGTTGGCGAAAATTCTTGGCGCATCCTTTGCATCGGCAGACGCGAGGCGGACTTCGCCACGCGAATTCGGGCGCAGATTGCAGACCGATCCCGTCACTGCGGGAACCGGGTCCGCCGACCACTCCATCTTTCCGGAAGGCATGATCGTGCTAAACGGCCGGAAAGCGATCTGCATGTCGGGATGATCCGCGCCAGGCATACCGCGGACAAATGCATAAACCTGCGAAGCCGCGAGAGTAAGGACACCACGCTTGGTCGTCAGGTATTTCAAGGCATGCCAGGCGACACGCGGTTGACGGATCTGCTTATTGAGCGAACCACCACGCACGGTGTCGGCCAAATAGTGAATGTACATATGGTCCTGGAGGTTCTTGCCGACACCTTTCAGGTCATGTCGCACTTCGATGCCAAGTGACTTCAAATCTTCGGCGCGGCCGACCCCCGACAGAAGCAGCAACTGCGGCGATGCGATGGTGCCCGCGCTGAGAATGACTTCCCGTGCGGCTTTCGCCGTCTTCCGCTCATTGCCCTGCCTATAGACGACGCCCGTGCAGCGGTTACCCTCGAATAGGAGTTGTTCGGAATAGGCTTGCGTCTCGACCCGCAGGTTCGGCCTTGATTCCACCGGCCGCAGGAAAGCCTTTGAGGTAGATTGCCGGGCACCACTCTCCATCGTGAACTGAATGTAGCCCACACCCTCTTGCTGCTTGCCGTTGAAATCCGGCGTATGCGGTATGCCCGCGGCGATCGCGGCTTTGAGGAACTGTTCACTTGCGGGATGAATGTAAGTTGGGCTCGACACACCCATCTCACCGTTCCCGCTGTGCCACTCGTCGTCCAGCTGGGCGTTCCGCTCCGATTTCCTGAAATAGGGCAACACATCTTCATAAGCCCAGCCGGTATTACCGGCCTGGCGCCAACGATCATAGTCGGCCTTGTGACCGCGTATATAGGCAAGTCCGTTGATGGAACTGCTTCCGCCGAGGGTCTTGCCCTTGGGCCAATAGACCTTCCTGTTGTTCAGTTGCGGTTCCGGCTCTGTCATGTACCGCCAATTCACATCGGGATTGGCGAAAAGATGGACCACGCCTGCGGGGACGTTGATCCACGGATTCTTGTCGCGAGGACCAGCTTCGAGAAGCAGAACCCGCGTGTTTGAATCCTCCGAGAGCCGCGCGGCAAGCACGCAACCGGCCGACCCGGCTCCAACGATGATGTAGTCGTACATCAAATCCTCACCATCTCCCGGTGCAAATCTTCACACCTACTCCTCGCACAAGCAGGGAACACCTGTGCCCATCGGCACTGAGACTGGCAGCGAACAGACCTTCAGATCAAGCGATATCGTATATGAAGAACCGGATATTGCGTATATGAATTGCGCTGGACGCGACCATCCATCTTCGTCATCTTGCAGAACCACCCGGCCAAGTATGCGGTGGGGGTGGGTTATCGGCCATAGGCCACGACCGGAAGCCAGGTCGCCAGCGCCGGGAAGCTGAAGACCAGGACCAGGCCAAGAAGTTGCAGCGCCACGAAGGCCACGATCCCCTTGTAGATGTCACCCATCGCGATGCCAGGCGGCGCCGCCGCCTTGATGTAGAAAAGCGCAAAGCCGACCGGCGGCGTCAGGAACGAGGTCTGGAGACAGACGGCCACCATGATCGCGAACCAGACCGGATCGAACCCAAGCTGCCGAACCGATCCGGCAACCAGCGGCAGCACGATCAGCGTGATCTCGATCCAGTCGAGAACAAAGCCTAGCAGAAAGATCAGCACCAGGATGGCGATGACGGTGCCGGTCGCGCCGAACGGCAGCGCCATGATCACACCGTCGATCACCTGATCGCCGCCAAGCCCACGGAGGACCACCGCGAAAGTCGTCGCTCCGACGAGCGCACCGATGATGAATGCCGTGGTCTTGGCGGTCGCATAGCAGACATCGCGCATGGTCGCGACCGAAAGCCGACCGGCAAGAAGCGCAAGCAGGGTCGCCCCGGCGGCGCCGACGCCGGCGGCCTCGGATGGCGAGGCGACACCCAAGAAGATCGAGCCCAGCACCGCGAAGATCAGGGTCGCCGGCGGCACCAGAGCCTTGAAGGTCCGGGCCAGGACGGCAAGAAGCCGGATTTTGTCGCCGCGAGCCGCCTGCCTTGGCGCATGGGCTGGAAACAGCGTGGCGTAGCCGATGATATAGACAAGGTATAGGCTGGCCAGCAGCAAACCCGGGATGAGCGCCGCCATGAAAAGATCCCCGACCGACAGCGTCAGCTGATCGGCCATGACGATCAGCATGATCGACGGAGGAATGAGAATGCCGAGCGTGCCCGAGGCGGCGACGGTCCCCGTGGCCAGGCTTTTTGAATAACCGTCCTTCAGCATCGTCGGCAGCGCCAGCGAGGCCAGAAGAACCACCGAAGCGCCGATGATGCCGGTGCTGGCCGCCAGTACGACGCCAATCGCCGTCACCGCGACGGCCAGACCGCCGGGAAGCCTGCGCAGCGCGTCCTGCATCGCGTCCAGCAATTCGCGGGCAATCTCTGACCGGTCGAGCATGTACCCCATGAATATAAAGAGTGGCAACGGAATGAGACTGTAGTTGCTGACGATCCCGAAGATGCGGCGTACGGCCAGTTTCATGAAACTGAGATCTGCGTCCACCCACAGGCCAAACAAATTGTTCGCGACCTCGCCGATCAGCGCGAAAAGAACCGCCACACCACCCAGCACGAACACCATCGGATAGCCGCTGAAAAGGCAGGCGATGAAGGTTGCGAACATCAACAGAACGAACGCGGTATTGATATCCAACCTGTATCCTCCGAATGATCTGATGAGGGGCGCTGATCGGGGCCTATCTTTGTCGCGGCCAGCAGACCGACGCGGTCTTGATCAGAACGGACAACGCCTGAAGCAGCAGCAGCACGAAGCTCACCGGCAAGAAGAACTTGACGACATAGCGCGCCGGCAGGCCGCCCGGCTCGGGCGAGACCTCGCCATAGGCCCAGGAGTCGAGGAAATAGACCCACGAATCACGGGCCAGAAGTGCCGCGAACGGGACCAAGAAGAACAGCGTGAAGGTGAACTCGACACGCGCCCGGCCCACGCGCGAAAGCCTTTCATGAATTATATCGACCCGGACATGCGCGTCTTCGGCATAGGCATAGGCAAAGCCGAGAAAGAACGCGACCGCCAGAAGATGCCACTGGATTTCCTCCATCATGATCGAGCCGCGATTGAAGCCATAGCGCATGGTGACATTGGCGACGACCACAACCATCAGCACTGCATAGAGCCACGAGGCGGCGCGCCCGATCGCGATATTCATCCGGTCGATCCCGCCCGCAAGGCGCGCAAGCCACGGTTCGTGGCTTGCGGCAATCCCCGGCTCGTGGCTTTCAAGGCCCATGCGACGCCTCAGTCGGCTCTGTTTAGCGATGTCCATTCGCGCAGGGCCGCAATATAGCCGTCAAGCGAATCGAGCGCGCGCTTGTAGTCGGCATCCGCCGCCGCCTCTCCGGCGATCACCTTGCCGAAGATCTCGCGGAAGCTGGCGAGGTCCGCGTCGCTCCAGCGATGAACCCGCACCCCCTCTTCGCGATAAAAGGCCAGCGCCTGTGCCTGTTCGCCAAGCCCGCGCGACAAGGTCCACGCGACATTCGCCTTGCAAGCAACTTCGAGGACGGATCGCTGCTCAGGGCTCATGCCGTTCCAGACCCCCAGGTTCACCATCAGGAACTCAGTGTTGTAAGGCGCGTGCCAGCCCGGCACATACATGTGCTTGGCGATCTTGTAGAGCCCAAGGATCTTGTCGACCGAAGGTAGGCTGAACTCGGTCGCGTCGAGCACGCCGCGTTCCATGTTCGGAAAGATCTCGCCGGTCGGCACCACGCTGACCGAGGCGCCGAATTCCTGCAAGACCTTGCCGCCAGTCCCCGACCAGCGCAGTTTCTTGCCCTTGAGATCGGCGGCCGAGCCCAGCTCTTCGCGGAACCAGCCTCCGCCCTCGCCGGGGATGAGCGCGCAGAAAGTGCCGTGGACACCATTCTTTTCGAAGATGTCATTGGCGATGGCCGTGCCCTCGCCCTCGTACATCCAGGTCATGAACTCTTCCGGGCTGGGCCCGAACGGAACGTCGGAAAACACAGAAAAGGCGGGAACCTGGCCGGAGAAATACCCGACCCAGCCGAACACCGCATCGATCGTTCCATCGCGAACCGCGCCGAAGGTCTCGACCGTCGGAGCCAGCTTGTTGGCCTCGTAGAACCGGATTTCGATGTCGTCCCCGGCGATGGTCTTGACGGTATCGACGTAATTCTTCGAAGCTTCGCCGATAACCGACAGCGCCGGGTTGAAATGCGTTTGCAGCTTAAGTCTCAGTGCATCGGCCATCCCGGCCTGCGGCGCTGCGAGCATAGTCACGGCCGCGGCAAGAATCGTTGATAATTTTGTAGTGATCATGAAGTCCTCCCTTGGTTCAGGATCGGATGTCCGATCTAAGACTGCTTGCAGACGGTGATGTTGCCCTCACGCCGGTCTTGTTCATTCGGCGGCAGTTAGCGGGGCGGAAACCATTTTCAAACAGCGATCATCCGATACTGGGAGGCACCGTCTGCGAATGCCAACCGCGAGTCTATCTAAAACACATATACGGACATAAGATTTCATATATGCGATAAATGCCCATGTATCGCATATATGAAATCTTCATATTGCATATATTATCACGATTGACCTGGCGTCGTCGGAAAATCTAGGCTTCCCAGAGTTCCGAAACACAGGGCGGCTTTGCCCGTAAATGGTTTTCAAGACATGAAAATGAGGCACGGATTGGAAAGCACTGCGACAAATCACATTGCGTCCAAGGTAGAGGGAAGCGCGCGCGGCGCCGTTCCCTAACGGTACCACGCTCCGCGTGCGCCACCTTGTTCGGGACCGGCTCACCGTATGTGGCGCGCAACGACGCTGTGCTCATTGAGCAGATGGTGAGCAGTCGCAGCTACCCCATAACCTTGAAATCAATTGGCTCGACGGCAGGGCACTCGGAGGCCTGTACATGACTATCGACATCGTCGCCGATCTCAAATCCCGTGCGGTGGAACGGAAGCGTGGGAACACGTTTGAGTGGTTCAGCGTCGGTCAGGAGTTGATCCACCATTGGGGCCGCACGCTGACAGAGGGAGACAACACCCTCTTCACTACGCTGACCCTTCACTACAATCCGCTCTATACCAATGCGGACTATGCGCTCGCGCATGGCCATACCGGTGCAGTTGTCTGCCCGCTTCTTCTGTTCGCCACGGTCTTCGGTCTTTCAGTCGAGGATTTGTCGGAGGCCGGAGGCCCTTTCCTTGGGGTAGATGAACTCACTTATCTTCGTCCGGTCATTGTGGGCGAAACCGTCTACGCGCGATCCACCGTCACCGATACCCGAGAAACCAAAAGTCACCCCAATTTCGGGATCGTGACATGGCACACGACCGGTTTCGACGAAACCGGCGAGCCTGTCATCAAATTCAACCGGGCAAACCTTGTTAGGAAAGCGCAATGAACGACATGGGCTATTCGTCCGCCGGCGATGGGCGCATGACCGAAGAACGCGCTATGATCCGCGAGACCGCCCGTGATTTCTGCAATAACGAAATTCGTCCTCTCGCCGACAAGCTCGACCCGGAACACGGGCAGATTCCCGACGAGCTGATCCGCAAGATGGCTGAGCTGGGCTTTTTCGGGATCATGATACCCGAAGAGTTTGGTGGGCTGGGCCTCGGGGTCTTCGAATACTGCCTCATCGCGGAAGAATTTTCGCGCGGCTGGATGTCGGTTGCCTCGCTGCTTACGCGCGGAAATGGTGTCTTCCTCGCCAAGGGCATGGATCATGACCCAGAAAAGAAAAAACACTACCTGACGCGCATTGCCGAAGGCAGCTTCCTGTCGGCCTTTGCCTTGTCGGAACCGAATACCGGCTCGGACCTGTCCGCGATCACCTGCCGTGCCGAGCGCGACGGCGGAGATTGGTTGATCAACGGTGCCAAATACTGGTGCACATTCGCTGACCGCGCCGACTCCATCGTTGTCTTCGCGCGCACATCGCCTCCGCCGAATGCCAGCAAGCGACATCTTGGAATATCCGCCTTCGTGGTGGAGAAACCGCGCGGCGAATTGCCGGAAAACTGTTTCGGCGCGCCAATTCCAAAAATCGGTTATTTCGGCTGGAACACATATGAACTCTCCTTCCAAGGTACACGCGTACCCGCTTCGGCGCTTCTGGGGCACGAAGGGAAGGCATTCTACATCATGGCATCCGGGCTGGAATCCGCGCGCGCGCACACTGCTGCGCGGTCGATCGGATTGGCCCAGGCTGCGCTCGACGACGCAATAGCTTACGCACAGGAGCGCCAACAGTTCGGTCAGCCGATTTCGGAATTTCAGGCGATCAGGTTCAAGATCGCGACAATGGCCACGAAAATCGAAGCGGCGCGGCAACTGCTTTATCATGTGTGCGAAGAAATCGATTCCGGACGCCGTTGTGACACCGAAGCGTCGATGGCGAAGTACTTTGCCTCCGAAATGTCTGAGGAGGTTACCTCGGACGCGCTGCAAATTCTGGGAGGCGCCGGCTACACCAAGTTGCATGCCGTTGAACGCCATTGGCGCGACGCCCGCCTTACGAAAATCTTCGAGGGAACTTCGGAAATCCAGCAACGGATCATTTCCGACAACTTGCTCGGCAGATCGAAAACCGACCAGCGCATCGTCAAAGATGCGTTCAACCGCAAGCACGGGTGAGGAGACGGCATGTTCCATAAGCCATCGCATCTTACCTCGCCCAACAACTATTTCGAGGATTTCGAACCTGGTCAGGTGATCCGCCATGCTCGCGGAAAGACGGTAACCGAAATGGACAACGTCCTCTTGACCAACATGGTCATGAACACGGCAGCGGCCCATTTCGACGAACACTTGATGAAGACCTTTATGAAGGGAATTCCGGGTTTCGATACCCGCGTCGTGTTCGGCGGTATCAACTTCTCCATGGTTCTCGGGCTCGCCGCGCAGGACACGGGGGAACAGGTACTCGAAGAACTCGGGCTCGACAAGATCCGGCTCAAGACACCCGTGCACCATGGTGACACGCTCTATGCCTATACCGAGGTGTTGGACAAATCCGATACCGACCGGCCGGATGCGGGCATCGTCAGGTTCCGCCATTACGGCATCAACCAGGACGAAAAGCTTGTTTTTTCCGGCGAGCGTACCGTGTTGATGAAAAAGCGTTCGGGATGGGCCGCATGAGCCAAGACGGCGCAAAGGGCCCCTTGGACGGCATTGTCGTTCTGGACCTTACAACGATGCTGGCAGGTCCCTTTGCCACAATGATCCTCGGCGACCTTGGAGCCAGAATCATCAAGATCGAGGCACCGTTCGGCGATTCGATACGCAACTCCGCACGTCTGCGGGGAGACGACGATCCCAAGAGTTTCGGTGGGTACTTCCAGTCAATCAACCGCAACAAGGAATCGCTGGTCCTTGACCTGAAGAAGGCATCGGCACAAGAGGCGTTTAAACGCTTGGTAAAAGACGCCGATATCGTGGTGGAAAATTTCCGCTCGGGCGTCATGTCTCGCCTTGGCCTACCCTATGAAACCTTGAAAGAACTTAACCCGAAGCTAGTGTACGGCGCCCTTCGCGGCTTCGGCGACCGGCGGACAGGCGAGAGCCCCTACGACGAATGGCCGGCCTTCGATGTCGTCGCGCAGGCCATGGGGGGAATCATGGGCATTACCGGTCTAAAGGGCGGTCCGCCACTAAAAGTGGGAGCCGGCGTGGGTGACACCGTACCGGCATTGTTTTTTGCAATCGGAATTCTCAGCGCGCTTCACCGAGCAAAAAACACGAGCGAAGCACAGTTCATCGATGTCGGCATGTACGACAGTATCGTGGCTATCTGCGAACGCATTATCTACCAGCGCTCCTACCTGGGCGAAATTCCCGGTCCGGAAGGGTCGGGGCATCCCCTGCTTTGTCCATTTGGGATATTTCCCGCTAGCGACGGCTATCTCTCGATCGGCTGTCCGCGCGATCATTTCTGGCAAATCCTCACCGAGGAGATGGGGTGCCCCGAGCTCGCTCAAGAGCCGCGTTTCCGAACGAACGAGGACCGTGTGGCCAATCGCGAATCCGTGGATACGCTGGTGGCGAACTGGTCGATACGGTTCACCAAGGCAGAACTGATTTCGAGGCTTGCGGGACGTATCCCGCTAGGTCCGGTCAATTCCGCAGCCGACATAATGGCAGATCCGCATATTGCTGCACGCAGCATGCTTGCCACTGTCGAGCAACCGGGACCGAATGGGCGTGCCGTCCAGATCGCCAATACGCCGATCCATTTCTTGGAAACACCCGGCGGCGTGCGCCACAGGGCCCCTCTGATGGGTGAACACACAAGCCAAATTCTTTCAGATTTCGGCTTCGGCAAAGATGAAATCGCCGCGCTATTCGAAGAATGCGCCATAGCATGAAGGACTTCCTTTGATGATTTCCCACAAGCGCCTCAGGCGGTGCCAACTCGCTGTTCCCGGAAGCTCGGAAGAGATGACGGCCAAAGCTGCCGGTCTTGATATCGATTTCGTGTTTCTGGACCTTGAAGACGCAGTGGCGCCCAATCAGAAGAAGGCAGCTCGGAAAAAGGTAGCGGAGGCTCTGAATTCGCTCGACTGGGGACGCACCACCCGTTGCGTGCGGATCAACGACACCGCTTCTCCGTATTGCTACGGCGACATTATTGACGTCGTCTCTGCAGCCGGAGCCAACCTCGATGTGATTATTGTGCCAAAGGTCATGAACGCATCCGACGTCCTTTTCGTCGACAAGCTTCTGACCCAGCTTGAAGCCGATCTCGGACTCAGCGGCCGGATCGGAATCGAGTGCATGATCGAAGAAGTCGAGGCGATGATGAATGTCGAGGAAATCGCGGCCGCCTCCCCCCGGCTGGAGGCGCTGATCTTTGGCATTGGTGACTATTCGGCGAGCCAAGGAGTACCATTTTCCGAGATCGGCGGCGGTGGCACCTATCCTGCCGATATCTGGCACTACCAGCGCCAGAAGCTGACGATCGCGTGCAAGGTCAATCGTATCGACGCGATCGACGGTCCCTTCCCGGATTTCAATGATCTCGACGGGTTTCGCCGCGAATGCGAGCGCGCCCAAATCCTGGGCGCCGTCGGCAAATGGGCGATCCATCCAAGCCAAGTTGCCATTGCCCAAAGCGTTTTCACACCCCGCCAGAAGGATGTGGAGCGCGCCAGGGCGATGAAGGCCACCTATGACGACGCATTATCCCAGGGATTGGGTGCCGTAGCCTACGAGGGAAAATTGATCGATGTCGCCGTAGTCAGGCTCGTCCAGAACGTCATCGACCGAGCTGATCTCATCGGAATGTGAGGGTCATCGGCCGGCGGGTTTTTTGCCCACCGGCTCCAGGCCTTCGGCGAACTCCCCGACCGCATTTCTGAGCGAGGCGAGAAACGATGCCTCGTTGTCCAGCAGGATCTTTGAAAATCCGCCGATCCCGATCGCAAGCGGTTTACGATCCGGCCCAAGATCAAGAGGCATGGCAATCATGCCGGCATTCGGGGTGTAGAGGCCGTCCGACAGAAAATAGCCGTTCTCTCGCGCAAACTCGATCTTCTTGAAAACGTCGGCTTCCACCGCCTTGTGTCGGGCATCCTCGTTGACGGCATTGGAGTGCGTAAGAATTCTTTTGATCTCGTCATCCTTTTTCAGCGCCAGCAAGACGATGCCCGCCGCCGCCATGTGAATCGGCCGTGACAAGCCAGCGTGGATGATCATCCGCAACGTTTCCGTCGATTCAATGGTATTAACGTATCGCATGCGAAGACCGTTTTGAACGACGAGGGCAACCGTCTGCCCTGTCTCGTCTGAAACCTTCCGCATCAAGTTCAACAGATCGGCCGTCCGTGTTTCGCTGCCCAGCACCCAAGTGCCAAGCATGGCGACACGCACAGATGGCCGATAGGTCCTCGCTTTTGAATCGAAATCAAGAAATCCCATTGTGCTTAGGCTCTTGATGAGAAGAGAGGCACTCGACTGAGGGATGTCCAACCGCTTCGCTATCTCCGAAACGCGCAGATCGTGGCCGGCAGCATCCAGCGCTTCCAGAATCCGCATCGCCCGACCGGCGGACTTGATGACACCGTTCTCCATTAGAGCACCGCTTCAGATCTCGACAAAATCTAAGAGCCATCGGAGATTGGATTTACCAGTGACGACGCCTAGTTTCACGTACGAAATATACCATTTTACATATGGCTGCAATCTTTCAAACGACACGCGAAAATGATCGTAAGCGATCGATATTCAGGTCCTGCCCCCGGGCGTTTCCGGCTCAGTGTACGGCAGCATACATGATACGCTCTTCCGTCGCATCGCTGACGTCCATTTCCTCGACGATCTTTCCTTGGCGCGCAATAAGTATGCGGTCGCTCAGCGCCTTGATTTCAGGTAAGTAAGACGAAATCACCACGACGGCCACGCCCTGGTCGGCAAGGCGGCTGATAAAGTTATGAATCTCGACGATGGCGGCGACATCGACACCGCGTGTCGGTTCATCAAAAATCACAAGTCGCGGTTTCTGCACAAGCGCCTTGGCAACCACAACCTTCTGCTGATTGCCACCCGAAAGCTCGATAACCTTTGCTTTGGAATCAATCGACCGAACGCCGAGGTTCTGCGTCCATTCGGCAGCGAGTTGCCGGGCCTCGCGCATGGAGAGGATGGAAAGCGGGTTCGCCCCCCGCGCTAGATCGCCGACCTGTATGTTTTCGACGATCGACATCGTCTCAAAAAAACCCTCGAGTTTGCGGTCCTCCGTCACATAGACAATTCCGTCACGCACGGCCGGTCTGGGCGTGCGGTAACGCACAGGCTTGTCGTCCAGCAGTACGTTGCCGCCATGAAAGAAATCGCGCTTCAGAACACCCGAGACAATCTTCATCATCTCGGTACGCCCGGCACCGACCAGCCCGAACAAGCCAGTCACCTGCCCAGTATAAATCGAAAAGGACGTATTTCGCACGATGTTGCCCATGGACACGTTCTGTACGTCGAGAACCTTGGATCCATAGCCGCGAATGCGCCGCTCCTCCTTGTTTTCCGAGCCGTATAGCTCATTTGTGTGGGCGCGGCCGACCATTGCCTGAATGATCAGGTCCCGGTCAAATGACACCGTCTCTCCGGTCGCAACAAGTTCGCCGTCACGCAGGACTGTGATGCGATCCGAAAGGGACAACGCCTCTTCAAGAGCATGGGTAATGAAGACGATCGCGACGCCTTGCGACTTGAGGCGTCGGACCAGATTGAAAAAATGGCGCTTTTCCTCCGACGTCAGCGTTGCCGTCGGTTCGTCGAAAATTATAATCCGGGCCTTGTGGTGAACGGCTCGGGCAATCTCGACCATCTGCTTTTGTGCAACGCCGAGCGAAGAAACCAGCACGGTCGGATCGACGTTGAAATTTAGCGTCTGCAGAAACTGCTGCGACTTGATGTAAAGGCCACGCAACCGATTAATGAGATGCTCGTCACCGAGATAGATATTCTGCGCCACTGTCATCGATGGAACGAGATTGGTTTCCTGGAATACCATCGCGATGCCCTGACGCAGCGCGTCGGCGGGGGAGGAGAGAACCAACGTCCGGCCATCAAGTACGATCTCGCCGGACGTCAAGGCATGAACGCCGGATAGCGCCTTAGTAAGGGTCGACTTTCCGGCCCCATTCTCGCCAAGAAGTGCGTGAATCTCGCCTCCGTTGAGTGTCAGGTCTATGCCCCTGATCGCAGGAACGCCACGAAATTCCTTCGTCGCTTTCCGAAACTCGATTTTCGCTTTTAGCACAGAACCAAGAACGGTCATGACAACGCCTTTCCTGTTTCGGAAAGCCTCACGATCTTGCCATCGCCCTTGACTGCCACGAGGACACCCCCACTGTCATCGCACAGGGCGGTGACGCCATGCATCCGACCGCCTGCACGGCTGTGATAGCTGGAAACTACGCGCATAGATTCGTCGCAGCGCACAACCAGGCCATATGAGCGCGTCGGAGCCCACGGTTTCAGTATACCCATTTGCTTCACAGCTCCGCCCTGCAAGGGTTCGCTGAAACTGCCACCGCTTCTCAGGTCTGGCGCAATCCAGTATTGAGAGGGCACGGCTTCCATCATCTCCCGGCAATAAGCCCGTTCGCGCAGGACGAATTCGATAAGCTGATTTCGAACAGCGAAGAACGCCAGCCAGTACCCGCCCGAAGATGCGCGTACGATGCGCCCCGGATATCCCGGCAGATTTTCGGCGAGAACAGTGGGCGTCGCATTCCCGATCCGTAAAATCCGATGGTGCCACGCTTCGGTTACGATAACCGCCCCGTCCATCGCGAGGGCAAGGCCGTTCGGAAAGGCCAAGCCGCTGGCCAGGCATTTCGCATTGCCGGTCGGCAGATCAATCCGCAACACGCTCCCGCTGCTTCCCAAGTCCATCAGGTCGGCCTTCCAGTCGGCCATCGGACGGTGCGCCGACCCGTTCGCTACGACGAGGGTGTCATCGTCCACGAAAAACGATGCGCTGGGACAATTGAGAGGCTGGCCATTGGCTGTCCCGATGAACAAACCGTCATGCTTTCCGCCACGGATCAATATCCCCTTCCCGTCGAGGCCAACAGCAAGCGCATCGCCGCTACCGCTGGCGAGACAGGTCACCGGTGCCGGCAGTCTGTCCATGATCTGGGACTCGCCGCTTGGCTCTTCGGGCAGTCTGACGAGGGAGTCACCGCACGAGCAAAGAAGGTCCCCGGCAAAACGGACGATATTGTCGATATCCGGCAACTCCCGTAGCACGGGTGCCGTCTCCAACAGCGAATTGGGGCGGAACGGCCCGTCCATGACAGGCACTGTGATCGACGCCTCGCCACGTCCGAGGAAACGATCTAGTGATCTGCGAACCGCACTGATCATGTCGGGCTTCCCCTGTCGTCAAGGCTGCACCAATTGGGGTCGGCACCCGGGATGCGGTAGCGACCGATCCTGTTGTTGTAGATGCCCCCAAGATAGAGATATCCTTTGTGCTCGCGCATCGACGTAATCATCGGATGGTTTTCACCTCCCAGATCCCAAAGCGACTCCAGGATTTCGCCCTGTTCGCTGAACTTGGCCACGCAGCCGGTGTTGATGTTCGGAAATATCCAGTTGTCCTGCGCTACTCGGCGCGCCATGCGGCGGCGGAAACCTGGCCGGCGCAGCGCGACATCGAGCGCCGGTGAACGCATACCAAGCAGCGCAACCCAGTAACATCCATCGGATGCGCGATTGATATTGTCGGGATAGCCTGGCAAGTTCTCCAGAACGCGTTCCACTTGGCCTTTCTTCGGACCGTCGAACCAATAGCGGCTAACCCGGCAAGCCCAAGACTCGGCGAAGAAGAACGACTGCCCATCCGAGGCCATGCAAATGCCGTTCGGGAATACGAGGCCGCGGATCTCAGTTCGCGTTCGCCCGGTGCGCGGGTCGTAGCAGATGATCCGACCATTACCCCGGCTCTCCAGCGCGTCCACTGCCCAGTCATGCATTTCGTAGCGGATCGTCGCCTCGCTGAAAAAGACCCGGCCATCGGGCGCGACATCGAGATCATCGGCCAAGCGCAGCCGGGAATCGTCGATGACCGAGAACAGGCTCCGATTTGTCTCGTCGGTGAGTTTGCTTACGACCCGGTCTGGCGACACCTGATACAGGCCCATCCCGCCGATGCAGACGAGAAGGTTGCCGGTTGGATCAAAGGCAAGCCCTAAGGGATGACCACCCACATGAGCAATAACCTCGGGGTCGGCAAAGTCCGGCCCAGAGAAGCGGATGATGTCTCCATGGCGGTTCCCGCAATATAGGTTCCCCTCGCGGTCAAGGATCACGTCCTCCGGCCCCTCGATCAAGCCGCAGCCGATGATTTCGACATTACGCAGCTTGTCGTTAACAGCGAAGGGGGAAGCGCTGTTTGCCGATGTGTCCATCGCTGGACCAAGTCCGGCATAGGTTGGCGAAACATAAACCTTGTTCAACAACTTGTGCCGGTTCTTAAGCCAGCGAACATCGACGTAAACCGCGACGATCAGAACCACTCCAAGAATTAGCGACGACACGGCGCCCCCGATTCCCAACGTAATCAGCGAATTGGTCAGGATAAGAACGAAGATCGACCCCATAGCCGCCTTGGCGACCGACCCGCGCCCGCCACCAAGCGAGATGCCACCCAGAACTACCGCCGTCAGCGCCTGAATCTCAAGACCAACACCGGTATCGGAACCCGTGCTACCGAGACGGGCAGCAAACAGGAAGCCGGCCAGGGCGGTTAGCAGCCCCGACCATACGTAGGCGCCGCAGACCGTCCGTCGCACATTGATACCGGCGTTATAGGCCGAGCGCCTAGCACCGCCGACGGCTTGAAGGCGCCAACCGGGCCGCATCCGCGACAGCACAATGTGCCAAATGAATGCTATGGTTAGTGTTATGATGAGAGAAAACGGCACCCCTGCCACGGCACCCACGCCTAGGAAATCCCAGAGGTCCGAATCGACCATGTTGGCAACAATTGCCGTCGAATAGTCGATAATGACGAACTCATAGAGGGATCGAAAGATGACCAGCGTCACCAGCGTGGTGAGAAACGCACGCAGCCGCAGATATCCGATGGCGAAACCGTTTATCAATCCGCACCCAGCGCCAACCGCAATTACGGCGATAAACGCTTGCCAGATCGGCAGCTCCCAGACATTGACGCAAATGAGCCCGACCAGCACGGAGACCGCGAATACAGAACCGACCGACAGATCGATGCCACCGGATAGCATGACGATGGCGAGACCTAGCGTAACTAGCCCAAACTCGGCGAATTGGCGTCCGAGATTAGAAAGCTGACCGGCTGCGAAGAGGTCCGGAACGAATGGATAGAAGATTGCAATAACGAGAACCAAACTCGCGAATGGAATGAGATTGTCCATCCACCGTTTAGCCAACAACTCGCCGATGACATGGTCTGGCAGGTAGTGATAACGAAATCGAACAAAAGCCTTGGACCACGCCATCGGCGGTTCCTTCCAAAGAGTCTCGTGAGTCAGGATTACAAGAGGTCGTCGAGCGTCCAGCAATTGCGGGCGTTCGCGTTCTTCTTCGTGATGATCGTCAGAGGCGTGAAGTAGGAAATCTTGCTGACCCCGGCTTCTTCGCGCGACTGCAGGAGTTCGGCGACCGCCTGACGAAGATTGTCACCTTGCAGCGGCACATTGTAACTGATCAGCTCGTCGAACAGCCCGCGTTGCAGATTGTCGCAGCCGGGCTTGCTGCCGCCGCCGCTGGTGACGACAAAGATCTTGCCTGTCTTGCCGGCATCCTGCACTGCGGCACCGACGCCCACGTCCTGGCTGTCCCATACGCCCATGATACCGCAGAGATCCGAATGCTGCTGTAGTACGGTCGCCATGATGTCTCGCGCCTTGGACGGATCGTAATTCGCCGCCTGCTGCGACACAATCTCGATTTCCGGATGCTGGGAAAGGACATTGTGAAGGCCACGCATCTGATAGATGTTGCCTGCGCCGGTCGGTACGCCCTGGACAATGGCGACCTTATTCGAAACACCCTTTCCGGCGCCGCAATGGTCCACAAGCGCCTGGCCGGCAACCTCGCCGATCTGTATCCAGTCGGCTCCGATATAGGTATCGGTGGCGTATGCGGACTCCATGTTGACCTGCAGCACCTTAATACCGGCCTTCTGCGCCTGCTTCAGGAGACGTGCGTAGGACTGGATGTCCGGGTTGTGCACGATCAGTAGATCGGGCTTTTCTGTAATGGCCTGTGATAGCGCCCGCGTTCCCGCATCGGTACTGCCCGCCGGATCGCGAATATCGAGTTCGTATCCAAGGTTCTTTGACTGCTTGCGAAGAACCGCGGCCCATCCCTCGGTCAGATCCCACCCCATGGTGATTGGAACGAAGACAACTTTCTTGTCTTTCATCGCATTGTAATAAGGATCACGCCTTGGATTATCGAGCCCCTTCTCATCAGCGCTCGACCATACCGTGGCTCCCAGCATCACTCCCATTGAGACTACGGCCGACAATATCCTGGTAAATTTCATTGCTACTCTCCCTTTTCGTAGTTTGCTTCGTTCATGCTTCCAGCGCGTTTCCCACAAGGCGGACGCCTATACGTCTCCTTGCTGCGTCGTCTGCTCGTCGCGCGGGTTGATCAGGCTGTCGATCACCAGCGCGCCGAGAAGAATGATGCTCTTGATGAGGTTCTGCTGAGTGTACGGCACGTCGAGAATGGTCATGCCGTTGAGGAGAACGCCCACAAGAAGCGTGCCAACCAGCACATTTCGGATGCCGCCGCGCCCACCGCTCAGACCGATACCGCCAAGAACAACGATCAGCAGGACGTCGTAGATCATCGTGGAATTGTAAATTCGCGTATTCATCCCGTAGGATGCCGCCGCCATAACGATCCCAGCGAGATAAGCGACAACGCTGCTGATGACATATTGCGCCACCAGGACGAGACGGGTCGGTGTTCCCGTAATCCGGGCTGCCAACGGGTTGTCGCCGGCAGCGTAGACGAACCGGCCGAACCTGGTCCACCGCAGCAAGAAAAACAGGACGAGCCCAAGCATCGCAAACGCACCGATGGGCGCCGGCAATTCGAACGCGTGGCCATTGCCGAGGGGAAGAGTCAAAATCGACCCGTGGCCTAGGAAGTCGAACCACCAATAGCCTTGCGGCGCGTTGAGATTATCGATTCTAAAAAAGAAGCTACGTCCAACACCATAGACAACCAATCCCATAGCCAATGTTGTAAAGATCGCAGGAATTTCTGCGTAGGCGATCAAAACGCCGCTCAGCAAACCGATCCCAAGGACGAAAACTAGGCCTATAAGAAGCGCCAAGGGCAAATTGGATGAGGCTTGCGGTAGGACCAACACGACCGACACCGACACCACCATCGTCGCGATCATGGCGAGGTCTATGCCACGACCGATGATTACAACGCCCATCCCAAGGCCAAGCATGCCAAGGATCGCAACGCTTCGGATTAGCGTGACAAGATTGTTGATGTCATAAAATTTCTTCCCGAGACCGATGGCAAGGCCAACAGCCAATATCAGCGCTAGCGAGAAGACGACCCCTTCCTGAGTCACTTGAATTCTTTTCATCAACCGCCCCTCTCTCGCAATCGTTCTTCCCCGTTCTCCAGAACGTCGTGATTGCTTGAAGCGGTTCCATTTTCCACGCCGAATAGCGGATGCAAAGGAAAATTACCAATATGATTGCAATAATCGCATATGCAATAAATATACGATGCGCTGCCTGCCCTACCACAGGGCTCCCAGGAAAATTGGCTGGCCATATGGGGAGGTCAACAATCGCCCCATCAGTCGGTCGTTTGTGAATCTGCGTCAAATAGCGAACGCATCCACGCTGGCCGTAACTATATGAATTTGCGAGACTGCTCAGAAACACTTTGAGGTCTTGATCGGCGCTGATCGCGCGCCCTAAAATTAACCAGCAACCAAGCTAAAATAACGCGTTTCGCTAAAGATCAGCGCGGGGGCATAGCTCGACTCCGATTCAGACACATCGCAGAGTGCCCCCTGGGGTGTCATCGTCGACAACTACTCCGCGAACAAGAAGGGACAAGGTGCGCGTCTGTCTCGCCCGCCATTGGAATCAATCCACTCTCATGTTCGCCGTTTCAAGCTGCAGATATGAAGAATCGATCGCTTGCCTTTGCAAGCGCTCTGGCGAAATGGCTGCCCCTGGGCAAAGCAGGAGGCACGGTCAATAAAACGACGGTTGATCATGCTCTGATACGCGGGTCGGATACCGCCGGACCTGATGCGTCGCGGAGCTGCCTCGGTCTAGAATCCAGCGTCGGAGATAGATCCGACTGATAGTGGTTGCGAGGGTTCTCCTGCCGTGACCGTGCCTCCAGCCTTACCCAGGCGCAGAAGGCTTAACTTGTTTGCTCCTCCTTCGATCTGCTGATGTTCGTTTACCGGCGGTCAGTTCGTCGGCCGCGGCAGTGACGATGACTTCTTCGAAGTCGGTGGTACGGCGATCGGGAAGAGCCTGCAGATGTGGCCGCTCGGCATCGATACGCTTGCCATGTGCGGCATTGCGGCGGCTGACGATCTCGTCGATGAAGGCGCGGTAGGAGACGAGGTCGCCAAAGTCCCTGGTGCCTCGCATCAGCAAAGCATCGCGGATCGCGTTCTTGAGATGACGGTTGTCGCAGGGCGATTGCGCGCCGCAGCGCATTGAGGGCCAGATCCTTCTTCAGCCGATCGCTCGTCGCCCAGCCGATAATGCGCTGGGAATAAAGGTCGAGCACGATCGCCAGATAGAGCCAGCCCTCGGCCGTCCAGATGTAACTGATGTCGGCGCCCCACTTCTGATCGGGGCCGTCGCAATTGAAGTCCTGGTCAAGGAGATTGGCGGCGACCGGACCGCCATGACTGCTGTCGGTCGTCTTCTTGTAGCGACGTTTCTGCAGAGCCTTTAAGCCATGTCGCGCATCAGCCGGGCAACGCGATGCCGTCCGACATCAAGACCGTCTTCCTTAAGCACGACATGCATGCGGGGCGCACCATAGGTCTCATTGGACGTGGCGAATTGCGAACGGATATGCGCCAGCAAGACGAGATCCTCATTTTGCCGGCGACTGGCGGGACGGCCCTTCCAGGCGAAATATCCGCTCTCGCTGACGCCAAGAACGGTGCATAGGCGGTGCACGGGGAATTCCTTCTTCGCCTCATCGATGAGCTTGAATCTCATCGACTTCCCTCCTTGGCGAAAAAAGTTGCGGCCCGCTTCAGGATCTCGCGCTCCTGACGAAGGAGTTCATTCTCCTTGCGCAGTCGTGCCAGTTCCTTCGCCGTGTCCTCATGCGGACCGGCCAGCAGATCCGCTTCCCGGTATCGTCGTTTCCAGCGTGTCAGCGTCGATAACCCGATCCCCAAATCGTCGGCAACCTGCCCAATCGTGCGGCCGCTGGTTTCTATCAACCGCACTGCTTCCTGCTTGGACTCTTCCGTAAATGTCCGTCTTTCGCGTTTGCCCATCGGGTCCTCCTGTCGCGTCCAGCGCTATCAGAAAGTCCCTCCACTTTTGCCGGGTAAGTCCAGAGCGACTGGCCGAGGCCGGGACCGAGCCTTCGGTCGGCAGGGTCGGTAGCTCATATGACAATGCCCTCGCCGAAACGATCAACGGTCTCGTCGAGGCCGAGGTCATTCATCGCTGTGGTCCGTGGCGCAGCTACGGCTCTGTGGAATACGCGACGCTCGAATGGGTCGATCGGTTCAACAATCGCCGTCTGCTGGAACCCATCGGAAATGTCACGCTAGCAGAGGCCGAAGTAAACTTCTACGCAGCTCTGGAATCTTTAGAAATAGCCGCGTAGCTTGTATTAACGGGCCTTCGGTAATTCCGGGGCGGCTCATATCAAGATCCAAGTACACGGAGACCGCAGTGCAGGATACCTTAGCCATAGGCTTAATAAGCTCGGAGAGACGGCATGCGTATACCAGATTTTGTGGCTACTTTGCTGGATAATATTTCTGAAGTATCATCAAGCACAGATCGGAAGGGGTGCCGAAACTGGGAGTATATAGGCAGTGCCGAGCGTTGCTGGCGGTGCGGCAAACGGTTCGGTGAAGAACTAGAACCGGGCAGTGAAATTCTACATCATCTTGTCCCGACTTCGGAAGGAGGCTCCAATCACACTGACAACACATCGCACTTGTGCAGCAACTGTCATTCGGTGGTCCATCGCTATTATTTGCCAACCAGAAGCATAGGAAAGAGCCGAACCCGCGGCGACAAGGGGCGGCTTGTCGCCGATTTCGGCGGCGTACAAATTATTCTGAAGATGGACGATCCGTCAGCTTCTCTCTCGAAATGCGAGGAATGCGGAGGGCGAGGCATTGTTGTCGGGGTTTCCGAAGGGTATTGGGGAGGAGAGGGTATGATTATCTTCCTCAATTGTGAAGATTGCGATCACGCTTTCGGCGTACCCTTCATCGGTACTAGGGAAGCACCTGCAATCGACCCAATCTCGTCATTAATACGTGCCATCAGGTCAGGACACGCCGCGGCGCCAAGTTTGCCTGAAGACCTTCAAAATCGTTCTGATGAACTCGTAGAAAAGTTGGTTGAAATTCTCAGCGGCTTTCGATCTCAGATTAATGCGGAGCATAGAAACCTGGCACGAGCCGGTAAGAATGAGGCCGAGATAAATGAAGCGCTATCCGTTGTCGGGCAAAAATACATCGACCTGATAAACGATATTTTGCCTGAAGCCCGATCATTGGCTAAGCTTTCCAGGCCATTTATCAAAGGCAAAGACCCCGTCGGGCGCTAAAGAAGAAATCCACAAGATCGCCGCGAACGCAGCGCACGAACGCCCGCCTCCTAGTGGAGCTTTGAATTGAAAGAGCAGGTGCACGGTCTCTTGCAGATACAAGCACCGCAGGTATTCCCAAGAGACCAAGAGAGATCGCTTTGTTCGGATTGGCACCATGGCCCAACGGTCTCATGCCGCCCTCCCCAATCTGACCAATGAAATCCGGATGGCGTACAGCTTCCTATGGCTGACAAACGACGTATCCAATGGCGCCGATCTCCGCGCATGCAGAAAAGAAGCCCATCAGCAGCCAATACAGTTGCACAAAATGCGGGCGGATTGATTGTCCGGCGGCAGCTCTTGCGAAGCCGTCGGCGACATCCGCGCGGCTGAGCGAGGATGTCACGATGAAAACCCGCCGCACTACATCGGGCGCGCCGACCGTATCTGCGATCGCCTGCTCGACTTGGTCGCGCGTGCCGCCGCGCACGTAGCGCCTGATCGCGGTCTCGGCCCCATCTTTTCGATAGACGTCGTCCCATAATGGGTATTTCGCAGCCATCTGTTCACCGGAAAGCGATATACGGCCCAGATTCTTGATCCCCTGACCGACGGCCTCGTGAAAGGCCGACGCGCTCAGAGAACGGGCGCCATGTTTGGCATGGTAGAAATTAATTGTGGCGGGCGAAGTCTGCGACGAGACTCCGATGAAATCGGCCCATTCGTCCCCGAGATCGTCGCAGATGAGAATGTCGTCTGCCGCCAGATCATTAGCGATGATGCCAAACACCGAGTCCGCATCGAACGCGGCTTGGCCGTTGACGAAGTTGCCCTTTTCGTCGGTCGCGGCGCGGAGCTCGTCTCGCGATTGCAAGTGCCGAAGGAACTCTGCTCCACCGCCGACCATGGCATCGTCGCGGAATAGAGATCCATTTACGTAGGCGAGCGCAAGATCGTTGAAGAGAACGGTGATTAGGTTCTCGGTATCAAGATAGCGTGTGAGCGACACACGGTCTGGATCGGTCCCGACCGCATGGGCCGCCCGCTCGACGAATAACTCGTCGATGGCTGGAATCTCGAGACGTCTCAGCGCGATCCGCGACTTGTTGAACCGTAGCGCGCCGGCGTCGGCGCCTTCGTATTCCAGCCAAACATTGTTGCCATCGACCGCGATGTCGTAAGTCCGGTCGAGGTCGGCGATGATCGCTTCGGCCTCGACTTTGTCTAGCTGTTGCCATCCGGCCTCGGTTTTCCTCACCAAGCGGACTGGTTCGTCGGCCTCGAAGATTGCCTCCGCCAGGCCCATCGCGTCGACCGCGAAATAGGTAGGATGGACCTGAGCCGGTAGCTGCGACAGCTCGATCGACCGCGCGAAGGTGCGAATGAACGGCGACGCCTCACCGTCCTCGTCGTCGAGAAGGGCGACGATCTGGCGCGCCCATTCAACGGCTTCGAGGCACGATGCGCGATCGGCTCGCACCGTGATCCGCCCCGTGCTGGCGGTCGCCGAGTAACTCCCGTCCTCGCGGCGCACACGGTAACTTTGAGGAATGAACCGTGTCGCGCTCGAGGTCGCGATCGCGTTCTGGAGATCGCGGGCCTCAAGGATTTTCGAGCGCAGGGCGAATGGCGAGGTCGTCATGTTGCGCAGACTGAGCTTCTCGAACACCGCATCGTTGCGGGCGATTGCGCGCTCGACCCGGGCACGACCCACCGGTTCGAGGTAGGCGCGCTTAAACGCGCTCGGAACATCGAGCCCCGCCTTAAACACGGCGACGGTTTCACCGCGCTCGACCAGCAGCAGGAAACCGTGGACGCGGTCAAGGATCGCGTCGTTTAGAAACGAGACCGGCCGGTCGTAGGCGAAACAGATTGCCGAGTAGCAAGCGTCGGCGCGCCGAGCACGCTCAATACGAAAGAGCGCCTGCCCGGGGTTAAGCGCCTCGCGCCGCAGCTGGATGAACAGTTCCTGGACCGCCTTGTTCGTCACGCGTTTGCGTCGGCGATAGAAATGCGCTCCGCGCACTGTCTGTAGCTGGTCGAGCATGGCTTACCCTCGATCAATCGGTGGGTTCGGTCGCGGCTGTGCCGAAAATGCTTCCAGCCCCGCGGGGAGGTTGACGGGCCGATATCCGGGCACCCGGTCCATGCGCGCCGCGATCGAGGGATCGAGTGCATGCGTGGGATCGACCCAGCGGGGTTGCGCCAACGGTAGGTAAAGCCCGAACAGCGACGGCCGCGGCCACATCGGTTTTCTTACACGCTTGGGGAAGGCCTCGACGAGCCACCACGCATGCTTGAGCGATAGATGCATTACTCCGGCGGGATCAGGCGGTCGATAGCGGTGCTCGCTGCCCACCTTGGGCTCGCCGAGCACGAGATGGCGGTAATTGGGCATGTTGAGCCTCAGCCCAGCTCTCCCACACTCGTCGAGTAGCCAAACGAGCGCCAGTTTCGAGAGTCCGCTCTCTTTCTCGGGATATCCGCCGCCGACATCCGAATGGACGCCTGGAAACCAGCGCTGCTCGATATCCTGCGCTCGCGTCTCGTCGGGACGGAACCGGTTGGGCGCGAACGGCTGCGGCTGCGCCCATTCGACCGGGGTGAACATCGCCCGACGCTCGTCTAGCGCGAGCGCGTGGCGAAAGGTAGCGACGCTGGGGTTGGTCTTGGTGAACGGTAGAACCTCTAGGCTCGGCACCCAGAAGCGGTCGGGCCGCGGCACGATGACCGAGGCGACCGTATCCCAGCACCCCATGAAGTGGACAGTCGGATAGCGCGCGCCGATAACACGTGCGAAATGCCAGGCGAGCGGCAACTTGTTCTCGGCCGCGGCGCGCTTGTAGGTTTCAAGCGCGCTGTCGCACATATTCATCTGATCGGGGCGGACCAATCCGATCAGATGGAGCATCCCGGCAAGGACCCTGACCGTCCACGCGCCTCGGCTGAAGCCCAGGAGGAATATGCGGTCACCTGGTCGCCAGGTCTCGACTAGGAAGCGGTAGCTGGCGAGTACGTTGTCGTCGAGGCCGTAGCCGGTTGCAAGGCCGATGAACTCGGCGACTTTCTGCCGGATCCGGTGCGGCCAGTCGCTGCGCCCGATCGTGCCGACTCCCGGTGAATACCAAACATGCTGGTTTGTTCGTTTCTCGGCGACTCGGAAGGCCTTGAGGACGCTTGATATACGGATATCGCGCTGGTCCTCCATGAGCGCGTGACCGAGCTCGTTGCCGGTCCCGTCGCACAGCACGACCAAGTTGCGAATGCCGTTGGCTGGGCCGGCTCCCTCGGAGCGAGGTTGTAAAATGTCTAATACTCCACAATGACTTGAACGAGTGCTGGCATTGTTCTCAGTTCCAAATGTATTTCTTGCAAAATCCAAGCGCCTGAGGAGTACATTAAGCTCGACCGCCGCAGACATGCAAGAGACTGCCACGTTGTTTAAAGGGCGCAACCGGCCGAGGCTGTGTGGAAACTGCTGCCTTTGCGGCGGTTTGTAGGCTTTCGATTATATCTGACGGCAGGTGGGTGAGATTTTCTGTTTTCGGCGACCCGAGCGCGCGCCCTGCGATCTCAGAGGTGTCGATTTCGCAGTTTTCCCGACAAACGGATGTCAAAAGTCCCCTCAGGCACCGATTGCCTTCAGTAGCGACGGCACACCGATCATGTTGATCACGCGTTTGATGTTGTAAGCGAGGACGTGGAGCGCCATTTCTGTGGCGACGTGTCGGATTCTGCGCATCTGGAAATGGGTAGCGCCCATCCAGGCCTTGATCGTACCGAAGGGGTGCTCGACTGTGCATCGACGGGTCCGCATCAGGTCCGGCGTGTCGTCCATGCGGACATACATGGCCTCGATGAGGTGCTCGTGTTCCCAGCGGGTGATGCGACGTTCCTTGCCGGTCGTGCATCGCGCTTTCAGAGGACAATTCTGGCAATCATTCTGCCAGTAGCGGCGGTGCATCAGGCCGCCTTCTTCGCGGCAATAACGGTAGGACAGCACATTCCCGGCCGGGCAGGTGTAGGTATCGGTTGCGGCGTCATAGACAAAGTCCGCCTTCACGAACATCCCCTTTTTCCGATTGCCGGAGGTCTCAGGCCTCGGCACGGTCGCGGTAATCCCATCCTCATGACAGGCAAGAAGTTCCGCGCCGCTGAAGTAGCCGCGGTCGGCGACGACATCGAGTTGGTCGGCACCAAGTGTCGCCTTGGCCGCCTTCGCCATCGGAGCGAGCTGCGCCCTGTCATTGCCGACATTCGTCACCTCATGGGCGACGATCAGATGCGTCTCGGTGTCGACCGCCGTCTGCACGTTGTAGCCCACGAGCCCGGTGCCCTTGCCATAGGTGGCCATCGAACGTGCGTCCGGATCGGTCAGCGATATCTGACCATCGGGCGTATCCTTGAGCTGCCTCGTAATCCCTTCCAGTCGGCGTACCTCCTGGCGAACACGCGCCAGCTTCTCTTTGAGGCGCTCAACCTTGGTGATCGTAGCTTCAGTTTGTTCGCGCCGGTCGGCCCGGGCCATCTCTTCCAAATACCGGGCGGCGCTGTCTTCAAGATGGCTGATCCGCAATTTCACCTTGCCCTCGGTGAAGTTCCGGTCCCGGTGATTGACCGCCTTGAACTTGCTGCCGTCGATGGCCACGCTCGTCCCGGTCAATACGCCGATCTGGCGACACAGCTCCACAAACCGAACGCAGGCATGACGGATCGCCGGGCCGTTATCTTTCCGGAAGTCAGCAATGGTTTTATGGTCCGGCGCCAATCTTCCGGTCAGCCACATGACTTCGACATTGCGAAATGCTTCCCGTTCAAGCCGACGGCTTGAGGGAACCCGATTCAGATAGCCGTAGATGAAAAGCTTCAAAAGAACCGCAGGATGATACCCGGGGCGACCGGTCTGCGCCGGTGCCGTTCGCTCAAACCCCGCCTCCGCAAGATCGAGCGCATCAACAAAGGCATCGATCACCCGAACCGGATGATCCTCACCGATCCAATCTTCTAACCGCTCCGGAAAAAGCGTGATCTGTCCACGGTCGACACCCTTGATGTAGCCTGACATACCCGCCTCCGTTCGTTGAAAACGAGTATACTCCAAGCCCCAGTTTCCACACAGCCTCGGCCCATTGCGGTCGCTGGTTGCCGTCTCAAACGACGTCCGCATCGCGCCCCCATTCCGGTCATTCAAGTCGGCGCTTCACTATCCTGAAAGCTGCCGTTCCCACGCAATGCCAACAGTGACCGAGATGGGGTGGATTCCTGCCTGTCCGCTTGTGGCGCCGAAGTCGACAAAGCAGCCACACAGGTTGCTGCCACACTTGTACGGCAACGTGCCCACGTTTCGGTCTTTCTCGACTTAAGTCGCAGGTGCCGAAGTGGCAGTTAGGCGAAGGGGACACAATCGTCCAATCGACGGCGCCAAGTAAAACACACAAATCACATCAGACGACTTAGCCGCCCGCAGCGACCGTCGCTGCCTCAAACCTTTCCAGGAGGATGCGCCCCACACCGGGGGAGCGTATACAAATGCCGATTTCCTGGCGCGGGCTGTCGTCCATCGTGTCAGCCGAAAGCCAGTTCTGGCTGGTTATGACAGCCACATCATCGTCCCAGGTAAGGAACTTCGCATGTAGTCGCGGGCGATGAACTGGCCGGATACGAACGCCAACCTTAGCCGCTTCGTTGGTCAGCTGTGCGATATCGATCGCCGTGATCGCGCCACTGTCCTCGCCGTAGAAAAGGCGCACGTCCAGATTGCAAGCACGTTTCGAGGCCGCGAACACCGGTGCCAGGATCAGGTTGTTGGCCGCGCCCGCAAACCGATGGCTGGCGATGACAAGGCTCTTATCGGCAGTGTCTCTCGCCTCTCGCACGAGCTCAGCATGATCTGATCCCAGGAGAACGCAAACGCCAGCCTTGCCTTCGTTCTGCGAGCTCTGGCTTCGCAGGTTGACGGCCTGAGCGACGAGGTCGCTTGTGAGATTGGTCCAGTGACCGTTTCCGCCCCGCGATAGCTCGGCGACTTGATCAATGACATCGGCGACCAATTGGTGGTCGCGCAAGCGGACCGAAACTTCGAAGCTAGAGAAGCCGCTGTACAGCCAGTTGCAGGATCCGACCAAGGCGATCACGCGGTCAGGGGTGCCGTCGTCGGCAAGCACGATCTTGGCGTGTGATCCCGTCGAAAACGGGTGGATCGTCAATCCGTCGAGCCCTTCGGCTTCAAGCTGGGCACGCAGTTGTTGTGCAACCTTCGCCGTCGAACGACGCTCGTCTGCATTCTTGTCTTGACCCCAGAGGATATCCACCTTGACGCCCATACCTACTGCTTTACGGAGTTCTGGAAGCAAGGCGGCGAAGCGCTGGGCCGACACGAAGGTCGAGTGAATCAGAAGCCGGTGTCGCGCCCGGCGAATCGCTCCCTTAAGTGCGGTTTCGTGCTCCGCACCGCCAGCAATCAAGTCGTTCGTCGTGAAAGCGACCTTGCGGATTGGTGGAGTGACCTGTGCGCTCTCGGATCCGACAAGCGACGTCGGTGTGTATGTCCGTTGTTGGCCGCCCGCCGACTGGGCCAGCACTGCAGCCGCACGCTTGATCTCCTCAATGAGCAGCGCAGGCGCGCGCGGACTCATACCTTCGGGCTGTCCGTCCCGCACCGGAACGAGGGCCCAGCGCGTGGCGAGGCGACTGCCATAGGGGTCTATGCCAACAAACCTTTCGTCAGCTTGGAACAGCGCGTCAACGAGCGGACGCACCTCTTCGACAAGCTGTCTTGGGGGGCGCTCGATGCGCACGATCGGCTCGCCTTGCTCTTCTCTTTTTACGACGACATGCTCATGGACAAACGGGAGGTCGCGGCTTCGGAACAGCGTCCCCGTAATCTGGTCAATTACGAACGTCATGTTTCGGCTCAGGCGCCGGGGGGCCGTCGGCAACTGATCGTACTCCTTCACAATGCGGCCTTCCGGCGTGATCTGGAACTGCACGGCGGTTGCCGACTGCATCATCTCGACCCAGCCCGCGCGCATGAGCCGGATCAGCGCCTCGATGATGACTCGCTCCGGGATACACGCCCGCTCTCTAAGCGCATGCACGGAGGTCGATCCGCGGTCCAGTTCCCACAGAAGCAACTGCTCCAAAACGCTCCACGGTCGGCCTTTGTCGTAGTGAAATTTGCGGCGTCCCTGCAGGACGGGAATTGCGACGCGGATGAGACTCATTTTCCACCGACCAGACGTTTGAGGGGGATGATCACCGCTTTGCCGCGCTGCCGTTGGGTCTCCAGCGCCTCCAAGAACCGGCCCAGGAACGCGGCTTCCCGAAGAGCCTCGGTGCCGGCATTCGACGCGATCGTCGAGCGCACGAATTCTAGCGAACCGATGACGTACAGGTTCGACTTTGCTCGGCTGAGGAGGACGTTCATCCGGCGCGGGTCACTTAGAAAGCCGAGCGCCCCGCGAAGTGATGCATGGTGGTTATTGCGGACGAGAGAGACGATAACGACGTCGGCCTCGTTTCCCTGAAACGAATCGACCGTGCCGCAATAGCGATCGGCATCGATCGCCGGTGACAAGTCGCCTATAGTCGGAAAGCTCGCCCGGTTGTCATCGAACGCCGCCTTCAGGCGGCGCACCTGCTCGCTATAGGGCGACAGGATTGCCAGCGTCGGCGGCTTTTCCAGGCCCTGGCGAACCCTAAGGAGCGATAGGATCTGCCGAACTGCCTCAACTTCGGCGGGATTGTGCCACCTTGGCCGGCGCTCGGCATCGCTCGCTTTCATCCCAACGGTCGCTTGTACCCATGGCATGTCGATGAAGATGAGAGGGGCGTTCGGGAGCCGCTTGCCGTCGCTGGAGGATACGGGTGACGGTGCGCCCGTGATCCGCGCCGCCGCCTCTTCATGCGTTTTAAGCTCGTTGTCATAGAAGCTATGGGACACCACCTCGGCCAGCGCCGGGTGCATCCGATGCTGCAACGTCAGTCGCTGAGCAAGCCTGCGGGCCTTGGGCTTGTTCTTATGGACCTTGAACTCGTCTTCGATCATCCGCTCGAAGAGCAGAACCTGAGCAAGAGCCAAGGTGCAAAGGGCGGGGAAATCACTCTGATCGGTGTCGACCTCGTCCAGAACCTCGTCGGTCGACATATCGCGAAGCGTCCGGCCAATGAATTCGGCGCCGGCTTCGAGAGCCTTCGCGACGGCTTGCGGATTTTCTAGCAGTTGCACGATGCGCTCCGAACCGAAAGGCGCAAGCTGTTTGTGGTCGCCAATCATCAAGCGCCGATAGGACAGCAGAAGAGGCGCAAGTAGCTCACCTCCTGTCGCTTTTCCTGCCTCCTCAACCATGACCCAGTCGAATTGGCCGTGCTCGTCGAGAAGGCGCTCCAGCTCTGGCGAGTTGGTGGTTGCAAAAAGCAGGTTCGCGCCCCGAACGAGCAACGCCTCCATGGCCTGGCGGCCTTGGGTAGCGCTCGATCGTTCTTCTTTGGGTTTGGTTGCTATGATCGCTTGAAGATCGCCGAGCTGCTGGCGAAGTCGTTGGGGCGCTTCGGCGACGAGCGGACTTGCGGCGAGCTTGGCAATCAGCGACTCGGTCTGGCGGACGACCTCGAAATCGCCGGCATCATCCTTGTTGTCCTTGGATTGACTGCGCACGATGACGGGCTCGCGGGGATGCCCTTTGAGCGCCTCGGCAAGTTCATCCATGAGATGATTGACCGCAGCGTTACTTTGGGCAGTCAAGAGCAGGCGCGCTGAACTGTTGTCGGCGAGCGTGTCGAGGACTAGGTCTCTCACCAACCGGGTCTTTCCGACTCCAGGCGGGCCCTGGACCAAAAACAGGGGAATAGTCGATATAATCGCGCCGAGCGCGGCACGTTTCGATTCGTCGAGCGCTGTAAAACGCTCGTCCGACTTCGCCACTTCATGTGAATCGAGGATCCTCGACCGGGGGTCATCGAGCATGCGAAGTAGTTCGGAATGGTCCGCGAGCGCCCTCAGCGCCCTGAGGCGGCGCCGCAGCTGGATGTCGCGGCCCACGAAATCTGCCGGCACAAGCGCCGCGTCGCGAAAGTTGGTCGGCCTTTCGGCGCCGACAAAGATATAGGTCGGTTGCGACGCACCTTGCTGATCCCTGCGGCTGAACTTCCACGACGTGTCGGAAATTTCGCGGTCGCCGACCTGGCGCGCTTCGGTCAGCACCCAATCCTCAATGCGTGCATCGCCCATCATCACTTCCTCGAACCGCTTGGCCGGCGGTCGAAGCCCGAGCGCGATCGAAAGCGCGTCGCGCTCCGAATCCTGGCGGGGCACCATGGCGACGCAAACTTCCTCGCCGTCCGCGCTCGCAGAGCCATGGGCGTCGACCACCTGCCTTATGTCGACAGGATAGACGTCGGCTGCTGCGTAGAGCGCCTCAAGGAATTGAGTGAGCGCCAACGCCTGGTGAACCCGCTTCGCCCTATCAGGCTCGGCTTGTTCCTCGTCAAGCTCGCGCCGTAATTGCTCCCAGCTTGATAGTTTCCCGCGTAGCCTCGGAAATCTTGTGACTGCGTCCCGCTGGTCCATGATCTCGAGCGAGCGGGCATCAAGCTGCACCTGTCCCAGAATGTTAACCGCGGCTGCTTCGGTGGCCTCTGCCCGCTCACAATACGCCATCTCCCACGTTCCGGGCATGCCCGGCTTTTGGATGTATTGCGACAGCGAATAGGTGAGCAGTGTGCCAGCGAGCGTCAATCTGAACGGCTGTGCTTCGTTCTTTATCGCAAGCAGAAGCGGCGTGTCGCCGAGATCGGCGCGAACAAATGCAAGCATGGCTTCGACATCGTCGACTTCGACGTCTTTACCAGAAGCCTCGCGAATACGCTGCGCAAAGGCTCCGGCGAAACGGAAAACGAGATGAAATTTCGCTTCCCGGCCTGCAGCGCTGGCGCCAAGGTCGCGGAGGATGTCTTGAATTCGCAAACGAACGATCTCGCCGTCGAGCCGGTCCAGCCGCTCGATTCGGATGAGCTGTCGCAGAAGCCTGACTTCAGCAGAGGACAGGTGATCCGCTACATCTGAGGGGATGATCCGAAGGTCAATGACCCGCTTCAGGTCGGCTCCCAATAATCCGGCAGCCAAATCGCCGAATGCTCGCCAGTCCTCTACAAACGACGCCGGCGCGCCGGTCCTTGTGCGTGTTGCGCTGGGGGCGTTCGCCGCGCCTGCAAGCCTCAGTGACCACTCGAAACCAGTGAGCTGAAAATCAGGTTCGCTTCCACCAGACGCCAATATCGACCACTGGTCGATATTGCGATGCAGAAGCCCTTGATCGTGGAGTATCTCAAGGGCGGCCGCGATCTGCGACAGATTTTGCCAGAGCAACAACCGATTGCGGGTGATGCGCGGATTTTGTAGCCAATGGTTCGCTTGCCGATGCTGGAGAAGCGTCGCCAGCGGTTGGCGTTGGCCGAGATCAAGCACGAGATAGAAGCCGGAATCGTCGAAGCCAGCTTGCTGCAGCGTCGCGATCGACGTCGACGCCCCAGGATATCCCCCTAAGCGGTAAAGGTGACGCACTTCATGCTGCCAAAGTTCACGAAGCTCTTCTTGTCCTTCGCCGGTCGCACGTGGCCACGCCTTGACGAGAACATGATTTCCGCTCTCATCGATACCAAGCGTTAGCGAAGGTCGTCCTGATTTCCGATCCGCTCTCTGGAGGTCGCGATCTTCGAGCTTGTAAGCTGTTAAGAACGTGCCTTTGCGGCGCGATTTCAATGCCATACTCCCCCCTTTCAATTCAAGTTAGTCGATGTCTTATGATGAAAATAGAGGAGAAGCCGCTGAAATTTTTGCACCGGATGACTTTTGCGACAAGTTCCCACCATTTTCGGAATAAACCTAGCGATCATTGCTGGGCATGCAGCTCGATTTCCAGTTCTGCCTGTAACGCTTGGCCGCTCCGGTCCAGAGTGACTGGTTTTAATGCAACTGGCACCAGCCTCATACTGGCCCGTTTCTGAGGCTTATCAAATTCAACTTGCCTATCTGGCTACGACCACCGTCTGGCCAATACTACAGAATTAACGGCAGGTTTCGGGCGACAAGTTAAGCGGCCTGAATGGCGACAACGGGGTCGGGAGCGGTCTGAGGGGAATGCGCCTCAACGGCAGCTATTCCGGATTGGGTTCAGAAAAGCGGCCGGTCTCCTTCCGGCCCCGAAGCGGACGTTGGACGGCCTCTAGCTGAATGACCCGTTCGAAGCTCGACTGATTGATGCTGTATGAGTGAGCCGAATGTCATCGGACTTGCATCAGAACCGATTTTGTACGCTAAAACACAATGGTCCCAGGGGACAGGATACATCAAAAAAACTGATAAGTTGTGAGATTACGGGGGGCTGCGTTACCCGCTTTTGGCGGGGGTGGGTCTGTCGTACCTTTTTTACCTACAGGCCTTTCAAACAGTTCGACACCAAATGCAGGTGTCGCTGCGTATCTACATGTTGGGTTTGATCATCATCTCAACTCCAATTTGTCCGCTAGTACTTCGCGGTCCCCGGCGACGCATACCGAGAAGGCGGCTGCGGCCAGGTTGGACGCCGCACTACAATACACCCTTCATCATGATCTTGGGACAGGATTAATACTTAAGGGACATGTTAGCGACCCTGTTTATCATATTGATGTAAAAACGTAATTTCCACTTAGGACAATTGGGACAGCATTCCTGCATTCAGGTGTTTATCTATCTTGCGATTGCCCCAGTTGCGAGCACATAACACACCTATACAGAAACCTGTCCCAACTGTCCCGACCTACTATATCTTAGATAATAAGATAACAATAATAACGACTTATGGCGGGTATGGCTTGGGCCAGTGCAGTTTTTTCGCCTGTCCCAAGCTGTCCCCCTTGGCCAAGATCACGCCGCCAATGCAAGCACAACATACCGACTTCGTGTGCTATTCACGCGGAGGCGGGGGTTGCCTTTTGCTTCATCAGCTATCTCAACAAGACTTCCGGTCTTTTGCGCCGCCAATTGCAGTGCCTTGCCGCCGCCCGGCACACGGTCATCCTTGAAACCTGTCGGAACAAACAGGATCACATCATCGCCACGGCCGCCTGATAGGTAGCTGTACTTTGACCACTCCGCCAAATCATTGCGTTTTGAGTAATATCCCTTTACCGACTGACGCGGCGCTTGTTCGACCACCAGTTCCAGTTTTTCGCCATGCGGAATCACCGGCAGGATAGTCACATCCTTCTCGGCCCGGAACACCTCAGCAATGCCTTCCATGGCGTTCGCCGTGTCTCTGCCGAACTGCCGCACATCTCCCAGGCTGCATTTCCACCGTTCGACTTCCGCTGCCAGCATAGTCATGATGGCGTCCTCATCCTTGTCAATCACCCCGGCATCATGCGCCAGTAGAAGTGCGCCGTAGATGCTGGACCAGTGCCGTTCGACCTGGCGTCTCACATCGTCGCTTTCGCCATCCGAGAACCTGGCGGTAAAAGTGTTTCTAGCTACCGTGAAGCGCGTTTCTGCAGCTTCCATGTCCGCCAACATGTGCTCGACCAAACGTGCGCCAGCGGTGCCGTTCTCCCGCTTTGTGGCAAGCATCATAGCGCGCCCCGCATCGTGGAACGTCGTGTGTGGTGCCGGATCATCAAACACCCGGTGTTCCCGCTCATCTGCGAATAGGTTGAGCAGGCGTGCGTCGCCGCCGCTGGTCAATGGTGTCCCTTGCATTTCAGCGGAGGCCGACACTGAGAACTCGCCGGTTGATATGGCGGACAACCGGAATTGGTGCTGTTCGACGTTTTCAGTCGCACTGCGCCCCTTCGGCACGCTCGTGCCATTGCCGATTGCATATGTCATATCCGTTATGCGGACTGTGGAGCGTGAAGTCGTCTTGGCGACCTTAGTCATCTCGTCAAGGCCATAGGGCAGGCCGTTGATCGATTTCATGATGTTCATGTGCCCTACGATGGTGCCATCCCAAGGCTGAGCGCATCCGGTTTCACCGTTTGTTGGCCTGTACCACGCGGATAGGGCAGCGTTCATCATGACCGTTTTGCCACCGCCTGGAGCACCCTCAAGGTGGATGCACACATTGTGCATTCCGAACGCCGCTGTCATCGGTGCAGCTAGCGCAGTGCCGAGCGCGATTAGGCCGACCGTGTTGCGCTCAAGAATAGAGCCCACCTGAGCCTTCCACCCCTCGAGCGTGCCAGTTATTGCCATGGCGGCCGGCTTCACGCCGGTCCCGCAAATTGCATCGACAGCCCCACTTGATGTCAGAACGACATTATCAAAGGCGAAACGCGTGAAGTCATCGTTCCAACCAATGCGGTCGATCAGGCTGAAACTATTGAAGTCCTCGATCTGCTCCTTTATCCACTGGTCAATCATGCGGTTTGCCACGCCGGATGAACCAAAAATCTCGAACCCTGCATTCATGAGCCGCGCTTGAAATTCGCTCCACGGCCGCCCGCCAGAAAGATCGGCGCGGGTGAAGCTGATCGTTTTGCGCCCACCCATTTTTCCGGCCTCGAAATGGCACTCAAAAAGCGATCCGCCGTTATTGTATCCGAACCGGTTCAGCTGCAACGCGGTGAACAGGCATTGCTTAACGCGCGCAATACCGCCTGACGCATCCTTCTGCTCGACATATTGCCAAACGTAGTCGCCCTCTGCGAACATAGCCCCAAGTGGCAATTGCGGTACCGCTGTGTGTCCGCTGTCATGCTTCCAGAAATCAGCAATCCCGCCATCCTTGAGCGCGGTGATGGCCGTCACGAGTCTGCGGGTGTGGATACCGCGCCGCATGAAGAACAGCGCCGTCGCAGCCTCCCAATGTTCGCCTGCACCGCCACTCGGAAGGATCAGCACCCTGTCCGGTCTCGGGTCTATGTCTCTCGTATCGGGCTTATCGATCACGGCAACTGAACCGTGGCCAAAAAGGTCGTGCAAGATCGAGCGGTCATCGGCACTTGGTGCCGATTGACAGCAAATCAAAATCGTCATGTGTGGAAGTCCCCGTTAGTTCGCGTGCTGGAGCACGAATTCCTTGGCCAATCTTAGGTTACAACTGCGAGCGGTCATGATCAGGTCGAGCGGTGTCATTGCTTTGTCGCGGGCAAAGTCACGAATGCCGTTGCGGTGAATCCCTATATTGAAGTCATCTCCACCGCGCCAAACCGCCCTCGCTCTATAGCCATCGCCGGATCGCCGCACCGGGATACCAAGCGCTGGAACCCAGGTACGTAGGCTGACGAGCGCAGCGTCATTGATCGCCCGGTATGAGCTGCTTCTGGCATCAACACGGCCCGTCGCTCGCTCCAACGACGGCTTGTAACCAACGGCCCGTAGGATGCGCGCCAAGCGGTCAACTACATCGGCATCGAGTTCTGGAAGGTGAGCAGGGTGAATTTCCCACAGTGGGGTGCCAAGCCAAACGTACGGTTCTCCGGTTCCAGGGTGAATCGTCGGCGGAATGACCGTCTGCTTGCCGGATGCCAGAAAATCCAAAACGCCGACGCTGCCGTCGTCGGTATCAACCCGGAAATTCCGCCCAGGCAAGCTTGCCGGTGCCATATAGAAAAGAGTCTGCCCCTTTGCCCCGCGCTTGGCGCAAGGGCTTTCCGGAATTGCCCGCAGAATGTCCGCGTGTATCCCTTGCACATCATGATCAAGGTCGACCGCGACAAGCTGGCTAGCGCCGTGCCACATGGTATTGGTGAAGCATGCACCGCCAAGCGGCACGCATGTTCCGGCGCCCGGCATATTATCCCAAAGCAAATGAGCGGTAGGAGGTGGCGGTGTTTCACAAAAGTGCTGCCAGCGCATCATGCGCCGCCATCTTCCTCCAACGTATTCGCCCGGCACCTTTTCGCCAGGCAGCACCGGAAGTGCTGGATAGCCTTTGTCATTGAGCACAGCGCGCACGCCGGCATAGCTCTCAATATTCATTTGCTGACCTTCCAAATGTTTGCTTCGTGCGCAGCGACAATCAAGGTGAGACTCAGCGTCAATCAGGATGAGACTCGGCGGCGGGGGGTGTGACGAAGGGAGGGCGTAGCCCGACCGGAGTTACACCCCCCGCCGCGGCGCAATTTTTTGGCGTCTCATGATCGCGGT